>CP070817.1:1077114-1094262 GCA_020344255.1 Deltaproteobacteria bacterium | reverse complement strand
AGGGATATTTGTCGATGCTACCGTGGGTGAAGGGGGACACGCCCAGGAGATTTTGCGGGCCTCGCAGCAGAGTAGAGTTATCGGAATCGATTGGGATGAAGAGATCCTTGAGAGGGCGAACAAAAGGTTGGCGGCGTATGCTGAAAGGGTGACCCTCATCCACGATGACTTTGTCCGTCTCCCTCGTATCTTGCATAGTTTGGGGTTAAGGAAACTCGACGGCCTCCTCTTCGATCTAGGGGTATCCACTTTTCACCTTCAAGTGGCAAGGCGGGGGTTTGGGTTTCAACACGATAGCACCCTCGACATGAGGATGGACAAGAGAAGAGAATTGACGGCTTACAATATAGTCAACCATTTCCCCCTGAAGGCTATAGAGGATATGTTAATGAGATATGGCGAAGAGAGATGGGCCAGAAGAATAGCCAAGACCATCGGGGAAAAGAGGCAGCAGGGGGACATCAGGACCACTAGGGAATTGGCGGAGATTGTCTCCCGAGCCATCCCGAGACGGTATCATCCCCGCAGGGTACACCCAGCGACCAAGACCTTTTTGGCGCTGAGGATCTCGGTTAACGAGGAACTCAAAAAGATAAACGAAGCCTTGAAAGAAGTCCCTTCTCTGCTAAACAGGGGAGGGAGAATTTGTGTGATATCTTTTCACTCTTTGGAGGACAGGATAGTCAAGCAGTCCTTTAACAGGATGGAATCCACCTGTATCTGCCCCCCTAACCTCCCACAGTGTGTCTGTGGGGGGAGAGAGAAGGTCTTGCAGATAATTACCAGGAGACCCCTCACCCCTCGTCCAGAGGAGCTGAGGGATAACCCCCGCTCTCGGAGCGCAAAGCTGAGGGTGGCAGAGAAAGTATAAAAAAAGAGGCGTACAATGAGCGACTTGGCCGTCTCCACCCATCCCATTGCTGACACGAAGGTCCTACAAGGGCAAAATATCGCTGCAAAGGTGAGGGCGAGGACCGGACGCCATTCCGTTCTGCTGCCGTGTCTCTGTCTGGTCCTCGTCTTGAGCATCATCTTTTATATATGGACGAGGGTCGAGGTGGTGAAACTCGGCTACGAAATCTCCTCGGCCTTAAGGGAGAAAGAGGCGGCCATCATCGCTCACAACGAACTAAAGTTAGAGATTGCCACCCTATGCTCAGCACAACAGGTGGAGAGAAGAGCCAGAGAAAAAATGGGAATGAACCTTCCCCGCAAGGAGCAGCTTATAATAATAAAATGAAAGATCGGGCCAAATACTTTTTCAAGCTTCGGGCATGCTTAGTTTTTGTCGGCTTTACCCTCTGCTTCGGCTTGATTGCGGTGCGCGCGTATCAATTGCAGGTCCTGGAAAGGGACAAATCCCTCGAATTGGCCCAGCATCAATATTATTATGGGAGTATCAGTTTGCCCCCTCACCGAGGGACCGTCTATGACGCCAAGGAGAGGGAGTTGGCGGTGAGCATTAAGGTCAACTCCCTCTATGCACAGCCCACGAAGATAAAGAATAAACGGAAAGTCGCTAGGAAACTGGCACCTATCCTGAGAACCGATGTTCGCAAAATCCAGAGTCTCCTATCGAGCCCCAAATCATTCGTATGGTTGCAGAGAAAGATTACCCCTGCCCAACAGGAGAAGATCGAGGCTTTGGGATTTGACGGAGTGGGTTTCATCCCTGAAAGCAGGAGGTTTTACCCCAATTCAGAATTGGGGTCCCATATAATCGGTTTTGCAGGGATGGATTCCCAAGGGCTAGAGGGACTGGAAAAAGTGCATGACAAGTGTCTGAGGAACACAGATGAATATGTGGTATTGGAGAAAGATGCCCTGGGGAGGTGGATATATATCTCTGCAGGGGAAAAGGGGTTCAGATCCCCCTACAATCTCCATCTCACCCTCGACCTACGGGTCCAATACGTGGCAGAAAGGGAATTGCGGCGAGGGGTTATGGACCTGAAGGCCCGGGCGGGGATGGTAGTGGTCATGGAACCGTTTACCGGAAAGATCCTGGCCATGGCCATTCAACCCTCTTTTAACCCCAACCTGTTTTGGGAGTATAGCCCTGACAGATGGCGGAATCGCGTTATCACCGATCCCTTTGAGCCTGGCTCCCTCCTGAAGGTGTTTCTCCTTGCCGCCGCTTTGAAGGAAGAAATAGCAAAAGAGAGCGACATTTTCTTTTGTGAAAATGGGGCCTATAAGATAGGGGGAAACGTCATCCACGATATAAAACGCCACGGATGGCTGTCGTTGCGGAATGTAATAAAGTTCTCCAGCAACATAGGTGCCTCCAAAGTGGGAGAATCCTTGGGCGCCGAGAGATTCTACCACAATTTGTGTGCCTTTGGACTCAACGAAAAGACGGGGATCGATCTCGTGGGAGAGGTCATAGGCAACATTCGCCCCCCGCAATTGTGGTCACCCGTCGACTTGGCCAGTATTTCCTTTGGACAAGGGGTGTCTGTTACGGCCCTCCAGTTGATCACCGCCTTCAGTTGCATTGCCAATGGTGGAAAGTTAATGAGGCCCTATGTTGTGGAGAAGATAACCGACGCGAGGAGGAGGGTAGTGGTAGAATTCTCGCCCGAAGTGAGGAGAAGGGTCCTTTCAGAGCGTAGTTGCCGTCGGATCACCTCCATTTTAACCAAAGTGGTAAAGAGAGGAGGGACGGGTTCCCTAGCCCGTCTGCCGGGTTATGAGGTGGCGGGCAAGACCGGCACCGCCCAAAAGGCCGATCGCGCTAAAGGTGGATACTCAGAAGAGAAGATTATCGCTTCATTTATGGGGTTCATACCTGCTGACGATCCCAGGATGGCCATTCTAGTGGTCTTGGATGAACCAACCAAATCCTCTTATGGGGGGGTGGGGGCAGCACCTATTTTCAAGAGGATTGCCCACGAACTCATGCAGTACATGGGTGTCCGCCCGAAAGAAGGGGGTATGGGGAAAAGATTGAATATCGTGAAGGCCACCCCCGTTCGGAAACAGAAAGCTAGAAACGAGAAGAATCACCCCCATCACCTGATGCCTGATCTGCATGGTCTCTCTATGAGACAGGCCTTGGTAAGACTGGAGAGAGAAAAAGTTAGAATCAGGTTGGCGGGAAGCGGCATATTAGAAGAACAGAGGCCAAATCCAGGAACCCCTTTGGAAAAGGGAGCGGAGGTCTTCCTGAGATTCGCCCCCACCAGATGAGGACAAAATTATGCAGTTGTCCAAGCTGATCCGCTCCGTGGATGCGATAGAGTCGAAGGGCGAAATAGATTTGGAGATTGAGGATATTTCTTACCACAGCCATCGGGTAAAGGAGGGAGATCTCTTTGTGGCCGTTAGGGGCGCGAAAAACAACGGACATCACTTCATAGAGGAGGCTACTAAAAAGGGGGCCCGAGCCTTCATCGTGGAGAGGATACCTGCAGTCCCCATCAATGTCCCCATGGTGTTAGTGGCAGATTCTAGAAAGGCCTTGGCCCAAATCTCAGCGGAATTTTTCTCCCACCCCTCCCGGGAGATAAAACTGATAGGGATAACAGGGACCAATGGAAAGACCACGACCTCCTATCTCATAGAGTCAATCCTCAAAAAGGCGAGGAGGAAAGTAGGGGTGATCGGGACCATAAACTACAGGTTTGAGGGGAAAGAGCTTCCTGCCTCTATCACTACCCCTCAGTCTTATGACCTGCAACGATTGCTGTACGAGATGGCCACAGGCAGGGCAGAGTATGTGGTGATGGAGGTTTCATCCCACGCCCTGGATCAGGAGAGGGTGAGAGGGTGCCATTTTGACGTGGGGGTCTTCACCAACCTCAGCCCAGAGCACCTAGACTATCACGAGGACATGGATAGATATTTCGCCGCGAAAAAACGCTTCTTTCAAGAGATCTTGACCGAGGCAAAGAAGGATCCTTGGGCTATCGTTAACATCGATGACCCTCTGCTGAGAGAGTTCAAAAAGGAACTCCCCCCTCTCCGCGCGATGACCTATGGCCATGACCAAGGTGAGGTGAGGGTATTACGCGAGGAGGTCTCGCTGAAGGGGATAAAGACCATGCTTTCCACCACCTTAGGATCATTGGAGATCAAAACTACCCTTATTGGTGAGTACAATCTATACAATATCTTAGCAGCAACGACGGTGGGGATCTCCCTGGGAATTTCCCTGGAGACCATACGACAGGGGATAGAGGGGCTCTCCCGGATCCCAGGGAGGATGGAGAAGGTCGGAGACGGGAGTCCGTGGATCCTCGTCGACTATGCCCATACCCCTGATGCGCTGGAGAAGACCCTCAAGGGCATAAAAAGACTGGCAAAGGAGAGATTAATAGTAGTCTTTGGTTGCGGTGGGGACAGGGATAGGAGTAAGAGGCCCCTCATGGGGAAGATAGGTGTCCAATGGGCGGACCTGGCCATCATCACGTCCGACAATCCCCGCACCGAAGACCCCTTCAAGATCATCGAGCAGATAGAAAAAGGGGCCAGGGAAGTCTCTCCCCATCGCTATCTAGTCATCCCCGATAGAAGGGAAGCCATCAATAAAGCCATATCTCTGGCTGGCCCTCACGATTTAGTGCTCATCACCGGCAAAGGCCACGAAAATTACCAAATTATCGGTGAGGAGAGGTTGCCCTTTGACGATCGCAAGGAGGCAGAAAGGGCCTTGGAGGAAAAAGGCAGGAGGGCATGAGCTCGGAGGACTATAAGTTCTCGGTGAAGACAATCTTAGAGGCCACCGGAGGGGTTCTGGCACAGGGGGACCCACAAGCCTCCTTTGCCGGTGTCTCCACCGACTCCAGGTCCATCAGGTCGGGGGAACTGTTTTTCGCCCTGAAAGGGGAGAAATTCGACGGGAGTCAATTCATCGCTGAGGCGGCGAAGAAAGGGGGGACGGGGGGGGTGGTGGAGAAGGAAATCCCAGGGATTCTGGCAGAGACCATCCCCGTGATAAAGGTGCGAGATACCCTCCAGGCTCTGGGGGACTTGGCCAGCTTTTGGCGTGAAAGACACCCAATCCCCCTTGTGGCCATTACGGGCAGCAACGGCAAGACCACCACGAAAGAGATGTTGGCCGGGATCCTCGGGGAAAGCTACAAGGTATTGAAGAATCCTGGAAATTTTAACAACCTCATCGGGCTACCCCTCTCCCTATTGAAGCTGAACTCCCAGGACCAAGTGGCGGTCTTGGAGATGGGAATGAACCGCAAAGGGGAGATACGAAGGTTGACCCAAATAGCAAAACCTGACCTGGCGATCCTGACGAACATCAGCCCTGTCCATTTGGAGGGACTGAAGTCATTGAAGGGGATTATGGAGGCCAAGGGGGAGCTCCTAGATGTAATGGAAGCCCAAGGGAGGCTCATCCTCAACGCCGATGATCCTCGGGTGGTGGAGTTGAGCGAGAGGTTTCGGGGGGCGAAGACGTCCTTCGGAATAACGAGTCTTGCTCACTGGGTGGCGACAGACATAAGCACGAGGGGAGACGGCGGGGTCTCTTTCCGGTTAAACGGACCCATAGGAAAGACGTCCATCTCCTTGAGTATTATGGGCAGGCATCAGGTATACAATGCTCTGGCAGCATCTGCAGCCGCTTCCCACCTGGCGGTGGGACTGAAGGAAATCAAGAGGGGATTGGGGGCCTTCCAACCTCCGCCCATGAGGATGGAATTGATCATTTTGGGACAGGGCATAAAGATCATCAACGACGTTTATAATGCCAACCCAAAATCGGTGGAGTCCGCCCTGAGCACCTTAGAGGAAGTAACGGAGGGGAGAAAGATCGCTGTCCTTGGGGACATGTGGGAGTTGGGAGCATATGCGCCACAGGCCCATACGGAAGCCGGCCGCTTGGTAAAGGAAAAAGGAGTAGCACTACTCTTTCTCCTCGGTGAATTCTCCCGCTATGTGGCCCAAGGAGCGACGGATGCCGGGATGAACCCTAAAGCCATCTTCATAGGGAAAGACCACCAAGGACTGTCTCATCAACTCGCTCGGTCCTTGAAGAAAGGAGATTGCGTGCTAATCAAGGGTTCACGAATAATGAAAATGGAAAAAGTCATTGAAGACCTGAGGAATCAATTATGATTTATCTCCTCCTCTACCCCCTCTATACCACCCATATCATCTTCAATGTATTGAAGTATATCTCCTTCCGGACCATCTCCGCCACCCTCACCGCCCTCCTTATCAGTTTCATCCTCGGTCCCTGGCTTATCAAGAAGCTTAAGGAACTCCACCTCGGACAGAGGGTGAGGGAAGACGTACCCGCCAGGCACCAGGAGAAGCAGGGGACCCCAACTATGGGGGGGAGCTTAATCATCATCGCCGTTATCGGATCCACCTTGTTATGGAGCAACCTAAGAAACACCTATGTATGGCTGATCCTGTTCATCAGCATCTCCTTTGCCTTGCTTGGGTTCATCGACGATTATAAGAAGGAAAAAGGGGGGAAGGGGGTTTCCGGCCGGTGGAAAATGGTCTTTCAAGGCGCCATCGCCTTGGTGGGTGGCGGCCTTCTGTTCACCTGTTCGGACTTTGTCCCGCAACTAACCTTCCCCTTCTTCAAGAATCTCCGTCCCGATTTGGGCGTCCTCTATCTACTCCTCATCATCGTTGTCCTTGTCGGGGCCTCAAACGCAGTAAACCTCACTGATGGTCTGGATGGATTGGCGATAGGACCGGTAATGATCACGGCGGGGACCTTTGCACTCTTCACCTATCTGGTGGGAAACCACAAGTTCGCTCACTACCTCCAGATTCCCTTTGTCCGTGGGTGCGGGGAACTGAGCATATTTTGTGGAGCTATCGTGGGGGCGGGCTTGGGTTTCTTATGGTTCAACGCCTATCCCGCCCAGGTCTTCATGGGTGATATAGGATCCCTCTCCCTCGGAGGGGCCCTGGGAATGGTGGCCGTCATCTCGAAACAAGAGATCTTATTGGCCATCGTGGGAGGGATCTTCGTCATCGAGGCCCTCTCGGTGATCATCCAGGTAGGGGTCTTCAAACTCAAAAGGAGGCGGGTCTTCATGATGGCTCCTCTTCACCATCACTTCGAATTAAAAGGGTGGGCCGAACCAAAGATCATCGTGCGCTTCTGGATAATTGCCATCATCCTGGGACTTATCGCCATAAGCACGTTAAAGCTGAGATGAAGGCTAAGATGCATAGAGAAGACTTTCAAAAAGGGCTCAAAGGAAAGAGGGTAGTGGTGGTGGGAATGGCCAGGACGGGTATGGTGGCAGCGGAGTTCCTCTCCAAGATGGGGGCAGATGTCATCGTGACTGAGATGAAGGCAGCGGACGAATTGGGAACCTCCCCCGATCGACTGCGCTCTTTGGGAGTGGAGGTAGAGTTGGGAGGACACTCTCCTCAGACCTTTCTGCGAAGAGATTTGATCGTCATCAGCCCTGGCGTGGATCCGTCTATTCCTCCTCTAGAGGAGGCTAGGTTGAATGGGATCCCCGTGGTAAGCGAGATTGAGTTCGCCTCGTGGTATCTTTGTCCACCTCTCATCGCGGTAACAGGGACCAATGGGAAAAGTACCACCACCTCCCTCATCGGTCATATCCTCTCCCATGGGGGGAAAAAGGTGTTTGTAGGGGGGAATATAGGGACCCCATTGACGGAGTATCTCCTGCAAGAAAGGGAGGAAGTAGACTATATCGTTGCTGAAATAAGCAGTTTCCATCTGGAGGCCATATGGTACTTTAGGCCATGGATAGCCCTCCTGCTCAACCTGGACGAAGATCATCTCGATCGTCACCCAACCTTCTCCTCCTACGCAGAGGCCAAGGGGAGAATCTTCCTCAATCAAGGGTCAAAAGATTGGTCGGTGGTCAACATTGATGATGCAACTATCAGGATTCTCATCCCTGAGACAAAGGCTCAATTGCTCCCCTTCGGCCGTGAGAGAGGAGGGGAGAGGGGGATATGGTTGGGGAATGAGGGGGTCATTACCTATAGAGGAGAGGGAGACGAGGAAAGGTTCTCCCTGGAACGGTTGAAGATCATAGGAATGCACAATGCCGAGAACATCATGGCTGCCGTGGGGGCGGCCAAGATATGTGGTATACCGCGGGAGGTAATCCAGGAATCTTTGGAGTCGTTCCCAGGCCTCGAGCATCGCCTTGAGTCCGTGGGCGAATGGAAGGGGATACATGTCTACAACGACTCAAAGGCCACCAATGTAGCCTCCACGCTGAAGGCCCTGATGAGCTTGAAGAAACCTATCATACTGCTTGCAGGGGGACGCGATAAGGGGGGGGATTACTACCCCTTGAGGGGGGTCATCAAGGAGAGGGTAAAAGCCTTAATCCTTATAGGTGAGGCGAAGGAAAAAATGAATGAAGCCTTAGGGGATTTGGTCCCTACCTATTTGGTAAAGGGGATGGAGGAGGGGGTACATGCGGCCTGGGATATGGCTCGCGACGGAGATGTGGTCCTGCTATCACCGGCATGCGCCAGTTTTGACATGTTCCAAGACTTTAGGGAAAGAGGAATAACTTTCAAGGAGATCGTCCTTGGGTTAGCAAGGAAACAGGGATGAATAGCCGATATGACCGTACCCTCATCGTCATTGTCCTGATATTGTTGGGCATCGGATGGATAATGGTCTATAGCTCCAGCACTGTAATGTCAGAGATCACCTATCACGATGGCTTTAAATTCTTGAAAAGACAGCTTCTCTTCTCCTTTCTCGGTCTACTGGCCATGCTCGTGGCCATGAAGATCGACTATCGGAACCTCAGCGTGTGGACCTATCCCATCCTTGCTCTGAGCATCCTGTTATTGATCCTCGTGTTGATCCCTGAACTCGGTTTGAGCCTCAAGGTAGGGGTAGCGAGAAGGTGGTTGCGGACCCCTTGGTTCATTTTCCAACCATCTGAACTAGGAAAGCTGGCCTTAGTGATCTTTGTCGCATATTCACTAGCCAAAAAGGAGGACAAGATTAAGGACTTCTTCTTGGGATTTCTCCCCGTCATTGCCATCTCTGGGATCATGATTCTCTTAGTGGTCATGGAACCAGATATGGGAACGGCCATCTTCATGGGGATATTGACCATGGTTCTCCTCTTCATAGGGGGGACAAAGCTCTCTTACCTTGTAACAGCACCCCTGTTCGCTGCCCCGGGGCTGTACTTCTTTATTACCCACTTCCACTATAGCCATCGTAGGATCATGGCCTTCCTCCATCCCTGGGAAGATGTAAAAGGTATGGGGTTTCAGATCATACAATCTTTTGTGGCTCTCGGTTCGGGAGGGTTATGGGGAGTGGGGCTTGGGGATGGGAGGCAAAAGCTTTTTTTTCTCCCTGCCGCTCACACCGACTTCATCCTCGCTATCCTCGGGGAAGAAGTGGGCTTCCTGGGGATAATGGGTACCATCCTGCTCTTTGCCCTCTTAATCTGGCGGGGGGTAAAGATCTCCCTCAGGGCTGAGGACGCCTTCGGTGCCCATTTAGCCATGGGGATCACCTGCATGATCGCTCTGCAGGTGATTATCAACATGGGCGTGGTGCTCGGGCTTCTACCCACCAAAGGCCTCACCCTCCCCTTCATCAGTTATGGAGGGACTTCCTTGGTGGTGAGCCTCTTGGGAATTGGGATATTGTTGAGCATCTCGGCCAGGGGAAGGAGAGGGTGAAGGGGAAGGTGATCATTGCCGGAGGCGGGACAGGGGGCCACCTTTTCCCCGGCATAGCCCTCGCTGAGGAGTTTACCCAGAAGAAGGAGGGGTGGGAGGTCGTCTTCATCGGGACAGAGAGGAAATTAGAGAGGAAGATTCTCTCCAAATGGGGGTTTGAATTTAGGACTGTTCCGTCCGCCCCCTTGAAGGGGACGGGTTGGTGGGGGAAGACCGCTGGGCTTGTCACCCTTTTGTGGGGGATATCTTGGTCTATAGGGTTGTTGCGCAAGATCTCACCTCAGTTGGTCATCGGTCTCGGGGGTTATTCCTCTGGACCCGTGCTGCTCGCCGCCTATATACTCGGGATAAAGAGGGTGATTCAGGAGCAAAACGTCCATCCCGGTTTTGCCAACCGGGTGGCCTCCAAATTCTCCCAACGGGTATTTCTCTCCTGGGCAGAGGGGGCCCAGTTCTTCCCCTCTGAGAAGGTTCGGGTAACGGGAAATCCCCTGCGCAGAGAGGTTCTCACGGGGAGAGGGGAGAAGAGAGAAAATATGGGTTTTAGCCTCCTCATCCTCGGTGGTAGCCAAGGGGCCAGTACCATCAACAGGGCTATGACAGAGGCCTTGAGATTTCTGGAGGAAAAAAGGGGGCATCTGAGGATCATCCATCAGACCGGCGAAGGGGACCAGCTGTGGGTGAAAAGAGAATACGAAGGAAGGGGATTGAAGGCCTCTGTCCACCCCTTTATCGATGAGATGGCCGATTGTTATCGGAATGCCCACCTGGTGGTTTGTAGGGCCGGGGCCACCACTTTGGCCGAAATATGTGCGTGGGGAAGGGCCTGCCTCTTGATACCCTATCCCTATGCCACTGACGATCATCAGCGCAAAAACGCCCAGGTCTTAGTGAAGGAGGGCGCTGGGAGGATGATCCAGGAGGAGGATCTTGCTGGGGAGAGGCTGGCCCAGGAGATCCTCGCCCTCTATCACAGCCGAAGGGAATTGGAGGAGATAGAGAGGCGGGCTGCCGCCTTGGGAAGACCAGAAGCTGCGGCCTTGATTGTAGATGAGTGCTATCAGCTGCTGGGCCTGAGCTGAGAGGAGACAGTGTACCGGGGGAAGATACACCAGATTCACCTCGTGGGTATTGGAGGGATAGGGATGAGTGGGATAGCCGAGGTCCTCCTCAACCTCGGCTACAAGATAACGGGATCGGATTTGAGGGAGACGGAGATCACGAGACGTCTGAGTCAGTTGGGGTGCCGAATAACCTATACCCATCGGAGTGAGAATGTGGAAGGGGCTGATGTGGTAGTGGTCTCTTCTGCCATTAAGGAGGATAACCGAGAGGTTCAAGAGGCAAAGACGAGGATGATCCCCGTGATCCACCGTGCCGAGATGTTGGCTGAGTTGATGAGGATGAAGTATGGCATCGCCGTTGCCGGTACCCACGGCAAAACTACCACCACCTCCATGGTCGCCACCATTCTGGCCCATGCAGGGTTGGACCCCACCATGGTGATCGGGGGGAGGCTGAACAGCTTGGGGAGCAACGCCAAACTCGGGGAAGGGGAGTTTCTGGTGGCTGAGGCCGATGAGAGCGACGGCACCTTCCTCAAATTGTCGCCCACCATCGCCGTCGTCACCAATATAGATCCTGAACACCTAGACTACTACGGTGACATAGAGCATCTCAGGAAGACCTTCTTGGAGTTCGTCAATAAGGTCCCCTTTTATGGAAGTTCCATCCTTTGTCTCGACCACGAGACCATCCAGGCCCTGATGCCATACGTGGAAAAGAGGTATATCACCTACGGCCTCGGTCGTGAGGCCAATCTACGGGGAGAGCGGACAAATTCGAGAGGATGGGGGATTGACTTCCGTGCCTACTGGCAGGATCGACCTCTGGGGAAGGTGATGCTCCAGATGCCCGGAATCCACAACGCCTACAATGCCTTGGCCGCCATCGCCTGTGGAATAGAGTTGGAGATAGAGTTCAGCATCATCAAGGAGGCGTTAGAAGGCTTTGCGGGGATTCAGAGGAGGTTTCAATGGAAGGGGGAATATGCTGGGATTACGGTCATAGATGACTATGCCCACCATCCCGTGGAGATCAGGGCCACCTTGGCCGCGGCAACGGGACTGGGGAAGGGACGGATTGTGGCCGTCTTTCAACCCCACCGATACACCAGGACAAAGGACCTCTTCAGTGACTTCCTCTCCTCATTCCCGCTGGCCGATGTCATCTTCATTACGGACATCTACTCGGCGGGAGAAGACTCCATCCCAGGGGTGACCGCTGAGGCCCTCTTTGAGGGAATCAGGAGAGAGGGTCATATGGAGGCCCATTACATACCCGACAAGGAGAGATTGACCGAAGCAGTCTTGCGGGTCCTAAGGCCCGGGGACATCGTCATCACCTTGGGTGCAGGGAACATCTGGGAGGTATCAGAGACCCTCGTGGAGGCCTTGAGTAGGGAGTTTCAATGAACGACGGGGTCTTGGAGGAGAGGATTCGAAAAGAGGGGTTCAAGGGGGAAGCTCGACGACAGGCCCCTATGCGAGAGATCACCTCCTTCAAGATCGGAGGGCCCGCGGATCTCATCCTCTTCCCCCAGGATCTCGAGGATCTGCAGGTATTGATAACCCTCTTTCGACGAGAGGGGATAGAATACCTCGTGCTCGGCAATGGGACCAACCTCCTGGTATCGGATAAAGGAGTACGAGACCCCCTCATAAGCCTCTCCGAAGGATTCAAAGAGATAAAAACGGAGGGCACAAAGATCAGGGCAGAAGGTGGCGTGGGACTCCCGCAACTGCTCCATTTCTGTGCGGAGAATGCCCTCGGCGGTATGGAGCCTTTAGCCGGGATCCCTGGTACGGTGGGGGGAGGGATAAGGATGAACGCCGGGAGCTGGGGCGTGGAGATGGAGGATCTTTTATCTTCCGTAACGGTCATGGGCCACCTGGGGCAGATCAGGTGGTTGGAAAAGGAAAAGTTAGTCTTTTCGTACAGGGGAATCGATCTCCCTGCAGAGGAGATTATCCTCCAAGGGGAATTCACCCTGCAAAAGGGGGAAAGAGAAGAGATCAAAGCCAGGATGGAGGACTTCTTACGGAGGAGGAGGGAAACCCAACCCTTTGCTCTCCCCAGTGCCGGTTCGATCTTTAAAAATCCCCAGGGGATATCAGCAGGGAAGTTGATCGAAGGAGTGGGGTTGAAGGGATTCCGCCTCGGGGATGCGATGATTTCTCCCCTGCACGCAAATTTCATTGTCAACCTGGGGACAGCCCGAGCAAAGGACGTCCTGAGGCTGATGGACTTGATAGAGGAGAGGGTCTATCAAGAGAGGGGAGTGAAGCTTGAGCGGGAGGTGGTTATCATAGGTGAGCCGAATGTGGCGGAATAAACGCGTTGGGGTATTGATGGGAGGCGTCTCTCATGAGCGAGACGTATCCTTGAAGACAGGCAGGGCAATATTGAATGCCCTGCGAGAAAGCGGCTACAACGCAATAGGGATAGAGGTCTCCTTCGATATCGTCAAACGACTCCTGGAAGAGGGAATAGACGTGGCCTTTATCGCCCTGCACGGCCGTTGGGGCGAGGATGGAACTGTTCAGGGGCTCCTCGAACTGTTGCGGATCCCCTATACCGCCTCGGGGGTCTTGGCCAGTGCCTTGGCCATGAACAAGATAAAAGCCAAAGAGATCTTCACCTATCATGGTATCCCCACACCGGAGTTTGTCACTCCTCAGGAGGATGAACCAGAGGAGTTACCCTTCCCTCCTCCTTGGGTGGTTAAACCGGCCTCGGAGGGATCGACCATCGGGGTAAGTATTATAGAGGAAAAAAAGGGGTTGAAGGAGGCCTTGCGCCGCGCAAAACGCTATGATCACCAGGTCTTCATTGAGCGTTTCATAGCGGGGAAGGAACTCACCGTGGGCATCCTCAGAAGTGAGCCACTCCCAGTCGTCGAGATCGCCCCCAAAGGCGGTTTTTATGACTACCACGCCAAATATACCCCTGGGATGACGGAATATATACTCCCTGCTCGGATCAGCGAGCAAGAACAGGGAAAGGCACAACGGTTGAGCTTGAAGGCCTATCATGTCCTGGGATGTAGCGGCTGCGCCAGGGTGGACCTCCTATTAGGTGAAGGAGGAGAGATCTTCGTCACAGAGGTTAACACCTTGCCGGGAATGACAGAGACCAGCCTCGTACCCAAGGCGGCGGCATACGATGGGATATCCTTCCCCGAACTCGTGGAGATCATCTTGGAAGAAGCCTCTTTGAAGATCGAGGGGGGTGAGGAATGAAGAGGGAAGTGAAGTTATTAATCTGGGGAATGGGCATCACCCTCATCGTCTCCGTCTGGGGCTTAGAAAGGAGTTCCCGAATCCTCCTCGCTCCTCCTCTGCGGGTTGAGGATGTCGAGGTGAACGGGTGCCACCTTATGGACCACCAACAGATCTTGGATGCTGCCGCTGTTCCACCCCGAGCCCCTATACTCAAACTCGATCTCAAGGAGATAGCCTGGAGGGTAGAATCCCTCCCATGGGTCAGATCGTGCGAGGTGCGCAGAATCTTGCCCAGCAAGCTGTCGTTCCGAATAGTGGAGAGAAGGCCGGTGGCTCTGATCCATGTAGGAAGGCTTTACTACCTAGACGAGAATGGCACTCCCTTTAAGGAGCCTTCCCCTGGTGAGACCTTGAACTACCCCATCCTGACCGGTTGGGAGGACCAGTGGTGGGAGATGAGCGAAGGGAAAGAGTTGATCCAGGAGGCCTTGGGCCTCTTAAAGGAGGTACCAAACTATCCTCATCTCCGCCGGCAGGGAGTATCCGAGATCCATCTGAATGAGACCGGTGAATTGACCATCTTCACTGCGAAGAGGGGGACAATGATTATCCTGGGCCGGGTTGGTGGAGGGTTCAAACTCAGAAGATTAGAGGAGGTCTGGAAATGGATAATGACGAGACATCTCCCTGTGAAATACATCTTGTGCGAGCGCCCAGACCGCATCGTGGTTGGGCTGTAGGAAAGGGGGTGAAAGGATGAGCAAAAAGGAAGAGTTCATCGTGGGATTGGACGTCGGGACGACCAAGATCTGTGCTATCGTTGGTGTACCTTCTGACGAGGGAGTAGATGTTATCGGGATAGGTACTCATCCATCGCATGGTCTCAGGAAAGGGGTGGTAGTCAATATCGAAGGCACGGTGCAATCGATAAGGAGAGCGGTAGAGGAAGCGGAACTGATGGCCGGCCGTGAGATCACCTCCGTCTTCACTGGGATTGCTGGAGGGCACATCAAGGGATTTAACAGCCATGGGATCGTCGCAGTAAAGAGCCGTGAAGTGACTGACGGAGATATCAGAAGGGTCATCGACGCTGCCAGTGCCATCGCTATCCCCATGGACCGGGAAGTAATCCATATTCTACCTCAAGAGTACATCGTCGACGGACAAAATGGAATCAAAGACCCCTTGGGGATGAGTGGGGTCAGGTTGGAGGTCAAAGTCCACATCGTCACTGGGGCCGTTACCTCGGCGCAAAATATCATTAAGTGCGCCAATCGGGCGGGGTTGGAGGTCAACGACATCATCCTACAGCAACTAGGCTCCAGTGAAGCAGCCCTCACCCCTGAGGAAAAGGAGCTGGGGGTGGCATTGGTCGACGTCGGAGGTGGAACCACTGACATCGCCATTTTCCATCAAGGGAGTATAAAACACACAGCGGTCATCTCTCTAGCCGGCGACCATATCACGGGAGACATCGCCATCGGCCTCAGGACACCCATCGAAGAGGCGGAGAAGATCAAGAAAAAATATGGATGTGCCCTGATCTCGCTCGTAGAAAAGGACGAAAAGGTAGAAGTCCCGGCCGTAGGCGAAAGGGCGACTAGGGTCATCGCTCGACAGACCCTGGCCGAGATTATAGAACCCCGGATGGAAGAGACCTTATCTCTGGTACAGAGGGAGATCATTACCTCTGGATATGAAAACCTCATCGCATCTGGAATCGTCCTTACCGGGGGATCTGCGCTCCTAGAAGGTGTGACGGAGCTTGCAGAACAGATCTTCAGCCTTCCCGTCCGTAGGGGCTATCCCAGGAATGTGGGAGGACTAACAGACATTGTCAAGAATCCCATCTACACTACGGCTGTAGGGCTAGTCTTATATGGAAAGAGGGGACGCATAGGTGAAGGTTTCTCTCCTGGGGAGGAGAATATCTTCGACAAGGTCACCCGGAGGATGAAGGGTTGGTTTAAGGAATTCTTTTGAACAGGGGAGATTCAGAGATGATTGAACTAGAGGAAATGAGCGACAACTTCCCTGAAAAGGGATTTGTAAAGGAGGTTCTAGATATGTTTGAACTAGATGAAAACCAAAAAGTAGGAGCAAAAATAAGAGTGATAGGTATCGGTGGGGGCGGCTGTAACGCGTTAAATACCATGATCGATCTCGAGCTGGAGGGGGTCGATTTCATCGCCGCCAATACCGACGCCCAGGCCCTGAAGGTCTCCCGAGCCGCCCTGAAGATTCAACTTGGGGAGAGGCTTACCGGGGGTAGAGGCGCAGGTGCCGATCCCGAGATCGGCAGAAGAGCCACTACAGAGAGCGTGGACCAGATCAAAGATGCCTTGACGGGAGCGGACATGGTCTTTATCACCGCCGGGTTGGGAGGAGGAACGGGTACAGGAGGGGCTCCCATTGTGGCCAATATCGCTAAGGAATTGGGGGCCTTGAGTGTGGCCATCGTCACCAAACCCTTCCTTTTTGAGGGGCACAAGAGATATCGTCAAGCAGAGGAAGGGTGGTATGACCTGAAGCAATCCTCCGATACCCTCATCACCATCCCCAATCAACGGTTACTCACCATCAGTGGCAAAAGCATGCCCTTGCTTGAAGCCTTCAAGAAGGCCGATGAAGTCCTCTACCAAGCGGCCAAGGGGATTTCGGACCTCATCATAGTCCCCGGATTGATCAACCTCGACTTCGCTGACGTAAAGACCGTGATGTCAGAGATGGGGATGGCCATCATGGGTATGGGGGTGGCATCGGGAGAAAACCGCTCTTTGGAAGCGGCACAGAAGGCCATTTCCAGCCCCTTGTTGGAGGACATCTCTATCCATGGGGCAAAGGGGGCCTTGATCAATATCACTGGGGGGGCGGACCTAACCCTCCACGAGGTAAATGATGCCTCCACCCTCATACAAAAGGAGACCCATGATGAGGCGAACATTATCTTTGGGGCGGTAATAGACGAAAAGATGGAGGATGAAGTCAGCGTAACGGTGATTGCCACCGGCCTCGGCGAAACGGAAAAAGAGAGGGAAAGATTTCGCAATATGAGGGTGATCCCCGGTGAGCCTATGGAGGACATGGAGATCCCGACCTTTCTCAGGAGAGGAAAGATTATAGATGAGTTCTCCGGTTTCCGATTCAATAATGCCAAGGAACCCATTCCCGAAAAGGAGGAGGGATACGAGATCCCCACTTTTATGCGGAAACAGGCCGATTAGGGGACATT
>CP070817.1:1073344-1077014 GCA_020344255.1 Deltaproteobacteria bacterium | reverse complement strand
CGGTTGCCTTGGACTGCCCAATCAGGTTCTTCGGTCATCATGGGACCATGACCCCACAGCGAGCTCGTCCAAGGTCTGTACTGCTGCTTTCTTCTTCTTTGGTTGCTAGGGCCTGTTGTTCTTTGAGCATATGATAGATAGCTTTTAAGAGCTTCCTGGCCACCGCCACCTTTGCAATGGTCTTGCCTCTTCGTTTAGCCGTCTTCTGATAAAAAGATCGATAGGGAGGCCTCTGGATGGCATGGTGAGCCGCCTCCACGAGCGCGCAGCGGAGCCACCTGGAACCCTGTTTGATGATATGCCTCGTGTAGGAGGTATTACCAGAGACATGAACACTGGAAACTAACCCTGCACAGGAGCATAGGTGTTTGGCACTAGGAAAACGTCCAATCTCCCCAATCTCACTGACGACCAGAAGAGCTGTCCACTGCCCCACCCCATAGAGGGAGAGCACCCGGCTGTGCTCCGGCAAACCTATTTTTCTAAGGCCACCTTTTCCAAAAGGGACTTCAATTGTTCCTTGGGGACCAATCCCGGTCACCTGTCCGGCCATTCCCTGAAGAGGGATTTCGGCTCAGGGGTTTCGTTGACAATGGGTTTGTCAGTATATATCATGTTTTAAGAGGAGATAGTATGCTAAGGGATTATTTGCCCCTGGTGAGCAGGCCTTCTCGGTATTTGGGGGGAGAGGTGAACTCCTGCCGTAAAGACCTACATAAGGCCAAACTGCGGTTTGCCCTCGTATTCCCCGATGCCTATGAGATAGGTATGTCTTATCTTGGCATACAGATCCTGTATGGATTGCTCAACTCCCAGGAAGGGATCGTGTGCGAAAGAGTTTTCAGTCCTTGGTTCGATATGGATGCATTGCTCCGCTTCCAGGGTCTTCCCCTTTTCAGCCTGGAGTCACAGACTCCCTTAGGCGATTTCGACGTCATAGGTTTTTCCCTCCAATATGAACTCTGCTACACCAACGTCCTGAATATTCTGTCCCTTGCTGGAATCCCTCTTCTGGCGAGAGACAGGGAAGATGATATGCCCTTGATCATCGGAGGGGGGCCGTGTACCCTCAACCCGGAGCCCTTGGCGGACTTTTTCGACGCCTTCATCTTAGGGGACGGGGAAGAGGTTGTCCTGGAGCTGGCGGATGTGATCAAACAGTGGAGGGAGGACAATGGTGATAAAGACACATTATTGAGGAAATTGGCTTCCATCGAGGGGGTCTACGTCCCCTCTCTTTTCGAGGTCGGCTACCGTCCAGATGGCACCATCGAGAAGATAGAACCGCTTCTAAGGCATTATCGGAGGGTGAAAAAGAGAACTGTCCAGGACCTCAACGGAATCTATTATCCCCTGGCACCGGTTGTCCCCTTTATGAAGGTGATTCATGACAGATTGAGCGTTGAGATAACCAGAGGATGCACCAGGGGTTGCAGGTTTTGTCAGGCTGGCTATATCTACCGTCCTGTGAGGGAGAGGGACCCCCAAGTTCTTTTGGAGATCATCGATGAATCATTGAAAAGGACAGGTTACGAGGAAATTTCCCTCCTCTCCCTGAGTGCAGGTGATTATAGCTGTATCTTCCCCGTCTTGCAGACCCTTATGGGGAGATATGAGAATGAGAAGGTGGCTGTATCCTTGCCCTCCTTGAGGGTAGGCACCCTCACCAAGGAGCTCATTGAGGAGATAAAGAGGGTGCGAAAGACGGGTTTTACCCTGGCCCCCGAGGCGGCCACCGAGAGGTTGCAAGGAATCATTAACAAGATCACCGACGAGGGAGAGTTATTGGAGACTACAAACCAAGCCTTTGCAGCGGGTTGGCACTTGATAAAGCTCTACTTCATGGTGGGACTCCCCTCAGAAAGACAGGAGGATCATCGGGGAATAGTTACCCTTTCCAAAAAGATCGTTCGACAACGAGGGAGAGGGAAAAGGAGGGGAGGGGTGAACGTAAGTATTTCCACTTTTGTACCGAAGCCCAACACTCCCTTCCAATGGGAACCGCAGTTGCCATTGGTGGAGATCGAAGAGAGACAAAGGTATCTCAAGGAAGAGCTGAGGGGGAAGGGTCTGCGACTGAAGTGGCATGATGCCAGGATGAGCTTTTTAGAAGGGGTCTTCTCCAGGGGAGATCGGCGTCTGGGAGCGGTCTTGCTAAAGGCGTATCAGCGTGGCTGTAAATTTGACGGTTGGACAGAACACCTGAGGTGGCATGACTGGGAGGAGGCTTTTGCCGATACTGGGGTAGACACCTCGTTTTATACCAGTCGAAGGAGGGAACTGTCGGAGGTCCTCCCGTGGGATCATCTCGACTGTGGGGTGGAGGTGGAATTTCTGAGGGATGAATGGGAGAGGGCGAATAAAGGGGTAGTAACCCCTGACTGTCGGGAGGGAGAGTGTTTCCATTGTGGTGCCTGCGAGAAAGCGAAAAAGATGGTATTGGCAGAGACTCCCTTTTCAGCTTCGCGCACATCCATATCCTCCCGAGAGGTGATCCGTAAGAGGCCATGGGTGAAGAAGATCCGTTCTCAATTTGTGAAAGTGAAGGAGGCCAGGTTCATAGGCCACCTAGAGATGATTGATGTCTTCAGTAGGGCAGCCCGCCGGGCCGGTATCCCCATGAAATTTTCCGAGGGCTTTCACCCACTACCGAAGATATCCTTTACCAACCCCTTGCCCGTCGGTACGGAGAGTTTGGTGGAGTTTATGGACTTGGAGCTTGCCCGTTATATGAAGGCAGGTGAGGTGAAGGAGAGGTTGAACAGAGAGCTTCCCCTCGGATTGTGGATTATCGATGCCCATGAAATGGCCCTAAAGGGGAGGCCGCTGCCCACCATGTTTGAAGTCGATCGCTTTCTTATGTCCCTAGAGGATGTGGGTAGGGTATTCCCGGAACAGGAGTTGAGGAATAGACTCCAGCAAGCCCTTAAAGGGGAAGAACTTACACTCATCCAAGAGAAGAAGAAGGGGACGAGGAAGGTGAATGCCCTCCCCTATCTCGAGAGGCTCCAGTTGGTGCGGAAGGATTCCTATGTCCCTTCTGTCCCCATTCATAACGAGGCCCCTTCCTTGCAAGAACTCCTTGGCGGGGAATTAGTAATAGAGATAGGGATCAGGAGAGGGGAAGGGGTTAGACCTGTACCGATCTTGCAGCACATCCTTGGCCTCACAACAGAGGAGGCGAAACTCCTCAAGGTGGTCAAGATGGAATCTCTGCCCCCATTAGCATAAAGATACCCCTTGGTAAAATTGAGCCCGCAATCCATTTCGGCCTTTGCGTTTTTTCGTCATTGCTGCAGGAAGCCTTGCTCTTCGAAGGTCCCCATGGGAAAATTCCTCACGTAATTCCTCTCCATTCTACAGGTATTTTCACCCATTGAGGCCTTTAACAAGGATTTGATTTTTAAGGGTCTAAGGTCCAGAGGCCCTCGGCGGGGAAATCTATGAGCACATGGGTATTTTAATTTGCGGAGGTGGGTCAAATCCTCTCAGAGGTTTGAGTTACATTTTGTACTTTCCAAAATCTTCGGGCTTGAGAGTTTCCAACCACTTTTTCATGTCCTCAGAGTCATCGAGATCGCTGCGCTGCTTAAGAAGTCCCAGGTCGCTCGCCTCCTTCAACAACTTTTCGGTGCAATATATGGGGGCCTGTGCCCTTACGGCAAGGGCG
>CP070817.1:1052362-1073244 GCA_020344255.1 Deltaproteobacteria bacterium | reverse complement strand
CGCATGGTTGCAAATCGGGTCAATTGCAACCACTTTCATACCCTTCTTCCTCGCCTCAGCCACCGCCTGAACGCTGATGTTGGGATTGAGCCCCATTCCAAAGCCTACCTGGTTACCCACCAAAATCAGATATTGACAATGTTTGGCGTCAAAATCGGAGTGAAAAGTGCCATTGGTTAGGTACATCGCAGAGTGCAGATACTGCCCGCAGAAGTATACGATCCAAACATTAGGCGTCCCAAATGCTTCAGTCCAAGGCACGAGCCAATGCGTCAAGGCATACGTGTCAAATGTAGATATTACCAACTTTCTAGGATCTTCTCTTCTTAGCTTGCTCAGCTTCTCTGCTAGAATATCTATGGCCTCATCCCAAGAAATGGGCACCCACCCTGGATCAACGCCTAACCCCTTCTGAGGGTTCGTGCGTTTCATAGGTCTCAATACCCGATTGGGATCGTAGAGATTCATGATCAGTGCATGCCCCTTGGAGCAGATCTTTCCGTTGCTGTTTGGGCAGTTCGGATCCCCTTTGATTTCCCTCACTACACCATCAACTCGATAAACGAGAATACCGCATTCTCCCAAGCATTGATCACAGTTAGTATGAATCCAAATATCATCCTTTGAAATTTTCTCTCGTGTGTGCATCATATTTTTACATCCTTCTCTGAGCTAGATTATACAGGTGTTGTATAAATACCTGCCTTGAGTATACTATATCTGAACAAAAGCATGCCGAGGGTAAGGAGTATCCCAGCAATTGGGAGCAGCGAAGTGCCCGTTGCACCTCCAAAGATGAGAACCAAAATTATCAGCGGAACGATTACCCCAATGCCAATAACTCCTGCCACAAATTGCGAACGGAGCGAGCCACTTGTAAGGAGTCTAACAGATTCTTTAGTGGTCCCAGAATGGACCGTAAGGATCAAGCTCAACAGGAGGAAAAAGCCTAATATGAGTAGTCCTACACTTAGGCTGTTAAGAAGAACTAGTCCCCACGTTTGTCCTTCCCACTGTAGGGGCATAAGATAGATTTCCCCTAGGCCGCAGAGAAGCCCTGATATCATGAAAAGTACCGGTAAGAGGGCTGTGTTCCAAAAAGGGATCGCGCGCATGCTGCCGAGCAGGAACCCAGGATAAGCTGCCACAAAGAGGGCAACTGCTCCGGATAACACGCCCAGGACCATGAGCCAAGTCGGCCCTGTCGTCCATGGGGCACCCGAGAGGGATACCGATCTCCCATGCTGGAGGGATACTGCAAGCATGTAAAGGACACTCAGGACAAAGAAGCTTATAATTCCAAGGGCACCTCTAGTAATCCAGGAGCTCTGTGGTCGCAGAATCACACGCCATCCACTCAATGGTCGCGAGAGGTCAGCCAGAAGAAAGAGAGCTCCCACAAGGACTAAAATTACTCCCATCAGCATGCGTGTTACAGAACCTAAAATTAGCGCGAAAAAGAATGACCCTGCCCCTGATCCGGTGAAGAACAAAGCGAGGATGATTAACCACCCCCATTCTTTTTGGGGTCTCTTTCCGATAATGAATTCTTTCTTTTCCATATCCTCTTCTTCGCTAGTATCCTACGTAGTATATGGAAGGCTTGGTTCCCAACTCTTCTTTCAATCTGAACGGGATTCGTGCTTGTTCAAGAACCCGGTTCACTTCGTTATTCGGGTCATCCAAATCCCCAAAGATCAAAGCTCCCGTCAAGCAGCTTTCAACGCAATATGGCTTGAGCTCCTGAGCCAACCTGTCAGCGCAGAAATCGCACTTTTGGACGCTCGCGGGGCGATGAGCTGAATAGGCGACCTCCTCATAGGGCGTCAGAGAATCCCCGAAATAGCCAGACTTCTCCTTCCAAAGTGTCCGTGCCTCGTAGGGGCAAGCCAGGATACACGCCTTACATCCCACACATTTTTGGGCATCCACCATAACAATGCCATCTTCACGCTGAGATGTGGCACCCGTAGGGCAAACTTCCAAGCATGCAGGTTCTTCACAATGCATGCACCGCACCGGCCAGAAAATGCGACGAGCCTCAGGGAACGTGCCTACCTCTTGCTCAAGAACTTTATTCCAAAAAGTCCCTTGTGGAGTACCTCTCCCTGCCTTACATGCAATGACGCAGCTATTACAACCGACGCATAACCTTAGGTCTATCACCATTCCCCAGTGCATTCTCTGCTCCTTTCCCGATAAAAAAATTCGAAACTTTGTCTTACTGGTTAGCTTAGGATCTTACCGTGCCAGATTGACCAAAAGTTACCAGCAATAAGGCCCCAAGTCAATACAAATAGCTTCCTTCTTCAATACAGTGATAAATTCCCCTTCTCCGCTGCAATTGTTGACGTCTGGAAAATTTCTTCTTTGTACCCGTTTTAGCGGCACCAAATGCAGTGAAGCATTCATGGCTAACAGACCAATGTGAGTGATAATGGTTAGCTCACTGCGGCTGCATCCTTCCAATTAGAAAGGGCATAATAATGTCTATATGCTTAAATTGTGCCCAACTACCTCACAAATCCTAACCTAACATCTTTCAACGTGCTGAGCCTAAAAAGCTTGCGATTACTCCTACTTGTTTGATAGCATTACAAAATAAGAAATGACACTTTATGCGATGAAAAGCCCTTGGGGCTTTGTCCCGTAAGTATTCAACTCTCTTTCAAGACACTACAGAGGGAGGAATCCGCCCTGAGGGTGGGATATTTCTTGGTAAGAATGGAAAAGGGGAAAAGGCCAATTGGGATCTTTGACTCGGGCGTAGGGGGTTTGACTGTATTTAAAGAAATAATCGCCCTGCAGCCCTGCGAGGACATTATCTACCTGGGAGATACGGCCAGGATCCCCTACGGGACAAGATCTCCCCAGACCATCCTCAAATATTCATTGCAGAATACTCAGTTTCTCCTGGGCCAGGGGATTAAAGTCCTGGTGGTCGCCTGCAATACCTCCTCGGCCGTGAGCCTCCCCCACCTGCAGCAGGAGAGCGACATCCCTATCATCGGGGTTATCACACCTGGGGCGAGAAGGGCGGTTGAGGTGACACAGAACAAGAGGGTTGGCGTGATCGGCACCGAAGCGACGGTGAGAAGCCAAACCTATGAAAGAATCATCCATGGGATCGATTCCCAGATCAAGGTCGTCAGCCGCGCTTGCCCCCTCTTTGTACCCCTAGCGGAGGAGGGTTGGGCGGACAATCAGGTGACCCGTCTGACAGCCCAAAGCTACCTTTCTCCCTTACGTGAGGAGATGATAGATACTCTCGTGCTTGGCTGTACCCATTATCCCCTCTTAAAGGGGGCCATCAAGGAGATCATGGGAGATGGGGTATGGTTGGTTAACTCCGCCCAGGAGACGGCGAAAGAGGTGAAGAGGGTCTTACATGATGAAGACCTCGCCAGCCCGGATGATAGAAACGGGAGGTATAGATTCTATATCACTGATAATGCGGAGCGCTTCACAAAGATCGGAGGGATTTTCCTGGGGAAGGAACTGAGGGGAGTGGAGGAGATAGAATGGTGATCATATCCCCATTGCTTTTCTGATCTCCCGCAGTAGAGCGACGTTTTCGCTGTGACCGGTCATGTGGGCTGTTATCATCCCCTTAATAGGCCGGTTCAGGAGATAAAAATCCCCGATGAGGTCAAGGATCTTATGGCGGACAAACTCGTCGGGGAACCTTAGTTTGGTGTTCACCACCCCTTTGTCGTCCAGCAAGACTACGTTATGCAGATGTCCTCCCCCAGCCAGCCCCATCTTGCTCAGTTTCTCCGCTTCACTTAAGAAACCGAAAGTCCGAGCAGGGGCGATCTCCCGCCTGAATGAGTCTGAACCATCCAAGATAAAGGTATATTCCTGCTTCCCAATGGGTGGTGGATAACTGAGGATATACCGCACCCCGAAGGTGTCGGCGGGTTCTATGTAGATATATTTACCCTCCGGTGAGTCCTCCCCCACCTGATAGCGACGATCTATTACCAATTCCTCGTATCCGGCCATTTGCTCCTCAATCCCGGCCTCCTCGATGATCCTGCAGAAATCAAGGGCAGAACCGTCCATAATGGGAATCTCCTCATTGATCTTGATCAAGAGGTTATTGATCCTGTAAGCATGCAAGACAGCCATAAAATGCTCCACCGTCCTGATGATGGTCCTCCCTTTGGCTAACGAGGTAGCAAACTCTGTAGATCGGACATAATCCAGATATCCTGGAACGATGAGACCTTCCGAAAGATTGCAGAAGAGAATACCGCTATCCGCAGGAATGGGTAGCAAAATCATGCCGGTCTTCAGCCCGGAGTGGAGGCCGGTTCCGTACAGGACCATACTCTGTTTGAGGGTATGCTGAGGCCGAAGGCCTGGCTCCGAGAAGGTCTTGGGGGGGGTGGGAAGGGATTTAGTCAGTTCAGCCGCCGGGGGAGTAGAGAAGGTGATCTCTTGCAATCTTTTCTCGTTTTCCTTCAGGAGTCTTTGCAGGCGTTTGCTCTCCTGCCTCAATTTGCGGTGTTCCAAGGCCTTTTCCAAGGTGATGAGGAGGATATCCATGGAGAGGGGTTTTTCGATGAAGTCAAAAGCCCCCAATTTCACCGCCTTTATCGCAGTGGAGATTGTTCCATGCCCAGAGATCATGACCACCGCACTGTCTGCATCTATCTCCTGCAGCCTCTTCAGGGCCTCTATTCCATCCATATCGGGCATCCAAATGTCTAGCAGGAGGGCATCGGGCGTCTCCTGTTGATAAGTCTGCAGGGCTTCCCTTCCGTCCCGAGCGGTAATGGTTTCATAGCCCTCATCTTGGAGGATGCCGACAATGGACTTTAATATTCCCTCCTCATCATCGACCACCATAATCTTCGCCTTTTCCATGAATCCCCCTCGACTCTTTCGATAATCTCCATCTTATAGCACAAAGGGTCGTTGTATGCAAAGAAAAAAGGGTTGAAACGTCTTTTGAACATCCCAACCCCGTATCCAGGATGGCGAACCCTTTACTTGACCTCGATCTTAATCTCCTTTTCCTTCGCCCGCTCCGTCTTGGGGAAGGTTATCTTGAGAACACCGTCCTTATAATTAGCCTTAACGTCACCCTCTCGGACCTCTGCGGGGAGGCGTAGCGACCGGGAGAAGGAACCGTAACTCCTCTCTATCAAATGGTAATTCTCATCCTTTTCCTCCCGCTCCTGTTTCCTCTCTCCCTTTATGGTTAGTACCCCATTGCTTAAGGAAACTTCGATTTCTTTGGGATCTACTCCCGGAACCTCCGCTTTCACAACGACCTTGTCCTTGGTCTCAGAAACATCTAGGGATGGAGTCCATTCACCGCCGAGCCTCTCTATGGGCCTGTCACTGAAAAACCTGTCCCAGAGGCTATCCATCTCTCTGCGAAGGACATCCAACTCCCTTAAAGGCCTCCATGGTATCAGAGCCATGACCGATCCCTCCTTTCTTTTTTGATTCTCGTCCTGTAAGAAATCTAATCATCCACACAGCATTTTCAAGTGAACGCCCAGAAGGGCCAAAGGGGTTGTCATTTCCCCCTGATGGGATTAACATGGAAAAGAGAAAAGGAAAGGGAAATGGCCAAGGCACCCAAAAAGTCAAAGGTATCTTCACCGGACGAATTTGACCAATTAACGGCCATGGAAAGGGCGAAGGGGGGGGAATTAGTCCCCTATGACCCCCTCCGCCGTTACCTGCAAGAGATCAGTAGTATCCCTATCCTCAGCAAGAAAGAAGAGAGGGAATTGGCCATCAGGTATCGGGAGCTTGGGGACAAGGAGGCGGCCTTTAAGATGGTGGTCTCCAACTTGAGATTGGTGGTTAAGATCTCATTGGAATATCACCACTACTGGACCACCAATCTCCTGGACCTCATTCAAGAAGGTAATGTGGGACTGATGATGGCGGTCAAGAGGTTTGATCCCTATCGCGGTGTTAAGTTTACCACCTATGCTTCTTTCTGGATCAGAGCCTATATCCTGAAGTTCATCATGGACAACTGGCGGTTGGTGCGTATCGGTACTACCCAGGCCCAACGAAAGCTCTTCTTCGATCTGAAAAAAGAGAAGGAGAGGTTAGAGAAAATGGGCTTCGACCCTGTCCCAAAGCTGGTGGCGGAGACCTTGCAGGTAAAGGAGGATGAGGTAGTCTCCATGGATCAGCGGATGGAGATGCCGGAGTTATCCCTGGATACACTAGTGGGCGAGGAATCCAAGGAGACCTTTGGAGATCTTTTACCTGCAGGAGGTCCCTCCATCGATGAAAGCTTGGGGGAGGAGGAGCTCAAGCATCTCTTGGCCCAGAAATTGAAAGAATTCCGCCTCTCGCTCACTGAAAGGGAACGGGAGATCTTCGCGAAGAGGATGATGGCCGAGAACCCTTTGACCCTGCGAGAGATAGGTCAGAAGTACAATATCTCCCCGGAGAGGGTGCGGCAGATAGAAGAGGAGATACTAGAGAGGGCTAGGGAGTTTCTGCGGCGAGAGATGCCTGATTTCGACGCCTATAAGGGGGACATTTTGACCTTATCCGATTGACATCAGTGTTGTCCCCGGCAGACAGACAGATTGCAAGTCTCATGGAAATTTGCTTTGTTGATCCGTGAGTCGTTGGAGGAGATGGAGAGAAAAACTTTCTCTCCTCATGCCCAGCTCAGTAGTACGACCAAAGGAAGGGCAAAGGGCGAGAGGGAGTGTGATCTTCGTCCCCCCTTCCAACGGGACAGGGACAGGATCATCCATTCTAAGGCCTTTCGACGCTTGAAACATAAGACACAAGTCTTTCTCTCACCCACCGGCGATCACTATCGGACCAGATTGACTCATACTCTGGAGGTCTCCCAAATTGCCAGGACCATCTCCCGCGGCCTTCGATTCAATGAGGATCTCACCGAGGCCATAGCCCTTGGACACGACCTGGGACATACGCCCTTCGGGCATGCCGGTGAGGAGGTATTGAATCAGATCTCCCCCGATGGATTTTCCCACCCTGAGCAAAGCCTGCGAGTAGTGGATCGGCTGGAGAGGGATGGAAGGGGGTTGAACCTCACCTATGAGGTGAGGGATGGAATTGTCGAACACTCCAAGGGTAAGGGAGAGATTATCCCACAGCACCCCTCTGAGAAGACCTCTACTCTGGAAGGACAGGTGGTGAGGGCGGCTGATGTCATCGCCTATGTAAACCACGACTTGGATGACGCCATTAGGGCTGGGGTAATCAGGGAGGATGATATCCCCGATGAGTGTTCCCGGACCCTCGGCAAGACTCATGGGGAGCGGATAGATACCATGGTAAAGGATGTGCTTTATACCACCCTGTCCACTTTGGACCAGAGGATCTCGCTCTCCATGAGCCATCGGGTCATCGAGACCGTGCTAAAGCTCAGGGACTTCCTCTATGAGCGGGTTTATGATTCCGAGGTGGTTCACGGTGACTTTGTGAAGGCCTCTAAAATCCTGATAGAACTATATGAAAAGTTTACCGGAGACGTCGACTTCTTCTTGAGGGAGATAGGGAGGGATGAACTTTACGATACCATCGATAAGTGTGTGTGCGATTATTTGGCTGGGATGACCGACCGATATGCCTTTCACCTCTACGAGAGGATGTTTCTCCCACGACCTTGGTCGATCCTTTGACCATGGAGGTAAAAATATGTTGGACAAGGCCTTAGATAGGATAGCGGAGCAGATCATCGCCTTGGACGAGGCCTCCTTGAGTCAGTTAAGGAGGAAGTACCTCGATAGGCTTTTCAACTTTGAGCCCACCAAGGAATGGGAGAAGGCAGTGATCATCTACTTTATCATCAACGGAGTAATCGCCAAGAACAACCTTTTCAACCACCACATACTGGAATTGCAAAAAGAGGGGAACAAGGAATCTGTAAAGGGGGGTCCAAAGGGGGCGAAGAAGCGAAAACTAAAGATCATCAAGTAAAAAGCAATTATTTCCTCCGGCTAGCTATGGTTAACCTGTTTATAGCCCGTTCCAAAGCTCCCATGGCCGAATAGAATTCCCTGTCCTCTGGGCTGAGATGTTTCAGCCTCTCCTCGGCCCTATCTTTTGCCCTTTGGGCTCGTTCCACGTCTATTTCTTGTTCCAGCTCTGCTGCGTCGGCTAAGATAGTAACCCTATCGGGGAGCACCTCCACAAACCCCCAGGTCACGGCCATATACTTTTGTTCTTTCTCTGGACGGTACATAACCTCTCCCACCTTAAGGTTACTGAAGAAAGGGGTGTGTCCGGGTAAGACACCGAACTCCCCCTCCACCCCAGGGGCCGTGATCTCCTCTACCTCCTGGCTCAAGACCAGTCGATTGGGGGTTACAACCTCCAACAGGAAACTCGCTGCCATAACTCCTCTTACTCCGCAGCCCTCATCCTTTCCGCCTTTTCCAGGGCCTCCTCTATGGTCCCTACCATGTAGAAGGCCTGCTCGGGGACGTCGTCGTGTTTACCCTCCACCAACTCTTTAAACCCTTTGACCGTATCCTCCAGCTTCACATACCTTCCCTTGGTACCGGTGAACTCCTCGGCCACGAAGAAAGGCTGGGAGAGGAATCTCTGGATCTTTCTGGCCCGCGCCACTACCAACTTGTCCTCTTCGGAGAGTTCGTCCATGCCGAGAATGGCAATGATGTCCTGCAGATCTTTGTATTTTTGCAGGATCCTCTGGACCTCCCTGGCCACCCCGTAGTGCTCTTCTCCCACCACCTGGGGGTCGAGGATCTTGGAGGTGGAGTCTAAGGGATCCACCGCCGGATAGATCCCCAGCTCCGCTATCGGTCTGGACAGGACGGTAGTGGCGTCGAGGTGGGCAAAGGTAGTGGCCGGGGCGGGGTCGGTCAGATCGTCCGCCGGCACATAGATGGCTTGTACCGAGGTGATGGAACCGGTCGTAGTGGAGGTAATCCTCTCCTCCAATTCACCAAGGTCGGTGGCCAAGGTGGGTTGATAGCCCACCGCCGAGGGCATCCTGCCCAGCAGCGCCGATACCTCCGAGTTGGCCTGGGTGAACCGGAAGATATTGTCGATGAACAGGAGGACGTCTTGCCCTTCCTCGTCGCGGAAGTATTCTGCAGCGGTCAAGGCCGACAGCCCAACGCGAGCCCTGGCCCCAGGGGTTTCAGTCATCTGGCCGAAGACAAGCGCTGCCTTGTCTAGGACACCCGATCCCTTCATCTCCAGCCAGAGGTCATTCCCTTCCCTGGTCCTCTCACCTACACCCCCGAAGACTGAGAATCCGCCGTGCTCGATAGCGATGTTGTGGATGAGCTCCATAATGATCACTGTCTTGCCAACCCCGGCCCCACCGAAGAGTCCGACCTTGCCACCTCGGGGGTATGGCTCCAAGAGATCAATCACTTTGACCCCCGTCTCAAAGAGCTCCACCTTGACGTTCTGATCCACGAAGGAGGGGGCGGGGCGATGAATGGGATAGTTTTTCTCTGTCACCACTGTCTCTCCCTCGTCCACGGGTTCCCCGATGACGTTGAGGATGCGACCAAGAACTTCTCTCCCCACGGGCATTGCGATGGGTGCGCCGGTGTCAATGGCCTTCATCCCTCTGACCAAACCATCGGTGGTGTCCATGGCGATACACCTAACCGTGTTCTCCCCAATGTGTTGGGCCACCTCCACTGTTAAGTTCCACTCCGTGTCACTTATTCTGGGATTAGTGACCTTGACGGCGTCATAAATGGTAGGAAGGTCTCCTTCCTCGAATTCGATGTCAATCACTGGCCCGATTACCTGTACGATTCTCCCCTCTTTCATCTTTCCCTCTTTCCTCCTCCGTTTTTTGCTATCTCAAGGCTTCTGCCCCGGCCACGATCTCCATCATCTCCTTGGTAATAGCACTCTGGCGGGCTTTATTATACATGAGGGTAAGCTTCTCGATCATCTCCTGTGCGTTCTCTGTGGCTGCGTCCATGGCCGTCATTCTCGCCCCGTGTTCACCGGCCACCGATTCAAGCAGGGCCCGGTATATCTGACCCTCCACATACTTGGGCAACAGTTCAGAGAGAATGGCGTCAGCCGAGGGCTCGTAAATGTATTCTACAGGGTAATAATCGGGTTCTACCTCCAGAGGCTCTATGGGAAGAAGTTCCTTGACCATCACACGCTGGATCAAAGGTGAGCGGAACTCGTTATAAACCAGAAAAACCGCATCGACGGCCTCTCCAGTGTAATCCTCGACCAAATCCCCGCCGATGGTCGCGGCCGCCTGGTAATCGAGCTCCCGAAACCTGTTTACGTAATCCCTGATAATGGGGAACTCCCTCCTCCGGAAATAGTCCAGCCCCTTTCGCCCCACAAGCGTGAGGGAGATTTCCTCATACAATTGGCGGTTCTCCCGAAAGAACCTCTCCACCCTCCTGAAGACATTTTGGTTGAAGCTCCCACACAGCCCGCGGTCAGTGGTGATAACCATCAACTCCACCTTCCTCGTTTCACGTCGGGCCAGCATGGGGTGGGCCTCGGGATCCGTCCTCAGGCTCAGACTCTGCAGGACCTCTCTCATTTTATCGGCATAGGGGCGGGCTTCGATAATCCTGTCCTGTGCCCGCCTCAACCTGGCGGCAGCCACCATCTTCATGGCCCGGGTGATCTGTTGGGTGCTCTTGATACTAGCAATCCTTCTTCGTAGAGCCTTGAGACCAAGCATCGAGGGTAACTCCTTTAGGTGGCAAATACCTCCTTGAACTCCTCCAGGGCTCCTCTGATCTTTGTGTCCAGCTTATCATCCAGTTCCCTCTTTTCTTCCATCTCTTTGGAGATCTCCGGGTGCTTATCCTCGATGAACTTGTACAGTTCCTTCTCATACCTCTGCAACACATGTACGGGGTAAGGGTCCAGGAACCCGTTCACCCCGGCATAGATGACCAAGATCTGATTTTCCACCGGCAGCGGTTGATATTGACCTTGCTTCAATATCTCCACCAGTCGCTCACCCCTCGCCAGCTGGGCTTGGGTCGCTTTATCAAGATCACTCCCGAACTGGGCGAAGGCGGCCATCTCCCGGTATTGGGCCAGGTCCAACCGCAGGGAACCAGCAACCTGCTTCATTGCCTTAATTTGGGCGTTTCCGCCAACCCGGGAGACGGAAAGCCCCACATTGACGGCAGGCCTAATCCCGGAGTAAAAGAGGTCTGTCTCAAGATAGATCTGACCGTCGGTAATGGAGATGACGTTGGTGGGGATATAAGCGGACACATCTCCTGCCTGAGTCTCGATGATGGGCAGAGCCGTCAGGGAACCCTCTCCCAATTTTTCATTGAGCTTGGCCGCCCGTTCCAGCAGACGGGAGTGGAGGTAAAAGATATCGCCCGGATAGGCCTCACGGCCAGGGGGTCGACGAAGTAGTAGCGACATCTGACGGTAGGCTGCGGCGTGTTTGGAGAGGTCGTCATAGATACAGAGGGCGTGTCTGCCGGTATCGCGAAAATATTCCCCCATGGTGCAGCCAGCATAGGGAGCGATGTATTGGAGTGGCGCAGGTTCACTGGCAGTGGCCGAGACGACGGTGGTGTACTCCATGGCCCCGTGTTGCCTGAGCCTGTTCACCACCTGGGCCACCGTGGACTGTTTCTGTCCAATGGCCACATAGAAGCAATAGACGTCTTTCCCCTCCTGGTTGACGATGGTGTCCACAGCTAGGGCAGTTTTGCCCGTCTGACGATCGCCGATGATGAGCTCCCTCTGCCCTCGCCCAATGGGGATCATGGAGTCGATGGCCTTTATCCCGGTCTGAAGGGGCTCCTTCACCGGGAGTCTCCAGACCACTCCCGGGGCCTTCTCCTCGATGTTGCGATATTCGCTGGCCTCAATGGGTCCTTTTCCGTCGAGGGGCTGGCCCAGAGGGCTCACCACCCTGCCAATAAGGGGGTCGCCTACAGGGACTTGCACGATCCGACCGGTCCTTTTTACTACGTCCCCTTCTTTTACATGGCGGTCCTCTCCCAAGAGAGCAGCCCCAACATTATCCTCCTCTAGGTTGAGGACCATCCCCATGATCTCATGAGGGAACTCGAGGAGCTCCCCGGCCATGGCCTTCTCCAAACCGTAGACCCTCGCAATCCCGTCCCCCACCGAGAGGACCACCCCAGTCTCGCTCACCTCAACTCTCTTGTCATACTCCTTGATTTGCTTCTCGATGATCTCGCTTATCTCTTCTGCCCTTATCTGCATCTCCTATCACCCCTTTGCCAAGGTTTCTTTCAATCTCTCCAATTGGGTCTTGACACTGCCATCATATACCATTCCCCCAATCTTCGCCACCACCCCCCCGACGAGGGAAGGATTCCTCTCCACCTCCATGATCACCTTTTTCCCCACCAATTCCTCCAACCCTTGGGTCAACTCTTCTAACTTATCTTCGGACAGGTCATAAGCAGTAACCAGGAGGACCCGTGCCCTGCCGGCGGCTTCGTCGACCAGTTCTTGGTATATGGAGGTGATGTCCGGCAGGTATCTCATCCGGTTCTTGTCCACCAGGATGTGGAGAAAATTGGTGGTAATGAGGCTTAGACCCAATCTCTTTCCTATCTCTTTGATGATGGCCTGTCGTCGGAGGAGCCCGAACGCCGGGTTCAGCAAGATCTCTCGCAACTCATCTTCCCTCTGGAAGAGGGATGTGAAGGTATCGAGTTCTTCCCAATACTTTTCGTAATTGCCATCCTGCTGCCCGATATTCATCAGGGCTTTGGCATACCTTCGGGCGATCGTCCTGTTGATCAATGCAGCCTCCTTACCCGCTCGATATATTCGTCCACCAATCGCTCATGGTCGGTCGGTTGCAGGTGCTTCTTCAGCAGGTCTTCCGCCAGTTGCACCGTCATAGCGGCCATATGCTTTTTCAATCTCAATGTGGCCATCTTCACCTCTTGTTCGGCGGTGAGCTGGGCTTGTTCTTTGATCTTCTCGGCCATTATCTTGGCTTCCTGGATGATCTTCTCTTTCTCCTTCTCCCCCTCTCTTATCAAGGCCTGGCGGATCTGTTCAATCTCCTGATCTAACTTTTTTAACCTCTGTTCATACTCCTGATATTTCCTCTCCCCTTCTTCTTTAGCCCTCTCGGCCTCTTCTAAAGCCCTTTTGATCGACTCCTGCCTGCTCTTGAGAAAGGAACCCAGCGGTTTTCTTAACGCCATATAGAGGAGGAAGACGAGGACTGCAAAATTCAGCACCTTCCATAACAGATCCCACCACATGCCCTGCTGACCTCCTCCCGTCTACTCAAAGGTTCTGCCCAAGATCTTCTCGGCGATCTCTTTTGCCATGTCCCCGTGTCTCCTCTCCAGTTCAGCAAGGACCTGTTTGCTCTCCACCTCGATCTGGGCTCTTATCTTGGGGGCTTCCTCTTCTATTTCCTTCTGGACCTTCTCCACTAACAGTCTGCTCTCTTGCGCTCCTACATCAAGGATATGTCCCTTCTCCTCCTGGGCCTGTAACCGGCCCTCGTCCAGTCCTTCATCATACTTCATACGACTACGTTCCGCCTCCTCTTGGAGCTCACTGGCCTCCTCCTCGTCCCCCTGGATCTTGGCCCGGCGTTCCTCCAGAAACTTCAGGAACGGCTGAAAGAAAACTTTATTCAAGATAAGCATCAGACCGATAAAAAGGCCAGCCTGTATGATCAAACTGTTATTGATGTCGATCACGTCATCGAACCTCTAGGGACTTACTTAGGTAGATCCGGAGATGAGCTTACCCCCACCTAGATCGTTATGAATCCGAGAAAGTAGAGATAACTATTTACCCGAAAAGGAGGATTAATGCAAGTCCCAAATGGCTTTCCCTTCCTTCATCAGGCTGAATATGTTTTCACGGGAGGTTCAGGGGCAGAGAGATCTCCTCTTGGGGGAAATTAGTCCCCAGCCGACGATACTCCCTTCTCACCTGCTCCAAGGAGACTTTCTCGCCTTCTTCTTTACGGAAGAGTAACTGGAAGAGGTGGCAGTGGCACCACTCCAGCCGAAAGGGGCGGGACTCGACGACCTCCCGGGCCTCCTGTAGCATCCTATTGGCCCGGTCGACATCCCCTTTCAAAAGGGCAAGTTCCCCTTTGCCCAAGAGGGTGTAGATCCTACCCCGCTGATCCCCCGTGGCCTGGAAGATGACCTCAGCGGCATCAAAGGCTTCTAATGCCTCCTCCCCTCTTCCCACCATCTTATAGGCTGTGCCTTCCCCCCATAGGGTATACGCATAGCTGATGCGGTCCCCCATCTCCTGATAGAGCGCCGTTGCCTGGGAGAAGTAGCCGAAGGCCTTCTCAAATTCACCGCCCATGCGGTGGGCATTAGCCATCCCGCAGAAAGAATAGGCGGTCCCGAAGGTGTCTTCGATTTCCTTCAGGGTCTGGTGGGCACGGGTGTAAGAGTCAAGGGATTCCCCATAATGGCCCATAACCCTGGAGATCCCCCCCAAACCGCACAATGAGTAGCCCATCCCCGCCGGGTCATCCATCCCCTCAAATAGGGAGAGGGCCTCCTCAAACGACCTCTTTGCCAACCTAAGGTCGCCGGTGATCCGCCATAGCCCTCCCATAGCCCACAGGGTGAAGGCCTCCCCCTCGGGGTCTTCCCATTCCTCGTAGATGCGTCGAGCCCGCTCTAGATGTCTCTTGGCCCCCTCCACCTCGCCCCGCCCCCTCATGCTCAGCCCCAACCCTACTAGGGTATCAGCTACCTCCAGTTCATCCCCTTCCTCCTCAGCCAGGGAGAGGGCGCAGCGGTAGTTTTCCTGGGAGGCGGTGAATTCCCCGATCATTCGCAGACAGTCCCCAATCTTCTGGTGGCACCTCAAGCGCTCCAAGCGTGCCCCTTGAGGGTAGTGGGTTAGGGCGGTCCGATACGCCTCCAGAGCCTCGGTGAAGTGGCACCTGAGCCTCTCCTGTTCCCCTTTTTGGAAATACCTATCCCCTCCTTCTCTGCTCATCTCACCATCCCTTTCAGAACAAAGCCGAGGCGTAGCACCCGCATTCGGAAATCTTCACCAGCTGTTATTCGAATACCATCTCTTTTTCAGTGAGGCCATACTATCAGTCTCATCCGCGACCTTTATGGCAATGACCATAGTACCGGTGAACGGATCTGGAGGCAAGGGGTTTTCGGGCAGGACCATCATTTGACACTGCGAAGTACAGAATGGTATTTTATAAAGGATAATTGAATCATTTCCAAATAAGTTACTCAGATTGAACAGGTTATAAGAGTCAAATCTCAGAGAGGGTTCGAGGATTCAAGAGGGCAAGGATTCCAAGGGAATAGGAGCAAAACCTGTTGCTAGAATCCACGAATCTCGAATCCTTAGACCCTTTTAGTACCTTTTTTGGCAGGGGTGAACAGGTGAGCAAAAACCGGCTGAAGGATGTAAAGAAGGCAGTACAGGAATTTTTTGAAGACGGGAGCGAGGAGATCCTTGAGGCCCTGGTAAGGAACTACTATCTCCTGGGAGAGGGTGAGAAGCTGAATCTCTTCGCCTTAATTTCCACCTATGGGTTTTCTTACAATGATTTTCAAAAGATAACCAATTCACTCCTAGAAGGAGAAGGACCCGCTTTACAATGGCAAGAAAGGCTGAGAGCCATGAGGGATAGACTCATCTCGCCGCGGGAGAGATTTTTTAAGTCGTTTGTCAACATCACGGGTGGGCTTAAGTTCTTGCTTGACCTGCGCGGTGACCTTTTAAGGTTGAGCAGAAGGAAAGAGTGGCTTGACCTCCGTGAGATCGACCAGGACATCGTCTCTCTCCTGGATATGTGGTTCATAGAGGGGTTCCTCTACCTTTCAGAGATCGGACTGGATACCCCCTACCGCCAGATTAGTTTTATCAAAGAGCACGATATGGTCCATCCCATGACAAGCGTAGAGGATATGGTTGGGAGGTTGGGGAAGGACAGGTTGTGCTATGCGCTCTATCATATTCTGCTGCCAGATGAGCCAGTAATTTTTATCGAGGTGGCACTAACAGATGGGTTAGTGGGTTCCATCAAGGAGATTATGGAGGGCTCTCGATCCACTGAAAGGCCAGATACGGCCATTTTTTACTCCATCAATAATACCCAGCAAGGCCTTTCAGGCCTTGGGTTGGGGAGACTTCTTGTCGCCAGGGTGGTGGAGGAAATTAGGGATAAATACCACCATATAAAGAACTTCTCCACCTTGAGCCCCATCCCTGGTCTGTGGACGAGGTATATGGAGCCTCTCTTGAAGGGCGAGAGGACTAGCTTTAAAATGAAACCAAAGATGATTCAGGGATACTTCCCCACGGAGGGTAAAGAGGCCATTATCTCTCATTACAGTGCACAGGGAGGGAAAGAGAGGGATTTTTCAATGGTCCTGCGCGAGGTTCTCTCCAATCCGAAATGGATAGAAGATAAGGTCTATGTGGAGCACCTGGGGGATCCTCTCAAAAGGATCGTTTATTTCTACCTCACAGAGGAGAAGGACGATAAGGGCAAACCTCTCGACCCCGTGGCCAACTTTCACCTAGAGAATGGGGCCAGCCTCTCCTTAGAGTACGTAAGGTTTATGGGAAACACGTATGAATATGGCGTCCAAGGCTCCCTGTCCTTCATGGTCAACTATATCTACCACCTCCACTGGCAAGAACACATTAAAGAGACCTTGCCATCCCTCTGGAACAAGATCAAGTCCGTTTTCCCGTCGAAGAGAATATAAAATTGGGGGGCGTTTACTGACTACAGAAATAGACCAGGACCCATGCCCTGAACTGTTCCATTATGCCAGAGTTTTGAGGAAGGATCTCCACAAAAGCAGGAATCTCTTACTGAACAACCTTCCCCTATAGAGCTTCCTCTCTTCTTTACTCAGGGGCCCGCTATAAAAATTATTTCCCTTCCCCTGGTGCTTGAGCAGACATCCCCCTCTTGAAAACTCGCTTGAAAGGAGCTACTCTGTCAAAGCAGGGCAAGAAGATGGGCAAGAACAAGATCCTCTGTGAGATCTTTTCTCAGATAGCTGATGCCCTCGACTTCCTGGGGGAAAATCCGTTCAAGATATCAGCCTACAGGAAGGCTTCAAGAGTGCTCGAAGATTACCCCACTGATGTGGAAGAGGTCTATCGAGGAGGTGGTATCACGGCTCTGACCTCCATCCCGGGCATCGGGGCGGCAATGTCGAAGAAGATCGCTGAATTCCTGGAGACCGGGCGCATGCGTAAATACGAGGAGGTGATTTCACAGGCGCCCCAAGACCTTCTCAAGTTGATGGATGTCCAGAGCATCGGCCCTAAAACACTAAAGCTCGCCTACGACCGATTGAGCGTCAGGAGTGTGCAGGATTTTAAGCGGGTCCTTGCCGATGGCTCCCTGGCGGACCTTCCAGGCATGGGTCACAAAAAGGTAGAGAACATCAAGGATGGACTCGAACTCTACGAGAGGATGAGCGAAAGGATCCCCCTTGGCCTCGCCTTCCCCATCGTTCAAGAAACAGTACGGGAGATTGAACAACTCCCCCAGGTGAAGTCCATCTCGGCATGCGGTTCCTTCAGGAGAATGAAGGAGACAGTAGGTGATATAGATATCCTATGCACCGGCGATGGCGGAGACAAAATTATTGATCATTTTGTCCATCTGCCCGGTATTACAAGGATACTGGGTGCCGGGGAGACTAAAGGATCGGTCATTTTCAGCGATCGCTATCAAATGGACCTCCGTGTCGTCCCAACAGGGTCGTACGGAGCAGCCCTCCAGTATTTCACCGGCTCTAAACAGCATAACATCCATTTGAGAACTATTGCCAAGGGTCGGGGGCTTAAAATCTCCGAGTACGGCGTCTTCAGAGAGGAGGAGTCAGTGGGAGGCCGGGAGGAACAGGACGTGTATCGTGTCCTCGGGCTGCGGTGGATTCCCCCTGAGCTCCGTGAGGATCTAGGAGAAGTGGAAGCCGCTGCGGCGGACAGTTTGCCGCAGTTGATCCAATCCGACGATATGAAAGGGGATTTGCATGTCCACTCGAGGTATTCTGACGGCACGGTCACGCTTGAGGAACTGTTGGACGAGACGCGCAGGCGCCGCTACCAATATATCGCGGTGTGCGATCACTCGAGGAGCGCCAAATACGCACGGGGGCTTGAAGTGGAAACCCTGATGGAGAAGGTCGAAAACATCAGAAAGCTCAATGAGGAATCCAAGGGAGCGAAGCTTTTGGCGGGCACCGAGGTGGATATTCTGCCCAATGGGTCGCTCGATTATCCCGATGAAGTATTGAAAGAATTGGTTTTTGTTATCGCTGCCATCCACTCATGGCGAAAGGAAGAGGATGTAACGCACCGGATCCTGACGGCGATGGAAAGCCCCCTCGTTCATGTCATAGCTCATCCCACTGGACGCCTCATCTCTACACGGCAGGCGTATCAAGTAGATATGGACAGGGTGATAGAAAAGGCAGCTCAGACGGAGACAGCCTTGGAGATCAACGCCTACTACGATCGCCTCGACCTCAGCGACACGTACGTGCGCAGAGCGAAGGAACTCGGGGTCAAGCTAGCCATTGGTACCGATGCCCACAATATCGGGCAATTATGGATGATAGCGCTGGGGGTGGGTGTAGCACGGCGTGGATGGTGCGAGCGCCCAGACGTGCTCAATAGCTGGGACTACGAGCAGATCATCCAATGGACGAGACAGAAGGGCCAGCGTTAATGAAGGAAGCAGATTCTCGAAAATACTATAAAATATCACCACCAGATAGTGCGAAAACAAAACCAAATAATCAATTATTTTGGCCATGGAAAAGCGGGTAGTGATCGACACAGATCCCGGGGTGGATGATGCCCTCGCCCTTTTGTTGGCTTTCCGTTCGCCTGAGCTTCAGGTTGAGGCCATCACTACGGTGAACGGTAATGTCCCCCTCGAGCAGGCGACAAAGAATGCCGCCCTACTCCTCGATCTTGTGGATCCCCAGCCACGCCCCATCTTGGCCAGAGGGTCAGCACGACCTTTGCGCAAGGGGCCGATTACGGCTCAGTCTGTCCATGGATCTGATGGTTTGGGAGAATTGAATCGCTTCAAGAACCCGGATGGAAGCCCCAGATACCCCCATCCACAGCTGCCCCAGAATCTGCCAAATGCTACCGAAGTGCTGTTGGATCTGGTGAGACGTTACCCTGACGAACTGAGTCTCATCACCTTAGGGCCCTTAACAAACCTCGCAGAGGCCCTTCTGGCAGACAGAAAGCGTATGAAACGTCTGCAAGAAGTCGTCATCATGGGAGGAGCAGTCGGAGTCCCGGGCAATATAACCCCGGGGGCGGAGTTCAACATATTCGTGGATCCCCATGCCGCGCAGCATGTATTTCAATCGGGTCTTCCCATCAAACTGGTACCCCTCAATGTGACGGAAAAAGTCTGCTTAGCACCGATGCAAATTGAAAAACTCGCTCAGGCTATGGACAAACCCTTGGGAAAGTTTCTCTGTGACGCTACATCAAAAGCCATGGAGCACATGAAGCAGGTCCGACGGATGGCGGCGATCCCCCTTCATGACCCGGTAGCCCTTGGGGTAGCCATCGACCCTTCTATAGTCAAGACGACACCCCTTTACATCCATGTCGAGACCCAAGGAGACATCACCGAGGGCATGACACTTGCCGATCTCCGCCCCATCCGGGATGATCTAAAGAAACCGCCAAACATGCACGTGGCTCTGGAGGTGGACGCTGAACAGTTCCTGGGGTTCTTTCAGGATCGCCTATGCCCAAGGTTGTGGTGATCGGTTCGGCCAATGTGGATTTAACCGTCAAGGTTGATCGTCTCCCTCAATTGGGGGAGACGGTATCCGGAGGTGAATTCTATACCTCATTTGGAGGCAAGGGGGCCAACCAGGCCGTAGCTGCCCATAGAGCCGGCGCTGAAGTTAGATTTTTAGCCAAGGTGGGTTGCGATCAAAACGGTGAGGCCATCGTAAAGCACCTTGAGGCTATCGGGCTCACTTCTGAGGCGATTCTGAGAGATGAATCTAACCCTTCAGGTGTGGCCCTCATCATGGTGGATCGAACTGGTAACAACGCTATTGCCGTGGCTCCGGGCAGCAACTGGAATCTGACCGAAGAAGACGTCTACCGCGCCGAGTCCCACATTGCATGGGGCGACGTGCTTTTGATCCAGCTTGAGGTCCCCCCGCCCACCGTCAGGGAAACCCTGCGATTAGCCAAGACCCATGGTCTTGTGACCATCTTGAATCCTGCACCAGCCCGTCCCTTACCAGAAGGAACCCTCTCCCTCGCTGATATCCTCACCCCCAATGAAGTGGAAGCTGGAACCCTCACCGGAATCAGGGTTGAGGACGTGAACGATGCCACTCAGGCCGCTCGGAAGCTCCTAGAATTCGGTGCCGGACAGGTGATCGTGACACTAGGAGAAAGGGGGGCCTGTTGGGTTCAGAGAGATCATGTGCAGACTTTCTCCTCCTTCCCTATAGCGGCTGTGGACTCTACAGCTGCAGGAGATGCCTTCAACGGAGCCCTGGCCTACGTGGTAGCCGAGGAGCGGCCTGTGCAAGAGGCTATCTATTTCGCTAACGCCGCCGGGGCCATAGCTGTGACGAGGAAAGGGGCCCAAGACTCTCTTCCCACAAGGGAAGAGATTGCAAACCTCCTCATGCAGTCTCAGAGATAGGCCCAATCTTCAATAACACCGCTATTTTCACCCACCTTCATCGCATAGGAGGCGGAAGAGTTCTGCCACTACCTCTGAAGATCATAAATCCTCCAACAATGCAATAACTAAGTACTTCGATTCGCAAATACTGTGACGTCTCTTACTAGCAGAGATCATTTCGTTTGCTCACTCAGTACTTGGTCCTGAGGAAATAAATTCGTAACCGAATTTATGGATCGAAGGACTAAGTTTC
>CP070817.1:1043696-1052262 GCA_020344255.1 Deltaproteobacteria bacterium | reverse complement strand
CAAAGCGGTAGACCTCTACCTGGAACCTGTGCGCAAAGGTGGAATAAGGGGAGCAGAGGAGATGGGGCTCTGGGAGGACACCCCAGTGCAGAAGATCAGGGATGAGGTGGTGCGCATGAAATTGTCAGAGACGGGTTCCAGCAAAGACCTCAAACCACCCCTTCCCAGGGTCAGTCTCTTTCCCCCCAAGAAATTGAGTGACCAAGAGAAGATGAGGATATTGAAGACCTCCCGCTTCTATCACGAATTGGAGGAGATGATGCAAAAGGAGGAGCGGCGGGGTGAGATCTACGATGTGCCCGGACCCATGGCGAAAAACATCAGGGGAGGAGCTGTCAACCTGCCGGAGGACGTCGAGGCCAAGCAGATCATTGCCAGCCTGAAGGCAGTAGAAAAGGAGAAAGAGAAGGTCCAAAAGCCACCCTCACTGTTGGAAACCGTCAAGCTGGGAATAAAAGGGCCAGCGGCTAGCAGAAAGGTCATCTATGTCCCCCCTCCTCCGAAGGTAAAGGTCTCAGTGGCGGCTGACGTATTGCTTAAATTCTGGGTCCTCCCAAATGGCACGGTTGGCAAGGTCATCCCTCTCGTCAAGGGGGACGCCAGGGTGGACCTCGCGGCCATAAACCACGTCAAGAGGTATAGGTTCAACCAACTTCCCATGGGTGCCCCCCAGGTGGAGATGTGGGGGGTGATCTCCGTTAGATCAATACTAAAATGAAGCGCGCCTCAGGGAAGAAAAGAAAGGGTCTCCTCATCCTTCTCATAGGACTTGTCTTGCTGGTTTGGTGTCTCGCCCTCTTCGGAGAAAAGGGGGTGGTCAAGATCGTCCAGTTAAGACTGCAGCGTGACAGAATCCTCTCCGACGTGAGCCAGTTACAAGAGGAGAATAAAAGGCTCAGAGACGAGGTCAGACGTCTGCGGGAGGACCCGCGATACCTGGAGTCAGTGGCCAGGAGGGACCTCGGTCTCATCAAGGAGAACGAAATCCTCTTCATCTTCGAGGACGAAGGGGTTGAAAAGGAGGGGGCCCAGCACTAATTTGTTAATAGCCTCCAAAAGAGAAGGGGAGGGGATATGAAGTACGAAGGGGCGATATATCGTCCCCCCAGCGAGGCAAACAGCCTAATCCTTCAGATTACGGTCGGTTGTTCACATAATAGATGTACGTTTTGCCCCTCTTATAAGGACAAAAGGTTTCGGATAAAGACCTTTCAGGAAATCAAGGAGGACATCGACGAGGCTGCCCAGTTCGGCTGGGCCATTGATAAGGTCTTCCTGGCCGATGGTGATGCCCTCATCGTCCCCCAACCGAGGTTGATGGAGGTCATAGATTACCTCAAGCGGAAACTCCCTCATCTGAGGAGAGTGGGGATCTACGCCAATGCCAAGGGGGTCCTGAAGAAAGGAACTGAGAACCTTCGGGAATTGAGAGAAGCGGGGCTCGGGATCATCTACCTCGGGGTAGAATCAGGGGATCAGGTGGTCCTGGATAGGGTGAAGAAGGGTACGACCTATGAGAAGTTGGTGCAGGCGGGAAAGATGGTGAAGGATGCGGGGATAAAACTCTCCGTGACGGTTTTATTGGGGGTTGGGGGGAGGGACAGGAGTAAGGAGCACGCCGTTGCCACCGGCCGTATCCTTACAGCGATGGACCCTGATTACGTGGGGGCCCTATCATTGATCATCGTCCCAGGGACACCTATCTATGAGGAGATTGAGAAGGGGGAGTTCGTCCTCCCGACCCCTTTCGAACTGATCAGAGAGTTGGGGATAATGATTGCCCATACCGACATGCATGGGCTCTTTTTCTCCAATCATGCCTCCAATTACCTCCCCATCAAGGCCGCGATGCCCCAGGACAAGGAGTCCACCCTCAAACTCATCCATGACGTATTGGCCAAGAGAGACCCCAATTTCCTGCGCCCTGACTCTCTCCGGGCCCTGTAGCGAGAGGAGATGCATTGGGCTGGCGAGTCCTGAGGGGCGACGATTCCGCGGAGCTCGATCTGAGGGTCCGCTATGCAGAGACTGACCGCATGGGGGTGGTCTACTATGCCAATTACCTGGCCTGGTTCGAGATGGGGAGGTCCGAATATTGCCGCCAGAGGGGTTTCAATTACCTTGATCTAGAGGAGTTGGGCTACCACCTCGTGGTGGCCGAGGTGTACTGCAAGTATCGGAAACCAGCCAAATACGACGACCTGATTACAGTGAGAACATCGCTCCACGCCCTTCAGGGGCGCTCGGTAGTCTTCAGATACCTGGTGTTGAGAAAAGAAACACAGGAGACCTTGGTGGAGGGAGAAACAAAACACCTCTGCACAGATGCCCAGGGGAAGGCTAAAACCATCCCTGAGCCCTACTTTACCCATCTTTCCCGTGGTCTCCCACGCTAAGAACCATATGAATAGAGTCATCCTTATCCTCCCCCTCTTCCTATTGTTGGCTTGTGGATCCAGGGAGGTTTTGCCTGGAAAAGGGATAAGGGTGGGACTCGATGGAACCATATCAGCGTTAGACCCCCGCTTCGCGCTAGGGGCGAGGGCCGCGAGAATAGCTCCCCTCATCTACAGTTCCCTCCTTCGGCTCAACGAAAAGGGACAATTGGTCCCTGACCTAGCCCAATCCTGGTCCCAACAGAATGAGGTCACCTATCTCTTCCGGCTTCACAAGGGGGTGCGATTTCACAATGGTACGGAGGTCACCGCCGAAGATGTACGGGCTACTTTTGCTTTCATCATGGACCCCAAAAACAGGTCCCCCAAGAGGGGGTCCTATGGATCCGTGAAGCACATCGATATCATCGATAGATATACCGTCATGTTCAGGTTAAAGGACGCCTATGTCTCTTTCCCCTATGCACTGACGGTGGGAGTGATCCCCCAGGGGAGCCCTTTTCGGCGCAAGTCACCACCTGTCGGATCGGGCCCCTTCCGCCTCCAGGTTTGGAGACCGGGGGAGGATGTCGTGCTGGCCGCCAACCCCAACTACTTCCGAGGAAGACCGAGGATCGACTGGGTTTACTTCCGCATCCTGGCTAATACCACCACGCGTTTGCTGGAGATGAAAAAGGGAGGGGTAGATCTGTTGCAGAACTGTGTGCCAGCCTACGCGGTAAAATTCATGACGAGGATACCCGGAGTGCAGGTCATCAAAGAGACAGGTATTACTTATCAATATCTGGGCTATAATCTCACCGATCGTATCTTAAGGCACAGAGAGGTACGGCAGGCCATCTCCCATGCCATTGATAGGGAGGCTATTATCACCCATACCCTCAAGGGCCTGGCGGTGAAGGCCGATGGTGTAGTCCTCTCCCCCTTACATTGGGCCTACGAGGGAGAGGTAAAGAGGTATGACTACGACCCCCAGCAGGCAAAAAAACTACTAGATGCCGCTGGCTTTCCCGATCCCGACGGGGATGGTCCCCGGATGCGGTTTTCCCTCTCCTTGAAGACCTCCACCGATATGGAATCAAGGGAGATCGCCCAGATCATAAAGGGGCAACTGAAAGGGGTGGGGATCGGCCTGGAGGTGCGCAGCTTTGAATGGGGGACCTTCTTCGACGATATCAAGAAGGGGAACTTTCAGGTTTACTCCCTGCGCTGGATAGGGGTGGTGGATCCGGACATATTCTATTACCTCTTTCACTCTAGTAGCTCCCCCCCCAATGGAGCTAATCGTGGTCAATACCGTAACCCTGAGGTGGACAGGCTGTTGGAGGAGGCTCGACGCACCGTCGACAAGGAGCGACGCAAGAAGCTGTACAGTAGCATCCAGAAGATCTTAGCAGAGGATGCAGTATATACCAGCCTTTGGTATAGGGACAACCTCGTCGTCATCACGGAGGGATTTGAGGGGTTCCAGATCTATGCCGGGGGCGAATATACATCCCTCAAGGACCTCATGCGACAGGGGAGGTGAATATGCGTTGTCTCTTTGCCTTTAAATTAATAATCCTCTTTTCCCTCGCCGTCAGCAGTTGTTTCCCCCATGAGGGCAGGGGGATATGGGTGGTGAGGTACCGGCTGGCATCCCCAGCAGTATTAGACGGGATTGTAAAGGACGCCCAGCGGGGGAGGTTCAATCTCCTTTTTGTGCAGGTCCATGGCCGAGGGGATGCTTACTACCGTTCTCAGCTCGAGCCGCGTGCCGAAGTCTTGGCCGACACACCACCTGAATACGATCCCTTGGCCTACATCCTGCAGCAGGGCCATGCCGCGGGATTGCAGATCCACGCCTGGCTCAACGTCTTTTATGTTTGGCCTTATCCTCCCCCCTATCCTCTTGCCCGATGGCACGTGGTCAACAGCCATCCAGAGTGGTTGATCGCAGACGAGGAGGGTCGAACCCTCGCCCAATACGATCAATATGAGCGGGCCAAGGAGCCCAGCGAAGGTTTATACCTTGATCCCGCCAACGCCCAGGTACGGGATTATTTCCTGCGAATATGCAAGGAGGTGGTCAAGGGATATAAGGTGGACGGGATACACCTCGACTTCATCCGTTATCCAGGATTTCGCTGGGGGTACAACAGAGAAGCCCTGGAGGCATTTATCCGGCGCTGGGGGGTCGATCCACGGCTGCTCTCCTCCTGGGTGAAGAAACCCATGCCTGAGAGGTTTATGCAAGGAAGGCTCCCCCTGCATCTGCGCTGGCACTACTATTACCATTCCCTCTGGGCGGAGACAAGAAGTCACTATATTACCGAGCTTGTGAAGAGTGTCCACAACGAGGTGAAGTCCATCAGGCCTCACGTCATTCTCTCTGCGGCGGTGCTGCCTGACCCTCAAACCGCCTATTATCTCAAAGGGCAGGATTGGCCCACCTGGCTCTCCCAGGGATATCTCGATCTGATCGCTCCCATGGCATACCACGGAGATCAGACAAGGGTAGAGGCGCAGATGGCTGAGGCCAAGAGGCGGGCGCAGGAGCGGATCGTGCTCGCCGGGCTGGGGGCCTGGATCAAGACCCCGGCCCAGATCCGGCAGGAGGTAGAGGGGCTCAGAGAGATAGGGGTCGATGGTTTTTCCTATTTCTCCTATCAAGGGATGAAGGAGCAGGATGAGGGCTATATCAACCAAGCGAGGACCTCCCTGCACCATGGCCGCGCTTCCCTTCCCCGCGTAAAGGGAAAAGGTGGAGGAACCAAGGCCATCAATACACCCCCCAACCCCCTCCAGGCTGATGGTGCCGGGCTCTTTTGGCGTGCTCTGAAGAAGCAGTTCTTCTCTCTGGAGGACTATCATGAGCTGCTCAGGCGATTAGGGATGGAGGAAAATGGCTTTGGGCAGAAATTGAAGAAAGAGGTGGCCCGCCTTGAGGTCATGACTCAGGAGCTATATCACAGGGCACAGCCTTCCCCGGACGAAGAGGTTCTCCTGCCCCCCAGTGTTGACCTGCAGGTGATCTTTCGGTATGTCCATCCCAAGGATGGCCCCCAGACGCGGAATGAGGCCTACATGGCTATCCACGAGGCCTACCAGAGGGTGATGGACGGCGAGGACTTCGCCCAAGTGGCCATGAAATGTTCCCAGGGGACCACAGCGGGGTTGGGAGGGGTCCGGGACAGGATCTATCTCCAGGATGGTTGGGATCTGGCCGAGATCGTATCGTCATTCCAGGCGGGGGAAATCACCCCGGTGATCCAGGTCCCCAACGGCTATCTCATCTATAAGATTTTGGCGTTTCACCCACCGGAGAAGAGGAACTATGGGGACCTCCCATGGTGGCTCAAGAGGGTGGTCTTTCAGGAGAGGCTCGCTCAATTAGTGGAGGGAGGATGGTGAAAGGGTTCTTCCTGCGGAAATTGGCCGTCTTAGTCCCCACCGTGATAGGGGCCATTACCCTCGTCTTCTTCTTCCTCCATCTGATCCCAGGAGACCCGGTAGAGGTGATGTTGGGTGAGACTGCCCTGCAGGCGGATAAGGAGACCCTTCGCGAAGAATTGGGGCTGAACCTCCCCTTACACCTCCAATATGGACGGTTTATCAAGGGGGTCGTGCAGGGGGATCTGGGTGACTCCTATTTCTATCGACGGCCCGTGGTCCGGGTGATCGCCGAGAGGATCCCCGCCACTGTCGAGCTGGCTCTGGCCGCCTTCCTGGTGGCGGGTCTGATCGCTATCCCCCTGGGAATCATCTCCGCCCTCCGGGAAGGCACTGCTTTGGATAACGCCGCCGTTTTCTTCTCTCTGTTGGGGGTATCCATGCCCAATTTCTGGTTAGGGCCATTGCTCATCATCCTCTTCTCCCTCCACCTCGGCTGGTTCCCGGTCTCCGGCAGAGGGGGGGTGGGGAGCTTAGTGTTGCCAGCCATTACCCTAGGAACCGCCCTGGCGGCCATCCTCTCCCGCATGACGCGCGCCAGTCTCCTGGAGAGATTGGGTGAAGATTATCTCACCGTGGCCAGGGCCAAGGGGTTGCCTGAGTGGAAGGTGATCCTCAAGCATGCCCTGCGCAATGCCCTGATCCCCATTATCACCGTTATGGGGTTGCAGTTCGGAGTCCTCCTTTCAGGGGCCATCATCACCGAGAATGTCTTCTCCTGGCCTGGGATAGGGACTCTCTTGATCAATGCCATTCAGGCACGGGACTACCCCCTGGTACAGGGGTGTGTCCTCTTTATCTCTCTCAGCTATGTGTTGGTCAACCTCTTGACTGACCTTGTCTATGGATGGGTTGATCCGAGGATCAGATTGAGGGGTTGAACAGGGCCCTTGGTGAGAAATAGATAAGGACCTAACAAGGAGATAGTATGGTCAGGAGGATGAGGTATATATCCTTTGATCTGGATGGAACACTAGTCGATGAGAGGTTCACTGACCTGGTCTGGCACCATGGTATCCCTGCGCTCTATGCCCAGAGAAAAGGACTGGAACTCTCTCACGCCCAAGAGCTGGTCCTGCAAGAGTACCGAAAAGTGGGTGATGGAGCTCTGGAGTGGTACGATATTGAATACTGGTTCAAATATCTTGATCTCCCAGGGGAGTGGGAGGACCTGTTGAAGCGGTACTCGTCTCTGGTGCAGGTATATCCGGAGGTCCATGACGTACTAACTTGGTTGAGGGAAAAGTATTCCCTGATCGTCCTCTCCAATGCAGCCCGGGAGTTCGTCGATGTAGAGATGAGGGAAGCAAACCTGACGGGTTATTTCGAGCGTATCGTCTCCGCCACTTCCGACTTAGGCCTGGTGAAGAAGAGCCCTGACTTTTATCGCCAAATATGCGAGATCTTAGGGGTTCACCCCCATGAGTTGATCCATGTCGGTGACCACTGGGAGTTCGACTACCAGATTCCCAGGGAAATGGGGATAGTTGCCTTTTATCTCGACCGAAGGGGTGAGATGGAAGGCCCTGGGGTCATCCAAGACCTCCGGACCCTCCAGGAGGTCTTGGATGGTGGACAAACAAGTGGTTCTGAAGAGTGGGGTGACAAGGGATAGCCCCGGGCATATTGAGAATCTCCACTGAGCGGTCAAGGCCCTGATGGAGGAGGTAGAGGTCGAGGATATGTCAACGACTCGTCTTGCCCACCTCCACAGGGTCTGTCACTAATAAGAATTTGACCTCATTTCCCCATACACAACTTATTTCCTTTGGAGCCGGAGTCCGACCTCAGCAAGCCGACGCCCCAGGACACGGCAAATTGCAGCTTCGTGCGGGTCAATATCCCGTTTGCTATCCACGCCGGCGACGTGCCCTGGCCCGTATGGGGACCCGCCACCCTGAGTGGTAAAAAGTTCCTGAACGGAATAAGGTACTCCCACAAGGATCATCCCAAGATGCAACAATGGCGCCATCAGGGTCAGTATCGTTGTCTCTTGTCCTCCATGAAGGCTCGCCGTCGAGACAAAGATCCCGGCCGGTTTGCCTTCCAGTTCCCCGGCCATCCACAGCGGTGTAAGCTGGTCAATCTGGTTTTTCAATTGGGCGGACACATTTCCAAACCTGGTCGGTGTCCCCAATGCGATGGCCCCCGCCTCCTTGAAGTCATCTAATGTGACTGGAGGAACATCCTTCTGCATATCCCTCCCAGCCTTCATATCCGGACGGGACTCGATGACAGACTCAGGGATGAGTTCAGGAACTGTGCGTATTATCGCCTCTGCCCCCTCAACCCCCCTCACCCCCTCCGCCACGAGTTGCGCCATCTTGTAGACATTACCGTAAGTGCTGTAGTAAACAATCAGGACTTTCATTGGGTATTCCTCCCTTCCGTCTCTTCATTTTTCACCCGCCTCTCACGGCATTCAAATGCACAAAGTTACCCTTCTAGGGCAACCTTTACTCCAGCAAAGAAAACGTAAATTTTTGTCCTTTGTTTATGGGTGGGAATATCTTAGCAGAAAATGCCTTGAATGGGCAGATAAACGTGAGTTGGCCTTCCCCACTAATATTTCCAGTTGGGGAAATCGCATTTCTCCATACGGAGAGTTGACTTTCAATGATAATTATAGGGCTGTCCTCAAGTTGTCTCTGTTACTAACTGTTTGTTTTTGCTTATGAAAACGGAACGTGAGGGAGTATGGTTTATACGACTATTTTTGCCTGTTTTTGGTTATTTAC
>CP070817.1:1039492-1043596 GCA_020344255.1 Deltaproteobacteria bacterium | reverse complement strand
TCGCGGCCAGGACCGTAGGGCTCCTGGAGAGGATTGGGCAGATAGAGCCTCAGGTGGTCATGACCGGAGGGGTGGCTAAAAACATCGGTGTGGTCAGGGCATTGGAAGAGAAGCTTGAAATGCCCCTCGTCATCTATTACGAACCCCAAATCGTGGGGGCCTTGGGTGCGGCCCTCCTCGCCTCTGATGGCCTATAAATGTCTATGGAATTGCTTGCATACTAATTGGTAAGATCACGTGATGTGAGGGTTAGCCTTTCATCAGGGTTTGAGGATTCAAGGGCTCTTTCCTTGCCCAGGACCTTGGGCCAAGACCTCTCCAACCCTGCGTGATGAATCCTAGGACCATCAAGCATACTCACCTATGGAAAAGGGGAACAAGGGAGGGATATTTCAAAGGCTGCGACAGGGGTTGTCCAAGACCCAAACGCTGCTGGTTGGGGGGGTGGACGGCCTGCTCCGACCAGGCAGGGGAGTGGACGAGGAGCTCTGGGAGGAGCTGGAAGAGATCCTCATCTTGGCCGATATAGGCGTGGCGGCGACACAGAGGCTTATTGAAGGGCTCAAGCAGGAGACAAAGAGAGGGGATATAACGGGGGCTCGAGAAATTCTCCCTCTCCTGTGTCAAAAGGTGCTGGAGATCCTTCAACCCCATGAGGTTCCACTTTCTCTCGATATGGCGGTCGAGGACCCCTTTGTAGTGATGGTCATCGGTGTCAACGGTTCAGGCAAGACCACCACCATCGGCAAGCTCTCCCATAAATTCACCTCTCAAGGGAAAAAGGTGCTGGTGGCCGCTGCCGATACCTTCCGTGCGGCCGCCATTGAGCAGCTAGAGGTCTGGAGTCAAAGGTCGGGAGCTCCCATGGTCAGGCATCGGAACGGAGCAGATCCCTCTGCCGTGGCCTTCGATGCGGTCAGGGCCGCCCTGGCGAGAAAGTGCCACCTTCTCTTCATCGATACCGCGGGGAGGCTCCATACCAAAGAGAACCTGATGGAGGAGCTGAAAAAGGTCACAAGGGTCATCAAAAAGGATATCCCCGCTGCCCCTCACGAAGTCCTGTTGGTCTTAGATGCCACCACCGGACAGAACGCTATTGCTCAGGCCAGGACATTCCATGAGGCCTTAGGGGTGACGGGGATTGCCTTGACCAAGCTGGATGGCACAGCCAAGGGAGGAATAGTGGTCGCTATTGCCGAAGAATTGGGGATTCCCCTGCGCTATGTCGGGGTGGGGGAGAGGATAGATGACCTGCAGGAATTTTCCGCCGAGAACTTTGTCGAAGCGTTGTTCAGTCAAACCACCTGAGGACCTCCTCCAGGGGTTCACGGGTGGTCTTAAATTTGTTAATGGGGGAGCTCCAGTCCGGATATCCCAAGGCTATTCCCAAGACTATTTCCTTGTCATCGGGGATGTGGAGAAAGTCCCGTATCTCAACCTCATACGCAGTGATCAGGCCGATGGGACAGGTCCCCAGGCCCAGGGAGTGGGCGGTTAAGACCAGATAACCGAGGGCAGCTCCGATGCAGAGGTAACGGCGATGGGAGAATATTTTGTTCATGCAGATGATGATGGCCACAGGGGCATCGTAAAACTTACAGCTGCCCTCATTGATAAACTCTTCAAAGGATAGACCCAACTCATCCAGATAGGATTTCAGGTCCTCAAAGGACGTGCCCCCCCTTTGGCCCAACTTTGCAGGCAGAGGCCCCGTGGCCCCGGGTGCACAGGATATCCTCCTCTCGCCATAGGACCTCAGGAGGAGTCGACTCAGTCTCTCCTTCTCCTCACCCAAGACGACGGTAAACTCCCAAGGCTGGAGGTTGATGGCGGAAGGGGCATGCATGGCCCTCTGCAAGACCTCCTTGATCAATTCCCGGGGGACAGGATCTTTCTTAAAGGCCCTGATGCTCATGCGCTCCTCTATGACCTGATTCAGCTCCATCCCTCCCTCCAATGGTCCGTTTTTTCAGTAGATAGCACTTGTGGATAGAATTTTCAATGGTGGACTTTCCCTAGCAAGTGTGATAAAGAGATAAAACTCTTTTTCGCTCGGGGAGACGGTGATTAAGGTACTCATCTTCGACTGCGATGGCGTGTTGTTTGACTCTAAAGATGCGAACATCGCGTATTACAACCATATCCTCTCCCAGCTACACCTCTCTCCCATGACTCAGGAAGAGATAGAATATGTGCACGTCAGCACGGCCGAGGGGGCCCTCCGGTATCTCCTCACCAGGAGAAACCCTTGCCTCTTGGACAAGGCCCTCAACTATCGTCGGGGCATGGATTATACCCCCTTTATCCACCTCATGAAGATGGAACGCCATCTCACGGACCTCCTGAGGTCCCTTCCGCCCCAAATCAAAAGGGCCGTCTCCACCAACCGCACCTATACCATCGGCGATGTCCTGCGGATCCACGGGCTCGAGGGAGAGTTCGACCTGGTGGTCTCTGCCCTGGACGTGAAGAAACCCAAACCTCACCCCGAATCCATCCAAAAGATCTTGCATCACTTCTCTATTTCACCCCCAGAGGCCCTGTTTGTAGGGGATTCACAGGTAGACCAAGACTCAGCTGTGCGGGCCCGAGTTCCCTTCGTGGCCTATAAAAACCGTTCCCTGAAGGCTGACTATCATATCGGAGACCTCTTGGAGGTCAAAGAAATCATCGCCCTCAGGGAAGGGAGATAGGGATCACCTTCATTCCTCTCTAGGCAAAATCAAAGATCCTCATTTGCGTCGGCTTCTCCAAGATGGCATCTATTTTGGCCTGGACCTCTTTGCGCACAGGGTTTTCCTCCCAAGCCTTCCAATCGTCTAGACTCTTCCAGGTACTAATGACTAGATAGAGGGACATATCATCGTGGGCGCGCAGCGTCTCCCCTGAGATATACCCTTTGGCGAGCATGGCCTTGGCCCTCAATTCCCTCATTAAATTGGCCAGATTCGTATCCATCCCCTGCTTGACCCGCCTCTCGATGATCACCTTTACCGCCATAGGTCCCCACCTCCCTCTTGGTATGAACTCTGTCATAACATTATAGCATGGGAGGGCTGGGTTGCAACCGAAACACTCATGATGGTTTACCTTTCCACTTATGTAAAATCAGGATTCAAGGATTCTAGGATTCGGGGGGTCTAGTAAAAATAGATGGAGAATCATGGAACGTTACCCGCTCACTCCCTCTATTAAGGAAATTCCTTTTTTGGGGGATTTCAGGGGGTGAAACCTCCTGAAGTATGGTTGAAAAACTGAGGTGCCAAAACGACCAATTTTTCTGTGATGTATTGACTCAGTAGGTGCCTCTATATTTATAGACAGGAGCGAAGCTTATGTGCTAACGTATCTTTATGACCGAGATGCGCATCGCCTACTTCGATTGCTTTGCAGGAATCAGTGGGGATATGATTCTGGGGGCATTTCTTGACCTCGGTCTCCCCATAGAAGTCCTGGAGGAGGGTTGGCGGAGGCTGGGATTGGAAGGGGTAAAACTGAAGGGGCAGAAGGTCCAGCGCGGGGGGTTGATGGGGACGCAGGTAGAGGTGGTGAGCCAAGGGAAGACCAGGATAGGAAGCTACAGAGAGATGACAGAGATGGTCACCAGCAGCGCCCTACCGGAGGGGATACAAGATCTCAGCCTGAAGATTCTGGGGAGGCTTGCCCACGTAGAGGCCCACATCCACGGAGTGAGGGTTGATGAGGTCCACTTCCATGAGATAGGGGGGGTAGATACCATTATCGATGCAGTTGGCAGCGCATTGGCGGTCACCCATTTCTCCTGGGGAAAGATCGTCTCTTCGCCCCTACCCCTCAGCAGGGGGTGGGTCGAGGGGGGACACGGTCCGCTGCCCCTTCCCGCTCCCGCAACTGTTGCACTGCTTGAGGACGCCCCAATCATTCCCGCCCGGGTAGAGGGGGAGACCGTTACCCCTACTGGGGCGGCCATTTTGACCTCGTTGGCGGCTGAATTTGGCCCATTGCCAGAGATGGTGGTCAAGGGCGTGGGATATGGTGCAGGGATGAGGGATCCAGAGGGTGCCCCCAATCTCCTGCGGATCATTCATGGAGTGAGGGAAAGGGAAAAGCGGGAGATTATATGGG
>CP070817.1:1025004-1039392 GCA_020344255.1 Deltaproteobacteria bacterium | reverse complement strand
GGCCTAAAGAAAAGGGCGAAAATGAGAGTTCTCTTTCTTATTCAGGGATGGGAGAGGCCGTCCAGCAGGTACAGGGTCCTCCAATACCTACCCTATCTAGAAAAAGAGGGGGTGCAGGCAAAAGTGACCACTTATCCTAAGGGTATTGGGAGATATATAAAGCTCTGTCGCGAAGTTGGAAATTATGATGTAATCTTCCTTCAAAGAAAGAGGCTTAATGCTCTTTTTTTGCAGCTTTTACGCACACGGGCCAAGGGAATGGTCTATGACTTTGATGACGCGGTGATGTATAGAGATTCCAATGCCTCTTCTCCCTACTCCCGGACCCGTCAGAGGAAGTTTATTCGTACCATAAAGGCCTCAGATCACATCATTGCAGGAAATAGCTTCCTGCGCGATCAAGCCCAACGATATAACGACCGGGTTACAGTGATCCCCACAGCCATAAATATGAAGAGATACACCATAAAAAATTATGAAAAGGCAGTGAAAATCACCATAGGTTGGATCGGAAGCAGTTCCACCCTCCCGTATTTGATCGATATAAAAGCTGTCTTTGAAGAATTGGACAAAAAATACCGTAATCTAGAGTTGAAAATTATTTGTAATACCTTCTTTGATTGCGAAAACATCCAAGTAATCAAGAAGGTGTGGAATCAAGAGGAGGAGATAGAAGATTTAAAGAGCTTGGACATCGGTGTAATGCCTCTAAAGGATGATCCGTGGTCGTGGGGCAAATGTGGGTTAAAAAAAATCCAGTATTATGGAGTTGGTATACCAGTGGTCTGCACCCCAGTGGGGGCTAACAGGGATGTGGTGCAAGATGGTGTAAATGGCTTCTGGGCCATGAGCCATGAGGAATGGGTAGAGAAGCTCTCCATATTGGTCGAAGACCCACTGCTACGTCAGGAGATGGGGATGACAGGGAGGGGGTTAGTAGAGGAGTCATTCTCCGTGCAGGCTTGTGCCCCTAAGTTGTGCCATGTACTAGAAGAAGTAGCTCTCGTTGAGTCAAGGCCGGAAAAGTCATTTAGTAAATCCAGGGCATAACAGCATGGGCTTGAAAGGATGTCACCAAAGAACAAATCCTTCCCTTAAAAAGACCAAATTCCATAAGGTCTACCGGGATGGAATCTACTTTCGGGTTCTTGAAGGAAAAAAAAGACTGTTTGTAAGCGGTCATCACCTCAATTTCAACAATATAGCGGTCTGCCCTGATTTTGTGATTCTAAGGGATACAAAGACAAAGAGACTTGCCTCTTGCCCTTTAGACCCTGAAAACTATCAGACGAAGTTTCTCATCAAGACCTATAAGTGTTCTAGATTCTTTAATAAATTGACATATCTTTTCCGTAATTCAAAAGGATATAGAGAATGGAAATTGGCTTGCAAAATCGAAAGGAAAGGAATACCTACTCTTGTTCCTTTTGCCATCGGGGAAAAGAGAAAATTCGGGTTGTTACAAGAGAGTCTCATTGTGGTGGAAATGCTGAAAAATTCTATTGATTTAGAAGAACTTTTCCTGAAAGAGGTAAAAATAGACGATTTTAGACTCAAGAGAGAGATCATCTGCGAATATGGCAGGTGGGCAAGCAGGATCCATAATCAGGGAATCCTCCAGGATGACTTCGATCCCAATAATGTCCTGCTTCAGTGGAAGGATAACCAGAGATTCCAGCTCTTTTTGATAGATTTCGCAAGAGTAAAACTCTTCAAAAGTCTCTCTGTTAAAAAGAAGGTCCACAGTTTAGCAAAATTGAACCGCATGGGAAGTAAGGTGAGACAAACCGATAGACTGAGATTTCTTAAGGCTTATTTGGAGGAAGATTTTAATGACAGGAGTGATTTACGAAAATGGTTAAATCTAATAGAAGAAGATGAGAAAAAGGTTCTTCAAAGGGATTGTCGCCGGGCAGCAAGAAGAAGTGTTATCCAGAGCAATAAAATAGGACATATCAAGACTGGGAAATATCGGGGATACTACCAGAAAAGATCCCTGGGTGAGCTAAAGTATAGTCTGAAAGACGTTTTAAAGATCTTGAATTCTCTGGAAAAGATGATAGATATTGGCATTGGGAAAGTCATGCCAGGGAAGGTATTTGAACTGGCGATAAATTTAGAACATGGGATGGAAAAGTTTCAGGTTCATTGTTTCCAATTTTCAGGTCTTAAATATTGGCTACTCCGAATATTTAAAAAGACTCCCACTCTCATGGCCTGGAAGGCGGCCCATATTCTACTTAAGAAAAAGCTTGCCACTTTCATACCGATAGCAGCAGTAGAGAGAAAAGCTACCTTCGGTAGTTATCAGGGTTTCTTAATCAAAAAACCATTCCCTGACACAAATATGAAAGCAGTAGAAAAGGAGGTAAATTTTCTCAAAATCCTCGCTCAACTGAAGACTCTGCCGTATGGCAAATATTTCGAAGAAATTTACTCATGAGATAATTATACCCATAATTTGTGATTATTAATCCTAGAACATCTGTCAGAAAGTAAATTCAGGAATTGGATAATAGTCGCCCCATTCTCTTAATGGTTTTACATTCACGAGAGATTACAGAGAAAATGTAAAGGCCTTTGTAGAAGCACAACATGGAGATGCTGCGAAGAGAGCTTGAAATGGAGTTATATTTTTTGCTCAAGGCTTTGCTAGGTATTTCTCCCGATACTACAGGCGGTTGTGAAAGGGGTAACGGATGATCCCGTCTCACAGGAAAGGTAAACGACCAATACGTTGGACCATTGCTGAGGTCGCCGAAAAATGGTTACCCCCTTCTTTGCTAGATGCCCCGGAGGAGTTTCTACAAAAAAATCCCCCTCATAAGATAGTTAAAGAATCCCTCATCCGAGCGGCCTTGATCATCTCAGGCCCTAAAGGGGATCTCTTCCTGAAGAGATACAAGATAAGGGGCTTGAGAGAAGGGTTGAAGTACTTTGTCGCCCCCTCTAAGGCCCAGACGGAATGGGTAATGACCCGTCTTGTACTGCGCAGGGGAATACCCACCCCCCTGCCGTTAGCTATCGGGGAGAGGCGAGAAAGGGGATACTTAAAGGAGGCCTTCCTCATTAGTCAGGCCATTTCCCCTTCTCTGCCCTTGATAGAATTGATCCATGAGGGAGGACAGGAGGGCTATATCTTCAACGCGGCCAGGCTGATCAGGAGGATACATGAAGCCGGCATCTTTCACAAAGATCTGCACGCCGGAAATATCTTAGTGCAGAGAGAAGAGGGTGAACTATACTTGATTGACCTCCACCGCTCCCAAACTTTGAGGAGGATTTCCGAACGAAGGAGGGTTTGGAACCTGGCCCAGTTTCTCTATTCCGTCAAAGGATCGCTATCTGCTGAGGACAGAGAGGCCTTTTTACGACTTTACGATGAGGATGGAGAAACATTCAAAGGTGGGATCAAAAAAGCTCAGATCAAGATAGAAAGATCGCAAGACAGAATCCATCGGCGGCATATGAAGAGCAGGACGAAGAGGTGCCTTAAAAATAGCGGGAGCTTCTATGTCGCCAAGGAGGGTGGTTGGCGGATATGGTCAAGGAGGGAGTGGGAAACTGGAGAATTGCTGGAAGTGATAGAGAAGCACAAGGGTATCGTAGCGGACAGGAAAGAGGGTTTGATCAAAGACGATCGGCGTACAGCCCTCACCCTTTTTCAATCTACGGACAGCAGAATATGCATTAAGGAGTACCGTTGCAAGGACTTTGGAAAGAAATTAAAGAGATTATTGCGGGGATCAAAGGCTCGCAGGGGGTGGGTTAACGGGAATGGGCTGTTTGTGAGAGGAATAAAGGAGATCAAGCCTCTGGCCTTGCTGGACAGAAGGAGATGGGACTTTTTGCCGGAGGCCTTCCTGATTATGGATACCCCTTCCGGTTATATAGAATTGAGAAGTTATATTAGAGAGAATTTTGAACATCCGGACAGCAAAATGGCCAAGAAAGGTGCGTTTCTAAAAGGCCTTGGGGCCTTCATGGCCAAACTTTACAACCTACAGATAGCCCATAGGGATCTCAAAATCAGCAATATTTTGGTGAAAGAGTATGATGATTATTGGTGTTTCGGCCTGACCGATTGGGAGGACTTAAAGCTGGATAAGGAAATTTCAGAGAAGAAATTAATCAGGGGATTGGTCCAGATGAATACCTCCACCCCTCTTTTTATAAACTTAAGGGATAGAGTGCGATTTCTCAAAGAGTATCTTGCATTGATAGGAAGAAACGATATAAGAGGGGTATATAGAGAAGTAATAAGGGGGAGTGAAAAGAGGGGATGGGCCAACCTCAGCTAAAGAGGAGGTGTGATACCCTCCTTATCCTCTCGATCCCCTTTATCTCATTGGGGGAAAGGGGAAGCAAAACCAGTTGGAAGCGCTCACCATATTCTTCAGAGAGAAGTCTTATATAGTGGGACTGCATCTCCTTCCTCATCCGATGAAAGGCACAGTCGGCCTCCTCGACAACATGATTAATGATGAGATAATGTACCGGCAACCCGTGGGCATCGAAGTCCTGAATGATGCGCTCCGTCTGCTTGACCCCCAGGGCTTCGGGGATAGTAACTAGGATGTACTCTGTAGAACGCTCATCCCTGATAAAGGCAGCGATTTGGCCGGATAGGTCCTGCCACCCGGAAATGATATCCAGAAGGGAACTCTTTCCTTTTTGTAACTTCACCACTTCCTTCGCCCGCTCCAGGTAGCTGTAGATATTGAGATAGAATCTGGTCGCTCCTTCCAAGTGTCGCAGAAAGATATCTGGGAGATGAAGTAATTGAAGGGTATGTCCTGCCGGAGCGGAGTCCCATATCACCTGATCGTATCTCCCCTCTCTTACCAGCTCCATAATGTAATAGAGCATATACTCCTCTTCTATCCCCGGTGCCCCTCCCACATAGTCCAGGACAAAGTCGTAATCTAGGTCAGCAAAGGAGGAGACTACTTCATAGATCTCTGGCCCAAAGCGCTCTTTCCATTTCTGGAGGACAATCTCAGAGGAGATTTCCAAGGCGGTAAGATTGGACGCATTGGGGATGGAGGTTTCTTGAGCCCCGACACTGATCTCAAAGATGTCCGAAAGGGACGGTGTGGGATCGCTGGAGAGGATCAAGGTCTTCCTTCCAGTCTCGGCCATGTACAGGGCGATGGCTGCCGCACAGGTGGTCTTCCCCACCCCGCCCTTGCCCCCCAACATGACCAAGCGCTTTCGTCCCTTCCCTATGGCTGAAAGGGATTTTTTACATGCACCCATTGAAGCGATCCTAGATTACCCCTCCGATCAATGTCTCTGTCGTTTGGACCCCTTGAAGCCCCCGAATCTGATTGATGACCATCCGGGAGAGTTCAGGAATGTTCTTGGCCTGTACTTGCACCACTACATCCCAACGGCCGAAGACTAGATCAGTGTCTTGAACGCCAGGCAGGGCGCTTATCTGCGGCATGGTGTTGGCCTCCAGTCCGGGGACCAGACTGACCAAAATATAGGCCTTGATCATATTTTCACCTCCTCCTCTATGTATTTGTCAAAGGTTTTTACCCCTAAACAGGGCCTTCCTTCTTCTCTTCAGCTCCTCGACCAGTCTATAGGGAAATTCCATGTCTCTAAGACCCTCCCCCAACTCTACCCCCTCTCTGTTTAGGCCATGAAAATCGCTTCCCCCCGCAATAAAGAGCTTGTATTTTTGTGCCAGGTATCGGTATAACCTCCTTTGTTCTTCCGTGTGATCAGGGTAATATACCTCTATCCCCTCCAACCCTTCCTTTTTAAGCTCGACTACAAGGTCTTCCAATTCCCCCTCTTGAAGCTTGTTGAGCGTGAAAGGGTGGGCCAGGGCCGCTAACCCCCCTGCCTTGGCGATGAACCTCATGGCCTCTTCAGGGGGGAATCTGAATTTCTCCACATACGCCGGTCCTCCCTTATGCAAGAAGCGATCGAAGGCATCTTGTATGCTCCTTGCATAGCCCTTTTGAACTATGATCCGGGCAAAGTGAGGACGACCTATCTGGCCGTGGCCCGCGAGCCCTCTTACCTCTGAGAGGTCTATATCGACCCCTAGATCCTGGAGCCTTTTGACCATCTTGATGTTCCGCTCAGCCCTGCCCCTCTGGACAACCATCAATTTCTCCACCAACTCTGCACAATGCGGATCGATATAGTATCCCAATAAGTGCATGGTGCCCTTTGAGAAATCCACGCTTAACTCCACCCCAGGTATCACCTCCAGTCTTGACTCCCTCCCTGCCCGCATCCCTTCCTCCACCCCTTCCACGGTGTCATGATCGGTAATAGCGATGGCCCTGAGACCCTTCTCTTTGGCATGTGTTACCACTTCGGCGGGACTCATAGATCCATCCGACGCGGTAGTGTGGACGTGGAGGTCGACTTCCTTCACAGATTCAGCCACGATTGAAGGGCTTCTCGTATTCCCATGGCAAAATTGGGGAAGGGTATAGGGGTGAAGGTGGTAAAAAGGATGCAGAAGGCAAAGATCCCGGTGATCTTTCTGCGCTGGTCCAAGGGGGTATGATCATCTAACGGAGGAGGATGTCTGTAACCGATGAAGAGTAAGACGATTACCAGCAACAGCCATCCCAAGTTGTAGATGAGACATATGAGGGTTATCCCCAAGAGGGTAAGGCGGAATATGACTTTACTGTAAGGACCGAAGAGGGAGTAGATGATATGTCCTCCATCTAATTGTCCTGCTGGTAGGAGGTTCAAGGAGGTAATGAAGAGCCCCACCCAACCAGCATAGGCAATGGGATGCAAGATCACATCGGTGTCCGGAGGGAGACTTCCCAGGACCAACCTCTGCAGGACCGAGAACATGGGTGAGTTCCCTAAGGCCATACTATTCGCAGGGAGCTGCGATACATCCGTAACCTCGGATAAAAGGAGCCCCACCACCACTGCTGGGATGGCAAGCGAAAGGCCAAACAGGGGGCCCCATGCCCCTATGTCGAACAGGGCCCTTCGATGAGGGATAACATTTCTAGTCCTTATGATGGCTCCGAGGGTGCCAAAGGGAGGAAGGGGAAAAGGGATAAAATACGGGAGCGAGGAGGAGACCCGGTACCTGCGACTTGCCAAATAATGCCCCATCTCATGGGCCAAAAGTATGGAGATGACGGACAGAGAGTATATTACCCCTCCGATGAGGAGGGTGGAGAAGATGGTCAGCAGAAAAAGGATGAAATTGGGTAAAAAGGGTCTCATAGAAGTTCGCTTTTTACCTTTTTCTCTTGTGTCGGTCTCGGGCCAAAAGTTTTTTGTGTTTGTGTTTTTTCATCTTTTTTCGCCTTTTTTTCAGCACACTTCCCATTGGTCAATCTCCTTTAGAGGTTACTTCTTCTATCCATTTCAAATAATCCACATCCCCCTTATCCAATCCTATTGCGATAATCTCAGGGACCTCATAGCTATGGAGCTCTCTAATCCGGCTCCTTATCCTTTCAAAAAGCTCCTCTCGGCTCTTGATGATAAGGAGTGTTTCAGCTTCGTCCCAGATCTCTCCCTTCCACCGGTAGACAGAACGGACTTGGGGGATGATGTTTGCACAGGCAGCCAACCCTTCCCCTACCAGGGTCCTGCCGATTTCAGCCCCTTCCTGCTCAGAGGCAGCGGTGACGAAGATAACCAGAAACCTCTGCAAGTATTCCCCCTTGAAAAAGGAGAATATAAAACCTACAATAATAAAACAGCCTTGTCAAGAAAACTCTTTTGACCAGACAAGTATAGGGAGGGTATAATGTGAAAAAATGAACAGATAAAAGGGGTTGAGTGTTTATGGAGAATGACAAGATAAAGTTGGAAAACATGGCCAAAATTCAGGACAAAATCACGCAGTGTATGAAGTGTGGCTTCTGCATGTTTTTCTGCCCCGTATACCGGGAGATCCGTACGGAACCCATCGTGGCACGGGGCAGGAATGTCCTTGCCATGGAACTCCTGGAAGGTGCCCAACTTGATTGGAAGCACCTGGAAGAACGGTACAGCCAATGCCTAACCTGTAATAGATGCGCAGAATTTTGTCCTGCTAAGGTGGAGGTGGCCAACATCACCTTTGCGGCAAGGGCTGATATTGTAGCCAACAAAGGGCTTCCCTTTACCAAGAAGGTGGTGTTTGAGAAACTATTGAACAAGAGGGGCCTCTTTGGCAAGGTGGTGAGACTTGCCTCTAAGCTTCAGTGGCTTCTTCCTAAGACAAAGGGCAAGATCCGCCATCTCCCCACCTTCCTATCAGCCCTGGGCAAAGGAAGGCAAATTCCGGAGATAGCCAGCAAGTTCCTTCGAGATCAATATCCAGAAGTCATCGCCCCCCCTCCAGGGGTGCAAAAACGGATCAGGGTCGCCTTTTTCGCCGGGTGTGCCACCGACTTTGTCTTTCCAGAGATAGGAAAGAAGACCATCGATTTCCTCACCAGCCAGGGGGTGGAGGTCCTCTTCCCCAAGGGACAGGGATGCTGTGGGATGCCTGTATTCGGCAGCGGTGATTTCGTTACTGCCCGGGAAATGGCCGACAGAAATGTTGCGGTCTTCTCAGAGTTGGAGGATGTGGACTATATCGTCACCTCCTGTGCCACCTGTGGTTCAGCTCTGAAAGAGGGCTATGCCACGTACTTAGCCGATGACAAGGAGCGACAGAAACGATATGAGGAGTTCAATGCTAAGGTAAAAGACATTAATGAGTTCATCACCGACGTCCTCAAGCCTTCTTCTGAGGCGTTCAGCACCACCCTGCCCCAGGGCACCAAGGTCACCTATCACGACCCCTGCCACCTAGTAAGGTATCAGAAGATCTCCTCACAGCCAAGGAAGATCATTAAGTCCATACCTGGGCTGGAGTTGGTGGAGATGAGAGAGCCAGATCGATGTTGTGGAATGGGTGGATCCTTCAATGTTCAGTATTACGAGCTCTCCAAGAAGATAGCCGAACATAAAATGAACGCCATTGCTGACACCGAGGCGGATATCGTGGTTACCGCCTGCCCTGGTTGTATGATCCAGTTGATCGACAATACCACCCAAATGGGAATGCCTCAAAGGGTGGTGCACGTAATGGAGCTCCTGTGCTAGGAGACATGATGAGAGGTCCTTTGAGGGGGAGATCTCTTAGGTCTCCCCCTCTTGTCCTTCTTTCTTTAACCCCTCGCGGAGCGCAGCAATGATATCCTTTGCCTCCCGCTCCAGCTCCTCAGGTACCATGACAGCTCCCCACCCTTTTTGGGGAATGAAAATCCCGTTATAGGCGGTGTCATGATAGGAGCGAATCATACAGGGGATACCCTCCTCTTGCAGGGTCTGGGCGATGAGGTCCGCTTCGAATTTATTCTCCACCACTGTTATCTTCTTGAAATTCTCTCCCTTCACCATTTCTCTCTCTTCGAGGTGTCAAGATAACACCTCACCAGCCCTTTAGTCAATGAAAGTCCCACCTGCAATCATCCTAAAACTTGTCCTTGATTACCATTCTGGTAATGGTTAGAATTGTGGTGATATGGAAATGACGGGGCTTTCCAGAAGGGAATTTCTAGCCAGATGCTTCAAAGGTCTTTGTTACCTTTCCCTAGCCCCCCTTCCGTTACTCAGCAGGGATGCCTTTCCTCAGGGAAAGCGCAGGTTGGATGGTGAATGGGGGTTGGTGGGAACGAAACTCTCCCCCTACTTTCAGCCGCTGGGGGGTGGAGAAGTCCGGTGTCTTCTGTGCCCGAGGCAGTGCGAGATCTCCTCAGGGGGGCGGGGCCACTGTGAGGTCAGGGAAAACAGAGGCGGAAAGCTTCATAGCCTCGTGTACGGCAACCCCTGTGCCGTACATATAGACCCCATCGAGAAGAAACCATTTTTCCATGTCCTCCCAGCCACCCCTTCCTTTTCCATTGCCACGACGGGTTGCAACTTCGATTGCAAGTTCTGTCAGAATTGGGAGATCTCTCAAGAGGTGCCGGAGAAGACCTTGAATTTTAAACTGCCGCCAGCTGAGGTCGTTCAGATAGCCAATGAGTATAAGTGCCCTACCATCGCCTCCACCTATGTGGAGCCAACTATCTTCTTCGAGTATATGTACGATGTCTCGGTTCTGGCCAAAGGGAGGGGAATCTTGAGCGTCTGTCATTCTAATGGCTACATCAATCCCAAACCCTTGAATGACCTCTGCCAGTATCTCGGGGCCGCCTGTATTGATCTCAAGGGTTTCACCGAGGATTTTTACCAGGAATTGACGGAGGGTGATCTGCACCCTGTCCTCCAGACCCTCAAGACCCTGAGGAGGAAGCGGATCCACCTGGAGCTGGTCAACCTAGTGATTCCCACCAAGAACGACGATATGCAGGTGGTGAGACAGATGTGCCTCTGGATCAAGAGGGAACTCGGCCCCGATGTCCCCATCCACTTTAGCCGCTTTTACCCCATGTATAAGCTGCGCAATCTACCTCCCACTCCGGTAGAGAGCTTGGAGAAAGCCAGGGAGGTGGCCCTCACTGTCGGTCTGGAATACGTCTACATAGGGAATGTAGCCGGCCATGAAGGAGAAAACACCTACTGTCCTCACTGCAAAAAGGTGCTCATTGCCAGGAGGGGCTACTTCATCCTTACCAACAATGTGATCAAGGGAAAATGTAAGTTCTGTGGTAAGGACATCCCCGGGATATGGCAAGGGACTTCATAAAGTTTCTCGGGACCGCTGGGGCGAGGATAGTAGTCTCTAAACAGGTGAGGGCCTCGGGAGGAATCTGGATCTCTTTTTGGGAGAAGAATATTTATCGAAATCCAGGATCAGGAATCCTGGTAAGGTGCCTCTCGGCCAAGCCCAAAAAAGACTCCCACCAGCCTGGACGCTGTTATCCTCTCCCATTGCCACGTCGATCATGCCGCCGATGTGAACCCGATGATCGAGGCGATGACAGAGGGCGGTTTTAGAAAGAGGGGCCTTCTCTTCACCCCGCAAGACGCCCTCTCCTCCGATGCAGTCATCCTAGAGTATCTACGCAGCTATTTAGAGGGAATCGAGGTATTGGAAGACGGGAAGAATTATACCGTAGGTGAGGTTAACTTCAGTATCCCTGCCAGGCAGCTCCATCAAGTGGAGACGTATGGAGTTTATCTGAGATTCACCACTTCGCTGGGGCCCGTAAGCTGCCTTTCCACCTGGCATGTATCTGGCGCATCTTACTCCGCCACATGGAAAAGTTGAGGGCAAGGGCAAGGGGGAAATTCTTGAGGGGAGCACGGAAGAGCCGTGAGATAATAGAGCGAGGGGCACAACAATACTTCTTAGCCCAGAAATAACCCTCCTGAAGTTCTTCCGGAGTCATCAAGGCAGGGCGAAAAAGGACATGGCTTCCATCATAATGGCGCCAATCATCACCAGACAGGATTCGTTTTTCCAAGACCAGGCGTCGTCGGAGTATGGTACCCGGATAAGGGGTGAGAATTCCAAAGATGGGAACCTCTATCCCTGTTTTCTGGACGAACTCCACCGTGCGGCGGAAGATATCCTTGGTGTCGCCATCGTGTCCGAAGATAAAGGCACCCTGGACGATGATCCCTGCTTGATGAAGGTCGCGCACGTTATCGGCGAACTTCTCTGTCTTGAGCCAGAATTTCCCCGCCATATTCAGATTGGCCTGTTCCAGGGATTCGAAGCCGATAAAGAGCTCCACACAGCCGCTCTTTTCCGCCAAGTCTAGGAGTTCCGGATCTTCAGCCATCTTAAGCGAGGCAAAGCTTGCCCACCGAATCTTGAGGGGGATCAGGGCCTGAAACAATTCTTTGGCGTACTTTGGATTCCCACCAATGTTATCGTCGACAAAGAATACATAGAGTTTATGGTACGAACCCAATGCCTCCTTTATCTCTACCACCACATCCTCCACAGGTCGGTATCGGTATTGATTGCCGAAGAAGAGAGGTACTGAACAGAATTCACATTGGTGGGGGCAACCACGGGTGGCTTGTACGGCAATGAGGTATCGATGGTGGTATCGCCGCAAGAGATCTCGGCGGGCGTAAGGTATTCCAAAGTTAGGGAGGGGATTGGGCGAAAAATACGTCCTCTTCATGGCACCCTTGGTGAAATCGGCCAAAAGCCTCGGCATTGCTCCCTCAGTCTCTCCCAGCACTACGGCGTCGCAGTATTTCAAGGCCTCCTCTGGTTCATAGGTGACGTGCAAACCACCCATCACCACGGGGATCCATCGTGAGCGAAAGTGATTGGCCAATTCATAGGCGTGCGGGGCATTCAGGGTCAGAGTAGAGATTCCTACCAAATCCGCCTTCACATTCAGGTCCACAGATTCCTTATCTTCATCCACCACCCTCACCTCCCATTCCTCCTCAGGGAAGAGGGCTGCCACCGTAATGATTCCCAGAACAGGAAAGGGGAAAGGAGGCTGCTCCGAGATTATGAGGGATTTATCGGTAGCATGGACCAAATAGGCCTTCTTTTTGGGCATAGTGATTCCGCACTGGATAAAATACAAAATCTATTATACTATAGCACAGAACGAGTGAAGAAGGCGATTTTAAAACCTGTCTTTGTTTTCGTGGCAACGATCTTTGCAGATCGTGAAGTTTAGACATAAAGTAATTGCCTTTCATCAAACGATCACATATTTTGATACTTCTTTCCGTAAGGAGGTCACATTATGCTTAGATTCATGAGGACCCATGCCGGCTCTTGGATCATCAAGATACTTCTGGGGCTGATCATCGTTGTCTTCATCTTCTGGGGGGTGGGGAGAATCGAGAGTAAGAAGAAGACTGTGGTGGCCACCGTAGGGGACTATTTCATTACCATTGGGGAGTTCGATCGTGCTTACAATAATTTGTTGGAGTATTATTCGAGGATATTTGGGGAGCGGCTCTCCCCTGACTTACTCAAAAGGATGAATATAAAACAACAGGTCCTGGATCAGTTGATCAACACAACCCTCTTCCTCCAGGGGAGTGAAAAGATTGGACTTCTGGTGACCAAAGAAGAATTGAGGGATGAAATCCTGCAATACCAAGCCTTTCAACGGGAGGGAAAGTTTGACCGTGATCTCTATCTCCAAGCCTTGAGGCGCAGCGGCCTAGAGCCTGGAGACTTCGAGGAAACGATACTCAGAGATCTGAGGATCAGGCGTATGGACGAGCTTATTGGGGATACGACTGTAATCCTCACCGAGGCAGAGGTAAAAGATCTCTATTTTCTGGAGAATGAAAAGATCAATCTGGACTTTATCAAGGTTTCCCCCAAGGCATTTAAAGAAAAGATCAAGGTTACCCAGAAGGAACTGGAGGGATACTATGGGGAACACAAGGAGGAGTTTCGGTCCCCTCCTCAGGTGAAGGTCCTCTACCTGAAGTTCTCCCCCAACACATACCTCGAGGAGGCCGAGGTCTCGCCTCGAGAAATTCAAGAGTATTATGAGGTGAATATCGACCAATACCGGAGACCCAAGAGAGTGCAGGTCAGGCACATTCTCATGAAGGTAGGTCCAGAGGCCAAGCCGGATGAGGTGGACAAGGTCAAAAAGAAAGCTGAGGAGGTCCTTGCCAAGGCCCGCAAGGGAGAGGATTTTGTCACTCTCGCACGCGAATTCTCCGATGACCCGTCTGCCTCTCAAGGGGGGGACCTGGGATACTTCTCCCAGGGCGAGATGGAGCCCATCTTGGAAAAGGCGGTGTTTCATCTCAGCAAGGGAGAGATAAGCCCCGTGCTTAAGACAAAACATGGCTTCCACATCGTCAAGGTGGAAGATGTACAGGAGGCGAAGCAGAAGTCCTTAGAGGAGGTGAAGGGGAAGATCACCCCCCTCTTGAGGAAGGAGAAAGCCAAAGATTTGGCCGCCATCCATGCTGAAGATGCCGCCTACAAGGCGAAAAAATTAGGAGAATTGAAGGCTTATGCCCAACGGGAAGGGCTCCAAGCAAGTGAAGTAGGTCCCTTTAACCCAGCCGAGCCCCTCGAAGCGTTGGGGATTAGGAAGAAGTTTTCTTCCGTTGCCTTCACTTTGGAGCAGGGCGATATTTCTTCAGCCTTCCAGGACGGCGAGGATTACTTCGTCCTGCAGGTGGTCGATAAGATGCCTCCACAGATTTCTCCCCTGGAGGAGGTAAAGGAACGAGTGAAAGAAGCCCTTGTCTCATCACTAGCCAAGGAACTGGCCCACAACACCGCCCAACAGCTTTCTACTGCTTGGAGAAAGGGCGAAGACTTTAAGAAATTATTAAAGAAAAAGGGCCTGAAGGTGGAGCAGACCGGATTTTTCAAAAGGAGCTCCTCTTCGGCCCCCCATATAGGGACGCTGGCCAGATATGCTAGGGAGCTCGCCACCGTGACCCTTGAGGATCCTTGGCCTGAAGAAGTGTTAGAGGTAGCCGATGCCTATTTTGTAATTA
>CP070817.1:1019360-1024904 GCA_020344255.1 Deltaproteobacteria bacterium | reverse complement strand
CCTGGGGTGGGTGCTGTCCAGATCCTGGGTGGATTACAGCGACAGATCCAGGTGAGGCTCGATCGGCAAAGGATTCAGGCCTATCGGCTATCGGTGGGGCAGATCGCCGACAAAATCCACGCCGAGCACATGGACCTGCCCGCCGGCAAGATCAAAATGGGGGAGACCGAGTATCTCATCCGGGTACTCGGGGAGTTTGAGGAACCCTATGAGCTGAAAGACGTCGTCGTGGGTGAGAGAAACGGGTCCATGATCTACCTGCGGGATGTAGCCCAAGTAGAGGACACCCACGAGGAGCGGACGATGTTTGTGCGGGTGAACGGCAAGGATGCCCTCCTGGTGATGGTCCAGAAACAGTCGGGTACCAATACCGTAACCGTGGCCCAGAGGGTGAAGGAGAGGTTGGAGGAGCTGAGGCACCTCTTCCCCAAGGATGTCGATTACACCATCAATATGGACTCCTCCCGCGATATCTTGGTCACTATCAAGAACCTGTCCAAAACCCTCTGGTGGGCATTGGTGGCGGTCAGCGCCGTTGTGCTCTTCTTTTTGCGGCGGAGCATTAGCAGCCTCATCATCGTCCTCACTATACCGTTCTCCATTATCATCTCCTTCATCGTTATGTACATACTAGGGCTTACCATTAATGTCCTCTCCCTCTCCAGTCTGATCATCGCCATGGGGTTGGTGGTGGACAACTCCATTGTGGTCATTGATAACATCACCAGACACGTAGAAGAAGGAGAGAGACCCAGGGAGGCCGCCATATTCGCCTCCTCGGAGGTGGGAAAGGCCATTACCGCCTCCTCCCTGACCACGGTGGCTATCTTTATCCCCCTCATCTTCATGAAGGGGCTCACCGGGATCATGTTTAAGGACATGGCCGTCGTGATCACCGTGACCGTCCTGGCCTCTCTGTTCACGGCCCTCACCTTGACCCCCATGTTCTCATCCCGCCTCTTGGGCAAAAGGGAAGAGCCCAATAGGAAGATCTGGCGATGGCTGTTGCGGAGGTCTGAGGGGGTCTTTGCGGGTCTAGAGGGAGGGTATGGATGGCTCCTGGATCGGTCCCTGCAGCGCAGGAAGACCACCGTGGCTATCGCTGCCCTGCTACTGCTGTCCAGTCTGGCCCTCCTTCCCCTCATTGGGACGGAGTTTATGCCCCAACAAGATGCCTCATACGTCCGGGCGGCAATAGAGCTTCCCGTGGGTACCAAGGTAGAGGAGACAGATGAGGTGATGCGCAGGGTCGAGGGGATCTTCCGGCAAGAGGTGCCGGAGCTGAAGGTGTTCTTTGTCCGCTGTGGCGAGAGGGAGGAGAGCCTGGCCCGGGCCTTCGGAAGCAAGATGGGAAGCCATATCGGCTATGCAGGTATCAGGTTGGTGGACAAAGAGGATAGAGCGAGGTCTTCACAGAACATAGCCTCGGTGCTCCGCAGAAAGATCTCGGAAATACCCGGCCTGAAGAGATTGGGTGTCGGTACCCAAGACCCCATGTCGAGGATCCTGATGGGTGGGGGAAAACCGATCAGCCTGGAGGTCATGGGATACGACCTCGAACAACTCTCCGAGCTTGCCCTCCAGGTAAAGAGGGCATTGGAGCGCATCCCAGGGGCAGTGGACGTGTCCCTCGATTACGATCCTGGAAAGCCGGAAATTCATATCAGGATAGATAGAGAGCGGGCGGCAAGCATGGGGCTCACCGTCGATCATATAGCCCAGACTCTGCGGACGAACTTCTATGGATATGAGGCGGCCAAGTTCCTCGAGGCGGGCAGTGAATACGACATCTTCCTGCGCCTGAAAGAGCCTCAGCGGCGGATGATCTGGGACATCAAAAACACCCCCATTACCCTCCCCAATAGCAAGCATATCAAGTTGAAAAACGTCGCCCACCTCCAGGTAAGCCATGGCCCGGTGGAGATCTACCGCAAGAACCAGATGAGGGTTATCAGGGTGGAGGCCTATGTGAAGGGGCGCCCCTTGGGGGATTTGTCGAAGGATCTGGATAAGGCCTTGGCGAAGATACAAAAACCTCCAGGGATTCTGACCTCCTGGGGAGGTGAGGTTGAGGAGCAGCGGAAATCCTTTCAGGATCTCATCCTTCTTTTCGGCCTGGGCGTCATCTTGGTCTATATGGTGATGGCCTCGCTATTCGAGTCCCTCATGCACCCCTTTATCATTATGTTTGCCATTCCCTTCCTTTTCATCGGGGTCCTCCTCTTCCTCTACTTTGGCGGGGCGTCCTTTTGCCTGGTTTCCCTCATTGGGCTGATCATGCTGGTGGGGATTGTGGTAAACAATGGGATCGTGATGGTGGACTACATTAACCTCTTACGGGCAAGGGGCCTGGTGCTCCTGGAGGCCGTCAGGACCGGCGGGCGCCGTCGTCTGCGCCCTGTCCTCATGACAGCCCTTACCACCATGGGGTGTGTCTTCACGTTGATCGTGAGTCGGGGGGAGGGTTCCGAATCATGGCGACCACTCGGGTTAGCCGTCTTCGGAGGCCTGTTGACCTCCACGCTCATCACCCTCATCTTCGTCCCCAGCCTCTATTACCTCATCGAGCGCAGGAGGCAAGCCAGGAGGAAGTGATGTATATGGTTATGATTGTCTACAATCAGGCCATCGATGAGGAGATCATGGAGTTGTTGGCGGGGGTGAAGATCGACAGATACACCAAGTGGCAGCGCGTCCTGGGCAAGGGGGAGGCGAGCAATCCCCGTCTCGATTCCCCGATATGGCCCGGAGCAAACATGGCTTTGGGTATTGTGTTAGAGGACAGGGGGAAGGTTCAGGAGTTGGTCGAGGAGATTAAGAAACTGGATGCCCGGGTGGGGGATAAGGGCCTCTTTGCCTTTATGTGGCCGGTGGAGGGGATCATTTGAAGGAGCAATCCTACTCCACTCCTTAGGGGTTAGAATCAGCGATGACCGATCTTCCTGCTAAGCTTTTCAACACATGCCCGTATGTCAATTATCTGGGAATAGACCTGATAGAAGCCCAAGGGGGTTGTGCCCTCCTCAGCCTCACCTTCGATCAGAGGCTCACGCATCCCTATGGCCAGCTGCATGGAGGCGTTACCGCTTCATTGGTCGATGCCTCAGTGGCCTGTGCCCTGCTCACCTTGGTGAAACCGGAGGACAAGGTTGGAACTATTGAGCTGAAGGTCAACTTTCTGGCCCCGGTAACTGGCGGGAAAATCACTGCCGAGGCCCGGGTCATCCATCAAGGGAAGAAGACGGCAGTAGGGGAGGTTGACGTACGGAACGAGGAGGGGATGTTGGTGGCCAAAGGGATGGCGACGTATACTATTTACTAGATCCATTCTCAAGGAGGCACGGAGGATGGCACCTTAACCGATGCTTGACTTCTCCTCGTGTTTGTGTAGGCTGACAAGGGCATCGGATTGGACCAAACGATAGAAGAACTGAGGGAGAAAAACGATCGTTTCAGCAAGAGCTCGCTCAAAGGAGGGTAAGGAGTTGGACTATCTTGCCAAATTGCCCAGGGTCTTTCAACCTGAGTCGGTGGTGGTGATCGGTGCATCCAACAACCCTGACAAATTAGGCTACCATGTCATGAAGAGTCTTGTGCAGGGTGGCTATCCTGGGCGCATCTACCCCATAAATCCCAACGCTTCTGAGCTATGGGATCTCCCTACCTTCCCCAGCCTGGATACGGTTCCCGGTGATGTCGATTTGGCCATTATTGTGGTTCCCGCGCAGTTGGTACCCGGGGTCCTGGAACAGTGCCATAAAAAGGGGGTGCAGGGGATAGTCCTGATCACTGCTGGCTTCAGGGAGATCGAGGATCCCGCAGGGGCTTCCCTCCAGGAACGGGTTCGAGAGATGGCGGATGGTTGGTCGCTGCCCATCATCGGTCCCAATACCTTTGGCTTTGTCAATCTCACCACCACTCTCAACGCCTCCTTTACCCCAGAGTTCTCCCTCGTGCCCAAGGGAGGTGTCACCTTGGTGAGCCAGAGCGGAGGATTCTGCCATCTCTCGGCCTTCCGAGCCATGGAGGAGAACGTGGCCTTTGCTAAGATCATTGGCTTGGGGAACCGGTGCAATATGGACTTCTCCGATATCCTTCCCTACCTTGCCGATGACCCGGATACCCGGGTCATCGGCCTCTATATCGAGGGGATGGACGACCCCCGTCGTCTCCTCGATGCTGCTGGGCAGATGAGGGGGCGCAAGCCCGTAATAGCCTATAAAGCGGGCAGGGGAGAAACGGGGGATGACGCCAGCAGATTCCATACCGGGTCCCTAGCCGGGCGGTATGAGATCTATCGAGGCGCCTTTCGACAGGGGGGGATCCTGGAGGTAGGGGATACAGAGGAATTATTGGACACGGCCAAGGCCCTCGACTCCCTGCCACCGTTGCACGGAAACAAGGTGGCGGTGCTCTCCAGCCAGGCAGGTCCGGGGATGATCGCCTGCGACATCTGCGAAGCTTGTGGCCTGCGGCTCGTTGAGTTTTCCTCGAGGACCCAGGAGAGGATCAATGAACTTCTGCCCCCTCTTGCCATCAGGACGAATCCGGTGGATATGGGGCCGGCCTGGTATAGCCCGAGGGCCATCATTGGAATTATGGAGGCAGTTATCGATGACCCGAACATCGACGGGGTGGTATTTCTGGCCATGTACGCCTCTGCCAATGTTGCCCTGGGAGGGGAAATGAGGAAATACTGGGAGGAGCGGAAACCCTCGACTAAACCCTTGGTGGCCTGTTTTTCCGCCCCATCTCCTATATGGACGGAGGATGTCAAACTCATGGACAGGACGAAGGGGATGGTATTTCTTCCGACCCCGGAGCGGGCTGCCAGAACCATGGGGAACCTCTGGCGACAGACAATGCTCGTTCGTAACAGGAGGCAAAATGGTTGAGAGAGGAGATATACTCCTGGGAACAGATGCATTGGAGTTCCTGCGACAGCATGGGTTTCCGGTTTTACAGAGCAAGGCAGCCCACCAGCCCCAGGAGGCGATCGATGCCGCTCAGGAGATTGGCTTCCCTGTAGCGCTCAAGATATCCTCCCCCGATATCCTCCACAAGACAGAGGCTAAGGGTGTATTGGTAGACATAAGGGATGAGAGAGAGGTGAGGGTGGGCTTTGAGAGGTTATGGACTGAGGTGACCTCTCTTCACCCCGAGGCGAGGATAGAGGGGATGGTGGTCCAGGAGATGGGAAGAGGGAGAGAGGTCATCATTGGCACCATCCATGATCCCCAATTTGGGCCAGTCATCATGTTTGGCCTGGGCGGGATCTTTGTGGAGGTGTTGAGAGATGTATCCTTCCGGGTCATCCCCATCGATGGGAAGGACGCCCGCGAGATGATCAGAGAACTCAGGAGCTTCCCCATCTTGCGTAGTGCCAGGGGAGGGGAGGTCAACCTGGAGGCGATAGAAGCGCTCCTGCTGCGGATCTGGTCGCTCGTGGACGGTTCTGCGGATATCAGGGAGCTGGATCTCAATCCCATCTTCGTGAATGAAGAAGGGTGTGCCATCTGCGATGCCAGGATCAGGATGAGGGGG
>CP070817.1:1012996-1019260 GCA_020344255.1 Deltaproteobacteria bacterium | reverse complement strand
TATGTGCGCTTGATGAAGGATCTCGCAGGCATAGATATTACCAATGCCAGCTATACGGCGCTGATCCATGAGGAACGATTTTATGGGAAGACTGCTCTTTCGAGACACCTCCCACAGTTGGGATGATTTCAAATCCTCAAGCGGGTCGCCCCCCAAGAGAGGCAACTCACCGTTCTGTTGCACCGAAAAAGTCCCGAAGCGACGGGGATCGATGAAGAGGACCCTTCCCTGAGGGAAGGAGAGCACAAGGCGCACATGGGAAGGGATGCTATCTCCTTCCTCCCATAGAAGTCTTCCCGTCATGCGAAAGTGGATCAAAAGCTTAAGGCCCCCTTCCATCTCCATCTTCAGGGCCTTCCCGTAACGTTTTATTACAAGAACCTCTCTTTCTTCAAGTCCGGGTATCCCTCCAAGTTTGGGGTCAATAATCTGGGTCTCCAAGATCCTTGCACCCAAAACCACCTGATGCAGCTGGAGGCAGATGGTCTCTACCTCAGGGAGCTCCGGCATTTCCCCCCTCTTTGAGACATTCGGAACAGGTGCCGGTGATATAGAGCCTTACCTCCTCTATTTTGTGGCCATCTACCCATTCTCCCATTCCGATGGGGCTTCTGTCCAAGCCCACGTCGTATATTCGGGAACATCGGCGACAGAGGAAGTGATGATGGGGGTCAATCCTATAATCGTAATGGGCCTTATCGCGTTCGATGTTTACCTCCTGAACAAGACCATATTGCTTGAAGACCTCAAGGGTGTTATAGACCGTGGCCCGCGAGAGGGTGGGATAGATCCCCCTTAAGGATTGGTAGATCTCCTCGGCCGTGGGGTGGAGGTCGTTGTCTTGGAGAAATTCCAAGACAGCGTATCTCTGGATGGTCAGCAGGGCACCCCTCTCCTTAAGCCTGGCGATCTTTTCATCAACAGTCATCTTCTCCTCCGACTAAAGTATACACAATTTTTTATTTGTCAAGAATGAATCTAACTCGCTATTCAGTCCAAATTATACAGCATTCAAATCTATATTGCTATGGGAGGGATGTTTTTGGAACTTGTTCCTCACCGACCACGTCACCCAGGCAAAGACGATCCCAACTAGCCCCCCCATGATAACATCGAGGGGGAAGTGTGCCCCCATATAGATGCGCGACAATCCCACTCCTCCGGCCAGAGAAAGGAAAAGGAGTGACCAGCGGGGAAAGAGAAGAGAGAGATAAGTTCCTGCAGCGAAAGCGGTCTGCGTGTGGCCAGAGGGAAAGGATCCATATCGCAGACGTTCCCCCACAATATGGATCTGTACTTTTCCTGCCTCGATGAGCGGACCAAAGTCGCTCAGGGGGCGGGGTCTTGGAGCTATCTTTTTCAACAAGAAAATACAGAGCCCACTCAGAAACAGGGCCACAATCAACCAGGGGAGGTGTCTCCGGAGGTAAACTCGTCTCTTCATGGCAAAGAATATAAACACCAGGGCGACGATGATCCAGCCGTTGCCCAGCCAGGTTATAGTTGAAAAGAAGAAGTCTAGGTAAGGATTGGCCCACTGGCTGTTGATCCATAAGAAAACCTTTCTATCCAAAGTCAGCAGGTACTCCATCTCCCCCTCGAGGCAGGTTCTGTGGCCATCAACGATAACCGTATGGAGTCGAAAAGTCAAGGAGCCCAGCTTGACTTTCCCCTCCCTATCTGTTAGGTTTGATGATGTTTAAAAGATGGTGTCACACCTCTCCTCTCATACCTTGCAGGGACCCCGCCAATCAAAGGACAAATTTGGACAGCCCCTTCTTATCCGTCTGTACCAGGATGAAGAAAAAGATTATCCTCCCCTCAAAGATATGTACCAGGGGTTTGAGCCTAAGGAGGGATCTCAGGGCCTCCCCCCCCGTTCGGAAGAGACGAGGGAGGAGTGGTTGGTGTCTCTGCTCAAAGGGGGGATGAACCTCCTGGCCATCATGGAGAGGAGGGTAGTGGGGCATGCCGTCCTCCTGGAGATGGAGGACCGCCAGAGGTGCGAATATTTGGTCTTTGTCCACCAGGACTATCAAAACAGAGGCATCGGGACAGCGCTTACCCAGGCGATGAGGGATTTGGCTGCAGGGATGGGCTACAGCCAGATCTGGCTTACGGTAGAGGCGATAAACTTCAAGGCCATCCATGTCTATGAAAAGGTGGGGTTTTGTCTGGTGGGACCGAGGGAGATAGAATGCGAGATGGTAGTCTATTTACAAGGAGACGATGAGGGTCCATAGGGGAAACCCCTCTCGCCCCCTCCTTATCCTGGTCCATGGATTGGGCGTGACTGAAAGGACTTGGACCGATCCCTATCTGGAGAGGATGGGAAGGGGTAGGATTCCTTTCGACTACCTTCTGGTTGATCTCAAACATACGCCCCTATTTCGTTGGAATGACCGACCACGGGCTTTTACCACTTCCACTCCCTGGCATTTCCTTCCCAATCGGCCCAAATCCTTTTGGGAAGACCTGGCAGAGAAGGGGTACAATCTCCTCACCTGGTCTCAAAAGGACCCCAATGGCCCCATTAACACGGCTGTGGAGGAACTCAAGGAGGTGTGGGAGGAAGCAAGGAAGATCTTCGGTGAGAAGAGGGTGATCTTCCTCTGTCACAGCCGGGGGGGGTTGATAGTGAGGGAATATTTGCGCAAATATGAGAGGTACAGGGAGGGGGTGGCTGCAGCCATCTTTTTGGCCACCCCGCACTACGGAAGCCGCATTGCAGACATAGCGGAGATCATGGGAAGATTTGTCACATCACTAGAGAAGCTCCTCCCCCACGTGGTCCGAGAGGAGGTGAGGAGAGTCTACAATCAATGGATGGATACCTTCCGCACAGGGGCCGTGGAGGAGCTCAGGCCCCATTCCTCTTTTATCCTCACGCTCAGGGAGTGGGAAAAGAAGGAGCTGGGTATGAGGTATGTCAACCTTCTGGGGGTGAGCACCTGCGTTAACAAGATCTATCGCATAGTGAGGGAGAATCCCTTTGAGGTCAAGGAGGTCTTCTCCCTCTTGGACCCTTCCCCTCAACCACCTTTCCCCTCCTTGCTCCCCGATGAGTGGGTAGATGGCCAAGGCGATGGGCTGGTGGCCAGAGCAAGGGGGAAATTAACCTGGCTCCCTCCCCGCGACCAGCGGGAGTTTTCCCTTAACCATGCCTCTATCCTGATAGATTCAAGAGTTCGAGAGTTGGTGTTGGAGAGATTGGAGGAATTCTCTTGAGAAGACCCGCCATGGAGAATATCTTGGGAAGGAAAGGGCTGCTGGCGGAGGGGCTTGAATCCTATGAGTACAGGCCTCAGCAGGTGGAAATGGCTGAGGCGGTCTGGAGGGCCTTGACGCAGGGGGGGAATTTGATTGTGGAGGCAGGGCCTGGAACGGGAAAGACCTTCGCCTATCTCATTCCCGCCCTTTACAGCGGCCACAAAGTGGTTGTCTCAACTGGGACCAAGAATTTACAAGAGCAGATCTTCTTCAAAGATATTCCCCTCCTCAAGGAATTCCTCCCCATATCGTTCAAGGCCGCTTATATGAAGGGGAGAGAGAATTACCTCTGCTGGCGGCGGTTTAAGCTCTTTGAACGTCAACCGCTTTTCAAGGTCATGGAGGAGACCTCTCTCTTTGGGGAGTTGAAAAGATGGGCTTCCCGGACCCAAACCGGCGACCGCTCCGAGCTGGAGGGGATACCGGAGGATTTCTCGACCTGGGGGGAAATATGCTGTAGTCGCGATCACTGTCTCGGGACTAATTGTCCCGATTATAAGAGGTGTTTCCTCACCCACATGCGCCAGGAAGCGGCAGAGGCCCAGTTGATCGTGGTCAACCACCACCTCTTTTTCGCCGATCTGGCCGTTAGGGATGTGGGAGGAGAGGTGATCCCGAGGTACAAGAGGGTGATCTTCGATGAGGCCCATCAATTGGAGGAGGTGATCACTAACTATTTTGGCCTGGCCGTCAGCAACTATCGGGTAGAGGAATTAGCCCGGGACGTACGCAGGGAGTTGACAAAAGGGAGGAAGCCTACTGCCGGGCTCCAGAGGGCGGTAGATGCCCTTCTGGTGAAATCGGCAGATCTCTTCTCCCTATTTCAAGGAGAAGAGAAGTATCGCTTGCAGGAGCTGGATCCAATACTATTGAGTCTCCTTTCGGACATCAAGAAAAGCCTCGCCGCCCTGAGAGAGATCATGGGCAAGAGACGGTGGAGGGAGGAGATAGCCTCTTTGATCCACCGCGCGCAAGAGTTGGAGGGAGATATCGAGTTCATCCTCTCCATGGGGGACCCAGCATACGTTTATTGGTGCGAGAACAGGGGAAGGGGAGTCTTCCTCAGGGCCTCACCCATCGATGTCTGGCCGGAGGTAAGCAAAAGGTTGTATCCCCGAGTCGAGGCAATGGTCTTTACCTCCGCCACCCTCTCCACCCAAGGAGGATTTGATTATTTCAGGGAGAGACTCGGTCTCGGGGAGGCCGAGGAGCTCATCCTCCCGTCCCCTTTCGACTTCCAGAGGCAGGTGGTGATCTACCTGCCTGAGGGGCTTCCTGAACCCCACTCCCCAACCTTTCCCCGGTCAGCCGCCACGGAGATCGAGGCCATCTTGGAGATCACCAAGGGGAGAGCCTTCGCCCTGTTCACCAGCTATAAGAACATGCGTGAGGTTTACAGTATCCTCAGAGGAAGATTACCCTACCGCCTCTTAATCCAAGGGGAAGGACCTAAACATCTTCTCCTGGAGGAGTTTAAGGGAGATGTGCAGTCCGTCCTGCTCGCCACCAGCAGTTTTTGGGAAGGAGTAGATGTACCAGGTGAGGCCCTCAGCTGTGTCATCATCGACAAGCTCCCCTTTGACGCTCCCACGGAACCGGTGGTTCAGGCACGCATCGAGAGGATCGCCAGCCAGGGTGGGAATCCCTTCTACCAATATCAGATCCCTGCAGCCATCATTACCCTGAAGCAGGGCCTGGGCAGATTGATCAGGAGCAGAGAGGACTGCGGAGTCCTCTCCATCTTGGACACCCGCCTTGTGACAAAGGGGTATGGAAAGATCTTTCTCCAAAGCCTTCCCCCCGCTCCTGTGGTCCAACAGAGGGAGGAGATCAAGAGAGTGTTTGAGTAAAAGTCACGTCATATTGAGTTGGTGGGCTTGAAAGAATTCCAGGGGTCAACCATGAGTCAGGGGTCGAGGACTCTAGGGTTCAGGGGGTTTGTTTTCCTAGGCCCCTGGGCCTCTGAAACTCTAGGAGATAGATCCTGGAGCACTGTTTGGGAAGGGGTGTCTTTGTATTGACACGGGTGTGATCCTCGGTCTCATGGTGGGGTGGATTAGTACTTCTCCACATAGGCATAGGCGCTGTGGTTATGGATGCTCTCGAAGTTCTCTGACTCTACAGAGAACCAGGTAATGTTGGGGTCGGCGGAGAGCCTTTTGGCAACCTCCCTCACCACATCCTCAACGAACATGGGGTTTTCGTAGGCCTTTTCGGTGACATATTTCTCGTCGGGACGCTTAAGGATAGAGTATACATCGCAGCTGGCCGAGTCTTCCACGAGTTGGATGAGGTCCTCTATCCAAATGAACTTTTTGAAGCGTATGGTGACTGTGACGGTACCTCTCTGATTGTGGGCCCCCTGATCGCTAATCTCCTTAGAGCAGGGGCAGACGGTGGTAATGGGCACATCGATCCCCACTGAGAAATCGTCCTCCTGCCCTTCATTGCTTCTGCCGCAGAAACGGCATATGTACTCCATGAGCCCCGTGGCCTTGGTCACCGGGGCCCCCTTCTCGATAAAGTAGGGGAATTCGATCTCCAAGTGAGCGGACTTGGCCTTCAGCGTTGTCTTCATCTGTTGAAGGATTTTGGCAAAGTTCTTGATGCCGATATCCCCCTTGTATTTATTGAGGATCTCGATGAAACGGCTCATGTGGGTCCCCTTGAAATGGTGAGGGAGGTCCACATACATATTGACGTTCGCCACCGTATGTTGCACCCCTTTTGCCTTATCCAGCACAGTAATGGGATAACAGATGTTCTTCACCCCAACTTTCTTTATCTCGACATGACGGTCGTCCCACTGGTTTTGGACGTCAATCATTGCTCCCCTCCCAAGTACGAGGCCCCTGCCCCGTCCGATTCCCAGGCGGTTACCTTATATGGCCTCAGGCGGTAGGAATTCAATCCCTCCTCAAGGGCCTCAAATATATACCGTGCTATGTTCTCCGACGATGGCTCCTCTTTCTGGAAGTAGGGTAGGTCGTTGAG
>CP070817.1:995316-1012896 GCA_020344255.1 Deltaproteobacteria bacterium | reverse complement strand
TAGAACGTGACATTTAACTCCACAGTGTCGAAGTGTTGGCAATAAAACTCCAGCCACCGAGACTGGGGGAGTCCCGGAGGATAGAAGACGCCCGCCCAATGTTTGTAATTGTACCTGCTGGTCCCGATGAACAAATTACCCATTTGGTACTTCTTCGATGAAGTTGTTTAATATGACCCAAGAATTTGATGGCTGGCCTCTGGGTGAGGACAATTCAATGGAGAAAAATTCACCCATTTTTCATTCCTTCCCCTGGTATCTTCACGAATCCTTTGTGGAACTTTACCAGAAAGGGGACAAGATGTCACCCGTCCTCTGTTTTCCTTGACTTTATGAAGGCTAAAAATTTATACTTTTCACATAAGATGGGATTGCACTTTTAAACTTTCTCTTTAAGGAGGAGAGACATGGATGTAAAATGGTATGGACATGCTTCTTTTTTAATCACCACGGACCAAGGGACAACGATCATTACGGATCCCTACGAACCTGGTGCTTATGGAGGGGGAATCTCATATGGACCTATCTCCGATGAGGCCGATATTGTTACGGTAAGCCATGATCATAGCGATCACAATTATGTAGCTGGCCTGCCTGGGAAGCCCCAGGTGATCAAGGGGGCAGGAAGGCATGAAGCCAAGGGAATCATCTTTGAGGGTTTTGCTACTTACCATGATGCCTCCAGGGGGTCGGAGAGGGGAGAGAATACCATTTTCACCTTTGTGGCAGATGGAATCAAGGTTTGCCATTTGGGAGATCTCGGGCATATCCTGACCGATAAAGAGGTAGAGGAGATAGGGCAAGTGGAGGTCCTCTTTATCCCGGTGGGGGGGTTTTATACCATCGACCCGGACGAAGCAGCTAAGGTAGTCAACCAGCTACGGCCTAAGCTGACTATCCCTATGCACTGTAAGACGGAGAAGTGCAACTTCCCCATTGTGCCCGTTGATCAATTCCTCCAGGGAAAGAAGGAAGTGAAGAGGATATCGGACAGCTCCTTCTCTTTCAGCAAGAAGGAGCTGGAGGATGGCATGGGAATCGTAGTCTTGATAGCAGCCTTGTAGTGACACCATGGGAGAAGAACTAAAACTCCTCTTTTCTAAGAAAGAGATAGCGCAAACAGTAGCTCGGCTGGCCAGGGAGATATCTGCTGATTATGCGAATAAGAGGTTGGTGCTCGTCGGCGTGTTAAAAGGGGCCTTTGTCTTTTTGGCCGATCTGGTCAGACAGTTAACCATCCCTGTGGAGATCGACTTCGTGAGGATAGCTAGCTATGGTTCAGAAAAGGAGTCATCGGGTGAAATAAAGGTGACGAAGGAGGTGGAGATCTCTTTAAAAGGGAGAGATGTCCTTATCGTGGAGGACATCGTTGATACTGGGTTGAGCCTCAGATTCCTCGTGGATCACATCTACGCACGAAGTCCGTCCTCGCTAAAGGTATGTGCCTTGCTAGACAAGAAGCCTAGGCGAGAAGTGGAGGTTCAGGTAGACTATATCGGCTTTGAGATTGAAGAGGGGTTCATTGTCGGCTATGGTTTAGACTTTGACGAAAGATATCGATATTTACCCGAGATATCTGTGGTAAGTTGAAATCTTCCTTTTCTTGACCGGAGAGATCGGGAGGTAATTTACGCCGTGTCACGCAGGGGAGTCATACTACTTACCCCCTTTTTCTTGCTCCTATGGTCAGGCTGTGCACCCGGGCCAATTATAAGGGGAGAGAGACCGCCAGAAGAAGTACCCACCCCAGAGACAAGACCGGTTGCAAAAGAAGTAAAGGAAGAGAGAGCAAGAGAAAAAGCACCCACCCCAGAAACAAGACCACTTATTAAGGGAGAGAGAGCACCAGAGGAGCTGCCTACCCCGGAGACCATCAAAAGACTGTATGAAACCGCACTGGATGAATACAATAAAGGGGAGGGGGAAAGGGCGAGCAAACTCTTTCAGGAATTAATCATCAAACACCCTCATTCCTCCCTCACCGACGATGCCCTTTATTATATCGGAGAAATTTACCTTCAAAGGGGGGAGTACAGCGCTGCTGCGGTCCAATTTGAGAGCCTCTTACAGCACTTCCCGTCAAGTTCCAAATATAACGAGGCCCAATGGTCGTTGGCCAACTGTTATTATAAGATGGAGAGGTATGAAGAGGCCCTAAAGACCTCTCGCCAACTCCTCCCCTCTGTGGGAGATCAACCCCTTTGGAGGGGTCGGCTCTTTACCTTCATGGGAGAGTGCTATGCCACCATGCATGATCCCATGGCAGCTCTCTCGTGGTATGATCGCGCACAGAGGGAATTGGCACCTGACAAGAGAAAGGAGGTCAAGGAGCGGATCACTACCCTGCTGGACCAAGATCTCCCCCCTGATAAATATAAGGAGATCGACATTATCTATAGGGGCACATTCATTGCCACCTATGCCGGATATAGGCTGGCCCAATTGCATTTCCGCGAGGGAAGGATGGGAGAGGCCGCTGACGTCCTCCGGGGTACGTTGAAGGAATCCTCAGGGGAGGAATTTTATCCCTTGTTGGAGGATCTTTGGAAAAAGATCCAAAAAGTCGTCAAGGAGGAGGTCGTTCTTGGCTGTATCCTCCCGTTGCAGGGGAAGGCCAGGTCCTTCGGTATCAGGGCCCTGTATGGGATACAATTGGCGATAGGGGCCTTTCGGCCTCAGGAATGGCCCTTTAAGGTGAGGTTGATCATCTGGGATTCTCAGGGTGACCCATCCCGGGCCAAAGAGGGAGTAAAGGTTTTGGCAAAGGAGGGAGTAATAGCCATTATTGGCCCTCTGCTCAGTCACACGGCCATAGCGGCAGCCGAGGAGGCAGAGGTCCACGAAGTACCTTTGATGACCTTAAGCCCCCTCAGGGGGATTGCACAAAAGGGGATGTATATCTTTCAGAACTCTCTCACCCATGCATCTCAGGTGAGGGCCTTGGTAAAATATGCCCTTGAGGAGCTTAGTATTTTTACCTATGCTATCCTTTATCCGAGGAACTCCTATGGCCTCACCTTCAGAAGACTCTTTCAGCAAGAGGTGGAGATTAATGGGGGAGAACTTGTTGTTGCAGCTTCTTATACCGATACGCAGACGGATTTCGGCGATATAATAAAGGGGATGGTGAAGTATGAACCAAGCGAAGATCCAAAGGAGGAGCCAAAGCCTATTATTAATTTCGGGGCTATTTTTATACCCGACGATTTCAAAAAGATAAACCTGCTTGCTCCTCAACTGGCGTATTATGATATAACGGACGTCCAACTAGTGGGAACCAATGGCTGGAATTCACCTGAACTCATTCGCAACAGTAGGGAATTTGTCGAGGGAGCCATATTTGTGGATGGCTTTTTTAAAGATAGTCCCCTCCCTTGGGTCAGGTATTTCGTGGCGGAGTTTGAGGAGACTTTTCACTTCTCTCCCACCTTGCCCGAGGCCTTAGGCTATGATTCTACCGACGTTATTCTCAAGGTAATCAGCGGCAGGGAACTCTGGGGCCGCAAGGCCCTCTGCAAAGCCCTCCTATCTCTAAAAGAATATCTTGGCGTCTCCGGGCTCAAGGGTTTCAGCTCCGATAGTGATGGTGAAGGGATACGAAGGCCCTTCCTGTTGACGGTGTCCCATGGGAGGATCCGTCAGATCTTGTCACCGGAATGAAATCATATCCCCTCTCCCACCCCTGGGACGTTACCCCTAAAGAAGCTGTTGAGATTCAAAAGGAACTTCGGGAGTTATTGCAATTGAAATGGGATAATGCTCCTATCAGCCGGGCGGCGGGAATAGATGTCTCCTATGCCAGAGGAAGCAAAGAGGGGTATGCAGTAGTAGTAGTCATGGGTTGGCCAAATTTAGAGGAGATAGATATAGCCTGGACGAAAAGGGATATCTCCTTTCCCTACATTCCGGGGCTCTTGAGTTTCAGGGAGGCCCCCTTATTATTGCATGCATGGGAGAAATTGAATCATTATCCTGACCTCATCTTTGTCGATGGACAAGGGATAGCCCATCCTCGATCCATGGGTCTGGCTTCCCACCTGGGGGTACTCCTCGACATCCCCTCTATCGGCTGTGCCAAATCTCCCTTGGTGGGAGGAGATCCAGTTGTGGGAGATAAGAGGGGGGACCACGCCCCCCTTTTGTATCAAGGGAGGGAAATAGGTGTGGCCTTGAGGACCCGAGTGGGGGTAAAACCTCTCTATATATCCCCAGGTCATCGGATAGATCTCAGGACCTCTATCCATTGGGTGTTGCGGGCATGCGGATCTTATCGACTTCCCGAACCCCTTAGACAGGCCCATATCAGAGCGAACCGACTCAGATCCAACATATATCATTAGGCCTCTCCTTCTCGCTTGGGAAGATACAGCACGCCCATACAATCCAGATGAGGACGATCAGGACACAGAAGAGGAAGGTCGGCCGAAAACCGAGACATCTATTTGCCCTTTATCACAAAAACACATCGCTCATCCCCTTTTGCAGCACAGGCTATCTCTTTTCCCGTGCAGTTCTGCTCAAAGAGGGCTGAGCCCATACCGGCCATAACTCCTCTCGTCAGATGGCAGACTCCTTTGTCTGCTTTACCGTATGCCGTAGCAAAAGGGGAGTCTTTCACACTAACTTTGAGGATCTTTTTGTCACGATCGTATTTTTCGAGCTTGAATCTACCCCAGCCTATTTCTGCGCCCATCTTCATCATGAAATCTATGATCTCTCTGTCTGAATAGCTGTGCAGCTCTTTATATTTCTTAGTGGAAAGAAAACCTCCCGTAAATCCCCCAGTATAGAATTTCTCATCCGCCTTTTCTTTGAGGCTCTCTTCTATGGCCTTCTGAAAGCCTATGATGGTCTCAGGCCGGATCAACAGATATCTTGACTCTTTATATAACAGGCTTCCGCTCTCTTGATCGTAAATCAGACTATCTATTATGGCATTTATTTTCATTTCTTTATTCCTATTTCATCAAGCCTGGAAGGAAAAGGGCAAGCGATGGAAAGGCCATTATCAATCCCATGGCCACTGCATCGCAGGCCAGGAAGGGAAGGCCTGCCCTATAGATATCTCCCATAGTGGTATCGGGTGGGGCCACCCCCTTCATAACGAAAAGAACCAGACCAAAGGGAGGGGAGGTGGTGGCCATCTCCATGTTAATCAGCATTATTGTCCCAAACCATAAGGGATTAAAACCCATATTATTGACGATCGGCATATAGATGGGAAGGGTAACCATCATAATAGTTAAAGGCTCCATAAAGGTGCCCATAAAGAGGAGAATTACCTGCATAAAAATCAAGAGCATAATCGGCGGAACGTTTAGCCCTGCGGCCAGTTTTACTAACCCGGGCGTGGCGCCGGTAAAGGCCAAAATTTGGGAGAAGGCCATGGCCCCTGTCATTATCATAAACATCATGACCGTTATCTTGAGGGTGGCGGAAATCGAACTCTTGAGGGCTGCCAAGTCCCATCCTCTATAGATAAATGCCAGGACAAAACAGCCTAATGCCCCGAGGGCTGCTGATTCCGTCGGGGTGGCAATCCCTAAAAATATGAGGCCTATTACCAGAAAGACGATAGAACCCAGCGGGAGAACATATTTTATGGTCAACATGATCTTCTCGTTCATCGGGATATGCGCAACCTGATATGATGGTGCGAGGTGAGGTTGAAGCCAGCACCTGATGATAATGTAAGAGGCATAAAGGGCTGCCATGATGATACCCGGTATGATGATCGCCATCAGCAATGCACCGACAGAGATACGACCCAGACATGCCAGGAGCACTCCCAAGGCACTGGGTGGGATCATGATGGCAAGGCCACCGCTTCCCAGGATAGGACCTATGCTCATCGGTTTTCTGTAACCACGTTTCTCCATCTCCGGGACCAAAACCGATCCGAGCATAGCGCAACCTGCCATGGCCGAGCCGGAGAGGGCAGCGAAGAGGGTGCCACCGCCAACTGCCAGAAGGCTTAACCTACCGGGTATTCTCCCCAGCCACTTGTCGAGGGTGTCCATCATCCTGGGAGCGATGCCCGTCCGGAACATAATCTCACCCATGAGGACAAATAGGGGAACAGGGAGCAATGAGAAGGTGGCTACCGATCTGTAAATGCTCATAATGAGCTGATCTAACCCTGCCTCCCCGCCCCAGAAGACATAGACCCCTATGAGATTGATAAAAAGGAAGGCAAAGGCAACAGGTACCCCTACCAAGAACAGGAGCATGAGGGCACTGAAAATAATGGCAAGCGTTACCCACCACTCCATCGCGAGATTCTCCTCAGGACTTACGAGTTCTCGTGGTCGTTCATAAATATCGTCACAAACTTAACAGTTCTTATTATGAACTGGGTAAGGAGCATTATGCTGCCCACAGGGATTATTATGATGATAGCTGCTATAGGTATCTCCATTACTGATGGGGTGTATATATGCCGCTGGAATTTGTCCCACATAACAATAGCTCCATACCAGGTTAAAACCAATGCCACAAAAGATCCTATGAGGGAGCTGATAATACCGAAAAAAGCAGTAACCTTTGGTCTCAGTCGGTTCACGATAATATCGACCCTAACATGTCCTTCCTCCTTTAAAAGCCAGGCCGTCCCCAGAAAAGTTATATACAACAGCAAGCACTCGGTGACTTCGGTCACCCATATCAGAGGTCGATTTAAGAAATACCGCATGATCACTTCCAGACATACGGAGAGCATGATAAATATGAGAATCGCTCCCGCAAGGAAAGATAAAACATCAAGGCAATGATTAAAGGTGTGGAAAAGTCTTTTCATCGTTTTAAAATAGGAGAGGGGCTCCTGGTATCAGAAATATGATAATAATCTTATCAGGAGCCCCATCCCCAGTTTCTATTTTAGTTCCCTGTGAGTTTCTTCAAGGTGGGCACTAAATCTGGGACCTTCTTTTCTAAATCCTCCCACATTGAGCCATAGGCGGCATCCAGAAATATCTTTGTATCTTGAGGGGAGAATTTTATTCGCTTTATCCCCATCTCGTCATACCGTTTCCATTCCTTGGCAAGAGCCTTTTTAAAGTAGGCCACCATTTCTGGCTCAAACTTTATGGTGATATCCGTTATCTTGTCCTGTATCTTCTTATCGAGGTTATTCCAGACATCCAGATTCATCAGAATAAGGGTATTCTGTCGGGTATAGAAGGGGACATCGATAATATATTTACAATGTTTTAGCCAACCCCAGTCTGCCGGCCCTAAAGTCGACCATCCAAAACCATCTACCAAACCCCGCTCCAGCGCGGTATATATTTCTCCAAACTTCACGGTGACCGGTATCATCCCCAACTTTTTCATCATCTTGTCGTACAGGGCAGCGGTTCGCATCTTTAACCCCTTGAGATCCTTCACTGATTTAACAGATCTGTTAACTCTCAGGTAGAACGGATCATACAGCCAGGTGCCTATAAACATAATCCCGATCCTCTTATGTCTCTCCACCATAAAGTCGTAGAAGCCACCAGGCTTTCGCTCCTCTTCCATGGTGAGCTTTGATAAAGAAAAGGCATTTCCCTCTGGCATCAGAGGAGCATAATAGGCAGTTGGATTGAAGATAACCTGCACGGTGTTCTTTCTCAACGCTTCAGCTTGATCAAAACCGGGGATGACTTCAGGGCCTCCCACCCAGTCGATTTTGATCGCATCCCCGCACTGATCGTTAACGCGGTTCACCCAGACATGGATCATCGCACAGAGAGGATGATCCTTAGGTATGAAGCTAACCGCTTTTAAGACCTTTACCCCCGCGATAGCGGAGCCCTGCATACCCAGACAAAAAGCTCCCAAAACCATACATAGTATCAAACAAAAAATAACCTTTTTCATCTCCCTCCTCCTTTCTCAATTTTTCATTCTTTCTTATCCGATGCTCTCCCCCTGCAGCGAAAAAAAGACCTTTTAATCTCTCACCTCCTTTCGTATTTTTTCTTCTTTTTTGTCCCATGCTGGATTCCTCTTCAAGAAGAAATCTCGCCTCTCCTGCAGCCCGGAAGGATCCAATTGCTTCTCAGTCTACTTCCACTTTTCATTTAGCACAACCCAATAATTTTTTCCAGCAGATTCACGGCTAATCGTCCCCTTTACTACATCTCATCAGACTGGCTCTGGATCCTTTTCTCGCAAAAAGGACCATAACCACCGCTTCCCGGTGATCTTTTGATAAATAGATCATCTGCTTTCGGTGTTTTATTCTCTTTGATCTCTATCTCTTCTCCCTTTCTGAGTTTGGGTTTAATATCAGGCTGCCGTTGCTACCCTCCAATTTACCAAAAAGCCATTGGGGGGCATGCTGCTGACTTTACAGTTACGTTCTTAGAAATCTTTGTAAAAAAGAAGAGGGGTATTCGGACATCCCTCAAAAATTCATTGCGAAATTCAAAAAATAACTTTTGGTGAATTGAATAAGCAGAATAGGTCCTTTCTTGGAACGATGATCTTTGGGTTTGTGGCCTCTGAGATTTTTTAGGGCAAGTTCCGGAAACGGTTTTGAGGTTGACAAAAAAGATTTGATATATTACATTTCAATGTCCAGAAAGAAGGAATACATGAATGAAGACCTCTCACGCAAGGAAAGAGGACGTCGAAAAAAGGTGGTATCTGATCGATGCTGAAGGCAAGGTCTTGGGGAGATTGGCCACTGAGGTAGCGAAGATCTTGCGTGGAAAACATAAGCCGATCTTTAGCCCCCACGTAGATACGGGGGATTTTATCGTAGTGGTGAACGCTGAGAGGATTAAACTAACGGGTGACAAATTAAAGGGAAAGATTTATTACAGCCACTCTGGCTATCCAGGGGGTATCAAAGGCATCACCGCCGAAAAACTGCTGTCCACAAAACCGGAGCAATTGATAAAAAGGGCGGTGAAGGGGATGTTACCGAAGAATAGATTGGGGAGGAAGATATTTAAAAAACTAAAGGTTTATGCCGGCTCTGATCATCCCCATGAGGCTCAACATCCGGAACCCCTTGAGGTTTAAAGAGACTATCTGAAGGAGTACATATGGCTGAAGAGAGGTTTTACGCTACGGGAAAGAGAAAGACAGCGGTTGCACGCGTCTGGTTGAGACCTGGGGACGGGAGAATTGAGGTGAATAAGAGACACTTAGGTGATTACTTCCCCAGGGAGACATTGAGAATGACCATCATGCAACCTTTCGAATTAACCGATACATTGGGTCAGTTTAATGTCTATGTGAATGTGAAGGGTGGAGGGAGCTCTGGACAGGCAGGGGCTGTTAGACATGGTATCTCCAAGGCCCTTTTATCGTACAATGAGGATTTTAGAGATATATTGAAAACGGCCGGTTTTATTACCCGCGATCCGCGGGCAAAAGAGAGAAAGAAATACGGGCAGAGAGGGGCCAGGGCCAGGTTTCAGTATTCCAAAAGATAGGTTGATCGTTCCAGGGGAGGTTAGCCTCCCCTTTTTAATTTCTCGGAAAGGGAGAGCGGTGAAAATAGGGATAGTAGGGGCTAGTGGCTATACAGGTCTGGAGTTGGTGAGGATCTTAGCCGGACATCCCAAGGTCGAGATATCCTCTTTGACCTCAGAAAGATTTGCGGGCTTAGCTATAAGTGAGGTATTCCCGTCCTTAAAGGGGTTTGTTGACCTGCGGCTCAATGAGCTATCGGTTCATAGGATAGCCAGGGAGGCGGACTTTATCTTTACCGCCTTGCCACACGGGACATCAATGGGGGTGGTTGAGGAACTTATTAAAAGGGGAAAAAGGGTTGTAGACCTCAGTGCTGATTTCAGGCTAAAAGATCCAGATGTTTATGAGAGGTGGTATGGAAAACATTCCTGTCCATACCTTTTGCAGGAGGCAATATATGGATTACCGGAGATCTATCGGGAGGAGATAAGAGGAGGGAGGCTGGTGGCAAATCCCGGGTGTTATCCAACGGGGACAATCCTCGCCCTGGCCCCTCTCCTGGAGGAAAGAAGGATATCAGCCGCAGGCATCTTGGTAGATGCTAAATCGGGTGTAAGTGGGGCGGGGAGAAATCCCTCCCTAGCAAATCTCTTTTGTGAAGTGGGGGAGGGATTGAAGGCTTATAGCGTGGCGAGACACCGCCATGCCCCCGAAATGGAGCAGGAACTTAGTTTCCGAGCGGGAGATCGCGTCAAGCTCCTTTTTGTCCCGCATCTTATCCCCATAAATAGGGGGATACTTTCGTCCATTTACGCCCGAGTGGATGGAGAGCTTTCCACTGAGAAGGCCTACGATTTGTATCGTAGACGGTATCAAAGTGAACCTTTCATACGCATTTGCCCGCCAGCTACCTTTCCCACTACCGGTGAGGTAAGAGGGTCCAATTATTGTGGCCTGGGGGTGATGGTGGATGAGACCTCGGACCAACTTATCGTTATCGCTGCCATTGACAACCTGGTAAAGGGTGCCTCGGGGCAGGCTGTACAAAATATGAACATTATGTGTGGATTCCCGGAGACCATGGGTTTGGAGCAAATCGCCCTTGTTCCCTAAGGTTCTTCCCTCAGAGAATAATCGTCCTCTAGCTAGCAGGTCTTAGGTGGAAGAGGCTTCATCTTGATTAGCGTTCCCACGGGTGGGTCCTTCAACTGTTACATGCCATTAAATTGCTTTATAGTTTCCGCATAATTTGCCGTTTGGTAAAATCTCCGAGAGATAGAGGCGATTATCCCATTGCCATAGCCGAGTTTTTTGGTCATAGTAGAAACTTGTTGACATATGCAGCAATTTTGTTAATTTTTACTCTCATTAGGGAAAGGCCCCAAATAGAAGCAATCTGATGAGAATAAAAGTCCTTGGTTGCTATGGTACAGAATTCTTTCAATTCAAGAGCTGTGGCTTCTTGATAGACAACTCTGTAATGCTCGATGCAGGCACCATTGTGTCTCCTTTGGACTTGGAAGCGCAGAGAGGAATTAAGGAGATATTAATAACTCATTCCCATCTAGACCATATAAAGGATATTTTCTTTTTGGCCAACAATCTCTTGGAGGAACAGGGAAGGGGGGTAAAGATATATAGCACCCAAAGGATACTGAATGAGCTTAGGAGACATTTCATAAACGGGATTATATGCCCTGATTTTACACGCATTCCTCAAAAAGAGGGTTCTATTCTCAGCTTCGAGGCCATAAGGGAAGGGGAGTTTTGTCGCTTGTCCAACGGGCTAAGCTTCCGAGCGGAAAGGGTAGATCATAACGTGGAAGCAGTTGGTTATGTACTAAGATGTGATCGTGGCCACGTTGTCTATAGCGGGGACACAGGGCCAACAGAACATATATGGAAGGTCTCTCAGACGTTAGGAAACTTGTTGGCCGTATTCATAGAATGTTCCTTCCCCGATGAGCTCCAGAACCTGGCGAATCTCTCCGGTCATCTCACCCCGCAGACCATGGCCAGGGAGCTGAAAAAACTGAAAGAGAAAGATTGTCCCGTTTTTGTCTTCCACATGAAGCCCCAATACCTCAAGATCATCGAGGAGGAGATTAGCGCCCTGCATGACGAGAGAATTTCTCTCTTGACCCAGGGACAGGAAATCGACTTCTGAAAGGGAAGATAAATGGCGTGGTTTAAGAAGAAGGAAGTCACTCCCAAGGAGCGAAAGAAAGGAGATGCTTTATGGTCCAAATGTAATGTCTGCAATGAGATTACCTATAAGAAGGAGCTTGAGCGCAACCTCAACGTTTGTCCCAAATGCAGCTACCACTTTCCCATTTCAGCTCAAAAGAGGCTCGCCATTGTGTTAGACGAGGGTAGTTTCAGGGAGCTAGATCGAGGACTGACCTCGGTAGATCCCATTCACTTCCGAGATACAAAGAGGTATTCTGAAAGGTTAAAGGAGGCACAGAGGAGGACGGGCTTGAAAGATGCTTTCGTCACCGGGAGCGGGAAGGTCCATGATTCCCCAGCGATGATGGGGGTCTTTGACTTTGGCTTTTTGGGGGGGAGCCTGGGGTCGGTGGTGGGGGAGAAGATAGCCAGGATGGTTGAAAAGGCCGTGGAGGAAAGGGTAGGGGTGATAATCTTCACCTCCTCTGGGGGGGCGAGAATGCAGGAGGGGATCCTTTCCCTCATGCAGATGGCAAAGACCAGTGCTGCCTTGTCCTTGTTAAAGAGGGAGAAACTACCATACATCTCCGTGCTAACAGACCCCACCACCGGCGGAGCAACCGCTAGTTTTGCTATGTTGGGAGATGTAATTGTGGCCGAACCAGGGGCCTTGATAGGGTTTGCCGGTCCTCGTGTCATCAAGGAGACTATCAAGACCAACCTCCCGCCGGGGTTTCAGAGGGCGGAGTACCTCCTCAAACATGGAATGATAGATCTCATCGTGGAGAGAAAGCAATTAAAAGAAATATTAGGACAGTTATTGGATCTCTTGTATCACTGAGAATAGGCACCTCTCGTCCAATCCTTCATGGAATATCGTGAGACACTGGCATATCTTTATGGCCTAGAGAGATTCGGGATGGTCTTCGGGCTTGAAAATATCTCTCGTCTCTTACGGGCCCTCGGGGATCCGCATAATGATTTAAAGGTAATCCACATCGGGGGGACCAATGGAAAGGGGTCGGTATGCGCCATGATGGCCTCGATCTTCCAAGAAGGGGGATACAAAGTGGGTCTTTATACCTCACCTCACCTTGTGGACTTCACCGAGAGGATCCAGATAAATGGAGCCGAGATATCCTGGGAAGACGTGGTGAGGCTGACGGATTTGCTACGTCGCAGGGTTGAGGAAGAGAGTATCCCCCAACGATTTACTTTTTTTGACTTCACAACCGCCATGGCCATCTATTATTTCTCCCTCCAAGAAGTGGATTTGAGCATCTTAGAGGTCGGTCTGGGGGGGAGATTGGACTCTACAAATATAACCAGCCCTTTAATAGCGGTGATCACTAATGTGGAAAGAGATCATTTTCAAATCTTAGGGGAAAGAATTGAGGATATCACAAGAGAGAAGGCAGGGATTATAAAAAGGGGAATTCCTCTGGTAAGTGGAGTCACCCAACCAGAGGTCATTCAGATTCTGGAGGACGAGTGCAGTAGGAAAAGGGCCCCGATGCGATTGGCCGGAAAGGATTTTTGGGGAGAAAGGATCGCCCCCAGAACTCTCAACTTCCGCGGTCGCAGATGGAGATTGGAGGAGGTAAAATTAGGGGTTGCAGGTTCTTATCAGGTGGACAACGCCACGGTGGCCCTCGGTGCGTTGGAGGTATTGGAGGAGATGGGATTGGGGGTGAGTAAGAAATCAGTCTATGAAGGTCTAAGAAAGATCCTCTGGCCGGGGCGGTTGGAGCTTGTCCAAAGGTCACCCCAGATACTCCTTGATGGTGCTCACAATTATGCTGGCGCCAGGTCATTGCGGGAAGCCCTGCAGGAGGAGTTTGAATATGACCGCCTCTTTATGATAGTCGGGATCATGGAGGACAAAGAAATCCCCACCATCCTGACGGAATTGGCCCCTTTAGCAGATCTGCTGGTGGCCTCTAGACCCCACAATCCCCGTGCGATGTCACCTCAAAAGGTAGCCGAAATTGCCCGGACCCATTGTAAAGAGGTAAAGGTGATTGAGGAGGTGAAGGATGCAGTGGGGAAACTGAGGGAGGTGGCACAGAAGGATGATCTGATCATTGCTACCGGCTCTTTATTTACGGTGGGGGAGGCGAGAGACTATCTTTTGAGCAAGAGGGGGGAATGAAAGGATCTCCCCTTCAGTCCATCATTGTGTTGGCCTTCATCGTCATTCCCGCCTTTTTTGTGTTCCCCAAGAAGTCCATTGGATTCGAACCCCGTTATCGAGCTGAGGGGCCCGTCTACATGGAGGGTGACAGGCTCACGTACGACCGGAAGAGGAGATCTATTACAATGGAGGGTGAGGTGAAAATAACTCATAAGAACATCTCTATCCGGGCCGATAAGGTAATATTTTATACCGAGACCAATGATGTGGTGGCTGACGGGGGGGTAGTTTTACAGGAAGGGGAGGATGTCCTGCGGTGTGATAGAGTGGAGTTTAATATTGAGACAAAAAAGGGGATGGTCTATGAGGGCAGGCTTTTTCTCAAGAAAAAGAACTTCCATATTACCGGGAGCAGAGCTGAGAAGTTAGGGGAGATGCAGTACCGAGTATATGACGCTACCTTGACCTCCTGTGATGCAAGGGTACCTTACTGGAAGTTCTCAGCAAAGAAATTGGATGTGGAGATTGAGGGCTATGCCAAGGGGTGGTGGCCAGGGTTTCATGTGAAGAATGTGCCGGTCCTCTATTTTCCCTGGGCCATATTTCCGGTCAAGACGGAGAGACAGAGCGGCTTTCTCTTCCCCGAGTTTAGCAGCTCAAGCAAATGGGGGCCTGAGATAACCATCCCTTTTTACTGGGCCATCGGCCCCAACCAGGATGCCACCTTTTATCTGGAGCGCATAGGAGATGCCAGGGGGAGGGGCTTCAAGGAGGGAGCCGAGTACAGATATGCCTTAAGCAGGATGGCCCGAGGCGAGATCAGGGGTTTTTACCTCTGGGACGAACGGGAGGAGGATCATCGCTGGTCCATCTTCTATGACCACGATCAGACCTTTCCCAGGGGATATTATGTGAAGGCGGATGTAAACTGGGTGAGCGACAGAGAATACCCCGTGGACTTCGACAAAGACCTCCCTGATGAGGCCCTAATAGATGCTAGGTCGAGAAACCAATTGGAATCCACCCTCACTATGGGCAAGAAATGGGATTGGGGGACATTAGCGGTGGAGGGTTCCTATTTTCGGGACCTCACGGTGGAAAGCAACCGAACTACCATGCAGAGGTTGCCCCACGTCACCTTCGAACTTTTTAAGGGTCAGTTCCTTGCTACCCCCCTCTTCTATGAATTGGAGACCCAAGGCACCCACTTCTGGCGCCAGGAGGGGATAAGGGGAGGGAGGATAGACATCTATCCCAAGGTTTCAATTCCTGTAAGGCCCTTCAATATCATGCGATTTGAACCGTGGATAGGCTACAGGGAGACCATCTACTTTCCTGACAATGATCCGGAAGGAAGAAAAGACGAGGTCACCACTCGGGAGATATACGATGTCGGTGCATCCCTCGCTACCACCATCAGTAAGGCATATACCCTCAACTGGCGAAGACTCAAAGGGCTGAGACATCTCATGGAGCCTGAACTAGTCTATACCTATATTCCCAAGGTAGATCAGTCGGATAATCCCTTTTTTGACGATCTGGACCGTATACCCCGTCAAAATACGATCACTTGGATCCTCACTAACTATCTGACAGGTAAGGTAGTGGATGGGGAGAGAATTGCTTATCCTGAATTTCTTTACGTGAAGTTTTATCAAAGCTATGATTTTTCCCCGCATCTCACCTCTGAAGAGCGCCTTTCCAACCTTACGGCAGAGGCAAGATTTTCGTTTGTCGACTGGTTATCTGGAACGTTGGATGCCGAGTATAACCCCCATCGCCAACGCCTGGACCTCTTTAACGCAGGGGTTACCGTCGTTGATAAGAGGGGCGATCACCTCGGGGTGGAGTACAGGTTTACCAAGGAAGAAGTGGAAGAAATCAATGCGGAGCTTGGGGTTCGAGTGATAGAACCCCTTGATCTTTTCTTCTCATATCGGCATAATCTTCTTGATGATGTCAGGATAGAGACGGTCTATGGCATTGATTACCGTCACCAATGTTGGGAGATATCGTTACGATTATACGATATAAACCGCTCCCCCGAAGGGTTGAGGGACGATGAGCTGAAGGTGATGGTCTATGTCACCTTGTCGGGGATAGGGAGGTTTAGGGCCAAATAAGGAGGCTTGCGAATGAAGGGGGTTATCTTAGCCGGCGGACTGGGAACGCGCATGTATCCCTTGACCAAGATTACTAACAAACACCTCTTGCCCGTATATAACAAGCCAATGATTTATTATCCCTTGCAGACCTTGATCAATGCTGGCATAGAGGATATCCTCATCGTGACTGGGGGAAACAATGCCGGTGACTTTCTCAGGCTCCTGGGCAACGGGAATGAGTTCGGGCTCAAACATATCAATTATACCTATCAAGAGGGGGAAGGAGGGATCGCAGCAGCTCTCAGTTTGGCTGAGTTCTTTGCGGCTAAGGATAAGGTCTGTATTATCCTGGGGGACAATATCATTGAGAAAAACATAAGGAAGGCTGTAAGTACCTTTGAACGCCAAAAAGAGGGCGGCAAGATTATGATTAAGGAGGTCCCTGATCCCCAGAGGTTCGGCGTCCCCGTTTTGGAGGGGGATAGGATAATCCGGATAGAGGAAAAGCCCAAGGTCCCCAAGTCAAAATACTCGGTAACGGGGATTTACATGTACGACAGTACGGTATTTGACATCATCAAGACCTTGAAGCCCTCAGATAGAGGAGAACTCGAGATAACAGATGTGAACAACACCTATATCGAAAGGGGTCAGTTAGCCTGGGAGGTCTTGGATGGCTGGTGGTCGGATGCGGGGACCTTCGACTCCCTGATGAGGGCAAGCCAACTGGTGGCCGAGACTGGGGCCAACAAATTGGATTGAGGATGGCGATGATCGCTGGGGTAAAAGTGGAGAGACTTGAGGTGATACCCGACGGGAGGGGTAGGGTGATGGAGATTTTGCGCAGTGATGACGAGATTTTCCATAAATTTGGCCAGGTCTATATGACCACCACCTATCCCAACGTGGTCAAGGCGTGGCACTACCACAAGATCCAGACTGATAATGTGACGGTGGTGAAGGGGATGCTTAAACTGGTCCTCTATGATCCACGGGAGGATTCGCCCACCAAAGGAGAAATAAACGAATTCTTTATCGGAGAACACAACCCCCTTCTGGTGCAGATACCCAAAGGGGTTTATCATGGATGGATGTGCATCAGTGAGATGGAGGCGATAGCAATCAACATCCCCACAGAGGTCTATAATAGAGAAAAACCTGACGAATACCGCATTCATCCCCATGATAATGATATCCCTTATGATTGGGCGAGGGAAGATGGCTGAAAAGAAGACTGTCCTGGTTACCGGCGGCTGTGGTTTTATTGGAAGCAACTTTGTCCACTATATGTTGGGGAAATACCACAACCTTCGCATCATCAATTTGGATACATTGACTTATTGCGGCAACTTGGACAACCTCTGCGAGCTGGTCAATCACCCCTGTTACACCTTTGTCAAAGGCGACATCGCAGACCGGGAGAAGGTGCGTGAAATTATTCAAAAACAAAGGGTCGATGTCATCATAAACTTTGCCGCTGAATCGCATGTAGACAGGAGTATCGAAGATCCTAATTTGTTTCTTCGGACTAATATCTTGGGGACACAGGTCTTATTGGAGGCCACACGGGAAGAAGAAGTCCCCCTTTTTATTCAGATATCCACGGATGAGGTATATGGCTCCTTGGGACCTACCGGCCTTTTTACCGAATCGAGCCTACTAAGGCCCAACAGCCCTTATGCGGCGAGCAAGGCCGCTGCTGATCATCTGGTAAGGGCCTATATCGAGACATACGACGTGAACGGAATCATCACCCGTTGCTCC
>CP070817.1:986703-995216 GCA_020344255.1 Deltaproteobacteria bacterium | reverse complement strand
CTCCCATACCGGGCATCTTGAGGTCAAGGGTGACCAAGTCTGGTCTGCTTTTGTCCAGTCTCTCCAGGGCCTCTTGGCCGCCCTCAGCCAGTTCTACCTCGTATCCCTCCTCCTCTAACTCTTCTTTATAGAGGAGCCGGACATTCTCCTCGTCATCGACCACCAAAATCCTCTTCATAAACCCTTATAGGTGTTTACCCCCACCCCCGTACCATGACGATACCATTCCCAAAAAGGGATTCAAAGATTCGAACGAATGGGGTTTCAGTGTCCTTGGGTTCCATTTTAGCAACCTTTTAGTTTTGAAATCTTTCAGCACCTCACTTGACCACTGGAATTGTTGCCTTATGGAACGATTTAGCCCTTCCACAGGGCGTGCTCTCTTGTATGCCCAGGAGAAGGCCAAAGACATATAAACGTTACAATGGCTTGTAGACCCAATTTTACAATGCAGGTTTCTGTTTGTAAAATATTTGTAAAATAATAGAGCATTTCAGGGGGTATGTCCACAATAAAATCCCCGATTCTGAAAGAGTTTCTTCACACTGGGGGGATCAGTTCTTCCACCAACTTCCCCTCCGCCAACTTTATCGGATCAATGCATAGGATATCTCATCATGAGGAGACTTTTACCACTTCCTTGAGCAGGGTCTGATGGGCGAAAAGGGGGGGTACTAGAGGAGGCACAGGCAAGCGTCTATAATAGCTATTGACAACTCCTCAGGATCTTTATTATCGTTTACAGTGAGGGAGTTCATCGAAAGGAGGTAATCATTATGAAAGGGTTCAGACGTCATACAATAATGGTCCTCTCTTTATCCATCATATTGCTCCTCTTGTGGACCTATCCAATTTCCTCAGCCGAAAAGGCCCCCTATAAGATCGGGGTCAACCTCGGGCTGACCGGCCCGTATGCGGAGGTATGCAAGACATTGAAGATGGCCATGGTGATGGAGGTGGAGAGGATCAACGCCAGAGGTGGGGTGAACGGGCACCCCCTGGAGCTGGTCATCGAGGACAATGGCTTCGATCTGGGCAGGGCGGCGGCCAACATGACCAAGTTCGCCCGGGATAAAGAGATCCTGGTGGTGGTGGGTCCCTTTGAGGACAATTTCCAGGCCACCACCAGGGCCATCGCCGAGAGGGACGGAATCATCAATATCATCTTCTGTCCCTCCAACCCCATGGTGCGGGCCTTAAAGCAACGGTGGTCCTTCAATATCGCCCAAAGCGATATCCTCGTCTCACAAAAGTTGGTGGATCTCTGTCTGGCCCGGGGGTACAAAAAAGTCCTGGTCTTCCCGGGGAACTGGCCTCTGGCCCAGAGCCTGGCCGAGTATCTTAAACGCTTTGGAGAAGAAAAGGGGATCAAGGTCATTATCTCCAAGGAGACCCATAAGCCGGGCGACATCGACATGACCCCTCAGCTCATCAAGCTAAAGCCCACTATCGAGGCAGAGAAGGTGGACGCCCTCTATGCCTCTACGGGCGGCCCTGCAGGCCCGATCATCTGCAAGAACATGCGGACCCTGGGGATCACGATACCGGTGCTCGGGACCCATGCCTTCGGGTTCGGCTTTTACATCAAGCTGGGGGGGGAGGCGATGGAGGGGGTGGAGTTCCCCGCCGGGAAGCCCGTGGTCCCTTATCAACTGGACAAAGATGATACGGTGCGCCCCATGATCATCGCTTTTGACCAACGGATGAAGGCCCGCTACAAGGTGGGTGCTGATCAGTTATCCGGCCACTCCTATGACGTCATATGGCTCCTTCACAACGCGCTTGAGAGGTGCAAGGGGAAGGTCACCAGGGCAAAACTGAGGGACGCCCTGGAGAACACCAAGGAGTTTAAGGGTTGTACGGGGGTCTATAACTACAGCTCTACCGACCACGATGGCCTGAGTAAGAAGGATCTGGTCTTCATCAGGATCCAGGGGCAACGGTTCGTGCGGGTTAAATTCCCCAAATTTGAATAGGGGTTGAAGACACAATAGGATATCCTGTAAGATCTATAGGGGTGGGCCACCATTCCTCGGCACCACCCCTTTTTACTCGAGGAAGATTCATGACCCCCTGGAGCCTTATTCCCCATCTCCTCACCTCCGGCATCACTATTGGGGCCATATATGCCCTAGTAGCCCTGGGATTTGTCACCATCTACCGGGCCTCCCAGATCATCAACTTCGCCCAAGGTGAGTTCGTTATGTTGGGGGGGATAATTACCTTTTTTTTCCTCAGAGGTGGCGGTATCCCCTACCCCCTCGCAGCCCTGCTGGCCGTCATCCTGGTCATCATCATCGGCCTCCTCCTGCAGGTACTGGTCGTCTATCCCCTGCGGAAGGCCTCGGTACTCATACCCCTCATGGCCACGTTGGGGGCCTCCATCTTCCTCAGCAACACCAGCGGCTTGATCTTCGGGACATTGCCCAAGGTCCTCCCCCCCTTCTCAGGCGAGCGCCCCCTGGAGATAGGAGGGATCCCAATCGCCCCCCAGAGTCTCTGGGTCCTCGGTGCCACCTTTCTCCTCCTCATCACCCTCTACATCCTCTCTCACCGAATGCTGTTGGGTAAGGCCATGGAGGCAAGCTCAACCGATCCTTTGGGGGCTGAGCTCGTGGGGATATCCAGAAACCTCATGGTGCTCGTGGCCTTCGGGGTGAGTGCCGGGGTAGGGGCCTTGGCCGGGATATTCATCACCCCCATATTCTATACCAGCTATAACTCGGGGACACTGCTGGGACTCAAGGGATTTGTCGCTGCGGTACTGGGAGGGTGGGGAAAGAACGGCGGGGCGGTTCTGGGGGGGTTCACCCTGGGGATCGTTGAATCTATGAGTGTGGCCTTCATCCCCTCAGGCTATAAGGATGCGGTGGCCTTTGTGATATTGCTCCTCATTCTTTACATCAGACCAAAGGGGATCTTGGGATCTCCCTTTATAGACAGTCGCCGATGGTAGAGAGAATCAGGAGAGAGTTCAGAAAGAGAGATCTCTGTTATCTAGGGGCCCTACTGCTGCTGCCCCTGATCTGGCCTGACCCGCACCTCCATCACCTGCTGGTCCTGGCGGGGATCTACGCCATCCTGGCCCTAGGGCTGAGCCTCTTTCTGGGGTATGCCGGTCAGATCTCTCTCGGGCATGCCGCCTTTTTCGGGATCGGGGCCTACACTACCGCCATCCTCACCACTCGATACTCTGTTCCCACCTTTGTGGCCTTCTGGGCATCGGCAGCGACGGCAGCTGTCATCGCGTACCTCATCGGCAGACCCATCCTCAAGCTGAAGGGATACTTCCTGGCCTTGGCCACGCTGGGATTCGGGGAGATCTTTCTGGTCATGGTCAGGGAATCACGCAGCCTCACCGGCGGAGTCAGCGGAATCTTCGGCATCCCCTGGTTCTCGCTAGCAGGATTTTCCTTCGATACCTATCTCAAGCAGTACTACCTGATCTGGGGCGTTCTGTTGGGGTTGCTCTTGTTTGCGAAGAACTTGGTGAGGTCCAAAGTAGGGAGGGCCTCTTTGGCGGTGGCCACCAGTGAAGATGCCGCCTCCACGGTAGGGATCAAAGTGGCTCAGGTTAAGGTGGGGGTCTTTGTGGTCAGTGCGGCCTTCGCTGGGTTTGCAGGGAGCCTGTTCGCCTGCGTCATGTCCACAGCCAGCCCCGAGGCCTTCGGCTTAAGCCTGTCGATCCTCATCGTCATGATGGTCATCGTGGGAGGAATGGGCAACCTTTATGGCCCCATTGTTGCGGCCATCTTCCTCACTTGGCTCTTGGACATCCTGGGAGGGTATCAGGAATATAGTCTCCCCATCTATGGGGTCATCCTGATCCTGCTGCTCATCTTCTTCCCCGAAGGAATCGGGACCCGCCTCGGGATTAGGTTGATGTACCTGATCAGCTATCGGGGGAGAAAGAAGAAGAGAGAAGAGGTGCAGCTCTAATGCCGCTGCTGGCCGTAAAGAAGGTGGTCAAGGATTATGAGGGGGTCCGCGCCCTGAACGGTGTCTCCTTGCAGGTGGAAAAGGGGGTCATCAAGGGGCTCATCGGTCCCAATGGGGCGGGTAAGAGCACCATGTTCCACCTCATAAGTGGGATGGAAAAGCCTACCTCGGGGAACATCGCTTTCCGGGGTGTGGACATAGCCGGGAAAGAACCCCATGAGATCTCCGGCCTTGGGATGGGGAGGACCTTCCAGACGGTGCAGACTTGGGGAAACATGACCGCGGTGGAGAACGTCATGGTGGGGATGCATCGTAAACTAATAGGGGGGATTCTCTCCTGTGGTCTCTGGCTCCCGTGGATCAAGAGGGAGGAAAAAGAGGTCTTGAGAGAGGCCTTTGGAATGCTGGAGTTCTTAGGCCTCTCGGCCAAGTGGAAATGGCCCGCCTTTCAGCTCTCCTATGGCGAACAAAAAATCCTGGAGATCGGCCGCGCCCTGGCTACGGGGCCAGAGCTCATCCTCTTGGACGAACCAGCCGCGGGTCTAACTCCTCAAGAAGTTCAAGCACTGGCGGAAAAGATCCAGCAGATAAGGGAGAGGGGAACCACCATCTTTGTGGTGGAGCATCACATGGGGATGGTTATGGAGATAGCGGACGAGATAGCCGTGCTCAACCATGGAGAACTCATCGCTGAGGGGAGACCAGAGGCCATTAGAGATGATCCTCGGGTTATCAGGGCCTATCTGAAGGGAACGGTCTATGCTTAAGGTGAAAGAACTCACCGTATGCTACGGCCGCCTCCCCGCCCTCAAGGAGGTATCCTTAGAGGTTCAGGAAGGAGAGGTCGTCTCCCTTATCGGCCCTAATGGTGCGGGTAAGACCACCTTGCTACTCACCATCTCAGGAATCCTGGAGAGGACCGAAGGGAGGATCTCCTTTCGAGGAGAGGATATCACCGATTTGAACCCTCACCAGATCGTCACCAAGGGGATTGGGCATGTCCCCCAAGGACGCCATATCTTCCCTACCCTCTCCGTTCTGGATAACCTCCTACTGGGTGGCTATAGGAAAAGGAGGGGGGATATCACTGATGACCTGGAGTGGGTATATCACCTGTTTCCGATATTAGATGATAGGGGGCACCAGCGGGCCGGGACCTTGAGCGGGGGAGAACAACAGATGCTGGCCATAGGGAGGGCCTTGATGACCAGACCCACGCTGCTCCTGCTAGATGAACCGTCGTTGGGGCTGGCCCCCGGGGTTACAGAGGACATCTTCTCCGCCTTTGAGGAGATGAACAAGAGGGGATTAACTATCCTCATCGTGGAACAAGAGGCCCGTTTCTCTCTGGCTATTTCCCACCGCGGTTACCTCCTGCGCAGTGGCTGGTTGATCAAAGAAGGACCTGCAGCGGAGCTGAGAGAGAGCCAGGAGGTGAAGTCCCTCTATCTGGGTCAGGGGGGTAAAAGGGCTTGACTTCACACTCCCTGAAAGTTATATAAACCTAATTCCTTCAGACCTGTAGGGGGGAAAAGGTTCTATGTCACAAAGAGGGGAAAGGCTTGTCCCAGAAGGGTTGCTCCTGCTGAGGAACAATATCCTCACCAAAGGGAATATCTTCGGTACCTCCTCCAAGGCAAAGTGGGCCTTCGGCCTGGGACTTGCCTCTCAGGGGGAGACGATATTTTTTGCCGGATGCGGGTATCAGTTCTTAGGAGGGGCCAAAGCCACCTTATCAACGGTTAGGGCCCTGGATAGGAAGGGGGTGGCCTGGGAGAAGACCCTGGGAGTAACCAAGTTCCTCAATAGGCTGGGAATAAACCTGGGAGAGCTATACGGCAAACTGAGCCTCCAATCCGGCCGTTTCGGTGAACCCCTTCGCAGTGCTGTCGAAGTGCTTCGGGGGATGGGGATGCAGTTCGGCTATCTCTCAGAAGATGAACCATGCTGCGCTGCCCCGTTGTACTATGCAGGCTTCCAGGAGGAGTTCGCCGCCCAAGCCGCCCACACCTATCAAACCTTCAGGGGGAAGGGGATCAGAAGGGTTATTGGCATAGTCCCTTCCTGCACCTACACCCTCCGGGAACTATTCCCCCGTTTCTTGAAAAGATGGAAAGTGGAAGTGCGCCATTTCACTGAAGTGGTCTGGGAGGAGATGCAAAGGGGGATGAGATTTCGCATTCCCCACGGGGTCACGGTTACCTATCATGATCCCTGCGTCCTTTCCAGATATATGGGCTTGATCGACGAACCGTTGGAGATCCTTCGCCACATCGAGGGAGTGGAGCTGGTGGAGGTGGAGCACGCCAAGGGGGAGTGGTCCACCTGTTGCGGGGGTGGTGGGGGTTTTGAGGTGATCTTTCCCGAGGTGAGCCACATTCTGGCTGTCAACAGAGTGAAAGAGCTCCTGGCGACTGGAGCCTCGATCATTGTCACTTCCTGTCCCGGCTGTCTCATCCAGCTTGAGGAGGGGGTCGAGGAACTGAAGGCGCAGGGGGTTGAGGTCATGGATATGGCCCAATTACTCAAGCGGGCCCTACCGGAGGGGTGAGATGTCGACATTTAAGAGCTACAAAAAGAGGTTGAGAGAGGCGGCCCGTGATCCAAAGATCAGTTTGGCTTTGGAGCGGGCCATCAGGAGTTTTCGCAAAAACATTGATGAAGCGCTGAGAAAGTTCCCTCACACCCTGGAGTTGGCCGAAGTGGTACGGCGGATTAAGGAGGAGTCCATCTCTCGGATGGAAGAGCTGGTACAGCAGACATGCCAGACCATCCGTGAAAATAAGGGCGAGGCCTTTGTGGCCCGTACCCCTCAGGAGGCCCTGGGGATCATTGATAATATTGTCGGTTCTGGCAAGCTCATCGTCAAGGGAAAGAGCTTAACGGGCGAGGAGATAGAGCTCCGCGAACACCTTCAGGAGCGCGGAAACGAGGTCTACGAAACAGACCTGGGGGAATACATCATCCAGCTCTTGGGGTCTAAGCCGATGCACCTCCTTGCCCCGGCAATTCACGTCCCCAAAGAGGAGGTGGCGAGACTCCTCAGTCAGGTCAGCGGACAGGAGGTCCCTCCTGATATTAAGACTGAGGTGGCAACCGTGAGGGAGATATTGCGTGATAAGTTTTTCCGCGCTGAGGTGGGAATGAGCGGGGCTAACGTGGTAGCGGCAGACACCGGCGCCCTCTTTCAGATAGAGAATGAGGGGAACGTCCGGCTGAGCAGCTCCGCACCGCCGGTCTACATCGCGCTGGTGGGGATGGAAAAGGTGGTAGCGACCATAGAAGAGGCCTTTAAGGTAGCTGAGGTTACCTGGAGGTTCGCCGGCTACGCCGTTCCCGCCTATGTGAACCTCGTCTCTGGCCCCAGCAAGACAGGAGATATCGAGAAGACCACCACCTATGGTGCCCATGGCCCCAAAGAGATGTACGTGATCTTCTTGGACGCTGGCCGCAGTCAACTCGCCAAGGACCCCGATCTCAGGGAGGCTCTCTATTGCCTACGGTGTGGCGCTTGTCTCTATGAATGCCCCGTCTTTGCCGTTACCGCCGGCCACTTCGGTGACAAATATTTTGGCGGCATCGGTGCCATCTGGACTGCCTTTGTCAGCGGAGATCTGATCAAGGCCGCCCCCCTGGCGTATTCCTGTCTCACCTGTGGGCGGTGCAAGGAGCGTTGCCCCATGAAGATTGATTCTCCTCAGATGTGCCTGGAGCTGAGGAGACGGATCGCCGAAGAATCAAAGCCAGTCTGATGGGGAAAAAGGAGATTGTGCGCCGGAGCTTCGCCTCCATTGCGGGGAGCTACGACGTGTTGAATACCCTGCTCAGCTTCTGCGCTGATAAGTGGTGGAGGAGAGAGGCCATCCAGGCCTTGGGTCCTTCGGACAAAGAGCTTCTGCTTGACGCCTGCGCCGGTACCATGCTGCTGGGGAAGGGCTTTGTGCGGAGGTGGGCTGACGCGAAGGCAGTGGCTCTCGACTTCTCTCTGGAGATGCTGGAGAAAGGGATGGAGAAGGCGAAAAATTCCTCCGTCATCCCAGTGTGCGGTGATGCTGAGAGAATGCCCTTTCGGGATGAGACATTCGATAAGGTTATCGTAGGCTTCGGAATCAGGAACCTGGCAGACCCGCAGAGGGGGATTGAGGAGCTTTTCCGGGTCCTCAAGAGGGGAGGGAGAGTGGTGATCTTAGAGTTTGGCAGACCTAGCCTACCCGTCTTCAAGGATCTTTACCGATGGTATCTCTCGCTGGTCGTCGATCGACTCGGAGGGATCATCTCCCATCAGAAGGAGACGTATCGCTACTTTTACCACTCTGTCATGGCCTTCCCTGAACGGGAGGAAGTAGTGGTCATGATGAAGATAGCGGGCTTTTCCCAGATCCGCGGCCGAGAAATGACCTTGGGCATCACCGATCTATGTATTGCCCAAAAGGCCCCTTAGGGCGGCCCTGGATGGATGTATCTGGGGCAGAAATGTGTGGTTATAATAATACTAATTTGTTATTATAAATCATGAAAAATAATTGAGCTTCCAGACGATAAATGGTATGATCTTCAACAAAACAGGCAGGGTC
>CP070817.1:980428-986603 GCA_020344255.1 Deltaproteobacteria bacterium | reverse complement strand
GTTAGCAGGGCTGGGGACAATGGCGCTCGTGTGGGTTTTTACCTACGGCCTTGGCAACTACTTTGTCAGGACGAGAGGGAGTATAACTGGCGCTGTCATGGGAGCTACCGGAGAGCTAGCCGAGATTCTTTCTTTAGCTGCCTTGGTGGCTCTGCTCTGAGGCATATGAGGCCATATTTGATCAGACACGAGGGGACCATGGATCAGACGAGAACGTGCCCTCGGGCTGCCCCCTGAGGAGATCTTTCGCTCGGGACAGAAACACGGTTGTCCAAACGTCATCAGCTTCTTCCTCGAGGGAAAGGTCAGTTGATTGTTCCATGGCATCCGCAATTCCGTTGTTTGATTTGCACCCCTAATTTTGATAAGCTAAGAGGCCATCGGGGAGGAAGTGGATGGGAAAATGTAAGATAGCCATCCTGGGGACGGGCAATTTGGGAACTACCCTGGCCTTGATGATGCGGGAGAAAGGACACCCGATTACGCTTTGGACGGTGGAGGAGGATGTGGCAGAGGCCATCATGGAGGGGAGGGAAAACCCCAGATACCTGCCCGGTCACTACATCCCGCTCGAAATTGACATTACGTTAGAGATAGCCGAGGCCTTAACAGGGGCAGAGATCGTTATCCTCGCAGTTCCCTCCCATGCCGTGAGAGAGGTAACCAGACGTATGGCCCCCCATCTCTCCCAAGAAGCGATTATCGTGGACTTTGCCAAAGGTATGGAGGTGGAAACGGAGCTGCGGATGTCCCAAGTTATCGAGAGTGAGCTTGCTCCAGGCGTGCGAAATGGAATCGTGGCCGTTTCATGGCCCTCTATTGCTTCAGAGCTGGTGCGTAAGCTTCCGACGGCGGTGGAAATTTCTTCACAGGAGCCCTTCTGTGCCCAGAGGGCCAAGGAGGTCTTGGAAACCCCGTTTTTCAAGTTTTATGTCAATGAGGACTTGGCGGGCGTGGAGTTGGGAGGGGTGTTCAAGAATGTCTTCGCCATCGGCGCCGGCATCTGCGATGGACTGAAGCTGGGAGTGAATACAAAGGCCTCACTCATCACCAAGAGTCTAGAGGAGCTCTCAACTCTGGGAAGTGCCCTCGGGGCCCACCCCCTCACCTTTATGGGGCTTTCAGGGTTGGGAGACCTCATAGTCACTTGTACCAGTGAGCATAGCCGCAACAGGAGATTCGGGGAGAAGATAGGTGGTGGAATGTCCATAGAGGAGGCCAAAAGGGAGATAGGGCAGGTAATAGAGGGGATTAGGGCCAGCGAGGTCGCCTATAGAGTAGGCAAGAAGTTCCAATTGGAGCTCCCCATTGTAGAGCAAGTTTACCGAGTCCTTTATCAGGGAGCAGATCTGCGCGAGGCTATATACCGATTCATGTTTTGATCATTGACAGTGAAAAATGTCGCAGAATATAATATTTTCTATCGCATCCAATTTAGTTGACAAAATTGAAAGGAAACAGGGGATTAACCTTCTTACAAGGTTAAAGGTATCTGTCTTGCTCTAGGCTTCTGGGCCTCTAGCCCCCAGGAGTCCTCTGGAATGGAATAATATCTTTGGGTATGACGAGGGAAAAGGATTCTTATCCAATTAAGGAGTGGCCGGAGGGTGATCGACCGAGGGAGAAGCTGTTGGAGCAGGGTCCAGAGTCTCTTTCTGACGCGGAGCTACTAGCTATAATCCTCAGGACAGGTGATGGCAGTAGGGGGAGAACCGCCCTCGACCATGCCCGCTATCTCGTCAAAAAATTCAAAAATTTTCGCAATCTCGCTTCAGCGGAAATCACTGAACTCTGTGCGCTCAAGGGGATCGGACCGGCCAAGGCGGCAGCCGTCAGGGCAGTGATGGAAATCTCCCGAAGGTATGCCACAGAGAGGGTTACCCACCGGAAGCCCTTTTGTTGCAGCGAAGATGTCTTCGCCCATTTTCACCAGCGCTTGAAGGATAAGAAAAAGGAATGTTTCTTCACCCTTTTGTTAGACAGCAAAAACAGGGCCATCAAGGAGGTGAGGATCTCAGAGGGGACCCTGACCAGTTCCTTGGTCCACCCCAGAGAGGTCTTCACCCCTGCTATTAGGGAGTCCACTGCTTCGCTGATCTTGGTGCATAATCATCCGAGTGGTGATCCTACTCCTAGTCGGGAGGATGAGGAAATCACCCATCGGTTGGTGGAGGGGGGTAAATTGCTGGGAGTCGGCATAGTGGATCACATAATTATCGGGCAGGGGAGCTATTTTAGTTTTGCCGACCGGGGAAGACTTGTATAGGGTAACCGTGATGAAAGAAACGATCTCCAGGCCGAAGGGGAGCAAGGGGGGGCATCTCGACCCTGCAGTTCCCACCCAGGCCGAGCTGGATATAATGAGGGAGAAGGCAGAGGCCTTGGGTCGTACAGGGGAGAGGTTGGGTAGATGCCTTCGGAGGCTCAAGGTCTTGGAGGAGAAGATAAAGGGTTTGGAAATTGAGGGGAAGGAGGCAAAGGAGGTAAATGAGCTCATATACGAGTTTAACCAGATGCGGGAGAAGGCCGAGAAACACCTCCATCACCTCATCATTCACCGGGAAGCCATAGGGTTTCGCCGACATCACAACGTGGAGAGGATTTATAGGATTCCGGCCAAGAAGAGGTCTCTACAGGAGGAAGATGTACGAGAGGATCATCACCCATAACGACATGGATGGGGTGGTAAGCGCCGCCATCTGTTCCTATGTTTTTCGGATCAAGGAATTCCAGTTCTTTGGGCCCAATACTATCATCAAAGGAGCGATCCCCATTTCAGAACAGGACATAGTGTGCGACCTTCCATATCCTCTGCTCTGTGGCCTTTGGTTCGATCACCATGAGGGGAATCTGCACGACTTGGCATATAGAAATATCCCCGTGGAAGAGATTGCGGGAAGGTTCGACTTCAAAGATAGCTGTAGCAGGGTGGTGTATGAGTACTTCTCCGAGAAGGGGGTTTCACTGCCATCCTATTTTGAGCAGACTGTGATGGAGGCAGACATCATCGACAGTTTTAACTATCGGAGTATAGAGGAGTGGCGCAAAGAGACCCCGGGGAAACTAGTGGATTACTCCCTTAAGGCGAGCAGCCCTACCCCACGGGAAAAACATCAGTACATGAGGGAATTAGTCAGATGGGTGCGAGATCTTTCCCTCGAACACGTGATGGTCCTTCCCAGAGTACGAGAGATGATTGAGCGTTACAGAGGAGAAGAGGAGAAGATGCTCAAACGCATTCAGGAGGATTCTTCCTTTCTCCCCTATGATCGGCAAAGGGAGATAATCGTCATCGACCTGACACGGCACAACCGCCGCCCTAAGGTGGTCAAAAATCTCGCCTATCTCCTCTACCCGCAGGCCTTGGCTGTCTTGGAAATCCACAGCCTCTATGACAGAGGGCTCAAAACCACCAATCTGGGGTTCACCATGGCCCTCAGCCTCAACTTGAAAAATCAGGAGCATAAAAAAGACCTCGGAGAGATCATGAGGGAGCTGAATATTGGGGATGGCCATAAGGGTGCCGCTGCAGGAACCGTTTACACCAATTCCAAAGCCCAGATGCTGAAGAGGAAGGGAGAGGTGTTGCAAAAGATCTACGAGCTCTGGATATCTCGCGGTTAAGGACCCTCCGGCGTGAACGCCCACGGCTATGCTTTGGAAATGGTGACAAGGGGTAGTATGAAGGATTAGGGTAATGAGAGAAAGACTTGAAGCGTTGAGTCACTTACTTATGAACAAACGCAAGGTACTGATTGTTACACACACCAACCCTGATCCCGACTCTATCGCCAGTGCCTATGCCATGCGTCATCTCTTTGCCTCTTGGGGAATAAACTCCGTACTCGTCTATGGCGGGATCATCGGTCGCGCGGAGAACAAGGTTATGATCAACAGGTTGAGGATACCCTTAAGATCCATCCAAACGGTCAACCCGTTCAATTTTAAGATCATATCCTTAGTGGACGCCCAGCCATCCTCGGGGAACAACCCTCTTCCTCCCTCTCTCGTGCCCAGTATTGTCGTCGATCATCATCCGGCGAGAAAAACTTCCCTTTTGAAGAAGGTCCCTTTTGTGGACATCAGACCCGGGTATGGCAGTACCTCCAGCATTATGGCCGAATATCTAATGGAGAGTGATGTAGACATCAATAGGAGGTTGGCCACTGCCCTCTACTATGGGATCAAGTCGGATACCAGGGATTTGGGCAGAAGTGCCAATGAGGTGGATATAAAGATTTCCGCTGAGCTTTACCCCAAGGTCTTGGTAAAGACCCTCTCGCAGATTGAATACCCTCGTCTTCCGAGGGAGTATTTTCGCATCCTTCAGAAAGCCCTTTCGAGGACTACATGGTATCCCACGAGAGGGGTTTTGATAAGTGAACTGGGGGTTATTGGGGATCCAGACATGGTGGCTGTTGTAGCCGATTTTTTGATCCGCGTGGAAGGAATAAAGTGGGTCCTCGCCCTTGCCCAGAGGGATCATGAGATCTTTTTTTCCCTGCGGACAACAGACTACCCCAAGCGAAGCGCAGATAGACTGGCCCGTGCCTTGATCAAGGGGATAGAAGGGGGGAGCGCAGGGGGGCATGATACCACCGCCGGGGGAAGGATAGGGTTGCTTTCCTTGCAGGAGATGGACGAATTGAGGGAGAAGCTGAGAGATCGGTTTACCAACGTACTTGGATGCAACGCGGCTAAAGAAGTACCCTTTATTTAAACCATAGTGACAGATGGGAGGACTCTATGGAGATCAAGACGGTGAAGCTAGAGATCCCCGAGGGGGCGAATATCATCTTAGGACAGAGCCATTTTATCAAGACAGTGGAGGATCTCTACGAAGTGATGGTTACCGGCGTGCCGGGGTCAAAATTCGGTCTGGCCTTTTGTGAGGCGTCAGGTCATTGCCTTATTAGGTCAGAGGGTAATGACCCAGATTTGGTGGAAGTTGCCCAGAACAATGCTGCTGAGGTGGCTGCCGGTCACACGTTCATTGTTGTGATGAAAGATGGTTTCCCCATAAACGTCTTAAATGCCATCAAGATGTGTCAGGAAGTGTGTACCATCTATTGTGCCACCGCCAACCCTGTGGAGGTGATTATCGGCCAGACAGATCAGGGAAGGGGAATTTTGGGTGTTATTGATGGCGTGCCTCCCACAGGTATTGAAGATGAAGAAGGTGTGAAAGGGAGGAAAAAACTACTGCGCGATTTCGGCTATAAACTATGATTCCTCTCGGGGAGCCTTTTTCTTGGAGGGCTTTCTGCTTGCCTTTTCTTCTTTCCCCGCTGTGGGGATTAGCTCGATGATGGCGAGGGCTGCTCCATCACCGGGGCGATTTCTGGTTTTGTAGATATGGGTATACCCCCCGTTTCTCTCTGCGAAGCGAGGGGCGAACTCGTTGAAGAGTTTTTGGACCACCTTTCTGCTGTTGATTATCCTCGAGGCTTGACGACGGGCGTGCAAATCTCCCCTTTTCCCCAAGGTGATGAGTCGCTCGGCCAACCTTCGTAACTCCTTTGCCTTGGCTTCGGTGGTCTCAAGCCTTTCATGTTCAAAGAGGGAGGTGACCATATTTCGCAGCATCATGAGGCGATGGCTTGTGGTGCGGTTGAGTTTCCTCCCCGCCCTTCGGTGTCGCATCTGTTCCCCTTTAGTCCTCTTCCCATTCTTTCTCTTCAGGGGGTGTGAATTCCTCTATCTTCATCCCCAGGTGAAGGCCCATATTTGTTAAAACGTCTTTTATCTCATTGAGGGATTTCCTCCCAAAGTTCTTGGTCTGAAGGATCTCCTGTTCGGTCTTCTGGACTAATTCTCCTATATACTCGATGCTGGCATTCTTAAGGCAATTTCCCGATCTAACTGACAACTCAAGTTCATCCACGCTCTTGGCCAGTTTTTCGCGCAGTTCCTCCTGATCCCTTTTTCTTTTTTCTTCATCATCCTCACTATAGTGTTCTTCAGGCGGTTCCTCGAAGTTGATGAATATGTTTAATTGGTCTTTGAGGATCTTGGCTGCCAGGGCCACGGCGTCGTCGGGCTTCGCGCTACCGTTGGTCCAAACCTCGAGAGTGAGTTTGTCATAATCGGTGATCTGCCCTACTCGTGCATTGGTCACGGTATAGTTCACCTTTTTTACAGGGGTGAAAATGGCATCTATAGGGATAGTTCCAAT
>CP070817.1:974126-980328 GCA_020344255.1 Deltaproteobacteria bacterium | reverse complement strand
GGAAAGATCTGGACTTGGTTTACCATTACTTCCCCCCTCTGCTGGCCCGAAGAAAGTCTTTGGCCGGATACTGTAGCGGTGGTGAATTGCAGATGCTCGCTATCGGGAGGGCCTTGATGGCGAATCCCAGGCTTTTGCTCTTGGATGAACCCTCCTTAGGACTGGCACCGTTGCTGGTAAAAGAGATCTTTGAGATCGTGAGACGAATCAATGAGGAGCAGGGAACCACTCTCATTCTGGTGGAGCAGAATGCGAATATGGCCCTGCAACTGGCTCACTATGGCTATGTCATGGAAAATGGCAAGATCGTCATGGAGGGTGACGCAGGGGACCTGCAGGAGAACCCGGACGTCAAGGAATTCTATCTGGGGGTTGCAGCCTCCGGCGCGTTGAAGACGTATAAGGACGTTAAGGCCTATAAACGGCGAAAGCGCTGGCTCTAAGTAAAAGATGCCTTTTTGAGTACATTTCTCTGATAACAAAATAGGCCTTCTCCAATTTAATTTGGTGGACTTGAAAGGATTCAAGGGTTCCAGGGATCCAGGATTCTAGAAAAAATCGAGTAAAGGTCATCCAGTTGAACCGCGAATCCTGGAACCCTTCTCGGCTACTTTGTTTGGAGAAATCACAATATTGTATCGGAGAGTAAATAGATGAGACTGCTCGATGGTCTTTTTTTTTATCCGTGGACGAGCCCCATGGAAAACAATTGTAATACCTATGTGATCGATGGCGATATGCCCACCGTCATCGATGTGGGACACCTGAAGCCTGTCAACGCGCTCTTGCAGTCCATGGAGAAGGATGGGATATCCCCTCGCAAGATCGCCCTAATCATCTCCACTCACCTCCATCCCGACCACCACGAGGGGGTGGCGGCTTTCTCTGGGGGAGAGGTCTTGGTAGCCTTTCATCGGGAGGAAGAGAGACACCTCAAGGCCTTTGGTCATCAACTCTACCAGGGCATGGGACTCGCCATCCCCACCATAAAACCCCATTTTTACCTCAGAGAGGGGATCCTCCGATTAGGTGGACGAGGGTTGGAGGTCTACCATACCCCTGGCCACTCCCCGGGCTCCATCTCCCTCTACTGGAAGGAGAGAAAAACTCTCCTGACCGGAGATGTCCTCTTCAAGGAAGGGGTGGGGAGGACAGATTTCTATGAGGGAGATAGCACCCTCCTCAAGGAGAGCATCGGAAAGCTCTTCCGGCTTGATGTAGAATATCTCCTGCCTGGACATGGAGGGATCATCAAGGGGAGGGAGGCTGTACAGGAGAATTTCCGCTGGATACAAGAGAAGATCTTCCCCCTCATGTAGGATTACAGGTCAACAAAGATACCTTGTAGGTGCCCTTTATATTTCCCCTTTAACTTGTCGATAAAATCGGTCCAGCGGGGGTTGGCATCGAGGTTCGGCTCTACGGCCGGTCCAGAGATCCCTTTGCGGGCTAGTTCCTCTCGGAGCTCCTTCTCCAATTCCTGGTATCCCTGTTCTCTCTCCTTCTGGTAACGCGTGGTCAGCTCACGCAGGGCCTCGACGGTTTCTTTTCCCCTTCTCCCCAGCAAGATCTCCAATCCGTTCAGCAACGTGACAGCGGATTCCTCCACGGAGTAAGCGGAGATGACGAGCTCAGTAAGTGCCTCCTTGACTCCCTCTCTTTGCCCATCCAACTCTTTTTTCAGGGCATTGAGGTCCTTTCGCTCCTCTTCGAGGAAGTAGCGGTTAAAAAGATGTTGGGCCAAGCGTTTAACTTCATCTTTTTTGAATTTCTCACGCTCCTCCGGCGTTATCTCCAGTTTGCCTGCCTTTTCCATCACTAGGTCCATGGTGCTCTTGATCTCAGACATTTTCTGCCTCCTCAGTACTCGGCCTTGACCGCACTGGAGACGGGACTTTCATTTCGATGGGGAGAGTTATCTACAGCAGTAACGGCATAATAGTAGGCTCTGCCCTTTTCTGCGCTGAGGTCGAGGAAATGGGTTTTTTTGATGACCTTTTCATTGATCCTACGAAACTCCCCTCCCGGTTCATCTTGCCGATAGACATTGTAGCCCAAGAGGTCGGCCTCTTCATTGGGGAACCAGTCGAGTTCTATACCCTGCTCTTGGGGTACGGCTATGAGGCCGATAGGAGGAGGCGGGGGGGTTGTATCGACGGGTATGGTAACGATCTCCTCGGAGCTCTTCCCCTCTACAGGGGTTTCACCGTAAAACTTCACCCCGCGCACAACATAGTAATATTTCGTTTCATTCCGCAGTCCTTTATCAAGGTAATCCCCCATCTTTATGGCAGTCTTGTTAATGGGGTTAGCAGGGAATGGAGTTCCTTCCAGCCGACGATAGATATTGTAAGCATCCACTCCTTCCACTGGCTCCCAACGTAACAGGACTGATGCATCTTGCCCCTGTCCCTTGAGGGACGAAGGGGATGCCGGGGGAGTGCCCCATTGGATTATCACCTCATTGGAGGCGGGGCTAGGATAACCCCAATGGTTGATGCCAAGTATCTTATAGATATAGATGATACCTTCTTTGAGGTCTTGGTCCCTCCAGGTCAAAGTACCCCTCTCCAGGCGGTAATCCCCTGGTGCGCGAAGGTCGAGATGAGCCCTTACCAAGAACTCCCCGGGACACTCCACACACCCTCTCTTCTCTTCTCTCCGAAGTACCCTGAAGCCCACCAGATCGACTGGTTTGGAGCCATCGGTATTTTCCCGTGGCATGCTCCAGTTCAGGTACAGTTCGCCTTCTCTCACCCTGCCTTGCAGATCAGTAATGGCTTTCGGTACTAATACATCAGGGGGAATGGGAGGGGCCTTGACGCCACATGCTCCCAGCACAATGACAAGGGCGATCAAGAAAGGGAGGCTACTCTTCGTCAACAAGCCAGCTCCTCTTGAGCCCTCTTTATCTGCTCGGCCACCCTTTGGCGGGCTGTTCCTCCTATACTCTGGCGATGATCCACCGAGCCCTCTATGCGGATATAGTCGAAGATGTCCTCTCCGATGGCAGAGGAGAACGATCGGAGTTCGCCCAGGGAGAGGTCTTCCAGCTTTTTGCCCTTTTCTTCGGCGTACTTCACCACCTTGCCAGCGATCTGGTGGGCCTTCCTAAAGGGGATCCCCCTCTTGACCAGGTAATCGGCAAGATCGGTGGCGTTGGTGAAACCCTCGGCGGCGGCCTCCCTCATTCTGTCTTGATTCACCTCTATGCCTTCGAGGAGTTTGGCCATAATGGTAAGAGATGCCTTTACTGTATCGACGGCGTCGAAGAGGGGTTCCTTATCCTCTTGGAGGTCCCGATTATACGCCAAGGGGAGGCCCCGGAGAATGGTGAGCAGCGAGACAAGGGCACCGTAGACCCTCCCCGTCTTTGCCCTGATCAGTTCCAACACATCGGGGTTCTCCTTTTGGGGCATGATGCTGCTGCCGGTGCAGAATGACTGAGGGAGGCGCAGGAAGCCGAACTCCGGTGCGGACCACAGGATGAGCTCTTCACAAAGGCGGCTCAGGTGCATCATCATGAGGGCACACTGGGAGAGGAATTCCACCACGAAGTCCCTGTCGCTCACGGCATCGATGCTGTTCTGGCTGACGGTGGTAAAACCCAACAATTCACCCAAATATTCGCGGTCTATGGCATAGGGGGTGCCAGCCATGGCTCCGCTGCCCAAGGGGAGGACATCTATCCTGCGCAGGGCTTCGGTCACCCTCTCCCTATCCCTCTTGAACATCTCATAATAGGCCATCAAGTAGTGGGAGAAGAGGATGGGTTGGGCCTTGCGCAGGTGCGTGTACCCAGGCATGACGGCGTTTATATATTTGGCTGCCTGTCCGACCAAACTGGCCTGAAGCCCCTTTAAGAGGCCGTGGATGCCGATCGTCTCCTCCTTGAGGTAAAGACGCATGTCCATGGATATCTGATCGTTTCTGCTCCTGCCCGTGTGGAGTTTCCCTCCCACCTCTCCGATCTTCTCCCGCAGTCGCTGCTCGATATGCATATGGATATCTTCCCATCGGGCCGAAAGGGGGAACTCTCCCTGTTCTATCTCCCCTTCTATCTCTTTCAGTGCTTGCAGGATTTTGTCCCTCTCTCCCTGGGAGACGATCCCTGCCTTTGCCAACGCCTCGCAGTAAGCCATGCTCCCCTTAATATCATAACGATAGAGCCTCTTGTCGAAGGAGATAGAGGAGGTAAACTCCTCAGCGAGCTCATTCGTCTCTTGGGTAAACCTCCCTTCCCATGGTTTTTCTGCCATGACTATCTCCTCTCCCCAAAGATGGCCCTGCCCACCCTGACCATGGTGGCGCCTTCCTCAATGGCCACTTCAAAATCCGAAGACATCCCCATGGATAGCTCCGGTAAGGGGATGCCCTCCTTCTCTATCTCCTCCTTGAGCTTTCGCAGGGAGATGAAATAGGGTCGGGCCAGCTCAGGATCATCAAAATATGGGGGCATGGTCATGAGCCCCTTTAAAGAGATGTTTTTCATGACCTTTATCTCATGGACCAGATCCAAGACTTCCTCCTTGCGTATCCCGAACTTAGAACTCTCCTGGGAGAGGTTTACCTCGATCAAGCAATCAACTATCTTACCTGCTGCTGTAGCCCTTCTGTCCAGTTCCCTGGCTAACTTGATGCTATCCAACGAATGGATCAGCTCGAAGAGTTCCACCGCATACTTGGCCTTGTTGGTTTGGAGGTGCCCAATGAGGTGCCATTGAAGCCCGATGCGGCCTATCTCCTCCATCTTTTTCCTTGCCTCTTGGACGTAATTTTCCCCCAAGATCGTTGCACCTGCTGATACCGCTTCCCGTATCTTTTCTAACTCTACTGTTTTGGTGACTGCGATCAGTTTTATCCCTTGCGGGTCCATCCCCACTTTGCTTGCCGCCTCTTGTATCATTTCCCTTACCTTGCGGAGGTTATCCTTGATGTTGCCCATTTTTTCTCTGACAATGTATCTCCTCCCTCGTACCAGGGGGAGATTTGAGGATTGGAGGAGTTAAGGGTTTCCGTATTTTACCGTTGTTTGAATCTTTGAAACCTGGGATCCTCGAACCCAGAAGAAAAGTTAATCCAAGAATCCTTTCAATATCACCCACCAATTTGGGTTTGCCGAAGATTTCTAAAAGATATCGATAATCTCTAGATCTCTGAGATGTTGGATGATCTGGCAAAGGGGAAGTCCGACCACATTGGTGTATGAGCCTTGGATCCATTCTACCATAAAGGCCCCCTTCCCCTGTATGGCATATCCCCCTGCCTTATCGAAGGGTTCCCCTGTATTGATGTACCAATCAATCTCCCTCTCCTCCAGGTACTTTATTTTGACCCGTGTCTCTTCGATCCCCTCTCTCCTTTTCCCCTCCGCCAATTTTAAGAGGACATAGCCGGTAATCACCAGGTGTTCTCTGTCAGCCAATCGCTGCAACATCCGTTTTGCCTCCTCCTTTCCTTGGGGTTTCCCCAAGATCTCCCCTTCTACGGCGACCACTGTGTCGGCCCCTATGATCCAGTTTTGAGGATTTCTTTCTCCGACGACAAGGGCCTTTTTCTCCGCCACCCGTCGGGCAAAATCTTGAGGTTTTTCATGGGGAGAAGGGACTTCGTTCACCTCTGCAGGGACAACGTCAAACTCAAACCCTAAGGAAGAGAGGAGGCCTCTTCTCCGTGGCGAAGAAGAGGCCAGAATCAACTTTTTTGGCATGATCTTTGAGGGTGTACTAAGGGGGGATAGAAACTCTTATTTCTCCATTCCTCTCACAAGAAGGATGACGGAATCACCATCCCCTATATTCTCCCATTGCTGAGGGAGACTTCCCTTGAAGAGGAGGCTATCCCCTTCTTCAAGGATGTATTTTTCCTTCTTCACTTCAAACTGGAATTTACCCTGGAGGCAGAAGGCCAATTCGTCGCCAAGATGGCTCACCCCTTTACTCCCGCTCTTGGCCCCTTTTCTGGCTGTAATCACATGGGCTTCCAGGCCCTGCTGGATTAGGCCTGAGCCGAGGCATTCCAGCTTTATTCGTTTATCCTTGGTTGCCACGTGTTTGCGTTGATCCCTCTTGGTGAAGATCGCGTCTTCTATCGTCTCCTCATCGAAGAAGTAGTTGATTTTCACCCCCAAGGCTCTACTAATGCTGAAGAGGGTATTCACCGTTGGAGAGGTGATATTTCTCTCTATGAGGCTCAGGGTGTT
>CP070817.1:964948-974026 GCA_020344255.1 Deltaproteobacteria bacterium | reverse complement strand
GACTGGAAAGTACCTTTTTTTGCACGCAGATGATAGCCCCAGAAATCACACCCCTCTGAATCAGATGTAGGGCCTTCTCCATACCTCGGAGTAGGGCGTCTTGGGTCTCTTGTGGTGTTAATTCCGTCACCTCGAGGGTCACCTCCTCCCCAGGGAGGTCTGTGTCGGGATAGAGTTTGTCTGCTCTGGTTTTTTTTACTCGGGGTGAGTCTATCGCCGTGGCATTGGCCATCGACGTGGATGCAGCGTCAGCTACCGAGGCGGTGGGGCCAAGGGCAACAGCCGCCTGAGCAACCCCCTTGGTGAAGCTCCTCCCCCCCAGGCCACTGGTGGTCACCCCTCTTATTCCCATCCTTCCTGTGATCTGCAGATAATGAGAGATCTCCGGGCGGGTTACATTAAACCTGAGCCCAACCCTGATCACCTCTTCAGGGATCATCCTGATGGCGATATCACCACCGTTGTCGACGATCACCTTGCTAACCCGTCGGGAGAAGATGTGCTCCGCCACCAGGTCGGCAATGGTCCCGGCCACGGCTGCTAACGGGGTGAGGTCCACATCTCCCACCTGTTGCACGGCGGCGATCATCTCCTTGACGACATAGGGTATATTGCCGTTGGAGCTTGGCCAGGGATCCTTCTTTTTGATGAGCCCCTGAAAGGGGGCCAGCTCTTCAAGGAGACCACAGGCCCACTGGCCACCCTTTCGGGCGTTCTCCAGCGACGGTTTGGATCCTTCCCAAGCGGCTATCTGAAGGCGCATGGGACCTGACTCCGCCAAGATCCAGGTATCATTGAGGGGGACGACCAATCCTCTCGGCATCTAAACGCGCACCTTCCTGATGTGTTCTACCACCACCTCGAAGGGCTCCATGGCTTCGTGATGGCCACCCATCTCGATGTAGTCCTCAACCCTCATGGTATACTCAATTGGGGCTAGAGTAGCCGGTGTTGGTACCCAGGCGAACATTCCCATTTTCACTTGCTCTACGTCCACGGCGAAGGTGATCCCTCCCCCCGGGTAGATGAACGTTGGGGCACCTCCTACAGTGAGGCAGGCCTTGCGGGCATGTATCGCCTGCGTGAGTTTGATGGGGTACTTTGTCACCCCCGCCCTGGCGCTTCCCCCTGCCCCTGCGACGTAGATGGCGGATACCCGAGAGGGTTGAGAGGTCTTGTTGATGACCTCTACCGCCCTTTGGGCCGCCGGAGTGAGTGGGATCTCCTCAAAACCTTTTCCATTCCACCGGAACATGGCTGCCCGCTCACCGGTTGTCTCTGTGATCAGGACTGTCATCCCATCTCGGGCGATCCGGTTATCGACCTCTGCGATAATATCGAGGGGATTGGTGATAGAGGTTCCGCCCCACCCAGGACCGTGGTCCTCGAAGTATCTGCCCGGGGTACTCTTCCTCCCCTGCAAGGTTAAGCCACTATATTGCATATTAACGAATCTCCCGGCAGGATGTTCGGTGAAGAGTCCGGTGAGGTGAGCATCAAGTACGATCACCTCGTCAGCAGCCTCCTTAAAGAATGTGGTAAAGAGTCCCATAGACGCACTGCCACAGCCGACCCTCATCTTGCGCATCAACTCTCCGTCGATAATGGGGGCTTCACCAACCTGAATCTCCAGGGTACTTCCCCCCTTAACCTTCAGCTCCAGCCGCTCCCGATTAGCAATCTGGGTAATGAGACGTGCCACAGTGAAACCGTTCTTCCCTGTCAGGAGATTGACCCCCCCGACGGAGAGGATTTTGGAACCATACTCCTCCGTAGTTACGTGGCCTACCTTTCTGCCTTTTATTAAGAGGGGGGCCCCCTCCTCGCCAATCGGCTTGTCGGTGTCTATTTTTACCTTGACTCCGCTATAGCTCAGCGGTGCCTCGGTCACCACTGTTACCACATCGATTCCCAGCGACTTTCCCTGGACTATGTAGGGGGCGGGGCGAGGATCAGGATAGGTGGTTCCTGCCCCAATCCCGGTGAGGAGGGGCCGGCGAATGGCCTCTTCGTAGTCGGGGCCTACTATCTCCTGTATATCCGCAAAGGTGTGCAAGGGTATTGTGCGAACCAAGATTCCCTCTTGGTTGCGAAACCGCTGACAAGCCCCGGTTTTGCCCAGAGCGATTTCACAGCCTACAGGACAGACTTCACAGGGGACCCTTCCGGGCAAGGGGCCGGCTTCTTTGGTGATGGCTTCTTCGGGGCAGACCTTAGCACAGGTTTGACAGTTCACGCAAAGCTCGGCCGATAGGACAGCCTTCTCTTCTGCCAGCATGATGGCACCCACGGGGCAGTCCTCCTCACATCTACCGCAACCAATGCACTTTTCAAGATCAATGATCATTTCCGCTCCTCTTTACAACGGCGCACAGGGGGCGGGGTATTTCTGCTGACCCAGGCTTGGACCTCTCCGTCTACGAGCACAGCAGCTATCCCGGGAATATCACCGGCCTCGATGGCCTCTAGGGCATCCGCCCCCACAGAACCCATGGGTGTGTCCATCACTACCAGGTCCGCTTCATATCCCTCCTTGATGAGCCCGCGATTCAGCTTATAGACCCTGGCGGTATTCCCAGTGGCCATAGCAATGGCCTCTTCTGCCTTGACCCCTCCGACAGAGGCGATCAAGTTCAAGACGCGCAGGATACCCAAGGGAATTACCCCTGTGCCTGAGGGGGCGTCGTTTCCGATGAGGATTCTCCCAAAGGCGCCCTTCTCCCGGGCAATCCTGACAATATCCAGAGCCATCTTGGGGTTGCCACATTCGACGATCTCAAAGGCAAGATCGGTTTCGTTGATGATCCTTTCCGCCTCGGCCAGCGGGACAGCGGTGGGGCCTCCGTTGAGATGGGCTACCACATCTGGAGTGGTGGCCATCACCTGATCGGCTGTCACCGTGGTGCTGCCCGGGATGGAGGTTCCTCCCGTGTGCATCATCACCACCATCCCATACTTGTTGGCCCAACGGACCATGGGGGCGGCATCTTCCGGTCTCTTCACTGCTCCGAGGCCGATTTCTCCCACATGGGTCACCCCTTCCCGGGCCATCTCCGCGAAGTCCTCCTCCCGCAAGCCCGGCTCTATGATGAGGCCACCCCCCAGCACCTTCACTCCGCCTGGTCGGAAGTTGGCGAAGGCCTTGGCCGCTAGTATGGCGAGGGCCTTGGTACCGGCTGCATCCTTGGGTCTTCCCGGGGTGTGCACCTCACCGGCGGAGATGACCGTGGTGACCCCCCCCTGGAGGTAGCTATTGAGGAAATCGAGCTGTCTCTGCCTGGGGGTGAAGTCACCGATGACAGGATGGCAGTGTGAGTCGATGAGCCCTGGAGCCACCGTCATCCCCCCGACATTAATGACCCTGTCCACATCTGTGGTGTCCAAATCCTTCTCCTTCCCAACCCCTTTGATCAGGCCATCCTCGATCAGGATGGCATCGGCCGCCAGGACTGGTTGAGAGAGGTCTCCGGATACTAATTTGCCTATGCCTCTGATTAAGACCTTACCCATATCGCCCTCCTCCTTGTTGTACAATGTTTTGAGCGGAACGAAACCCTCCTTGCCTAAGTTATCAAAGCTTTTTAATCTTATCGATATCGAGTTTATCGAGGATGATCACGCCCGCCTTCTTTATCTCCTCCAAGGCCTTCATTGACGTATCCGAGGCTACCCCGCGACATAACTCCTCGATCACGATCACTTTATAGCCGGCATGGGCCGCGTCAATGGCTGTTGCCCGCACGCAGTAGTCGGTGGCGATTCCATAGACCACGACCTTCTCGATCCCATTGTGCTTCAGGATGGAATCCATTTCCGTCTCTTGTCCCTCATGGTCCTGAAATCCGGAGTAACTGTCGAACCTTTTGTCCCGTCCTTTTTGGACGATGGCGAGGAAGAGGTTGTTATCAACCAAAATCCTCGCATTCTCCGTTCCCTGGACGCCGTGCGGGGGCCAGAGGGCCTGGGTCCGGTTATGGACTGTGATCACCTCGAAAGGTTTCTTTCCAGGGTGGGAGGTGTGAAAGGAGATGTGCTCCCCTGGGTGCCAGTCCTGGGTGGCAAAGAGGATAAAGCCGGCCTTCTTTAACTGCTTGGTGGCATCCGTGACCTTCTCGATGAAGGCTCTATCTGTGCCCGGGACGGCAAGGGAGCCCTTTTTCCATTCGGTGAAGTCACCCTGGACGTCTACTACGATGGCCCCTATCCTTTTGGCAAAGGTGGCCTTTTGTCCTGATGCCGTGGATGCAACCATGAAGGCGACCGCTACCCCAAAAAGTAATACCAATATGATCCCTATTGCATGGCCTCCTTGTCAATTACTTTTTTATGACGATCCTTCCCTCCTGCAGGCTTTCAGCACCCTCTCCAGGCTGGCCGGGAGGTGATAGATCCTCTCCCCCAGGGCCTGGGCGAGGGCGTTCAGGATGGCTGGGGCTGTGGGGATGAGGGCCGGCTCCCCCACTCCTTTGGCCCCAAAGGGGCCAGTAGGCTCAGGATCCTCCACGATGATGGGAATGACTACTGGTACGTCCTTGACCGTGGGGATCAAATATTGCCGCATGGACCTGGTCTGCCCAGGGACGAACTCCTCCATTAGGGCAAAGCCGGTGCCCATGGCCACCCCGCTGGCGATCTGCCCTACCACATTGGAGGGGTTTACAGCCTTGCCTACATCGTGGGCTGCTACCACTCGCAGGACATCGACCTCGCCAGTATTGGGGTCCACCTGCACATCAGCCACATGACAGGCGAAGGCATAGGTGGCATAGGGGATGCCCTGGCCGGTTTCAGGGTTGAGGTTCGTGGTAGGGGGATCGAAAAATCCTTCTGCCCTTAGTTGCTTCCCCTCGCTGTATGATCTGGCTGTCACTTCCTCCAGGGTGGTCAGTATTTCTCCATCCTTCATGGATTTGACCAGGCCATCTTCCATGGTTAACTCTTGGGGGGGGATCTCCAGAAAACGGGAAGCCTCCGCTAAGACTGACTTTCTTAAATTACCGGTTGCCTCCCGTACGGCGTTGCCAGAAATATAGGTCTGTCGGCTAGCGGAAGTGGCCCCGGCGTCGGGGGTAAGGGCTGTATCGCCCCTGATCAGTCTGATGTCCTCGATCCCTATCCCCATCTCTGAGGCGGCTATCTGGCTGAGCACCGTGCTCGATCCCTGTCCAATATCGGCAGCCCCTGTATAGAGGGTAAACCTTCCTTCATGGTCGAGTTCGGCGCAGGCCGAGGAGGGGTTCTTTACCCCGGTGTTTCCGATACCGTACCACATAGCCCCTATCCCCATCCCTACCAGTTTTCCTGGGATTGCCGATACTTTTTGCATCTCGTCGCGCTGTTTCCGCACCCGCCGGAGGCACTCTCTCATTCCTACGCTTTCCTTGAGGATCTGGCCTGTTGCAGTTTCTGAGCCCCGGTCGAAGGCGTTGAGGAGACGGATCTCAAAGGGGTCCATTCCCAATTCCTCGGCCAGGATATCCATCTGAGATTCATGGGCAAAAGCGACCTGAGGGACACCAAAACCGCGCATGGCCCCACAGAAGGGATGATTGGTGTAGGCCATTCTGGATCGCACCAGCACGTTAGGTACCCGATAGGGACCGGTAGCGTGCACAGCTGCTCTGCCGGCAACTGCTATCCCATAGGAACCGTAGGCACCTGTGTCACCCAGGATATCGATATCCATGGCCATAAGTCGTCCATCCCTATGGACCCCGGTCCTGTATTTCATGATCAGGGGGTGTCTTTTGGCTGTGGCCAGGTAGGCCTCCTCCCTGGTATAGACCAGCCGGACTGGACGCCGCAAATAATAGACTGCTAAGGCAAGAAAACACTGAACGGTGACATCCAGCTTGCTCCCGAATCCGCCTCCTGTGGTTGCCTGTATTGACCGGACCTGTGACGGATCGAGCGCCAAGGAAGTGACGATCTCGTGGTGGTCATAGTGCGGGTTTTGAGTGGAAGCGCAGACTGTAATTCTTCCCTCATCGTCTATCCAGGCTACCCCAGCGTCAGGTTCTAGATAGGTATGTTCCACCATAGAGGTGAGATATGTCCTCTGTATTACAATATCGGACTCGGCGAACCCTTGTTCTACATCGCCCTTTGTGATGTCGCGCTCATAGAGGAGGTTTCCCTTCTCGTGGATCAGGGTTGCGGATCGCAAGGCTTCTTGTGGATCGAAGATGGGGGGCAGATCTTCATATTCCACCCTAATCTCCCCTATGGCTTGCTCGGCCTGCTTTTCGGTGTGGGCTACCGCCAGGGCGATGGCATCGCCTATAAACCTGACTTTTTCATCTGCCAGGACTGGGTGGTCCTTGTTGATAATTCCCGTCCGGTTTTTCCCTGGAATATCTTTGTGGGTGAAGATCCGTACGACCCCAGGCATCTGTTCGGCTTTCTCGGTACGAATATCCTTGATGCGGGCGTGGGGGCGGTCGCTGCGCAGGACCTTCATATAGAGAAGCCCCTCCATCTTGAGGTCGGCTGCGAAGCGTGCCTTGCCCAAGACTTTGTCCAGCGCATCGACCCTGGGTATGCTTTCGCCTACCTTGCCTTTGACCACCATGGTCATTGATTTATGGCCAAGACCTCTTGCAATGCCCGTTTAACCAGCCCCTGCACAGCAGGCCTCTTATATCCGGTCGAGGACCTCACCCCGCTCCTCTCCACCATCTCTTGGGCCACTGCCTGGGATGCTTCTTCGATAATGGCGGCAGATGGTACTGTGCCCTTTAGCAAAGCCTCAGCCTTCTCCATCCTGCATGGTGTTGGTGTGGAAGAGCCTACAGAGATCCTCACCTCCTTCGCCCTTTTCCCTTCCATTTTAGCCAGCACTGCAACATTCATCCTGGCGATGGCCAGGGCCTTTCTCCTCGCCAGCTTAATAAAAGAAGAACTCCATCCATTGCTTACTTTGTCGAAGGTAATCTTTGTCACGAGCTCCTGGGGCTTGATGACCGTTCTGTAAGGGGCGAGATAGAGATCGGTTATGGGAAGGGTCCTTTCCCCTCCTCTTCTTTCCAGAACCACCTGGGCTCCCAGGACCACCAAGGCAGGGGTAGTATCGGCGGCAGGGGAGGCATTGACTATGTTTCCCCCGATAGTTCCTATGTTTCTGATCTGGACAGAGCCCACGCTGTGGGCAGCCCTTCCCAGGACAGGTGCCCCTCGCATAATGGGCATGGATGAGACAAGCTCAGCATGGGTGGTGAGGGGGCCCAGGCTCGTTTGGTTCCCTTCCTCTCTGATGAACCTCAGTTCAGGAACGCGGGTGATATCTACCAGGAGCTCTGCCTCCAGCTTCCCCTCCCTGATCTCCGTCATCAGGTCTGTCCCCCCGGCGATCACCCGTGCCCTTTTGCCGTAATCCGTCAGGATCTCCAGGGCCTCCTTCAGAGATTTTGGGCAGATATATGAGAATTCAGATCTCACTCTTTTTCCCCACTTCTGATCGCCTCAATGGCATTCACAATTTGCAGGTAACCAGTGCACCGGCAGAGGTTGCCGGAGATGGCCTCCTCGATTTCTTCTCGGGAAGGATGGGAGTTTTTGTCCAGGAGGGCCTTGGCCGAAAGGAGCATCCCCGGGGTGCAGAAGCCGCACTGGACAGCCCCGTGAGTGAGAAAGGCCTCTTGCAGAGGGTGCAGTTTCCCCTCCTCACCGATCCCCTCGATGGTGATGACCTCTCTCCCATCAACCTTGGGAGCCAAGATGAGGCAGGCATATACCGGTTTTCCATCCAGCAAGACGGTGCACGCCCCACACTCCCCTATCTCGCAGCCCTCCTTGGTCCCCGTAAGGCCCAGCTCATCCCTGATGAGCTCCAGCAGAGTGATGTTAGAAGGGATCTCTTGTTCATGTTCTTGGCCGTTCATTCTAAACCTTACCCGTATCTTCTGGACGGGCATCATCACCTCACGCAGAAGCAATCGTCACCGGAGCATCATTCCGGGAAGGAATAGGGCAATCTTCGGGAAAATTGTTATGATAACTACTATTAGGAATATTGAGAATAGAAAAGGCATAGCACCACGGAAGATCTCTTCCACCGGCGTATCTTTGGCCACTCCAGCAACGGTGAATATATTGAGTCCCATGGGCGGGGTGATCAATCCTGCCTCCATCATCAGCACCGCAATGACGCCAAACCAGATAGGATCAAAGCCGAGGTTCAATATGACGGGGAAAATTACCGGCATCGTCAACACCATCATCGATATTGCATCCAAAAAGCAGCCCAAAAAAAGGTAGATGATGACGATGATGGTAAGAATGACATAGGGGGATACTTCAAGGCCGGTTACCCAAATCGCCACTTTTATGGGTATTGTGGACAGAGCTAGAAAATAACTGAAGACATTAGCCCCAGCGACAAGGAACAGAACCATGACAGAGATCTGGACAGCTTCCTTGAGAGAGGCAGAGAGATTCTGCCAGGCTAGTTTCCTCTTGACCAAAGCGGTCACGAAAAGGGTGGTAGCCCCAATCGCTCCAGCCTCAGTGGGGGTAAAAAAACCGAGGTATATTCCGCCCATTACCAGCAAGAAAACAGCCAGTGTCTCCCATATACCTGCAAGCGAGGCTAACTTCTCTCTCCAGCTAACAGGTTCAGGACTGGATGGAGCTAATGTGGGGTTCATTTTCACCCGGAGCACTACGATAGCTATGTAGGCTGCCGCCAGAATGATTCCGGGAAGCATGCCAGCGATCAGGAGCTTTCCAATAGACTGCTCTGTCAGCATCCCATAGACCACAAAGCCAATGCTTGGCGGTATTAGAAAACCCAAGGTACCGCCCGCAGCAATACTCCCCGTCGCGAGCCTCGGGTGATAGTTAAAGCGCTTCATTTCAGGAAGAGCAACGGTTCCCATGGTAGCTGCCGTAGCTACTGAAGAGCCGGAGACGGCAGCAAAACCGGCACACGCGCCAATAGTTGCAACGCCCAGCCCTCCGGGCAACTTCCGGAACCATCTATCGAAGGTTTGATACAGGTCTTGCGTTAATCCCGAGCTACCCGCAAACCCTCCCATAACGATAAACAGGGGGATGACCGTATAGGGGTAATATGCGGAG
>CP070817.1:962174-964848 GCA_020344255.1 Deltaproteobacteria bacterium | reverse complement strand
CGGTCGTCTGGAGGGTGGGCGGGTCTTTGCGACATTCATGTTGCCCAGCCATTTCGCTGCTTTTCTGGGGATGAGCATACCGCTGAGCATAGCTTTCATTATTACGGTTCGCAAAGGATGGGAAAAATGTCTTTTTGGTATTGCGCTGGGGCCACAGATACTCGCCCTCTCTCTGACCAAATCCTTCAGCGGTTGGGGTTCCTTGATCTTGGCTTATGTCTGCTTTGTCTTCGTTTTTCTGGGCTATGTAAAGAGGGTAAGGACGAGATATCTCGCCTATTCCCTCGCTGCCCTCCTTTTGCTTTTGGTCCTGGTCTTTGCCGGGTTGAGCCTCAAGAGGCCGGATAACCCTTTTGCCCCCGTCAAGAACAATCCCCTGGTGCTCAGGATTTTGAACTGGGGGGTCACCATAGATATGATCACGGATGACCCCTGGATAGGGAAGGGGCTGAATACCTTCGGCCTCATCTTTCCTTCCTACCAGAGACCTGGGGGAAATATCGTACACCATTCCCACAATACCTACCTTCAGTTGGGGGTGGAAATGGGGGTGGTGGGGATGGTGGCCTTTCTGTGGTTTGCATGCTGGTGGTTGTGGCGCACCCTGCTCATTCTTAAGGAGACGAAAGGGAAAGAGTTAACGGTCTGGGTGGGGTCTCTTCTGGTAGCAGGTCTTGCCTTTTTCATTCATCACGCCTTCGATTTCGAGTTTTACCTCTCCAATGTCACCCTGGCGGGGTTTGCCGTTCTGGCCTTGACTATAGCTATCGAGGCAGAGGATAGGGTATATAGAATAGATCTGAGGGGGAGGAGGAAGACGGTCTCCGTCTTGTTAGGGTTTGGCGGGGTTTTAGCGGTCTCAATCCTTTTGCTTCTTCAATTGTATGGGCAGATGCATTACCAGAAGGCAAGATATCGCCTCGAAACAGGATCCCTTTTTGCCGTGGATGCAGCGCGAGGTTTTAAAGAATCCATACGTTTCGATCCCTACAACAGCCAATACCATCATCAGTATGGTGTGTTATTATTCCAAAGACTTTCTCGCCAACAGGAGGGGATCTCTGAGGTACAGGAAGCCATAAGGTTGAGTCGCTGGCGGCATTACTACCACTTCGATTTAGGGATGATGTACTTGATCTCAGGGGAAGAGAGCAAGGGAGTGGAGGAGATCAAAAGGGCCTCCCAGCTCTATCCTCTCAATGAGAAGTACCATCAATTCTTGATGACCATCTATCTGCAGAGGGGGGAGGCCGGGCTGGCCTCCGAGGAGGGGAAATGGATAGAGAAGATACAGAGAGAGGAGAGCGTGGATTGAAGGCAGTCTCAGTGGTAATTCCCGTCTTCAATGAAGAGCAGAATATCTCCCCTCTTCATCGGGAGTTAAAAGCTGTCATGGAGGAGATGGGGGGAGAATACGAGGTCATCTTTGTGGATGACGGCAGCGGTGATGGCAGCGGTGATGTGTTGCGAGAATTGGCTCAGGGGGACGAGCGGATGAAGGTTATCGAGTTCCGGAAAAACTTTGGCCAGACCGCAGCCATCGCTGCAGGGGTGGAACACGCACGAGGGGAGATAATTGTCACCATGGACGGGGACGGTCAGAACGATCCCCGAGACATCCCGCGGCTTTTGAGGAGATTAGAGGAAGGGTATGACGTGGCCAGTGGTTGGAGGAAGAAAAGGGAGGAGCCCTTTCTCAGAAGGAAATTCCCCTCCATCATAGCAAATAAGTTGATTTCATTGCTGACCAGGGTCAAACTGCATGACTATGGATGTACGCTCAAGGCATACCGGAGAGATGTTCTGAAGGATGTGCGACTTTACGGTGAGATGCATCGCTTCATTCCTGCTTATGCCTCCTGGGTAGGGGCAAGGATTTCGGAGATGGAGGTGACGGACCATCCCCGAAGATATGGAACCTCCAAGTATGGCCTTTCCCGAACCGTCAGCATCGTCCTGGACCTCATAACCATCCTGTTCTTACAGCATTACTCCACAAAACCCATACGCCTCTTCGGGGGTGCGGGGATGATCTCATTAAGTGTGGGAGCCATTGCAGGTCTTTTCGTCCTCTACCGGAGGGTGTTTTTAGGAGGTGTCTGGATAAGCCCTATGATTTTTATCTCTTTTCTCTTCGCCATTATGGGTGTCATGCTTACCCTCATGGGTCTCATTGCAGAGATCATCATCCGCACTTACCACGAATCCCAGGGGAAGCCGATCTATGTCGTTAAATCGATGATAAATTTTAAGTAAGAGAGATGTCAGGATTTTTCCATTATATTGGTGGAATCGAGAGATCCTGAGAGAGTAGATGTTCAAGAAAGGGCCGTAATTCCAAAGGGACGAGGATTTTGGAAAACATGGGCAAAGCTGGTCGACAAGAACCCATGAATTACGGAGACCTTTGGGGTGACTTTATAGGAGGACCCGAATAAGACCATGTGTGGTATCTGTGGGTTTTGTTTTTCTGATCAGAGGCCGGTAGAGTTCGATGTCCTGATAAAAATGACCTCGGCTTTGGAACATAGAGGGCCGGATGAGGAGGGATATTTTGTCGATGCAGGGATTGCCCTGGGCCATAGGAGATTGAGCATTATCGACCTCGATACAGGGAGACAGCCCATCCACAACGAAGATGAGACCGTATACGTCGTCTTTAACGGGGAGATAT
>CP070817.1:936293-962074 GCA_020344255.1 Deltaproteobacteria bacterium | reverse complement strand
GGGAATGGTATCGTCATGGTACGGGGGTGGGGGTGAACACCTGTAGGGGTTTATGAAGAAGATTTTGGTGGTCGATGACGAGGAGAATGTCCGGCTCCTCTATAAAGAAGAGTTAGAGGAGGAGGGATATAAAGTAGAACTGGCTGAGGGGGGCCAAGAGGCCCTGGAGAGACTGGACAAAAGCAGACCAGACTTGGTCACCCTTGACCTCAAGATGCCCGGTATGGGAGGGCTGGAGGTCCTCAGGAAGATCAGGGATCAGGACAAAGAGCTCCCGGTAGTCATCTGCACCGCCTATGGAGACTATAAGAGGGATCTCACCACCTGGGCCTCCGATGCTTATGTGGTGAAGAGCTCAGACCTGAGGGAACTCAAGGAGGTCATTAAGGAGTTACTGGAAAAGGAATAGAGAGGTTCAAGTGGGGATGTAGCTCAGTGGGAGAGCATCACGTTCGCAACGTGAGGGTCGGGGGTTCGAATCCCCCCATCTCCACCATTTTAATTCTGTGACGATACCCAGGGTAAAATTAAGCCGGGCCTTTTCGGCCATTGGGTATTCTCGTTCTCTCATTCAGGTGGCTTTGACCGGTGAAACCTCCAAAGATGAACGCCATTCTCGAGGCTCTCTGGTCAAAGGCCCTCGAAGATAAGTGCCACAGGCCCATGGTATTTTCATCGAAAGGCGCGAGGTAGCCATTCAAGAGAGTCCATAAGGAGACAAGGATGCTGAGGGAGAAAAGAATTGGGATCATCGGTGTCGGGAACATGGGGGAGGCCATCCTGCGGGGTCTCCAAGACAGGGGAGTCGCTGAAGGAGTAGTGGTCAGTGAGATTCGCCCAGACAGGAGCGACTACATCGCAAGGACCTACAGAGTAGAGGCAATCCCCGATAATCAGCAGCTCACCTCACAAGTTCAGATCGTCATCCTGGCCGTCAAGCCCCAGGAGATGGAAGGGGTCTTGCGGGAGATGTCCCCTGCCCTAGATTCCTCCAAGATCCTCATCTCCATCGTCGCTGGGGCCTCCACCGCAGCCATCTCCTCGATCCTGCAAAAGGACCTGCGCCTCATACGGGCGATGCCTAATATCGCCGCCCTGGTATTGGAATCCGCCACCGCCCTCTCCCCGGGGGGAGATGCGTCCGCAGAAGATTTGGAGGTGGCCCAGGCGATATTTGAAGCACTGGGCACGACGGTGGTCCTTCCGGAGGCGCTGATGGACGCCGTGACCGGTATGAGTGCTAGTGGTCCCGCCTATGTGTCCCTGTTTATCGAAGCCCTCGCGGATGGGGGGGTACGCATGGGATTACCGAGGCGAGACGCCCTGGAGTTAGCGATACAGACGGTCCTGGGGACCGCCAAACTTCTCTTGGAACAGGGCGAGCACCCGGTCAAGTTGAAGGAAAGGGTGGCGTCCCCGGGGGGGACCACCATGGCTGGGATTGCCACGTTGGAGGCCAGCGGGTTCAGAGGAGCACTCATCGAGGCCGTCACCTCCGCCACTCAGAGGTCAAAAGAATTGGCCAAGATGTAGGAGTAACGCCTTGCCAATCAAGAAAGATTCGGCGCAAGCCCCACGTCCCGCCATCAGGGTGGACAAGGACGGGAAATGGTACTTCCAAGGGAGGCAGATCATTCGGAAGGATATCCTGGCCCTCTTCTATGAACACCTCCACCTCGACGAGGAGGGGTATTACCTGGAGATAAGGGGGGAGAGGGAATACCTGGACGTGGAGGATACCGTTTTCCTGGTTCAGGGGGCCGAGCTTATCAGAAATGGGGAAGAGGCATTTTTGATCGACCTCAATGATGGGACACAGGAGAGATTGGATTTGAGCACTTTTCGGATCGCCGAGGGGAACATCCCTTATTGTCTGGTAAAGGGGGGGAAAGTTCCCGCCAAATTTTTGCGCCTCCCTTTTTACCAGGTGGCCCAATACGCCGAATACGACGAAGAGGCGGACGAATACTTCCTCCTGCTCAATGGGAGGAAGTTCCCCATACAGAGAGGCCGGCAGCCCTCTGATAGGTCCTCACCTCTAAGCTCTTGCCATCGCTCTTCACCGTAATCGCCCCGTCCAGATCGGTCCGCAAGACCCGACAGCCAAGCCCTTCATATCTGTCAACGACCCTCTGACTCGGAAAATGAAAGGGGTTCTTGAAACCCAAGGATATGACGGCATAGAGGGGCGAGACCTCCCGTACGAAATAGTAAGTGCTCGATGTCCTGCTTCCATGGTGGGGAACCTTGACCAACTGGGCTCGAATTCCCTTGCCAGCCCTCAGGAGCCTTGCTTCCCCCGCCTTCTCGATATCCCCGGTAAACAGCAGGCTATGATCCCCAAAGGAGATCTTCAGCACCACGGAGTTGTTGTTGATCCAGCGCCTTTGCTGAGATCCCCTGGGCATCCATCCGTCGGGAGGGTGGAGGACCTCTACCAAAGCCTCCCCTATAGATCGAGAGAATCCATCCCCCACCCGCACCATCTTGATCCCCTTTTCCCTTATGACATGCATGAGCCGTCGATAGCTGGCTGCAGGATTCACCGCCCCATTATGCCAAAACTCTCGCGCTCGGAAGTGCTGAGCCACGAAAATGAGACCCTTGTAATGGTCGGGTTGAGGATGGGTTAGCACGAGATAATCCACCCTCAAGATGCGCCTTTCCCAGAGGAAGGGTGCCACCACCTTCTCTCCTACGTCGAAATCCCCGTAAAGGCCTCCCCCGTCGATCAACATTTTCTTACCCCGGGGCAATTCTACCAGGGCGCACTCACCCTGTCCTACATCGAGAAAGGATACCCGAAGCCCCTTTCCCCCATAATCCTTCAGACACCAGTAGGAGAGATCGAATAATACGAGCAAGAGGGTGAGGGCAAAAGCCGTCCTCCTGAAGGAAGGTTTCTTGAGCCAAAGGAGGGAGGCGATGAAGGAGTAAAAGATGACCATCTCCCAGGTAGTGGGGCTCGGCAAGTAGCAAGCGCTAAAGGGTAAAGATGAGAGCAACTCCACAACCCTTATCGCACCACAGGATAATTCAGCGGCCAACTTAGCCAAGAGGACCCCCACTGATGGGAAGATGGGGATAAAGGGGAGGCAGAAGAGCCCCAGGGGGAGGATCCCCAACCCTACCAACGGGATGATGATCGCGTTGGATACCAGGCCCATGGAGGATAGGCGGTGAAAGTGAAAGGCCACCAAAGGGGCGGTGACCACCAGGGCTGCAAAGGAGGCAATCAGGGATAAGAATACTCCCCTCTTGAACCTTCCCCGTTTCTTGCGGGTCAAAAGGGTCAGAGGATCTTGGGGGAAGAGGCGACGGTAGAGGGGAGGGCTAAGCAAAATGATGCCCAACACAGAGGAAAAGGAGAGTTGAAAAGAGGGATCCCAGAGGGAGGTAGGGGAGATGAGCAGAATGAGGAAAGCGGCGAAGGCCAAGGTGTTGAGGGGATTCCTATATCTGCCCAAAAGGATAGCAACCAGAAAGCAGGAGGCCATGATCCCTGCCCTGATGGTGGAAATGGGGAAACCGGTGATGAGGATATAGGACAGCAGATAGGGGAAAGTGATCAAGGCCGCGACCTTTCTGGTATCATACCGAAGGAGCGCCCGCTCCGATAATTTGAGGAGCCCCTGTGCAGACAAGAAAATCAGGGTGACGATGATCCCCAGGTGCAATCCTGAGATGGCGAGGATATGGACCGCTCCGGCGTCGATGAAAGCCTCTCTGATATCTTTGGGAATCTCACCTCTCTCACCGATGAGCAACGCCTTGAGCAGTCCTCTTCCCGGAGGGAGGGTATTTTTGTCCAGAAAGGTCTCTATTTTCTCACGCCAGCGGTCAAACTGGCGTAAAAGGGGATTTCCTCCCTCCTTGCTTAAAATCCGAATCTTGTCCCTGCCCCGTACGTATCCGGTGACTAATACCCCCTGCGCCGGAGATACCCTTCATAGTCAAAGGAGCCGGGGTTGCGGAAATTACGGGGACGATAGAGTTTGGCACTTAAGCGTACCCGATAACCATATCTCAATTTTAAGGAAGGGTCTCTGATAGTAATCCTCACCTTTCCTGTGGATGGACCAAATATATCCCCTTCGTAAATCTTTTCCACTAGGAGATAGACGACGACCTTTCCCCCTCTCTTCTGCGGGGGTCGGTAAATGGTCCCTACCAATACCCTTTCCTTCCGTTCGGGTATCTTCGCGATATGATGGGGCGAAAGGGTGGGATGTAGCTTGAGATGGATGAGGAGGGCCCCCAGAGTGAATAACAAGGCCAGGCCCAGCAGCTTACCTACCTTTTTATTCTGGCGGCAAAGCACCAGGAGCAGCGAGAGGATTACCCCCAGCGATGCGAGCGAGATGGCCATGGGGATCCCATCGCCCACCCAGATGCCTGCGATGAAGGCGAGGGTGATAGGGAGAAAGGGCGAGTTAAAACCTTTCCACCCCGATGGAATCATCACCGGACACGGAAGTAGAGGGGCTTCTTAAGGTAAGAATAATGACTCTTGATTACCTTGGGGACGGCCTCCTCGTCTACCCGCTGAATCAAGAAGTGGTCGAACTCCTCAAACTGGGCCAGCCTTATCCCACTGGTGGTGGCCAGGTCCAAGAAGCTCTGATCGATGACGAACTCTTCCATGGAGGTCTTTTGAAAGAAATCAACCTCCTTCATCTCCAAGAGAATAAAGGTAAAGGTGATGAGGGCGTCTACGGGAAGGGTCCCCCTTTGCCTGTCCATAGCTCCCAAACGGGTGAAGAATAATGCCTTCCCCAAGGCCGCGGCGACACACTCCCGCAACCTGTAACACTTGATTTCACCCTCTACCCTGACCCCTCCCCGTCCCTTTTGGAGCTTGCGTACGGTCACCTCACGAAAGGGGATGATCAGCTCACCACGATAGGGGGATACCACCGATTGAAAGTTCACCTCATAGAGCTGCATCCCTCAGTTGTCCTCCCTCCCGGAGAAGCCCCAACTCCTCCAGTTTCTCAGTGCTGGGGATACTCGTCTCCGGGTCCCATCCCCTAGCAATAAAATATTTCTCCAGGGTCTCCCTTACCTTCTCCCTATCCAAAACTCCCCTTCCTGCATCTTGCTGATAGAAACGATGGGGGAAGTCCCATCCTTCTATCGTTCCCCCTTCCCTCAGGTTGAAGAGGTGCTGTAAGTTCCAGATTCTTTCCCCTGCTCGCAAGACTCCCTCAGGGCTTAACTCGAGGCCTAGGGTGGCTCGGAGGCCCCGACTAAACAGCTGAGGGCCGAATGTCCTGAGCACCGGTGGCCTGATGCAGACACCGGTGGCATTGATCAGGGTGATGAGTTCCTCAGCATATTTGGCCATCTTGGGAATTTCGACTTTGTACGGTGGCTGGCCAAAGATCTCCTCCTTGAGCCCTGACGGGATGTCCATTCCTTCAATGAACTCCTCAGAAACCCCTAACTCCTCCTCCAGATGGTCTCTTGTCTCCCCCAGCAGATATTCAGCAGGGGACCGGGTCCGGAGATGGTCCCCTCCCCTAATGTTGGTGAGGTAACCAAGAGCCCACACATCCCACTTCCCCCTGGGGTCCCGCACCGGGATCTCCCCCCCCTTGATGTGCAAGGCATATCGTCCGCTGCCCGCTATCTTGGCCGAAGCTCGGCGCACCCCCTCGGCCAGCAAGTCCCCAATGCCCTCCCGATGAGCTATCATGGTAATAAGCCGACGGATTCCGTCGGCATCACCCCAGCCTATTTCACCCCCCACCTCTTCTTTCGCCACCAACCCATTGAGGTAGCACTCGATCAGGAAGGCCATGACCCCAGCGGTTGATATTACGTCCATACCATACTGGTCGCAAAGGTCCACACAGAGGGAGATCTCGGGGATGGACTCGATCCCCAACTTCGCGCCGAACTCCAAGTCATAGGTGACCTCCAGGCCGTGGAACTGGTAGCCGGTGAATTCCCCCTCCTTCACTCGGGACCAGTGGTTGCAAGCGATGGGGCAGGCGAAGCAGGCGAGGTCATTCTCCTTATATCTCTGGCCAAAGGTCCGCCTTCCCCTGGTATTCTCCCAGCCCTCTATAGAGCCCTGGGTGAAGTTGTAACCGGGCAGCCCCCCCAATTTGTTATATGGATCGGCGACCACCATTGAGCCATACTTTCTGGTGTAGCCGAAGGAGTCGTCACCAGTAATCCTCCTGGTCGCCTCTTGGGCAACCCGAAGGGTTTCTCGGAGGTCAAAGACCTCCAGGGGTCGCTCCCCGGAGACCACTACTGCCTTCAGCCTCTTGCTCCCCATGACCCCACCCAGCCCAGTCCTTCCCCAGGCATGGTGGAGGTTGTTCTGGACCGATGCGAAGCGCACCAGCTTCTCTCCCCCTTGACCGACAGAGGCCACCTGAACCTCCTCACCTTCCTCGCTGCGCAGGGCCTCTACCGTCTCCCATGTGCTCTTCCCCCAGAGGTGGGAGGCGTCCTTTATCCGGATCTCTCCATTCCTTAGGAGGAGGTATACGGGGGAGGGGGCCTTGCCGAAGATGGCGATGTGGTCAAAACCGGAGTATCTCAGCTGCGCCCCCCAATAGAGACCGGAGCTGCTGGTCCCCAGCAAATCGGTAAGAGGCGACTTGGCGGTGACCTCTGTCCGGCAGGCGGTGGGGATATTCGTCCCTACAAAGGGGCCTACTCCAAATATGAGGCAGTTCTTCTCCCCTAAAGGGTCGACTCCTCGGGGTATAAGATCATAGGCAAGTCGCGCGTTGATCCCCACCCCGCCGATATAGTCTTGACGCAGGGCCTCGATGTTCTCCCGCCAGGCCCTTTGAGAGGCGAGGTCTATATTAAGGAGCCTGCGCATCATTTCCCTTTTCCTGCAGAGACCCGGTGGGGCACACTTTAACACAGGCCATGCACTTCTCACATCCCTGAGCTATGCTGATGGAGAAGTATGCTTCGTGCAGGTCACCCTGTACGGTGATGTATGCCTTGGCAGGCCAGAAGGATTTATGCTGAAGGGCTGAACAGATCAGGCTACAGAGCATGCAGCCGCAGCATAGGTCGGGATAGACCTGGATTTCTTCAGGCAAGGTCCTTGTCCCAGAATTTTTTCAGGAGGTCCCTGGCGATGATCACCCTTTGAATCTGATTGCTCCCCTCAAAGATCTGGGTGACTTTGGCGTCTCGCATCATCCTCTCCACGGGATAATCCTTAAGATAACCATAGCCGCCAAGGATCTGCACCGCATCGGTGGTCACCCGCATGGCCACATCGGAGGCAAAACACTTGGCCATGGCCGAGAGTTTGTCCACACCGATGGCGGACATACGATCTCTCTCGTAGATCTTCTGATCTAGCAAGGCCGCGGCCTTGTAAACCAGGGCCCTGGCGGCCTCGATCTGCATGGCCATGTCGGCCAGCATAAACTGTACCCCTTGGAAGTCGGCCAATTTTTGTCCGAATTGTACCCTCTTGGTGGCATAGTCCAGAGCGAAATCTATGGCCCCCTGGGCTATCCCTATTGCCGTGGCCCCGATGGCAGGTCGGGAGAGGTTGAGGGTCATCATGGCGATCTCCCATCCGCCTCCTTCTTCCCCCACGAGGTTTTCTTTGGCGACCACGGCGTTCTCGAAAATAAGATCGGTGGTATCGGAACCCCTCATCCCCAACTTCTCTTCTCTCTTGCCGATGGTGAGCCCAGTGGTGTCTTTCTCCACCATGAAGACCGAGATCCCCCGCGTCCTTTCCCCCGGCCTGGTGGTGACAAAAACGGCGTACAGATCCGCCGCCCCCCCGTTGGTCACAAAACACTTCCTCCCGTTCAAGATATAATAATCCCCTTCCAAGACCGCGGTAGTCTTAATGGCAGAGGCATCGGAACCCGCCTCTGGCTCCGTCATGGCGAAGCCTGCCAGGGCATGGTCATTGCTCACCCGCTCGTAGAACCTTTTGTTCTGCTCTTCATTGCCCGCCACCATCAGGGGCATCAGGCCGACGGAGTGGGCCAGGATCATCAATGAACTGGAGCCACAAGCACAGGCGACCTCCTCTGCAATGATGCAGAAGGCCGTGATATCCCCATCCATCCCCCCGTAGCTCTCAGGGAGCATCACCGAAAGGTACCCCTGCTGGGCGAATAGTTCTGCTATATCCCACGGAAAGACCCCCGCTTCGTCTATTTCTGCTGCCCTCCTAGCCAGCTTGGTGGAAACGATCCTCCTCACCGACTCCCTGAGCAGCTGATTGCGCTCCTCCTTCATCTCCAAGCTCATCACATCCATGGTCCAATTCTCCTGGGGTATGGTATGGAATCAAAATCTATAACATAAATGGCCTCCTTTAGGCAAGAGAATTTTCCTCGAAAAAAACCCTTGCATTTTTAGGGGATGATCGCAATAATAAAATTTTGATCCTTCTGCTATTAAGTTTGGTAATACTGAGAGAATTGAGGAAGCTATCAGCAATAAGCAATCAGCTACGAGCTATTTATGCGCATCCTGGTGGTAGAGGACGAGAAGAAGGTAGCCAGCTTCCTTAAGAAGGGGTTGGAAGAAGAGTTTTATGCCGTTGACTGCGCCTGCGATGGAGAGGAAGCCCTCTACATGGTAGAGGTCAACAACTACGACCTCGTGATCCTGGACATCATGCTCCCCAAGATAGGTGGTCTGGAAGTCTTGAAGAGGGTGAGGAAAAACGGGCATGGTCTTCCCATCGTGATGTTGACCGCCAAAGACTCCGTGGAGGACATCATAAGGGGACTTGATGCAGGGGGTGACGATTACCTGACCAAGCCTTTTGCCTTCGCCGAACTGCTGGCCAGGGTAAGGGCCCTGCTCAGGAGGAGGGAACGAGAGCCCCTAGGTGAGTTGCGGGTTGCCGACCTGACGATGGATCCCCTGACCCACAAGGTTAGCAGGGCGGGGAAGGAGATCGAGCTCACAGCAAAGGAGTATGCCCTCCTAGAATACATGATGCGCCATGCCAATCGTGTGGTGACTAGGACCATGATTTCAGAACACGTCTGGGACTACCATTTTGACCCCATGACCAACGTCATCGATGTCTATGTAAACCACCTGCGTAAAAAAATAGATCAGGAATTCCCTCATAAGGTGATCCATACCATCCGGGGGGTAGGCTATATGCTGAAGGGATAGGGGGCATGTTTTTTAAAACCATAAAATTCAAACTCACCCTCTGGTATGTCGTGATCCTGGGGATCATCCTCTCATCCTTTGCCCTCTTCCTGTACGTCACCTTGGCTGATAGCCTCTATAGGGGATTAGACAACAAGATAAAGACCATGGCGGAAGTTATCGCCTCCTCTGTACGAAGCCCCCTCGGGGGAGGCCCTAGCATTACCGATATTGACCGCATCATGACTGAGCACTTCGGGATAAGGCCTTTGGGAAGGTTTATCCAGGTATTAGACGAATCAGGCAGAGTGGGGGGCAGGTCCACCAACTTGAGGAATGTGAAGATTCCCGTCAGCGTCCAAACCCTGAAAGAGGCGGCCCGGGGGAGGGTGACCTTCGAGACCATCAAAGGTATGGGGGAGTATCCCTTGCGGGTGGTCACCTTACCGGTCATTGAAAATGGAAGAATGGCGGGGATCATCCAGGTGGGGAGTTCTCTGGAGGGGGTGGAAGAGGCCCTTCATCAACTCCTCCTCATCATGCTGATTGCTGTCCCGGCCGCCTTGTTAGTCACCAGTTTAGGGGGGCTTTTTCTGGCCAATAAGGCCCTGAGACCAGTGGATGGGATCACCCAGATCGCCCGCCGGATCGGCTCCGGTGACCTCAGCCAGAGGATAAGGATAAAGAGGGTAAATGATGAGATAGGGAGGCTGGCATCGACCTTCAATGAGATGATTGCCAAGCTGCAGGAGTCTTTTCGTCAAGTAAAGCGCTTTACCGCTGATGCCTCTCATGAACTCAAGACCCCGCTGACCATCCTCAGGGGGGAGGTGGAAGTGGGGCTGAAAAAAAAGAGGAACTTAGGGGAATATCGGCAGATATTGGCCAGCAATCTGGAGGAAATAGACCGCATGTCCCGTATTGTCGATGACCTCCTTACCCTCTCCCGGGCGGACATGGGGGAGTTCAAATTGGAGCGGGAGGAAGTCGATTTATCTTGCCTGGCCCGGGAGGTATGGGAAGACCTTCAGCTCCTGGCCCAGGAGAAGGGTGTTCACCTACAATACATGAACGACGGCTTCTCGAAGGTAGAAGGGGATCCTCTCCTTCTCCGGCAACTCATCTTGAATTTGGTGGAGAATGGCGTAAAATATACCCCTTCCGGTGGTGAGGTAGAGTTGAGGGTAAGGGGGAGCCTCGAGAAGAAGACGGTCATAATCCAGGTCTCTGACACAGGGGTTGGGATCGACCAGGAGGACCTAGAGCGGGTCTTTGATCGCTTCTTCCGGGTAGATAAAGCCAGGTTGCGGAAGACAGGCGGCACGGGGCTGGGGCTAAGCATCTGCAGGTGGATCGCCCAGGCCCATCAGGGCCAGATTGGGGTGGAGAGCCTGCCGGAAAAGGGAAGTACCTTTACGGTGACCATCCCCATGAAAGATTAAGAAATTTTAATCTTTGTTTAATCGATTTTTAATCTTCCTCGGCTATAATACCAGTAAAAAGATAGACCGAGGAAGAGGATGTTTTTTAAATTGGTAATGGAAGGAGGTCATGTAGTGGCTGGGAAGAGCTACGAGATGGTGAGGTATCTTGAGGCTGATGACATCTCCTGCGTCCTTGCCAAGTCCCTCCATAGTCCACGTTTGAAGAAAAAGGAGTCCGCCGGGGGTATCAAGTTCATTAAGGAGGTCTCCTGGAGGGAATATATTAGAGGCAAGAAGAAAGAAAGAAGGGATCCTTACCTAAACCGTCATTAATCTCTTCCCATCCCTTGCTTCCTCCATTAAACTATCAGACAATAATAAAAATAAAATAAAAGGGAGCAAGATTATGAGATCTTCTCTTCGGATTACGCTTATCGTATGTTTGATTGTCTGTCTCACTATTCTCCCCTCTCTTTCCTCAGGGAAGGAAATTACTCAGCTCCCCTCCTTGGCCAAGTTGGCCAAGGAGCTGAAGCCAACCGTGGTCAACATTAGCACCACCAAGTTGGTAAAAAGCCCTTTGGATGACTTCTTTCGGGGTTTTAAGGACTTCCGCGATTTCTTCGGTGATGAATTCTTCAAGAAGTTCTTCGGGGATAGATACCCGAGGGAGTTCAGACAGAGGAGCCTGGGTTCGGGTTTGATTATCGACAAGGAGGGATATATCCTCACCAACAATCATGTTATCGAGAAAGCAGAGGAGATCAAGGTAAAGCTTTCGGACAAAAAGGACTACGACGCCCGGGTAATAGGGAGAGATCCCAAAACAGACCTGGCCCTGATCAAGATCGAGGCCGATGTAGACCTCCCCGTGGCGAAAATGGGTAATTCTGACAAGCTGGAGGTGGGGGAGTGGGTTGTCGCTATCGGAAACCCCTTCGGTTTGGAGCACACCGTTACGGCCGGGATCATCAGCGCAAAGGGAAGAGTGATTGGGGCCGGGCCCTATGATGACTTCCTCCAGACCGATGCCTCTATCAACCCTGGAAATAGCGGTGGGCCTCTCTTTAACCTCAAGGGGGAGGTGGTGGGGATCAATACCGCCATTGTAGCTGGAGGACAAGGGATAGGGTTTGCCATCCCCATCAATATGGCCACTAAACTTCTCCCTCAACTGAAGAAAGGGCGGGTGGTCTATGGATATCTGGGTGTTTATATCCAAGATCTGACCCCTGAACTGGCGCGCTCATTCGGTCTCGAGGAACCCAAGGGAGTGTTGATCTCCGAGGTGATCCCAGAGTCCCCCGCCGAGAAAGGAGAACTAAAAAAGGGCGATGTTGTCCTGGAGTATGATGGACAGCAGGTTGACAATAGATATCAACTCACCAAATTAGTGGGCAGTACCCCAGTGAGCAAAAAGGTAAAGCTCCTGGTCATGCGCGAGGGGAAGCAAAAGACGTTAACGGTCACCATCGGGGAGTTGAAAGAGAAGGAAATTGCCGCCGCACCCAAGCCTGAGGAGATAGACCGTTTGGGCCTGAAGGTCCAGGATGTCACCTCTGAGATAGCGGATCACCTTGGGCTTCCCGACGATGAAGGGGTTGTGATCACAGAGGTGAAGCAAGGTTCCCCTGCCCAGGAGGCCGGGCTCAGAGGGGGGGATGTGATCATCGAGGTGGAACACCAGAGGATCAGGGACCTGGGCGATTACCGAAAGTATATACAGGGTTATAAAACAAAAGAGACCCTCTTGTTCACCGTGAGGGTGAAAGCCCATAACTATCATACACTATTTGTAGTCTTGAAAAAGAAGGGCTAGATAACCTTATTCAGAGGGTACTCTATGATCCCAACCGCCCCGCATTTGAGCAGTTGGGGAATGAGCTCTCTCACCGTCCTCTCGGATATCACTGTCTCCACTGAAACCCACTCTTGATCGTACAAATCTGCAACGGTGGGCGCGGTGATGCTGGGTAGTACCTCTATTATCTCTTTCAATCTTCTTTTGGGGACGTTCATCTTCAGGCCTACCATCCCTTCGGCGTCCAAGGCACCTTTTAGGAGCCTGGTGATCTGCTCCATCTTCGCTCTCTTCCAGGGGTCCGCCCAGGCCTCCTTATTGGCGATAAGTTGAGGATAGGTGATCATTAATTCCCCTATGATCCGGAGACCATTGGCCCTGATGGTGTCCCCCGTCTCTGTCACCTCAACAACGGCATCGGCCAGCCCTTCCACCACTTTCGCCTCGGTCGCCCCCCAGGAGAACTCTACATCTACTTTAATCCCCTTTTCGGCAAAGTACTTGTGGGTGTATTTTACCAATTCAGTAAATACTTTCTTCCCTGCCAGGTCCTCGACCCGTTTAATGGGAGAGGTCTCGGACACCACCAATACCCATCGAGCAGGCCTCTGGGTGGTCTTGGAATAGACCAAATCCTGTACCACCACCACATCTGACTCATTCTCCAATATCCAATCTTTGCCTGTGAGGCCCAAGTCCAGGGTCCCCATCTCCACAAAGCGGGACATCTCCTGGGCACGCACCAAAGTGCAGCGGATCTCAGGATCATCGATGGTGGGAAAGTAGCTCCTGGAACTCACGGTGATCTTCCAGCCCGAACGGCGAAGCAGCTCTATGCTGGCCCTCTCCAGACTCCCCTTTGGTATCCCCAGCTTCAATAACTTCACCGCTGCACCTCTTCCGGATTAAACACCCGCTCTCCCACTACCTTCAAGTCGTCTCCCTCCAACTTCCGATAGAAACAGCTCCGGTGACCCGTATGACAGGCGGCCCCTCCCCTCTGGATCACCTTCAGGAGGACAGTATCCTCATCACAGTCCACATAGATATCCTTCACCTCTTGAAAGTTCCCCGAGCTCTCTCCCTTTACCCATAGCCGGTTCCTCGACCTACTCCAATAGGTGGCCCGTCGGCTCCTCAGGGTCTCCTCCCAGGCCGGGCGATTCATGAAAGCCAGCATCAAGACTTCCCCAGAAATGGAGTCTTGTACCACCACCGGGACCATACCACCTAACTTCTCGAAATTAAGCTCCGGCATCATCTACTCCTTCGGCTCTTCTTTAACACATTCGCCCTTTTATATCAACCCTCATCTCCCTTTATTTTGCTTGCAATTTATCCTCATTTGTTTTATCTAATCACGAGGGAAGATGAAAGATGTGGTAGGGATTGGTGCCCTGAATCTGGACCTCCTCTACGAGGTCCAAGACCTCAAGGTCCTCCGAGAAGGGGGAATGCCGCTCCGTGCAGGCAGGGAGACCTCCCTCCCCCAAAAGGAGTTCACGAAGTTCTTGACGATGGTGACCCAGGCGGGTACCTTGAGATGGAGAAGTGGAGGTGGGTCTGCGGCCAATACCGTTGTAGCCATGGCCAGGATGGGATTTAAGACCGGGTTTGTGGGGAGTGTCGGTACGGATGAAGAGGGTGCCTTCATCCTCCAGGAGATGGAAGGGGTAGACCTGTCACACGTGAAGAAGGGGGGTAAAAGCGGCATATGCCTAGTGGTATTGGACCGCCAGAGGGATCGGGCCCTGTTGGTACAGCCCCATGCTAACGATTCTCTCCGTTTTGAGGACATAGACCTTTCCCATCTCTCCACAACCCGCTATCTTCACCTGAGTGCCTTTGTGGGAACGGGCCCTCTGGAGGTTCAGAGACAACTCATGATGGTCCTCCCCCCTGCCATAAAGGTGAGTATGGATCCAGGGGAGCTCTATGCCCGAAGAGGCCTGAAGGAAGTCCTCCCGCTGCTCCAGAGGTCATCCGTCCTTTTCGCCACGGCCCATGAGATCCTCTCTCTCACTGGCCAGGATCATTATAAGGATGGGTGCAGAGAGATCCTCTTATTGGGGCCTGAGGTCGTGGTCTGCAAAATGGGAGAGCAGGGGGCATATCTAGCCTGCAAAGAGGGAGAGATGGAATTCCACCCCCAGGGGGAGACAGAGGTGGTCGACAACACCGGGGCAGGGGATGTCTACAATGCCGGTTTCCTTGCTGGTCTGCTCTTGGGGAAGTCACTTAACGACTCTTTGGCTTTCGCCCATCGGGTGGCAGCCAAGAGCATCCGGGGTTACGGGAGGCAGAGGTATCCGGATGAGGAGGACCTCAAGGCCTTCCAGGAAGCTTAAAGATGCCATTTCGTTTTGGTTGGTTCTCCACGGGGAGGGATGAGGCAGCGAGACAACTGCTGCAGGTTGCCTGGGAGAAGACCGGGGAAGGCCTCATCCCCGGAGAGATATCCTATGTCTTCTGCAACCGTGAAAGGGGGGAAGGAGAACAAAGCGATCTCTTTCTTGATCTCGCGAAAGAACTGGGTTTAGAAGTAATCACCCTTTCTTCACGGCGCTCGCAACCCCATCTCCGCCAGAGGGATTTGGAGGCATGGCGTACAGAATACCACCAGGAGGTGATGGAGAGGATAGCTCCCTATCCCCATGACCTCATCGTCCTGGCCGGCTACATGCTGATCGTGAGCCCTCAGATGTGCAAGCACTACCCTATGATTAACCTCCACCCCGCCCTCCCTGGTGGCCCCACAGGGGCATGGGAGGCGGTGATTGAGGAATTGATCCGGCAGAAAGCAATGACCACGGGCGTGATGATGCACCTGGTCACGGAGGAACTGGACCGGGGGCCTGTGGTCACATACTGCACCTTTCCCATCCGGGGAGGAGGCTTTTCATCTCTCTGGGGGGAAGCTCCTGCGGAGAGGGGCCCCCTCTTCTGGCGGATCCGTCAAGAGGGCGTGCGACGCGAGATACCGCTGATCGTCCTCACCATAAAGGCCTTGGCTGAAGGGGAGATAAAAATCAAAGAGGGAAGGATTTTGGACAGCAGAGGGGAAGAGATTAATGGCCTCTCCCTGACACAAGAGGTAGAGGAGTACGTGAAGGGGTGAGATGAGGATCTTCATCACAGACTGCGAAGGCCCAATCTCCAAGAATGATAATGCCATGGAGCTGGCCGCACATTTTGTCCCTCAGGGGGAGGAGTTCTTCTCCCTGCTGAGCAAGTACGACGACTACTTGGCCTATGTGGAGAAGAGATCTGGATATAAGGCCGGCGATACCCTGCGCCTCATCCTCCCGTTCCTCAAGGCCTTCGGTGCGACGGACAAGACGATAGAGGAATATTCCCGGGATCATATCCTCCTGATGCCCGGTGCCACGCAGACCCTCACGTATATCAGGAGGAGAATGCCTGCCTTTATCATCAGCACGAGCTATGAACCTTACATCAGGGCCCTCTGCGAGGTCATCGATTTCCCCTTCCAGGAGGCGTATTGTACCAATCTCGAGCTCGACCGCTATTATCTGCCTCAGGAGGAGGAGGACTATCTGCGGAAGGTGGCAGAGGAGATTGTCCAGATGCCGATCATTGAGTGGGAGGAGGGGGCTGAGGGACTTGTTGACCTCCCCGCCCAGGGGAGGGAGGTTGTTCACCAGCTCAACCAGATCTTCTGGGTAGAGATAGCCGGGATGCGGATCGGGAGAGTCTTGGAGGAAGTGGACCCGATCGGGGGTGAGGGGAAGGTAGCGGCCCTAAAGGACATCCCGGCGAGGACCGGGGGGTAGATCTCCGAGATCATGTATGTAGGGGATAGCATTACCGACCTTCAGGCCCTGGAGTTAGTAAGAGGAGCAGGGGGGTTAGCCGTTTCTTTCAATGGAAACTCCTATGCCATCCAGGGGGCACAGGTGGCTTGCCTGGGGCAGGATACGGGGATCATCTCCATCTTGGGCCAGCTCTTTGCTGACGGAGGAACTGGTTCGGTGCTGTCCATCCTAGCCCGCTGGGATGAGGATACCTTGCGTTCAGCTGGGATAGAGGAAAACGTGTTGATTCATGTATCGGGTAGCGAGATCGGCGAGATTACCCCAGAGAATCAGGCCCTCTGGACGGAAAAAAGTCAGCGATTTCGTCGTAAGGTGAGGGGCATGCGTGTCGGTTGCCTTGGATAGGGGGTATCATGAATAAAGAGTCATTGTTTCACCTATTATTCCTGGCACTTGTCATCCTTGCTTTCTATCTCTTTTACCGCATCCTGTCCCCCTATCTCTCAACTCTCGCGTGGGCCATTATCCTAACTATCATCTTTTATCCCCTCTTTAAGATAATTAATAAAGCCTTCCACCATCGGAGAGGATTGGCCGCCATCACCGTGACTATCGTGGTCATCGTCGCCATCATCTTTCCCTCTGTTTTCTTACTCAACCTCATGGCCAATGAAATAGTAGATGTATACAAGTATTGTGAACAATTCGTCCAAGAAGAAAAGCATATAGCGCTTCTTGAAGGCTTGAAACAGTGGGGCCTCTTTCAAAGGATTTGGGAGATGCTGGATCGCAATTTTGATCTGTCACAAGTAGACCTCAAAACGCTCGTTCTGGACAATCTGAGAAAGCTGAGCCTTTATGTAGCCGGCCAGACCTCCAAGTTCATTAAGGGACTCTCAACCGTCATCTTCCAGTTCTTCTTGATGTCCGTAGCACTCTTCTTTCTCTTCAGAGATGGTGACAAGGTCATGGAAAAGATAAAGGCCATCATTCCCTTATCCTCCAAAGAGAGAGAGAATATGCTGACCAGGATAGTCGAGATGATTCAGGCCACCATCTATGGGGGGATTGTGGTGGCCCTGGTTCAGGGAGGGATAGGGGGGTTGGGGTTTTGGATCTTAGGACTTCCTGCCGCTCTCTTGTGGGGGGCGCTGATGGCCTTGCTCTCCTTTATTCCTGTTGTGGGCGCCTTCCTGGTATGGATCCCTGCCTCTGTGATCCTCTTCATTCAGGGATCCTACCTCAAGGCAGTGATCCTCTTAGCATGGGGTGCCATTCTGGTGAGCCTATCGGACAACTTCCTCCGGCCAATCCTCATCAGCGGGAGGACCCAGGTCCACACCCTCTTGCTCTTTTTCGGCATCTTGGGTGGGCTGAGGCTCTTCGGCTTCTTGGGGTTTGTTGCGGGACCCCTCGTCATTACCATCTGTATGGCCATGATCGATATCTACACCTCTACCGACATCTATAAGAGAAACAGAAAACCAAGGCCTAAGGAAAAATTATAGGTTCAAACGCTGTAGAATCTCTGGGCGGGGAGTTCCAGACAGGTGAGTTTCCCACCGTAGACAGCCCCGGTGTCTATACCGATCTTATTGGGGGCCACAAAAACCTTATGGAGGGGGGTGTGTCCGAAGATCACCAATTTCCCGAAATCATGGGGGGAGTAGATGAATTCCTCCCTGATCCAAACCATCTCATAGGGGTCCTGTTTTTCCAGTGGAATCCCCGCCCTGAGCCCAGCATGGACGAAGATGTATCTATCCGTTTCATAGTACAGGCGCAGGGAGGTGAAGAAATCCAGATGCGCTGGGGGGACTTCGAAACTGCCCTCTTGCGAGTAACTCCTGATAGTAGAACCACCTCCATTATAGAGATAGAGGTCATAGTTCCTCCCATTGAGGACCCAATCGAGGAACATATCTTCATGATTCCCCTTGAGGCAGACCACCTCACTGATCTCTCCTTGCATCTGAAGGATAAAATCTACTACCCCTTTGGAGTTGGGACCGCGATCGACGTAATCCCCCATAAAGACCAGGACATCCTCCTGCGGGTTCAACAAGGGCCTGATTTCTTCCATCAATCTCTCCAAGTGGGAGAGACAACCGTGGATGTCCCCGATAGCGAAAATCTTGTTTACCTTCCCTTCACCCACCAATCCTTATCCTCCTCCTTGAACCACCAAGCGGAGAAATCGGTCTGCAGGATGGCCTCAGCCAATTTTTTGGCCACCTCCGTCTTCAATCGCTTGGCGTTGTAACGGAGCCATTCGTCAGCATATCGGTTCCCCAGATCCTTCTGTTCTTTGAGTTGCAGCAGGAGCGCAAGCTGGTCGGCGTCGTGGGATAGGAGGGCCTCCCGACTCTCCTGGGCATTGAACTCAGCAATCAAGTCCTTGATCTCCCTAGCAAAAGGGAGCCCGTCCGTAAGGTCCTCAGCCGCCCTCTTCTCATCCACCTGGACATACTTCTTATAGACGTAGTTCTGGTCCCCTGTCCTAGCCTCAGGGAGGTCGTGGAAGAGACACATCCTAACTACCGTAAAGGTGTCGGCCCCTTCCTCCATCTTAGCCAGCACATATCCGATAAAAGCGGTCCTGAAAAGGTGCTCAGCCACTGACTCCTCTCCGGTTCCTAGAAAGCGGTACCCGGTACGGGGGGTCCTCTTCAGCATCCCCACTTCAAAGAGGAGATCAGCTATCCTCTTCACTTCTCCTCCTTACCCAAGCCATTATGAGGGTCTGTCCTTACTCCCCCCTGAAAATAACATTTCCCAAAGAGAGATTCAAGGATTCAATAATACAAATCAGAGGGTCCCACGGGTCCAGAGGCCTGGGTTCGTGGGAAAGATAAACCCATTGAATGCTTGAACCCTTGAATACGATGGAAAATTGACCCCTTAATACATCAAAAAATTATAGGGTTTTGTAGGGAACGCAGGCCACGAAACAAAGGTTGAAAATACCTCAATGCAGAAATAGCTTACAAAATCAATGTTACCGTAAGGTATTTTCACGGGAATAACTTTCCCTCTTACAATATACTACTACTATATTTTCTCAACCGAATATTGTTTGAGCTCTCATTGAGGACGAACTGTGGATATTTGTCTTTTCGCCGAGGTCATGGTATAAAACCTACACGTAAGGTCGGAGAAGGAACCGTGGGTGAGAGGGTCCTAGTCACTGGAGCAACGGGGTTTATCGGCAGCCATCTGGTAGAAGAACTCCTTTGGAAGGGGTACGAGGTAGCGGCCTTAATACGCACCAGCAGTGATCTACGCTGGTTGCGAGGCAAAAAAGTAGAGTTCATCTATGGGGATCTGCTGGATGGGGAGAATCTCCCCTCACTGGAGGGATTTTCCTATATCTATCACCTGGCCGGAGTAACCAGAGTCCTGCGCAGAGGCGATTTTTACCGAGTGAACCAAAGGGGGACAGAGTTACTAGTGGCAGCGGCAAAGAGGACCGGGGCGATAAAACGCTTTGTCTATCTCTCCAGCCAGGCGGCCGCAGGCCCCTCATCCCCGGAAAGGGCCCGCAGAGAAGAAGATCCTCCCTCCCCTGTTTCTCCCTATGGCAAAAGCAAATTGAGGGGGGAGGAGGCTGTCTTGAGTTGCCGCGACGAGATCCCCGTAACGGTGCTGCGCCCTTGCGCTATCTATGGTCCCAGGGATGAATACACGTATGAATACTTCAAGATGGTTTCAAAAGGTTTTATCCCCTGTATTGGGAGAGGGCCCGTATCTTTCAGCCTCTGTTATGTGGACGACTTGATCTCCGCCCTAACCTTGGCTATCACGAAGGATCATCCCTCAGGGGATGTCTTCTTCATATCAGATGGGGAAAAATACTCTTTGGATTTTTTCGCAGATATGGTATCTTCTGCTTTACATGTTAGATCGAGGAAGATCTATGTCCCGGTATGGGCCGCCTGGCTCTATGCCTTGGGAGCGGAAGGTTTAGGATTTCTAAGGGGAAAGGCGGCACCTTTGAATCGAAGCAAGTGCGCCGAGGTAATCTGCCGTAATTGGGTATGTGATATGACCAAGGCAAAGAAAAAGCTAGGATTCCGTCCCCGCTTTCGCCTGGGGGCAGGTGTGAAGGTTACCCTCAATTGGTATAAGGATAAAGGGTGGCTATGAGGGGGGATTTGTGATGGACATATTTGCCAAGTGTTATGGCTTTACCAAGGTTGAGGAGGCCAAGGCAGCCGGCTACTACTTCATGTTCCGCCGGATAGAGTCGGCCCAGGCCACCGAGGTGATCGTCGATGGCCGAAAGCTCGTCATGGCGGGCTCCAACAACTACTTAGGCCTCACCAATCACCCCAAGATAAAGGAGGCAGCCATCAAGGCGGTACAGAAATACGGGAGCGGCTGCGCTGGTTCACGGGTCCTCAACGGCAATTTGGACATCCATGAGGAACTGGAGGAGAAGCTGGCGGCCTTCTTCCGTAAAGAAGCCGCCGCGGTCTTCGCCACAGGATACCAGACTAACCTCGGCACCATCTCTGCTTTGGTGGGGAGAAATGACGTGGCCATCTTGGATAAATTCGACCATGCCAGCATCATCGATGGATGTCGCCTCTCCCTCGGCGAGGCAAGGAGATTCCGACACAATGATATGGAGGATCTGGAGAGAGTATTGCAAGGTGCGTCCAACAAGGGGGGAAAACTCATCATCGTAGATGGGGTCTTCAGCATGGAGGGGGATATCGCCCCACTGCCCGAGATTGTGGCCCTGGCGAAGAATTATGGAGCGCGAGTCATGGTGGATGATGCCCATGCCGTCGGCGTACTAGGGGAGGGGGGGACAGGAACCCCGGAGTATTTCCACATGGAGGATGAGGTGGACATGGTCATGGGGACCTATAGTAAGACCTTGGCCGCCATCGGAGGGTTCATCGCTGCCCCCAAAGAAGTGGTGAGCTACATCAAGCACTTCGGTCGTTCCATGATCTTCAGCGCCAGCCTTGCACCTGCGCTGGTGGCAGCCGTGAGTGCCGCCCTCGATGTCATTATTGAGGAGCCCGAATTAAGGGAAAGGCTCTGGTATAATACCCACAAGATGCTCAAGGGGTTTAAGGAGCTCGGCTTCGATACTGGAAACAGTGAGACCCCCATCATTCCGGTCATCATCGGGGACCAGATGCGGACCTTTGGAATGTGCAGGCTCCTGCAGGAGTATGGGGTTTTTGTGAATCCCGTCATCACCCCTGCCGTACCGCCTGGCAGGGAGCTGCTGCGCACCAGCTTCATGGCCACCCATACCGAGGAGCAGTTGGACAAGATCCTAGATGCCTTTGAGCAGGCGGGCAGAAAGCTGGGCGTCATCTGAGATGTCCCCAAGGGGGATAGAGATAAGAGAGGTTAAGACCGAGGATGATTTCAAGATCTTTCTCCGAACCCCTTGGGATATATATAGTGGAGATCCCCAGTGGGTTCCCCCATTACTCAAAGAACAGGCCTTGCTTTTCTCACCCAAGAACCCCTTCCTTCGACATGCCGAGATAATCCCCTATTTGGCAATAAAGCGGGATGTTGTAGTAGGACGCATCGCCGCAATCATCGATGAGAACTATATAGATTTGCATCGCGAGATGACGGGGTTTTTCGGGTTTTTCGAGTCACCAAAAGACCTTGAGGTTGCGCGCGCCCTCTTCAATCGCGTAAGGGATTTCTTACGGGGAAAAGAGCTGGAGAGGATGATAGGGCCCTTAAACCCCTCGACCAATCACGAATGTGGTCTCCTCATACAGGGATTTGACTCACCTCCCTTCTTCATGATGCCCTACAACCCTCCTTACTATCAAAAGTTGCTGGAAGGCTGCGGCCTGCAAAAGGTCAAAGACCTTTACGCCAACTTCATCGTCAACGACGGCAGCATTCCCGAACGCCTCCTGCGGATTAGCGACCGGATCAAGCAGAGATCCCCAGAGGTTACCGTTCGCCCCATCGACCTGAAGAGGATTAAGGCGGAGGGGGACCGGATCAAAGAGATCTACAATCGGGCCTGGAGGGATAACTGGGGGTTTGTCCCCCTGACCGATGAGGAAATGGACAACCTGGTCAAGAGACTGAAGCCCTTGGCGGTCTCTGACCTTGCCCTCTTCGCCGAGATAGAAGGGGAGACGGTGGGCTTTGCCCTTGCATTGCCTAACTACAACCTCATTCTCAAGAGGCTCAATGGAAAGTTGGGTATGCTGGGCCTCTTAAAGTTCCTCTACTATACCCGAAAAATTGATGAAATCAGGGTGATGATGCTCGGGGTTAAACCCGAGCACCAGAAGCGAGGGATTGAGGCCCTCCTCTATTTGGAGATCTTTCACCGGGGACAGGCCAGAGGGTACAAGAGGGGCGAGATGTCTTGGATCCTAGAGGACAATTACCTCATGCAGAAGGGGATAGAGGCCTTGGGGGGGAGGAAATACAAGACCTACCGAATCTATCAGTCTTCTCTCTGACCCACCACCTCCAGATAGCTGGACCGACGAGCAAGGTTCCCCCGGCGAAGGCGAATCCAGCCACTATATCAACGACATAATGATATCTCAAGTACACGGTGGCAAAGATGAGAGTGATGACAATGGGGAGATACGTCCAGTATAGGACGCGCTTATATTTAAAGGCGAACCAGAGGGAGATCAATACCATCTGGGTGTGTCCGCTCGGGAAACAATCCCATTTGTTACGCTCAAGGAGGTCGAGGATGTGCATGACGAACTCTGCTATGCTCCCCCCTCTCAGGGGAACCTCTTGCACGGATGCCAAGGTGAAGCGAGGACCTATGGAAGGTATGGTGATATACCCCAGAAAGGATATATAATATCCCAGCAAGAGGGTGAAGATAGTCAGGGAAAACTCCTTCTCCTCCCCCCAGAAGTAGAGGATGGTGATCAAGGTTACCGGGACGAAGTAGTATGAGGCATAGACCGAAGAGAGGAGCTCGGTCAGCCAGGGACGGGAGATCCTCTCAAGCCAGACAGTGGGGTGTACCCCGAAGAGGGCCAGGTCAATCCTGATGAGGAGATCATCCATATTGGGGCAAAGATAAGGGATGAGATCTGCAAGCCACTCGTAAATGGCGATGACGAAGAAGATGGGGGAAAAGTCACATAGAAAGCGGATTGTCTTCGCGCCCCCCCGCCTCCTCCTGACCTTTGATAAAGCCAATGCCAGCAGGATGAGGGGGATAAATCTTGCCAGAAGCCTCGACCCGTGGGGGAATCGGGGGTAAAAGAAGATGACTAACAGGAGCGTGATCCCTAGGAAAATGATGGTGAGCCCCTCCAGCGGGGGTAACCGACGCATCCCTCTCTTTTCCTTTCAAGGATCATCATCGTATAACACCATAGAGACGAAAAGTCAATCTATAGCCCTCTTGTCGGAAATCTCCCGTTTTGCTCCTCTTGCGGCCTGGGCCCAGGAGGATCGGGATTTAAGTTCATCTGTGTCCCTTATACGCTGCCCATGATCCATACTTGCTTCCGGGGAATGAAGCCCGCCCCCACAGAGATCACGCAGAACTTTTTCCACTGTCATGTCCCTCAGAGAGCAGCGTTTTTTGCAGTGACCTTTGTTGACACTCAGGATTGGTTTTGATACTCTTTTAAAAATCGATCAGCTAACCTCGCTATGAGAGCAAACCTGTTAAGAAAATCCCTCATCGTCTTTTTTTTCCTCTTCTTCAGCCTACCCCTCACTTTTGGTCAGAAGGAGGAGCAGCTCAAGATCAAGCTCCCCCCCGCGGTGATCATCGGTGAGGAGAGGATGAAGATCGTGGATGTCCGCGTTCCTCCGCTGCCTACCGGGATCGTTCAACAGGTCAAGGAGGAGCCCCTCGTTGATACCATGGGGCTAAGCGAAGATATAGTAAAGGAAGTTAAGAAGACCTCTCCTGTTGCTAAATCCCCGGGCTGTGCCTATTCCACTGACGTAACCGCATCTTTCGCCAAGCTTTTCAAAGGGGCTGAGGCATTATACAAGAGAGCAAAATATCACTATCATAAGAAGGAATATTATAAGGCATGGGGGACTTTTGAAAAGCTCCTGGAGAAGTATCCTGAAAGTCCATACGTTCCCTCGGCCCTCTACTGGATGGGGGAGATACGGTGGCATCAGGGGAGAGAAAAAGAGGCCCTAGCCTTCTATGAGACGGTGATTAATGACTCCCCGGAAAGTGAGTTTGCCGACTATGCCCTCTATTCTGCAGGCTGGATCTCCCTCAAGTTGGATGACCCGGCAGGTGCCCATGACCTGTTGTCCCGCTTGAGACATAGCCATCCCTACAGTCCCGTGACTCCCTTGGGTATCTTCTGGAATGGATATGCCCTCATGAAGATGGAGCGATGGGAGGATTCAATATTTAACTTCGATCAAACCATCAGAACCAAAACCCCCTCCTCTTTTGTGGGCGAAGCCACGTATTTGAAAGGGGTTTGCCTCTTCGTTCTCCAGAAATATGAGGATACCCTCTCAACCATCACTCATTTCATGAAAGGATATCCCTCCCATCCCTTGTTAGAAGGGGGGATGTATATCAAGGGATGGAGCCAGGTCTACCTGCAGCAGTATACGGATGCCCTTCAATCCTTTGATGCTTATCTTCGACATTTCGAGGGGGGAGAGTGGGAAGATCCCGTTATCTGGGGAAAGATGAGGGCCTGGCTGGGGTTGAGAAAATTGGACCAAGCCCGGGCAGAATATCAGGACCTTACCAACCGGCATCCGGGTTCCCTCTGGGGAGACAATACATTGAACGAGATCGCCCTGTATTATTTCCAACATGAAAAGTACACCGAGGCAGCAAAGGCGTATCAGCAGATATTACATGACTATCCTGAGAGCGAGATCAAGGACCAGGTCTATCTCAGGTTGGGGGAGTCCTTTTACAGAAGCCAGGAACACAGAAAGGCGGCTCAGACATGGGAGAGTTTCTTGAAGGAATACCCTACTCATTCCCGCGCAAGGGAGATCTGCTATTGGCTTGGTGAAGCCTACCTAATATGAGGTGAATTCCGGAAAGGGCAGGAATATCTATTGAGGACCCAGGGCGACCCCCGTATTTTCCCTCAGGCCCTCTTGACGTTGGGCTGGTACAATTTCGATCAGGGACGATGGCATGAGGCCTTGAAGGTTTTTCAAGGTCTCTTGAAGATGACACCTTCTGGTCCGATAGCCCAGCGGGCGATGCTCTTGATGGGTGAGGCCCTCTTCAACCAGAAGAAGTATGGCAAGGCCATCCCGGTGTTCAAGGAGTTATTGACTCAAGGGGGGGTTCCTCCACTCCTCAGGGGGAGGGTGGTCTTCTATCAGGGATTGGCCCACTATAAGAGGGGTCAGTTCCCCTTGGCCGTCAATAGGTTCCGTTACCTGATAAATCAATTTCCCCAACACTCCCTTTATACTGAGGCCCTTTTCTGGCTGGGCTGGTCCTATTTTCGGCAGAAGAAGTTTCCGAGGGCCATAAAGATCTATTCTCGCTTGGTGAAAGAAGGGCCCAAACATCCCCTCGCCCCCAAGGCCTGGATAAAGATAGGTGATAGCTACTATAATCTCAAAACCCCCCTGAAAGCAGTGGTCTCCTATCTCAAGGTGATAAAGCAGTACCCCAAGGCTCCAGAGGTTCCGGAGGCCGAATGGGGGATCATTTTG
>CP070817.1:925788-936193 GCA_020344255.1 Deltaproteobacteria bacterium | reverse complement strand
CCTCGGTCAGGGCACTGCGGACGAATTCTTCGGCCAACCCTTGGAAGAACTGCAGGCTCTCGCGATCGAAGTCTGACCGGCAGGCAGAATAGCCACGGCCAATTTGGACTGTCATTGCTGTAATGGAAGCTCCCCATTCTTTGGCCAACTCGTGTGCCAACCTCAATCCCAGTTTTGAATGAGGACCGCTGCCGACGGGAACTAGGATGCGCCGGACCTCATTCAGACCGTTGTCCCTGAACACCAGGACGTTGCAGTTCGCTACTTTCAGCACATTGGCCACAGTAGTTCGCTGTGTCCGAGGAGCTCGAACGTCACCATGCCAGCCCATAAGAATCAGGTCAGGGTTTTCCATGTCGGCTACGCTGAGGATGGCCGAGGGCACGTTGTGGGCGATCAAAGCATTGCCCCGCGCGCGGACGCCCTGTTCGGTGGCATGTCGCAAGGCGACATCTAGGAGCGTTTCCTGCTGGTGTCGTATTTCCTCAAACTCCATGCGGCCTGCCTCCAGCGGCGTCTGCGTGGGGACGCTCACGACGTGAACCAGATGCAAACGTGCCCGGTGTTCCCTTGCTAAGGCCGCACCCACCTTGAGCAGTGATCCCTCTGTCTGAGGATAGGCCAGGGGGACCAGGATAATGGGGAATGCCTCACGCCGGGCGGTCATGTAATTCTCAGCCCTGGTGACTAGCGGCTCGATGACTTTCCGCTGCCATAGCATGTTCGATGCGCCTACCAGTCGTGTATGGCCACGCAAGAATAGGATATACCAGATAAGCGTTGCGGCGATTATGGCGAAACCGATGAGGAGTGTCGGTCGGCTCGTGATTCCGATGACGAAGAGGCAGCCCAAGAGACCGAGTGTAGGAACGATGGGGTACGCCGGTGTTCTAAAGGTGGGCCGATACCAGTCGGGTCCCACGTATCGCATGACCATGCAGGCTAAACAGATGAGGCTATAGAGCAGCAGGCTCAGAAAGGCCGCGACCTCTGCCAAAAGCTCGAGGTTGGATCCCAAAACCACCAGCAGGATAAGGGTCAATCCTCCGGTTACTGCGATTGATCGGTAAGGCGTCTTGAATCGACGGTGGATTTGATTCAACCAGTCGGGCATGAGGCGGTCGCGCCCCATAGCGAAACTGATTCGAGAGGCAGCCATGATACTGGCATTAGCCGACGAAACAGTGGCAAAAATCCCTCCCAACAGCACCAGCGCATAGCCCATTCGCCCCATCAGCATATGCGCCAATTCCATAAGAACGGTTTCGCTGGCCATGGTCGGGTCGTTGTAAGCACGCATTCCTACCACACAGAATTCAACTCCACAGTAAATCAGAGTTACTACGATAACCGAACCGACTAACGCCAACGGCAAGTTGCGTGCAGGATGCTTGATCTCTTCAGAAATGGCGGCAATTTCGGCAAATCCCAGAAACGTTATAAACAACACAGGCGTAACGGTGAGGAAGCCAACGAAACCGATCTCCGGGGGTACCAGGGGACGCAAGTTCTCCATGTCAACGGCGAACACCGCGCGAAAGAAAAAGACGAGGAGGATGAAGAGGAGCCCAGCTACAATGACGTTTTGGGTGCCACCGGTTTCTTTGGCGCCGATGTAGTTGAGTCCGGTGAGCAAGGCTGTTACTGTAAGGGCGAGTATGATGGGGGAAGTGCCCAGAACATGCGCCACATAGTATCCGAACCCAACCATATAGAAGGCTGAAGCAAACACAAGGCTCAGCCACAGACACCACCCCATAACGGTGCCAAGCATGGGACCGAATGCCCGTACAACAAACAGGTAGCCACCACCAGCCTGTGGCATGCCGGTAGATAGCTCGGCCATGCACATTGCAATCAAGACCGCGACCAGGCCACAGAGAGAAAAGGCAAAGATGACCACAGGTCCGGCTTTGCTGGCCGCAATTCCGGGTAACACAAAGATGCCGGCACAGATCATCGTGCCGATACCGACCGACATGGCCGCGCCGAGACCCAACTCACGTGCGAGCCTCGTGCTCGTGTCGTTGTTTGGAGGGTTAGATTTTGAATCTCCTGCTATGAGTTCATACCTCCATTGCGGGAGACATAAAAGGAATCAGTTAATGCTATCAGCAGATAGTATACAACGGTACTTGAATAGTCTTCGCTCGGTGCCTCTATAATATTTGTACGTTGTGAAGAGGATCTGATCAGACTTAATAAAAGGACACTTCCCACTTTGTTCAACTTTTCTTTTTGGACGTCCCGCCTTCTTGGGTACGATATCACAGTCAAAAATTTTCTCAAGCCCTTTTATAAACCTCTCAGACCCAAGGTGCCTGCCAGTTGATGTCACCTTGCTTATAGATGCCTCTATCTCTTTGTCTTCATCGGTTGAAAACTCACGATAGGCAGTTAACTCGCTTATTTCAAATCAACCTTCTCCCGAAAGAGTTTCATCTTGTATAGGATTTCTGTAAGCCTTGGGTAGCCAGCAGTCAGCCGTCAACTTCGGGCTGTTGATTGAGGCGACAAAGCTCTCTTTTTCTTGTGCCCTTTCTTATTATTAATTGCTACTATAAGGGAGATTCACCTCTCCACCTTCTGAACAGAAACTCCCTCAGTGCCAAGGGGTCATCGACTATCAAGCCCCTCCATCCAGGGGAGAGGGAGCTTATGAGGAAGCCTTTGGCCTTGCGGACCTCCACCCCGATCTTTTCCTCTGAAAGTCTCCCCTTGAACTCGTCGACGTCATCGCCTCGGAGATAGAGCTGGGGATGGGGCAGATAGAGCGTGAGGGCTGCCTCCCATCCTTGTACATCCTCCTCCATGCCCGACCAGATGCGCTTGAAGGCCTTCTTCTCCCCTATTTCTAGTTCTGTCAGACCTTTCCTCAGATCCTGAGCCGCCTGGATTAGTGTAGCCGCCTCTCCTCCCTCCAGGTAGATGTAGAGACGTTCCAGGCGGCCGAAAGTTTTGAGATCCTCTACAAAGACCTTTAGTGCCCCACGGTCTGTGGGGAGGAGCTTCAACCAATCGGTCTCAAACTCCAATCTTCCGGTGAGCAGAAAGGCCAGGGCAAGAACTAGAAGGAATGTTAACAAGGCCCGCTTGGGGTGGTGTAAAGCCAGGTGGGCGGCCTTTTTTAAGAAGAGCTCCAGCAAGGGGTCCCCTCCCGGTAGAAATACCTCATGGCCTTCCGCACTGCAGGCCAATGACCCAGGTTCATGGGACCAAAGATGATGAGGCTGCGGCGCATGACAAAGGGCTGAAATATCCGCCTGAACATGGAGCGCAGGGAGTAAAACTCTTTGTTGACCCACCAGAACCCCTCTTGCAGATCATCGACCTTCATCATCTTGGGGCTGAAGACGACGGTGGCCATGTCATATTTGCCCCAATCCTCGGTGATGATCCTCCCTTCTCCTTTCAGACGCTGGTACACCTTCGTCCCGGGGAAGGGAGTCAGTATAGGGAGAAAGGCTCCATCGATCTTGGTCCTGTGCGCGAAGGACAGAAATTGCTCAAAGACCGACGGGTCGTCGTAGTCATACCCGAAGACAAAGGAAGCATGAACGCCAATGCCGTGATCATGGAACCGCTTGATCCCCGACTCATATTGTTCCACCCTGTTGCTCCTCTTCCCCATCAATGCCAAGTTCTCCTGGCTGAGGCTCTCAAAGCCTATAAACATCCCATAACACCCCGCCTGTGCCATGAGGCGGACCAGCTCCTCATCCTGGGCGATGCTGATAGGACCTTGGCTTACCCACCGCAATCGATAGGAGGAGAGCATAGTGAAGAGTTCACGGGCATATCTGCTGTTCCCGACGATGTTGTCATCGACGAAAAAGATGTAGGCCGGGGCCCTCCGCAAAGATCGGATCTCCCTCTCCACCTCCTCGAGGGGGCGCGTTCGATAAGTCCCCCCATAGATGGCGGTAACAGAGCAAAATTCACAGTCAAAGGGGCATCCTCGCGTGGTCTGGATCGTGTTTTCAAAGAAATACCCTTTGGGGTCTAAGAGATCGCGCCGAGGCAGGGGTAAACGGGAGAGTTTTGTGTGCGTCTTCTGTTGGTAAAACCTCTTCAAGTTCCCCCTGGCCACATCCCTGACCACCCTGCCCCAAATCTCATCGGCCTCCCCGATGACCACGGCATCACAGTGGGCGATGGCCTCCTCGGGCAACCAGGTGGGGTGCATACCCCCCATGACTACTTTCACCCCCCGGCGCCGATACTCCCCGGCGATCTCATAGCCTCGTGGGGCCAGGGGTGTCATAGCGGTTATAGCGACTAAGTCACATTCCTGTTCAAAGTTTAAGGGGATGATCCCTTCATCGTGAATGGAGATCTGGTGGTCCTCAGGGGTGAGGCCGGCAAGCAAGGTGGTGCTCAAGTGGGGGAATTTAAAGGTGATCACGTCCCAGAAGCTATCTTTGGGCCAGCGAGGGACGATGAACTTAATCTTCATAGCCCCTCCTGACTCCTGAATCTGGACAGGAGGCCCTTCAGGTCCGCCAGGGGTAGGATCTCCCACCCTGCGGTGGCGGGGATAAAGGCCCTTTCAGGCAGGGGGAGGTTGACCTGGGGCTTCTTGAGCTTTAGCTCGAACCTGATTCCTTTCCGCTCTACCTCGCCGTATATGCGGGTAGGGAAACTCCTTCCCCCTATTTCTTGGTAATCCCCGAAGGTCATCGTGAGAAAGAGGGTATCTCCCGTGGAAGGACCCTCTTTTTTCAGCAACCCTCTATACATTTTTCCCTCAGTGGGCAGCAAGATAGAGATCAGACCTTCGGAGTAGATCACCTCCCCCACCGTCCCACCAATGGGCGTGGTGAGCCGCAAACGCAAATGAGCGGGCCTTTCATAGAGCAGCACCCCACGCAGGAGTTGGAGCTCTTCCCGCACTTCAACCTTGGCAAAGAGCTGGGCCCGAAGAGAGCTCACTTCTCGATATCTGCTAAGGGCCGTAACAAGGGCTTGAGAAATGGGAACCTTCTCCTCCTCTCTCTCCGGCAACCTCTTCGGCATACATCCCGTTATCACCGCAATGGTGATGAGGGAGATGAGAAAATTTCTAACAAACTTCACCCTTCCTCCGTCAATCGATCCCATATTAGGTCAGCGGTGATCTCGCCTGAGGCCATGGCCGCAGCCACACCGCCCCCTGGAGCGGTCCAGTGGCCGGCCAAGTAGAGTCGATCTATGGGGGAGACCCTGTTCAACCGATATATCCCCGCTTGTTGTGGGATCTGGGCCCACCCATAGGCTGCCCCCCAGCCGTTGCCAGTCATCCTCTCGATAGTCAAGGGAGTGGAACTCACCTGCAGGATGATCCTTTGGCGCAGGTCGGGTACTATCTCCTCGGCCTGAGAAATGATCCGTTCAGCAAGGGCTCTCTTTACCTCCGCATTCCACCCTCCCGATAATCGATAGGGGGCCTTGTAGCTTAAGCATAAGGTATTGTTTTCCTTCGGGGCATGGCAGGGGTTCACGAGAGAGGGAGCGAGGAGATAATAGGGAGGGGAAGGGGGGATCCTCCCGCCGTCAAGATGACGGTACTCCTCCTCGAAGTCGTAGCGTGGGAAGACCTCGTTGTTGGAGCAAGAAAGGTCCAGTTCCCCTTCCACCCCCAGATAGAGAATAAAATAGGAATAGGAAGGCTTCATCCCCTTCAGCCTCCTGACCCAGCCAGGGGGAAGGTATTCTTCTCCGATCATTTTTAGGAAGGTGGTGGTGGCGTCGGCGTTTGAGACCACCACTTTGGACGTGACCACCTCCCCCTCTCTCAGGCGCACCCCTACCGCTTCCTTCCGCTCCACAATGATTCCCTTTACCTCCTGCCGTGTCTGGATCATCCCACCCCATCTGTTAAGACCGTTGGCCAGGAGCTGAGGCAGGGCCTCCATCCTCCCTTTCACAACTGCCACCCCTCCTTGCAGATAACTCATCTCCAAGGATGCCATGGCGATCACAGAAAGCCTGCTGGGGGGGAGCAGGGCATAGGAGCTTCTCACCCCTAATATGACCTTGAGCCTGGGGTCTTTTATGAAGGCATCCAGCAATTCCTGAAGGGTTTTTTTCCGATATTGAAAGGCAACAGGGAATTCCCGGGCAAAACGCGAGGGGTCAAACCAAGAGAGGGTATGAGGGAGGCGATCTATCTCCTCAGAGATGGAGTGGTAGAGCTGGTATAACTCATTGATCCCCTGGCCTTCGTGGGGGAAGAGGGAAGAGAGGTATTCCACGTGGGAGCTCAAATCGGCATATTGACAAACCTTCAGATCGGGGAAGTAGTACTCCCGGGCTGGATCTAAGGGGAGAAACTCTATCCCTTCCTGGAGGCCCAGCTCCTCCAAAAGCCTCCACACCCTCCCTCCCTCCCTGCATCCCCCGATGGACTGGACAGAGAGGTCGAAAGTAAAACCCTTGCGCGTGAAAGAGGTACAGCACCCTCCTACCTTGGCCTTCTCTTCGAAGATGACCACCCGTAGGCCCCTCTGGGCAAGAAGGGCACCGCACACCAACCCCCCTAACCCAGTGCCAATGATGATCACGTCGTAATCCATCCTATTACCTATAAGCCGATTATTCTCCCTCCTTACCTGAATTCTCTGGTCATGGCAAGTCAAATGATATTTATTTCCGATCAATGTCCCAACAGAACAGCAGGATCAGCTCTCTTAGGAGCTTGGCCGCAGCGATGGCAGACTGTTGGGTGGGATCATAGAGTGGGGAGAGCTCAACTAAATCAAACCCCACCACCCGGAGGGAACTCAGACTTGAGATGAGGGAGATGGCCTGTTCAAAGGTGAGGCCCCCGGGCTCCGGGGTGCTGACACCAGGGGCAACCCCTGGGTCCAGGACATCTAGGTCCACGGTGAGATAGACTGGTCGGCTCGCTGCAAGGCGCAGGACCTCTCCAGTCTCATAGAGGCTCCCCATCTCTTTCGCACTGATCATCTCTTCTCTGGTGCTTGATCTGACGCCCAGTTGACAGATACCGCCGTTCCCCAAGACATCTGCGATCCTTCTCATCACAGTTGCATGAGACAGGGACTCCCCTAGATATTCTTGGCGAAGGTCTGCATGGGCATCCAATTGGATCACCAGGAGGTCAGGATGATGTTTGACAAGCTCATTGACTGCGGGCAGCGAGATGAGGTGTTCACCCCCGATAAGGATGGGAAACTTGCCGTCTCCCGTAAGGGCGGCCACATAACCCTGGACCATCTCCAGGGCACCCGCAAGATTGCCTTGGGGTAGGTTAAGATCTCCTACATCGCATATCCTCAGGTCTTCCAGGTCTCTATCTAAAAGGGGACTATATGTCTCAAGTCCCCAGGAGGCCTCGCGAATGGCCTGTGGGGCGAACCTAGTTCCAGGTCGAAAAGTAGAGGTAATATCTAAGGGACAGCCGACGATGACGATGGGGCTTTCCTCATAGCGGAAACCGGCGGCGAGGAAATTGCTTGCATTGGATTGTAACTCCATAAAGGTTTAACTGCTCATTCCTTAATGATAGGGCCACAGGACCACTGCGGCCACCGCCGCCCCTATCTTCTGGACCTTATATTCGACGGAAAGGCTCTTCAGCTCCTTAACGCCTCTTTCCCTGGTCTCCATTCCCTCTACGGCCATGTTGCGCACAATCTCCTCTGCCTCCTCCCTATGGCCGCGAGCGGAATATTCCATAATCAGGCCAGCATCTTTTTCCTGTTCAGGGACAGCCACGGCTACTGCGGCAGAGATGACTTCGCCGGGGATATCACTGATGATAAAAGCATAGGCCGCCGGCACTATAGCACCTCGGGGGAGACCCCGGGGTTTAATCTCCCTGGATCCAGGAGGTATGATACTGCTCACCTTCACTAGGTTGAGGTCCCCAACGCCGGCGTTTATCAAGGCACCGTCAAAGGCATTGAGGGGAGTATACCCTTCTGCAGAGCCGCTGGCCAAGAAGAAACCCTTTGGTAACTCGCCAAATACCACTTTATACCCTTAGGAGCCCTGAATCGGTCAAGACTACAGGGGATTTGGGAAACAGACTGCCGTCTTGTGGATCGAGTTCCCCCCGCCTCATCTCCACCATAGAGAACGATTCTGCCTTCAATTCCCTTTTGATGTGTTCATGGGCCTTCCAAGGGTCCACCTCATCCCCGCAGGTGAAGATATCCACGGCGGCGTACCGGAACTCAGGCCACGTATGAATGGCGAAATGGGATTCTGCAATCACCACCACGCCGCTGATCCCATGGGGATTGAAGAGATGGAAAACGCTTCCCACTATCGTGGCCCCACTTACCAGGGCGGCATCATTCATGATCTTTTCGATCGCCTCCCTGTTGTTCAGGATCCCCTCATCACATCCGTAGAGTTCTGCCAAAAGGTGTCTTCCTAATGTTTTCAATTATCCACCCCCTTTTAAGCTCTGATGATGAAAGGCCAAAAATTGGGTGTTGTCGGAACACCCACCCCAAACCCAATTCAGAAGGAGGGGGGGGAGGTAATCCAGAGGACTACCGCTTCCCCCCTGCCTGTATTCCCAATTTGATGAGCCCTGTTGGCCATAAAATAGAAGCAGTCCCCTTCTTCAGCGTCATAGGAGTGGTCCCCTAACCGGATATTCACCTTCCCCTTAATGATGTAACCCATCTCCTCGCCAGGGTGAGGCTCTTCTTCCTCTGTCTTTTCCCCTGGTTTCAAGGTCAGCTTGACCGGCTCCATACTCCTGTTAGCAGAGCCAGGCACCAGGAGTTCAAAGGCAGTTACTCCATCCCTCCTAATCTTGATCTTATCAGCTCTCTTGAAAACTATCCTCTCCTCCACCATCTCCTTGAAGAAATGGGATAGATCTATGTCGAGGGCATCTAAGATCTGAATAAGACTATCCAAGGAGATGGAGGTGAGGTCTCGCTCCACCTGCGAGATAAACCCCTTCGTCAGTTCAGCCCTCTCGGCAAGCTCCTCCTGGGTCAGGGAGCTTAGTTGTCTGAGATTTTTTATCTTTTCCCCAATCTTCAAAAAGTTTCTGTTAAAAAAGAAAAAAGTTTATTAAAATAAACTGTGGTATTATAGGCACACGGAAATTTTTGTCAAGCTTTTTTTCGGTGTAATTTTTGTATTATTTTAAAGGACGAAAATTGTTTTTATTTAAGTAAGTTAGAGTAATTGTCCTCATAATAGTTATGGCAAAAATTACTCTTTGACATTTGGCCTCCATCAAGCTATATAGGTCGTCGAACAGAGAGATGAAGAAAAAACCCTTGCTATACAGAGATGCTGGGGTGGATATCGAGGCAGGGGAGCGGTTTGTGCAGTTGATAAGATCCTTAGCCCAGCGGACCTTTACGCCGGGGGTGAAAGGGGATATAGGTGGTTTTGCCGCCCTCTTCGCTCCAGATTTATCGGCCTATCGACATCCTGTTCTGGTTGCCACTACTGATGGGGTGGGGACTAAATTGCGGGTGGCCATTATGATGGAGAAATATGATACCATCGGTATAGACTTGGTGGCCATGTGCGTCAATGATCTGGTAGTGACGGGGGCCACCCCCCTCTTCTTTCTTGACTATCTTGCCACCTCCCAACTGGATCTGGAAAGGGGGATGGAGGTAATGAAGGGGGTATCTCAGGGGTGTCTGGCTGCCGGATGTGCCTTGGTAGGGGGGGAAACGGCGGAGATGCCCGGTTTTTATAGAGAGGGTGAGGTTGAGATGGCCGGTTTTGCCGTGGGGGTGGTGGATGAGGCGAAGATTGTCGATGGTTCCTCCATCCTCCCAGGGGACAAGATCATCGGCCTCGCCTCCCATGGTCTGCACAGCAACGGCTACTCCCTGGCCAGGAAGATTCTCTTTGAAGAGATGAAATGGAAATTAACGGATAAGGTTGCCGGCCTGGAAACAACTTTGGGCGAAGAACTGTTGCGGCCGACTCGTATCTACGTCAAGACAATCCTCTCTCTCCTAGAGACCTTTGATATCAAGGGGATGGCCCACATCACCGGTGGGGGAATGCCAGGAAACATCCGGAGGATTCTTCCCCCCGGATGTAAGGCGGTGATAGAAAAGGGGAGGTGGGAGATACCTACTATCTTCAAGTTGATAAGGGAGGGGGGTGTCCCTGAGGAGGAGATGTGGAGGACCTTCAACAATGGTGTGGGGTTGGTGATGGTGGTGGAACCTTCCTTGGCGGAAGAGGTCTCCCAAAAAGTTTCGGACTTGGGTGAGGGGACCTTCACTATAGGGGAAATTGTCGCTGGTCAGGGGGTAGAGGTTCTGTAAGGCGAGGAGGCTGTTGGTGGACGCGTGTCTTGTGGGTGTCAAGTACAGGTTAGAAAGGAAGAATAAGAAAGTTATTGAGATCCGAAAGGCATTGAAGTGAAAATCCTTCATTTCTGTCTCCATGCACTAGTTGTAGG
>CP070817.1:917928-925688 GCA_020344255.1 Deltaproteobacteria bacterium | reverse complement strand
CATATAATTTATCCAGATGTACTCGCCAATTGGGCGATAGTAGTTTTGGAATTTGGGAACATGAACAAAGAGGACGTCCACCCTTCACCTCCCCTGCTCTCTGATTATCATCTCAGCGGCAAAGCTCCCCGATATGCCTGCCCCCACGATCCCATGAGAGGGGCGGGTATAGTGACCAGCTATGTAAAGCCCCTTGATAGGGGTTTTGTTGGCCGGCCTCCCCCTGCCGAATTGCCGCGGCGTGGGGGCGAGGCCATAGGTGGCGCCCCCTTCATTAGCCGTATACCTCTCCAGGGTGAGGGGAGTGGCGGCCTCGACGAACTTAATATGGGCGGATAAGCCCGGAAGGTACCTGGCCTCTACCGTGCGAATGAGCCTCTCCGTCATTTCTTTCTTGATCTCCAGGTACAGGGATCGATTTCCCGCTCCCCATCCATTGCGAAATCCATAAGGGGCGGGAGTGATCAGGCGCATGATATGATATCCACGAGGGGCGAGGGAGGGATCGAGGAGGGTGGGTATGGTAATGATTACAGTGGGGTAATCCGGTATCTTCCCACGGCTCAATTGCTCATATTCCATCTCCGTATCCCCTGAGCTCACGTAGGAAAAATACGGGAGGTCAAGAGAACTCAAATCCATCTCCACGCCTAGATAGACCAAGAAGGATGAGAGCGAGTAATCTAAGACATTGACCCAACGGAATTCCCTTTTGTATTCCTCGGGAAGTAGATTACCCAAGGCGCGGCGGATGTTGATTGAGGCCACGACCGTCTTGGCCGGGAAAAAGCCCCCTTCTCGGGTGTGGACCCCCTTCACGCTGCCACCGTCTACCGCAATCCTCTCCACCTCTGTTTCGATTTTGACCTCACCACCTCCCTCTGAGAATGCAGACTCCAATGCCAGGGATATAGATCCCATTCCCCCTTGTGGATACCACACGCCGTGGGCCAAGACCTTGCTGATGAGGGTGGCAGTGTAAAGAAAGGAGAGACGGGATGGCGGGAGATGGGAGGGGAGGGTAGAGAGGACTTGCTTGATTCCATCGCTCTGAAAGTACCTATCCAAGATGCGTCCCAAAGAGGCACGCTGGTACAAGATGAGATGGCGACAATAGAGGGGGAAAAGGATCTTTTGCCACCGTGTGAGCCCTCCAACACGGGTTATCTCCTCCCCGGTCCTCCCTATTAAGTCGAAGTAATCCCTCAAGGACCTTCGCTCCTGTGGGAAAAGATCCCTCACTTCTCTGATATATTCCTCAAATCCGCCCGTTAAATGTAGATCTAGGTTGAAATCGGGGTAGGTATTTCTGGCAGTCTCAATCTTGAGGAAACGAAGGTGTCCTTGGGCGCCTGTCTGCGCTAGGATCTTGTGAAACTCCCCTCCCTCCTCACAACTCCCGATAAAGGCTCCGGTGGCATCGAAGGTAAAGCCATCCCGTTTAAACGATACCACATACCCACCGGTCTTGCTGCCTCGCTCCAGAAGCAAGACACGCAGACCCCTTTTGACCAACAATGCTCCAACGGTTAACCCTCCTATCCCGCCTCCGACGATGATCACATCATATTTCATCTTATTTTCCCGCAACAGAGAAGAAGAAAATCAGCGCGGCTACCCCCCAGACGGTACCCACGGCGGGGAAAAGGAGTCGGTAGATCTTTCGCATCTCTGCCTTAAAATAGTCCTTGGTGAGGACCAAACAGAGATGTAGGGGGGAAAGTAACGCCCCACAAAAGCCGCTGCCATACGCAAACATCATGTAAAGAAGAGGATTGTCCCCCCCCTGTATTACCGGTAGGAGCATGGGGAAGGCGATCCCGACAAAAGTGAGGGTCAATCCCGTCATGAGTCCAATGGCAAAGGGGAGACCCGCCAATAAAATGAGGGGAGAGATGCCTAACCGACCGAGGCCGCTGTGAAGGCTATCTACTGCCTGGGTGGAACTCATCATCCGCTGGAAATAAAGGACCATGATTGCACTCAGCAGGACGTTTTTGGACGACACAAGACGCAAAACCATCTCTTTGATTTTCCTCCACCCTATCTTCTCCCGCACAAGCTCTATCCCAATGACAATCATCAGGGAGTATGCCAATTCCACCTTCAGGACGATAACCATGAGCAATACCAGCAACAATGGGAAAAGGGAGAAAAGTATCCCCCTTAACCCCTCCCCCGTCCCCATCCCCCATCGTTTTTCCTCGCCCTTAACCACGCCATGAAAACCAAAAGCGATCCCCGCTCCTATGGCGGCAAGGGTAAGGGGGGAATTGTAGGCGGCGATATCCCGTAAGGATACCCCGAACAGGGCCGAGATGAGGATCACCCCTGGATAGGTGGGGACAAAGTACTCCCAAATATGCCGAAACCAGTAGTTGAGAAAGGTTTTTCTCTCAGGCGAAAGATTCAAAGCATCTGACGCTTCGACGACCAACGGAGCTGAGATCAACGCACCCCCCATCATGGGCATTAAACCTATCATCGCCGGCAATATGGCCACCACTGCCCGCAAGTCCCTAGTGATCGCCCCAAAGGAATCGACCAGCGTGCGCATCCCCCCTGTCTCCTTCATTATCTCACTGAGCAAGAGGATAAAGAAGAGGGCGCCTACAAGTTTGATAGTCTTGGGCTCATGGAGTCCGTGGAGGAATTCCACGCCTATCTTCCCCCAAGAGAACCGGTAAAGGATCCCGAGGGCAACGCCACCGATACATAAAGTGACCCATAGCTCCACCTTCCGTACCAATAAGACAATAACTAATGCAAAAGCGAGGATTATCCTCATCAACTCCACTTCTTTCCCCTATCATTCGATATCGTTGACTTAAGCGGCTGCACCTGAACCTTCGCTACTTCTCCCTGCGCACGGTGATGTTCGGAAAATATGCCGGAGCCTCTATCATCTTTCCCGGTGGATTCGGAAGCCTCGATGAGCTCTTTGAGGCGGTAACGCTCATCCAGATACACAAGATCAAGCCCTTCTCCATTATCTTGGTCGAGAGAGAATATTGGCAGGGGTTACTAAATTGGATGTAAGACACCCTCCTGACGGTGAAACATATCTCCCCAGAAGATCTGGAGATCCTTCAGGCCATCAATGATTCTCCCCGAGAACATCAAGCATATTAAACGGCTTATCATCTGAAGTCCTCTACACGAATGAGTTGGAGGAATTGCCGCAGGATCTTTGCTGTCGCCCCCCAGATGATGTGTCCGCCACAACGATAGCTGTACACTATCTCAGCCTTTCCTGGATAAGACCTATATTCCTCAGTCAAAACCCCCTGCTTGAGGAACCGTCCCAGGGGGAGGATGATTATCTCCTCAATCTCTTCGTACGAGGGTACGAAGGGATATGGGTAGGGGATGAAGCCCACAAAGGGGGAAATAATGAAGTTCGATGACACGGTCATTACCTCATCCAACTCCCCTAATACCTCCACATCCTCCGGTCTCACCCCGATCTCCTCATAGGCCTCCCTGAGGGCAGTGGCCAACAGATCCTGATCGGATGTGTCATAAATCCCCCCTGGGAAGGAGATCTCCCCCTTATGGTGCTTTACCCTATCTGTCCTCCTGGTGAAAAGAATTTGATACGAATCATCTTTTATCAACAAGGGGAGCAGAACCGAGGCTCTGGTGAGGCCTTCCTCCATGGCCACCCTCTTGCTCTCCCGATGGCTGAGGATCTCTTTGATCCTTCTGTCCAGCTCATCCCCTTTGCCGTTGTTGTCCTGCACCTCTTTCTTTCTCTTTTCCAAATTCTGGATATATAAAAATATAATCTTATCCAACAAAAGTAAAGCTTCCCATTGACATCGGCCGCAAGAATAATGCAGAATAAAAGATTGTAGAGAGACGTTGAAACAGGCAGAAGCGATTGTTATATTAGGGTGGATTCCCATGAGGAGGACAAAAAGAGAGCGATGAAAGATCTTGATGACAAGATCCCGGACCAAAAAGAGCTCGAGAAGGAACTGAACAAATACCTAGAGAAAAAATATGGCGAGAGGGTGAAGTTGGTGGTCTCCACCCTTGTTCCCAAAGTGTCCCCAGAGCAAACAGACGAAAAGGGAAAAACGCCGAAGAAATCCTCTGCCAACATTAATTTCGATATGAAGCCGGAGGAACTCATCTCTTATCTCAATTCCTTCATTGTCAAACAAGATGAGGCTAAAGAGACCCTGGCTACCAAAATATGCACGCACTACAACAAGATCAAATTCATGTTAGAAAAGAGGGGTGGATCAGATCCTGGGGTAGGAAATATCAAGAACAATATCATCATGATCGGCCCCACGGGAGTGGGGAAGACATATATGATAAAGCTCATTGCCAAAAAGATCGGGGTCCCCTTTGTAAAAGGAGATGCCACCAAGTTCAGCGAGACAGGATATGTAGGTGGTGATGTGGATGACCTGGTGCGGGATCTGGTTTATGAGGCCAACGGCGATATGGAGCTGGCCCAGTATGGAATCATCTACATCGATGAGATCGACAAGATCGCCAGCAGCGGCACCATCATCGGACCCGATGTCTCGAGAACAGGGGTGCAAAGAGCCTTGTTGAAGCCGATGGAAGAAACGGAGGTGGACATGCGTGTACCCCATGACCCCATCTCTCAGATGGAGGCCATCGAGAGATATCGCCGGACAGGAAAAAGGGAAAAGAAGACAGTGAACACCAGAAACATCCTCTTCATTGTAAGCGGCGCCTTTAATGGCCTGGAAGATATCATCAAGAAACGGATGAACAAAGAGGGTATCGGCTTTGGGGCGGAGATCAAATCCAAGGATGAGAAGGCTGAATATCTGAAACATGTCACGGCCCAGGATTTGATCGACTACGGATTTGAATCTGAGTTCATCGGGCGCCTACCCGTTAACGCTGTCTTTCATCAATTGGAGGTCAAGGATCTCTATGACATCTTGAAAAACCCCCACAGCCCTATCATTTCCAGCAAAAAGAAGGACTTCCGTTCCTATGGCATCGACCTCCAGTTTGAGGATGAGTCCCTTTGGAAGATGGCCCAGATGGCCCACCAGGAACGCACTGGGGCTCGGGGATTAATAAGCGCCACTGAAAAGGTTCTTCTGAAATTTGAGAGGAAACTCCCCTCCACAGATATCAAGGAACTGGTGGTAGTCAAGGAGATTGTCGAGGACACAGAGGGGGAGCTTCAGAAGCTTCTCAAAGATCCTCATAACGAAGAGAGGTTGCGTCGATACCGAGAGCTGGTGGCCCAAGAGAGGGACGAGATGAAGGCCTATATAAAGGCCCGCAAGCCAGAATTCCTGAGCCGATATGGGGCCATATTTACCGATACTCGTATAGACCTCGTCGTTGATAGGGTGTTAAAACAGGAGATGGATGTCAACTCGGCCTTTGAAGAGGTTCTCTCCACCTATTATCAGATCCGGGGTTTTGAAAAATCATTCTTGGAGAGACATGACATCGAGATCAATCTGGAAGAGGAGGCTATGGATCTTCTCTTGGCCTGGATATTAACAGAGGAGAGGGATGTCAAAGAAATCCTCACCACCCTGGATAGCCTCTTCGAACCTGCCCTTAAATTGATCAGGGATAGGGCGGGAGTGAATTCCTTCTCCATCCCCAAAGAGGGGGTAGAAGATCCTGAGGCCTATCTGAATAGATTGATAAAAGATGTATATCGCACGATCTATGATATAGGTGAGAAAAGGCAATGAAAGACTATTACAAGGTTTTGGGAGTAAGTAAGAACGCAACCCTGGATGAGATCAAAAAGGCCTATCGGAAGTTGGCTCTGAAATACCATCCAGATAGGAACAAGGGGAACAAAGAGGCTGAGGAAAAATTTAAGGAAATCAATGAGGCCTATGCCGTGCTCAGCGATACCGAGAAGAGGCGCCAATACGACACCTTTGGGGCTGAGGGATTCCGTCAAAGGTTCTCCCAGGAAGACATATTCCAGGGTTTCGACATAGGGGATATCTTAAAGGATTTCGGCTTTGGCACTTCGGACATCTTCAGCACCCTTTTTGGCGGGGGGAAGAGGAAAGGATTCAGGTATTCCACCTTTACTGGGCCCTTTGGCCAGTATTCCACTGGAGATGAGGGCTTTGACGTTGCAGACTATTTTGCCCGCGGCGGTGCTGGACCCGCAAAGGGAAGGGATACGATCTATGACCTTACCATTACCCTGGAGGATGCGGCCAGGGGGACCGAAAAGCTAATCGCCATCCGGAGAAATGGGAAGGTAGAACAAATTGCGGTAAAGATCCCTCCAGGAATTGATATGGGGAAGAAACTGAGGATCCCAGGTAAGGGTGAAAGAGGGGCAGGAGGTGGGCCACCTGGTGACCTCTATGTGAGAGTTCAAGTACAAAATCATCCCCTCTTCCGTAGAGAAGGGGATAATATATATATCGACCAAGAGATAACCTTCAGTGAGGCTGTGCTGGGGACTACCATTGAGGTACCCACCCTCAATGGGATCAAAGAAGTGAAGGTTCCCCCTGGAACCTCCGGGAATACAAAACTGAGGTTGAAAGGGGAAGGGGTCCCGCACCTGAAGGGGAAGGGAAAAGGTGATGCATATATCCGAATCTTCATCAAGGTCCCCAAAAACCTGACCTCTAAGCAGAAGGAATTGATCGAATCTCTGGCCAAAGAGGGTGTCTAGACGTCAGAAAAGTCCCCAAAGGGTTCGAACATTTCAGGTATTATTTAGTTTATCGTTCTCTCAAACTACGGACCATAGATCAATGACACTTGGCCAATGGAATTTTTAACTGATTGCTCAAGTCTTCTCAGTCCCACCACCTGTGACATGCTGCTGGCACGTCCCGCTGGGGGACAAAGCATCGTGAAGTAAGTCCAAAACCAGGGAGAGGCCGTAACGGTTGGCAGCCCAAATTTCTACTGCGAAGTATTTTTACGATCAACAAAGGGGTATCTTTTTCCTGAGAACTGTGGGATAATGCAAACAATTTCGGGCCTAATGGCACAAGACTCATACCAAAAAGGGAGTGGAAATGATTAAGATGAGAATTCTGGGGCTGATCTTCGACCCCAATCTCAATACCACGGTGATAGTCCTCCTCGACCCTAAAAAGGAAAGGGTGCTCCCTATCTGGATCGGAAGTATGGAGGGAAATGCCATCGCCATGGGGATGGAGAAGGTAACTACTCCCCGTCCCATGACCCACGACTTAATGAAGAATATCCTGGAGGAATTCCAGGTTCAGGTGATAAAGATTGTGGTCACCGAACTCAAAGATGACACTTTCTACGCCGTCATCCATCTGACAGTTGATGGTGAAGAGCTAGAGATCGATTCCCGTCCTAGTGACGCCATCGCCCTTGCCGTAAGGGCACAGGCCCCCATATATTGCACCGAAAAGTTGTTGAAGGAGGCGAGCGACCTGGGACTTCTTAAGCAGCGCAGCGATCTCGATGACTCTGAGGACATGAAAAAGTGGTTGGAAAGTCTCAAGCCCGAAGATTTTGGAAAGTACAAAATGTAACTCAAACCTCTGAGAGGAATTAACCCACCTCCGCAAATCAAAATACCCATGCGCTCATAGATTTCCCCGTCGAGGGCCTCTGGACCTCAGATCCTTCAAAATGAAATATTTGTTAAAGCTCTCAATGGGCGAAAATACCTGTAGAATGGAGAGGAATTACGTGAGGAATTTTCCCATGGGGACCTTCGGAGAGCAAGGCTTCCTGCAGCAATGACGAAAAAACGCAAAGGCCGAAATGGATTGCGGGCT
>CP070817.1:915274-917828 GCA_020344255.1 Deltaproteobacteria bacterium | reverse complement strand
TATTGCTGGGGTCAATGAGATGCAGCAGCGTTCAGAGCAACTCCGCACGGAGGGGAAGACCATCGCCTTCGTTCCCACTATGGGGTACCTGCACGAAGGGCATCTCTCATTGATGCGGGAAGCAAGGGAGAAGGGGGATGTGCTGATCATTAGCATCTTTGTCAACCCCACGCAGTTCGGCCCAGGGGAAGATTATGAGAGATATCCCCGGAACATAAAAAGGGACTTTCAATTGGCTCAAGAGGTGGGCGTAGACATCATCTTTACTCCCTCTGTCCCCGAGATGTATCCGGCTGGATTTCAGACTTTTGTGGAGGTAGAAAAGGTTGCCGAGAACCTGTGCGGCATCTCCCGCCCCCACCACTTTCGGGGGGTTACCACGGTGGTGACCAAGCTATTTAATATCGTTAAACCACATCTCGCCATCTTCGGCCAAAAAGATTACCAGCAATTGGTCACCATAAACAGAATGGTGGCGGATCTCAACATGGATATCGAGATAATCGGGCTGCCCACGGTACGGGAGGCAGATGGCCTCGCCATGAGTTCGCGCAACGCTTACCTCAATCTCGAGGAAAGGAAGGCGGCCCAGAGCCTGTATCGTTCCCTCCACACGGGTGAAGAACTCTTTCGGCAGGGCGAAAGAAGCACAAAAGTTATCCTCCAGGAGATAAGGAAGATCATAGAGGGGGAGGCGTTGACCCAGATCGACTATGCCAAGATCTGTGATCCTCAAACCCTGGAGGATATTGAAGACATTGAGAAAGAGGCGGTCATCGCTTTAGCCGTAAAGATAGGTAAAACGAGATTGATCGACAACCTTATCTTAGAGGGGGGTGTTTGATAAAAATGCCGGCTCACTGTAAGGACCTGCTCCCTGAACCCACCAAAGTAAGGAATGGGCTCTTGACGAAAAGGCCGGACTTCTTGCTTCCACAGGGCGGTCTTGCGCGTTGATGTCTTGAATTCAAAAAGCTTCTGAGGCTGTCACAGAGTCTCCAGAGGAGGGATAACAGTGCAGAGAATTATGTTGAAATCCAAAATCCATCGGGCAAAAGTGACCGATGACAACCTCGACTATGAGGGAAGTATCACCATCGATGAAGAGATTATGGAGGCTGCAGGTATACTCCCCTTTGAACAGGTGCAAATCTACAATTTGACCAACGGGAATCGTTTCGAAACCTATGTCGTGAAAGGGAAGAGGGGGTCCGGCGTCATCTGCAGCAACGGCGCCGCCGCCCACCAGGCGAGCAAAGACGACTTGGTTATTATTGCCAGTTATGGCCTCCTCGACGAGGAGGAGTTCCGCTCCCATCACCCCAAGCTCATCTATGTCGATGAAGAAAATAGAATCATCAAAGCGACATCTGGAGATTGACAAAGAAATCCCTTCGCTTATTATAGAGATGAAGCCCTCGGCAAGGTATTAGCGGGACAAAGCATTTTTGCCTTTTTTGTCCGCCAAGGAGAGAGATGGGATCCGAATTGTTAACTTTTCAGGACATTGTCGCGAGGTACAGAAGCGGGGAGAACCTCTTTGACATCACTAGAGAAAAGTGGGTGAGGATCAAAAAGTCCCTTCTCTCGTTGGAGAAGATGTCTGATGTGGGGCCTATCATCGAGAGTGCTCGCATGGGAGGGGCCTTTTGCTTGGAATACCAGGAAAAATGCGTCATTTGCCCCATAGAGAAATGGTGCAAGGACCCACAGGGGACATACCAGACTATCGTTAAACTCATATACCTGTATGCCGCTAGTGACCAAACCGGATACAGAGAACAGGCCTTAAGACTCATCGACAAGTTTCTAAAAGAGATGGACGAGTGTAAGGAGGAGTTTCGACGGAGGCTCCACTGAGATGTCCCATAGGCATAGAGTGATCGCACTGAGCAAGTTGATGACCTATATCCTGCGGCACCGTCCCGATGAATTTGGATTGGTTCTCGACGAAGACGGGTTTGTATCCATCAAAGAGCTACAACAGGCCATTGCCGAGGAGGACGGCTGGTCCTACGTAAGGCGCTCTCACATCACGGAGGTGGTCTATACTAGCGATCGGGAGAGGCTCGAGGTACAAGGTGAGAGGATTAGGGCCACCTATGGGCATTCCCTACCCCAAAAGATAAGGTATGAACCCACCACACCCCCCAAGATCCTCTATCATGGGACCAGACGCAAGGCATATCCACATATCCTCCAACACGGCCTCGACCCCATGGGCAGACAGTATGTCCACCTCACCACCTCCCCGGAGCTCGCCTTGAGGATAGGCAGGCGTCGGGATCCCAAGCCTCTCCTCTTGGAGATCAAAGCCCAGAGGGCACACGAGGAGGGAGTACCATTTTATCAGGCCAACCCTCTGATCTACGTGGCGGACCACATCCCCCACACCTACATCATGGGCCCACCCATCGCCAAGGCCCTGTCAGAAAAGACGCGGCCTGTTCAAGCTAAAAAGGAGAGGCCCCCCATCGAGAGGGAGCTTCCTGGCTCCGTAATTCTCAACCTGAAGATGGAACCCCTCCATCAGAAGGAAAGGGGAAAGACCTGG
>CP070817.1:911853-915174 GCA_020344255.1 Deltaproteobacteria bacterium | reverse complement strand
TAGGTTATTGCCCTGGCACAGGGGTTGGTGCGATCGGTGAAGGTCGCACCGATGCCTTCTGGGGCGGTATTCTGGGGATGTTGGTTGGTGCGGGTCTTTATGCCGAGGCCTATCACCACCTTACAGGGAATCTTCTCAAGTGGGGGTCCTACGGCAAAATAACCATCCCTTCTATGCTGGGGATGGGGTTCCCGTATCACTGGATCATCATTGCCATTGTTTGTGCAGGGATAGTCCTTTTTCTCAGGGCCTTGGAGCAACGGGGGCTATGAAGCAACTGAAGTACGAAAGGCGGAGCTTTATGTTGTTCATAACTAATATAACATTGCCATACAAAATCACTCCAAAAGAGGAGGAACCATGAAAGATGCGGAAGATAGGCCCTTGAAAGGATGTGCCGTTGAGGGGAGAAATGTAATTCCTGCCTACTGCCGCTGCCCTGAATGTGGCCATGAGTTGGAAATGTTCTCTGATGAGTTGGATACCACCTGTCCCAATTGTGGCAAAGACGTGACTATGGAGGTGTGCAAGGTAAACCCCACTTAGTTTAAGAGGTTCGTATTGCCATTTCAGTTATATAACAGGAGGAGCAGATGAGGGTGGTCTTTTTTACCTCTCGAAAGGAGAAGGGGCGTTTTATCCACGCCTTTCTGGACGCCCTCGATATGGCCAAAGCAGATCATGAGGCCCAGGTCGTAATTGAAGGGGAGTGCGCAGATCTGTTGCCTGATTTCTTTAAGGAGGGACCGCACTATCTAGCCTTTGCAAGAAGGCCAAAGATTTGGGGCTTGTGGCGGGGACTCTCGAATTTGCCAAGGAGAGGGGTTTTCCCATACTGGAAGAGATAGCCGGTCACTCCAGCATGAGGAGGTAGATGGAGAAAGGCTTCACGGTAAGAGTGATGTGAGGAGGAGGTCATGGATACCGAGATCTTCCGCAAGATCAGCTACGGCGTTTATATTGTGAGTTCCAGAAAGGGCGATCGCATTAATGCTCAGACTGCCAACGCGGTAGTTCAGATTACAGCAGCACCTCCGCAACTCGTGCTGGGGATCTGTAAGGACAATTTCACCAATGAATGTATCAAGGAAAGTGGCGTGTTTGCCGTCTCGATCCTCTCCCAGGAGACCCCTTTGAGCCTCATCGGGAGATTCGGGTTTAAATCTGGCAGGGAGGTGGACAAATTCGCTGGTCTTTCCTACCGCCTGGGCAACAATGGCTGTCCTGTCCTTCAGGAGCATACTTTGGGCTACCTCGAGGGTAAGGTGGTCAAGGAGCTGGATGCAGGAACCCATACCCTATTTGTGGGGATGGTGACCGATGCTCAAAGGGTTAACGAAGGAGAGCCCATGACCTACGCCTATTATCACCAGGTGAAGAGGGGGACTACACCCATGTCGGCTCCCACGTATATAGAAGCAGAGAAAAAAGAACAGAGGGAGGAGAAGACCATGGAGAAGTATACGTGCACAGTATGCGGGTATATTTACGATCCTGAGCAGGGGGATCCGGACAGCGGAGTTGCCCCTGGTACACCCTTTGAAGAGCTACCCGACGACTGGGTTTGCCCGATGTGTGGGGCAACGAAAGACCAGTTCGAGCCTGCAGAATAAGATGGACTACAGCAAGGGGAGAGTATGAAGGTAGAGCTCAAGGACGGAATCTATTGGGTCGGCGCCGTTGATTGGAACGTCAGGGATTTCCATGGATACAGTACTCACAAGGGGACGACGTATAATGCCTATTTGGTAATGGGGGGCAAGATAGCCTTGGTGGACACCGTGAAGGCACCCTTTTATGAGGAGATGCTGGAAAGGATCAAGGAGATAGTTCCGCCAGACCGGATAAGCTATCTCATCGTCAATCACGTGGAAATGGATCACTCGGGGTCACTGCCCCTGGTCAAGAAGGCGTTGCCGAAGGTGGAGGTGCTCTGTAGTCCCAGAGCTGAAGAGGAGTTAAAGCTCCACTACGGCACGGAAATCGCTTTAACGGTAGTGAAGACAGGTGATATTTTGGAGCTGGGCGGAAAGTCCCTGACTTTTGTAGAGGTCCCCATGGTCCACTGGCCAGACTCCATGGTGTCCTACATTAAGGAGGACAAGGTGCTTCTGCCCAATGACGCCTTTGGCCACCACATAGCTTCTGCCGAGAGGTTTGACGATGAACTGGGGTGGGAGGTGATACTACCCGAGGCGGCCAAGTACTACGCCAATATCGTCATGCCCTATGGCCCCCAGGTCCTCAAGGCCCTCGATGCCTTGAGGGGGATTGATATCGAGGTCATCGGGCCAAGTCACGGCATCATCTGGAGGAAGTATATCCCGCAGATCGTGACGACGTATGAGAGATGGGCGAAAGGGGAGACGGAGGAGAGGGCTCTCATTGTATACGACACCATGTGGGGGTCTACAGAGAAGATGGCCAGGGCCATTTATCGGGGGATCACTGAGGAGGGCGTCCCTACCAAGCTGTACCGCTTAAGTATCACGGATAAGTCGGATATCGTCAAAGAGGTCCTGGAGGCCCGGGGACTTTTGATCGGGTCCCCCACATTAAATAATGGTCTCTTTCCGAGTGTCGCCGAGTTCTCAACGTACATAAAGGGACTTCGTCCCAAGGGGAGGAAGGCCGTTGCTTTCGGCTCCTACGGTTGGGGAGGGGGAGCGATAAAGGCCCTTATGGCGGATCTCCAGACAGCAGGGATGGAAGTGTTAGAAGAGCTGCAGGTGAAGTTCGTTCCCGATGCGGAGGCCCTGACGAGATGCGAGGACTTGGGCCGACGGGTGGCTCAGAGAATAAAGAAATCTTAGTGGAGGAGGACATGGAGGTAAAAATTTATACCACCCCTACCTGACCCTTTTGCCACAAGGCGAAAGAGTTGCTTTCGCAAAAGGGAATAAGCTATCAGGAATTTGACGTAAGCCGGGATCATAAAGCCCGGGAGGAGATGGTTAGTCTCTCGGGGCGCATGGCCGTGCCTGTGATCGTCATTGACAGTGAGATTATCGTTGGCTTCGACCAAGAGGCCATAGAGAAGAAGATAACGAAAGGTAGCTGATAGGGCCAAGGGGCTCCCCTTCTTGGTAGATTTGGTAACCGAAAAACACCTCCCAGAATATCTGGAATCTTGATTGGGGGACAGAAGAGGAACTATAACTTTTTGATAGATGGGAGAGCCTGGGAATGGTATGAGGGGTATCTTTTCGGGGTCAAGTTCGTCTCTTCTGCCTTGTAATAGTAGCATTCGTGTATGCCGGAAGACGCCCCGGTCTGTGAAGCCCCCCACTTCTCACACAGTACCTCTAGACTTGCTCAAAG
>CP070817.1:897774-911753 GCA_020344255.1 Deltaproteobacteria bacterium | reverse complement strand
AAGATAATGAAGCAGATAAGGTATCGGAAACGTTTGGCTTTTTCTGTGCCCGAGGTTTGCAATAGGGGGGGCACTTGTACTGTGGATACATTAGGCACTGGTGGGGACGGATGCATTCTTGTTATCTCGCCGCTTTGAGAACAGATGGTTTCTGCTCTTTTGAGACACTCCACTGAGAGTAGTCATGTTTTGGTCTCATTTCAATCCTTGTATTCCTTTTACCACCTTCGAACTCTCCTCAGTCATACTTTGCAATACCATACTGTGCGCATCTTCGAGAGTCAAGTCATTTGACCTTTGTCAATTGGCATATATGGTGGTAAATCCAATACATCAGGAAGCGGCAATAGATCTCAAAATCGGGAGTGGATTTAGGTGGAGACATGTTACCGGGGTTCTACTCACGTGGCATAATCTCACCCCTGGGAAGCACTAAGTTCCTCCATTACGTCACCATTCAAAAGGCTTTCTTAACGGGGCAAACTCCAACCACAATATCCTTTTGATGCTTTTCACCTTGACACACAAACTGCTCTTCCCTAAATTAAACATTCTAGAGCGAATTTTTTCAGTTCAATCAAGATCAATGAGGCAACAGAGAAAGCTTGTTGAGGAGTGGCCATGAAATCCTTACTACATGCAAATCCCCCTAAGGGGTGAGTGGCAAATCAACAGGCAAACAAAAGTACATAACAGGAGGTGGACAATGAAAAAAGGTGAGGTGATTGATCTCGTAAATAGAGATCTCGGAGATGAGCATGCCGCTACGTTACGCTATCTCATCCACGGCTATTTGGAGGGGGAGGATACGCCTATAGGGGCAAGTCTCCTCTCTCGCGCCAGGGAAGAGATGTGGCATATGCACTGGTTGGGGATGATTGTCGGTCAATTGGGCGCGGAACCCAATCTTGTACCTGCCGCCTATCCTTATGATCCAACTAATCGAGTCACGATCTTCAAATCATACGTGGAATATGAGGAGAAGCTGATACCTCACTACAATGGAGAGGCGGATAGAGTGGATGACCCCCACATAAAGCGTGTCCTGCAGAGAGAGGCTTGGGAATCTGCCATCCATGCCAGAAAATTCCAGAGGATACTGGACAAATTAAGCCCAGAAGAAGCAAAGGGTCGTCCTGGTGGAGAAGCTAAACTGCCGAAGGAATTTCTTGATAAGCTGCAGAAAGAGATCGCTAGCAAGTATACTGAGATGCTCCAGCACATCCGTTATTCCTGGGTATTCCAGAAAGAAGGGATCCTGGGCTGGCAGCTCATGGATCAGGCTATGGAAAAGATGAAACAGCTTGCCCACTTTGCAGAGGATGTTGCAGGAGATGGAATTCCGCCTAATTTTAAGCAGGGACAGGTTGATACGAGTGTGACCATTGGTCTTGCCCTGAAAAAGGCATTGGAAGATGTCCAGAACGCCCGAGAGGGGCACCTGGGATTTCATAAAGACGGTGAAGTGAAAAAACACCCAGGGCTCGTCATCAACCTCGACCTCACCGTTCAACAGGAGGAGTATCAAGCAGCAGAGATCAAAGACTGGACCAAAAACAAATAGATGCGCGTTCTGCCTGTTTCATAGCAAAGAGACCGTTATTGCCAAGCTAATTTGAGCATGGAAGGGTCGCATTTTCTCAAATACATAAAAAGGGCATATTGGCGCATGTTTGTCGTGGTCCTTACTATATGCTCTTTAATCCGACGCATGAAGAAACAGCCCTGGTGTTCCCATGATGCTCTGAATGACATAGTTGGTATGTTCTGGTGGCAAGCATTTTAGCTTCCTTGATCCCTCTCTTTACTTGATCCTGGAGGAGTGGCGGACTCCAGCAAGGACTCCTCCCTCTCCCACTCTTCCAAGATCCTCTTCGCCCTCCTCCTCTTACGCCAATAGACCAACAAGAAGAGGAGGCTTGCTAGAAACCACAAGGAAAAGAAACTGGAGGCGATGGGGATCCAACTATACCTCCTCTTCAGTTCCTTTTTCCACCTCCTCTCCAGCTCCCTGAACCCCAGGCCGGTGGCCAACCTCAGAGCAGTATCCACATCGAGGCCAGAGGCAATCCCCTCGACGAGACGGGGGAGGGCCTTAGCCCCAAACTCGTTCTTGACGAAGGTCACAAAGCTGAAGCTCTCTGCATAAGCGAGCTGTGCCTGGTACCCGGGCAGGGGGAACCCATCCTCTAATTCTTGTAAGGGGATAAGTGATTTGGTCAGGACTCCCTTGGCAAGGGTATAGGTCCAGGAAAGGTTCCACTGCCTGCTCTGGAGCATGGCAAACCCTTCATCTAGCCAACGGGGTGCCTCTTGACCCCTCAAGGACGTCCACAAGGCAAGGTGTGCGTATTCGTGCTGAAGGACCTCATCTATCTCTACCCTCCCTCCCTTCATAGCCCGGGGGGACCTGAGGATGATAAGGTTGAACTCGGGATATGCTGTTCCCACCGACCAAGAAGGGGGTGTGCCCCTGGGTTGGACCTGCTGAAAATCCCCCCAGGTTGGGGCAAGGTAGATAAGCGTGGGCGAGCGGGGAGTGTGACCTATATCCCGAACGACCATCTCCCTGGTCTCCTCAGCTCGACGGAGCAGAAAGGAGGCCATCTTCTTCTCTGATCTTTGATACTTTAAGATGAAGTGAGGAGAGCGGAGCTCAAGCCATGATGAAGCAACGAGCCATCCGGGGGATACGAGAAGAAAAGATAAGAGAGAGAGGACAAAGGCTTTCTTCATAGAGGAGGGAGATCGACACCCAGGGTCCTTTCCATGTCTTCCTTGGAAATGCCGGAGATCCTGAGGAGCTTTTTCCTGGAATGTTGGCCGGCGATGATCTCTACCTGGGAGGGGGAGAGCCCCAATCTCTCAGCAAGGAACTTTCTCAGAGCCTTGTTCGCCCTCCCCTCTCGAGGAGGAGAGGTAACTCTCACCTTCAAGGCGTCCTCCATAAGTCCATCAATTCCATCTCGAGACGCGCGGGGCTGGAGGTGGATCTTGAGGGTCACTACGCCCTCTTCCATCTCATCCCCACCTATAGGCTACCTGGATTAGGGTCCTGACCAGGAAGAGTTTGAGGAAATAGATCGCTAGGATCACCACGATGGGAGAAAAATCGATTCCTATTCCTCTTATGGGAAGATATCTCCTCACCCGCCATAAGACCGGCTCTGTAGATCGGTAGAGGAACTGGACGATGGGGTTATAGGGATTAGGGCTCACCCACGAAATGACAGCTCGGGCGATGACAATCCACATATAAATTGTGAGGGCGATGTTTATCACCGTGGCCAAGGCCATTAACAGATTACTAAAGACAAACATAGAGGTCTCCTTATCCCAACATGATAAAACTCAACTGCCTTCCCGTCTTTCCATCCCTCCGGTAGGAAAAGAAGAGGTCCTCCCTGCATGCAGTACAGAGGGGTATAGCTTCAATGTTTTCTGGGGCGACCCCCGCTTTTGATAATTGTAACCGACTGGCGAAACCCAAGTCAAGAAAACTCCTTCCCTCTCTTTCTTGGATGAAAAGATGGCCATCGTCACGGGAGCTCTGAAAGAGATTCACCACATCCTTTCCTACTTCGTAGCAGCAGGGGCCGATTCCTGGCCCAATACCCACCAGGATGTCTCCAGGTGGACTCCTAAAGGACTCTCCCATCTTCGAGATAGTCCTCTCCACTATCCCGTGTCTCAGGCCTCGCCAACCAGCATGTACGGCGCCGATCACCCCCTTGGACTGATCTACCATCAGAATAGGTACACAATCCGCGGTCCAAACCCCCAAGGCGACCCCTTCCCTTCGTGTGATGGCGGCATCGTAGGGGAGGGGGTGGGGTAAGGTATCGGGATTCTCCTTTACTACTAGCACCTCTGCCCCGTGCACCTGCCTCAGGGTGAGAAGTTGCTGGGACGAAAAGCCAAAGGCTGCAGCCATCCCCTCCCTTTCTTCCCTGGTACCGAAGGCATGCTTTATTCCTCTCAGATGAAGAAGTTGGAGGAAAACGCTCCCACTCTCCTCCTTCAATTCAAACCCTTTTATCACGCAAAGCCTCCAAGAGCCCCTCCATATCTTCTGGAAGGGGTGAAGTGAACTCCATGGACCTCCCCGTGGCCGGGTGGCGGAAGCCGATGAGATGGGCGTGCAATGCTTGCCTCCTCAGAGCTCTTATTCGCTCTCTTAAGGAAGAATCCTTTATCAGGGACAGCCTCTTCTTTTTGGCGTATGTAGGATCACCCACCAGGGGATGGCCAATGGCACCGAGGTGAACTCGAATCTGATGAGTCCTCCCCGTTTTTGGCCTTACCTGCAGAAAGGTGACATCAGCAAAGCGTTCCTTCACCCACCAATAGGTCAGGGCCTCCTTGGGGGTGCGGGTGTGGACAGAGAATCTCTTTCTATCCCTGCGATGCCTTCCTACGGGTGAGGTGATCATCCCTTCCTGTCCTTGCACCCATCCGTAGACCAAGGCCAGATATAGCTTCCTTACCTCCCGCATCTCAAACTGTCTCACCAAGGCTTCATGGGCCAGATCATTCTTGGCCACTACCATGACCCCTGAAGTCCCCTTGTCCAGACGATGGACGATCCCTGGACGCAATACGCCCCCCACCCCTTGTAGATCGCGACAGCGAAAGAGGAGGGCGTTGACCAGCGTCCCTGACATTACCCTCCCTGCTGGGTGAACCACCATCCCTGGGGGCTTGTCCACCACGGCGAGATATTCGTCCTCATAGAGAAACCGTATAGGGAGGTCCTCTGGCAGGACCTCCCATGCTCGGGGCGCTGGAATCGACCCTCTGACCAGATCCCCCTCCTTCACTCTGGCCCCACCCTTGGTCTGGGCGGCATTGAGGAGGATATATCCCTCCCGGATGTATCGTTGGATCTGGGAGCGGGATGTCCTGGGGAGATGCTCGACCAGGAAGAGGTCAAGTCTTTTTCCCTGATCCTCCTTCCCTATAATGAGGGTAACATCTCTCCCGGAGATGGACATCCCCTAATCGTTGATCTTTCGTAAGGCTTGAGCTACCCCTTGGGCGACCACCTTCAACTCATCGTCTTGGATGGTCCTGAGGTCCAAGATAAGCTGATCGTTAGCTATCCTAGCAATGATAGGGGGATCCAGGTTCCTCAGCTCTGCCTCCAGGGCTCCTACAGGGGCCTTTGAGGGCTTGATGCTCAAAGCCCAGGTGGGCAGGTCTTGCAGGGGGAGGGCACCGCCCCCTACTTGGGAATTCTCTTGGATCATATTGATCTGAGCGCCCTCCGTCTCCCTCTTCAGGAGGCGCTTCAGATGTCTGGCCTTCTTGCGGAGGTGCTCCAAAGAGGCGGTCAACATGTGCAAGGTGGGGATCTCTTTGATAGCTTCCCCTTCACTCAGATAGCTGACCAGGGTAGTTTCCAACGCGGCCAAGGTGAGTTTGTCTATCCTGAGGGCTCTGTTCAAGGGGTTGACTTTTATCGTATCTATCAACTCCTTTTTCCCGAGAATGATACCAGCTTGAGGCCCTCCGAGGAGCTTGTCCCCAGAAAAGGTCACTACATCGGCCCCCGCCTTGATAGCCTCCTGGACGGTCGGCTCTTTCTCCAACCCATAAGATGAGAGGTCGATGAAGCAACCACTTCCCAAATCGTTCATCACGGGAAGACCATGTCTTTCTCCGAGCTGGACCAACTCCTCCAAAGTGACCTCCGAGGTAAAGCCGACCACCCGATAATTACTTGTGTGTACTTTGAGCAAGAGGGCTGTATCTTCGCCGGTGGCCTCCTCATAGTCCCTCAGGTGGGTCCTGTTCGTTGTCCCCACCTCCTTGAGGATGGCACCACTTCTCGCCATGACATCGGGTATCCTGAAGGCACCCCCAATCTCCACCAATTCCCCTCGTGATACGACCACCTCTTTCCCCGCTGCGACGGTGTTGAGAGCCAGAAGCACCGCCCCGGCGTTATTGTTGACCACCATCCCCGCCTCGGCGCCGCTCAGGCGCAGGAGGATCTCCTCCACGTGGCCATAGCGAGATCCTCTCACTCCCTTGGATAGATCATATTCCAGGTTGGAGTATCCCCGGGACACCTCAACCAGACGCCTCAAAGCTCTCTCCCCCAGGGGGGAACGTCCCAGATTGGTATGGATCACTACCCCGGTGGCGTTGATGGCCCGCCTCAGGTGTGGGCTCACCTGGCTGGCTATTTCCCGCTCGAATAGAGGGAGAAGATGGTTGAGGGAAAACACCTCCTCCCTGAGATCCTCCGTCCTCTCGGCTCCGAGGATATCTTGCCGAAGGATCTCCAGTCCTCTCCTGATCCCCTCCAGGACCACCTCCTTGGGGTGAGACCGCAGAAGTCTTTGTACCTCCTCAGCAGCGAGGAGTTCGTCCACCTTGGGGATCTTCCTGAGATATTCGCTCCTTTCCCTCTGAGACATAGTTCCTCTTAGGGCGCCCGCATGATGTTGGGGCCGCGGTGAAACAGGATGGTATGGAGGATCTTGAAGACGTTCATCCTGAAAAAATGGGTGGGCCACTCCAGCTCTTTCTTATCGCAGACAATGGCTTTTTCCATCTCCCTCACGTGGACGCCCAGTTTTCTGAGCCCCTCCTCCCTCTGTTCACCCTCCATGGCATCCATAATTACATCGATTCTCTTCATCATATCCACGGCCCGACTGATTCTCTCCTCTATGGACTTAGCCATCTCCTGATCTATGATCCCAAATTCACCCTTGAGGGCGTTTAGCCTTCTGCCCCCTTCATAGGTGCTGTAAACGATCTCATCTCTGCTCATCCACTGGGTCTCATAATTGAGGAAATACTTCCAGCTGGGTCCCTCTAAGGCCTGCCGATGCTCCTCGAGGGTCCGAAAGAGGAGGTGGTAACCGAATCTCTCTGGCTCTTCAAAGACCATACTCCCCGGGTCCAGAAAGGGAGCCAGGGGGGAGACAAAGGGGAACAGAGTCCTCTTAGTCCCGTATCTCTCCAGGAGATGGCGACAATATGAGGCCGTCTCCAAGACCGAATCATAGTCCTGTTTGGGTAGCCCCACCATGAAGAAGAGGTCTATTCTCTTGGCCCCTGTTTTCACCGCCTCATCCAGAAAGTCTTCCAATTCGTCATTAGAGTAAGGCCGCCCAAAGGCGCTGCGCACCTCATTATCATGGGATTCAGGGGAGATCTGGATGTTGAAATTAGGAGTAGTTCGGGCGATCTCCTCCAAAAGTCCTCTCTTTGGGGGGCGGAAGAACTCATAGACGATATGGTTTTTGATCTTAGTCCGACGGAGTTCTCTCAGGAGGACCCCTGCATAGTCATGCCCCGGCTGCATTATATCCCCAATGATGAATATGGGGGCGTTGAGGTGACGTTGGACGGTTATTATATCCTTGGCCAAGAGAACAGGGTCGCGGTAGGCAGGACGGCCTCTCCCTTCCATCATTGTTAAGGCCCAACGGGAGGCCCCGCAGGTCTTACAATTATAGGAACAACCCCGACAGGTAAAGACGGCGGTGAGGGGGTACAGGAACCAGTTGGTGAAAGGGGCATAGCCGGTGAGGTCTCTGTACCTTGCTACCTGGCGCATGATATGGGCATAGTCGATGACCACCCCATTGAGGTCAGACGGGACGTGGGTCAGGGGGTTGACTATAACCTCTCCATTATCCCTCCAGGTGAGATTAGGGACCTCAGAAAGGTCTCCCCCACCCCTAATGACCTTCATGAGCTGGAGGAGGGGTTCCTCTGCAGAATCTCCCCTAACCACATAATCCACGTGGGGATATCCCTTGATGATCTCCTCGTGAAAGTAGGTAGCGGAGAAACCCCCAAGGATGACGGGGGTGTCGGGGTGATATTTTTTGATGATTGTGGTTAAAGCCAGACTCCCATGGCAGTGGGGCATCCAGTGAAGATCTATCCCGAAGGCCCGTGGATGCAGGGAAGCGATGAGCCGCTCAACATCGAACCCCTCCTTCTTGAGCATCTTCAGGGCGACGTTGACGATCCTCACCCTGAGGCCCTTTCTCTCCAAGTATTCTGAGATGCTGGCAAAACCAACGGGATACATCTCAAAGATAGGGGTGGAGGGGATTACATCGCTAATGGGGCCCAACTTAATGGGACGCCTTCGAAAATCGTATATGGCTGGTGGATGTAAGAGAACTAAATCGACTTTAGCCATGGCAAACCTTTCGCCCAAAATAGACCGCAGGGGGGTTACATATCACAGATTCTGCCCGCGGTCAAACTCCACGCCCCATCCTCTCCCTGATGGTCATCTCTATGGCCATCAGGCCTATAGAAAGCCTCCTCATCTCGGTGAGGTTGACTACCTTTTTTCTTTTGAGGAGGTTAACGCCCCTCTGGGTTTCTTTCCAATGGAAGAGGATATCCGCATCATCAAAATAATGAAGTCCCTTAATCTCTCGCAGGATCTCTTTCCCATAACCCCTGCCAAGACATTCGTACGTCTCTTTTCTCACGGACACCTCCGTAAGAGGCTTTCTACTGGAACTTTAAATCCTCAGGGGTCGCCTACGTTATAATAAAATTATAGCACAAAAATTTGCTTTGAAGGGAGGGGAGATTTTAGCCTCGCGCAGCTTGAGAAAAAAGGGGATCTACCAGACGGCAGATCCCCGAGAGCAGGAGGGTTTATCTTATCACCCAATGACCTGGAACCCAATGGCCGGGGACCCAGACCGCACAGGGGTGTCTAAAGCGAGGATGGGGGGGTAGGTGTGAACGACTGTGGTACAGGAGACTACAAAGATAAAGATCAACAAGAATGGAACGAGTTTCGACGGTGAGAATTGCATGGTCTTTTCCCTCCTGGGTTTGTGATTTCTCTCTATCTATAGACACCGAAAGAGAGGAAAGGTTTAGTCAGAAATAAAAGTCTGATCTTCCCATTGATCCTGATTCCGCTTTTCTTGACCCCAAGCTTTTTGCAATATATATTTTTATCTATAATAAAGGTATTAGAAACGCACTTCACGGTGTCCAAGCAGGATTTGATGAATACCGCAGAGCGTTGAGTACGGTTTCGCAGGAAGTATGAAGTGGGTCAGCAGGAGTCTACTGATGCCGTTGAAGAAAATTCAGAAGTATCTGTCCACCGTTAGCTATTTTGGGATATATGAGTTCATAGGTGGATTCTGTGTTTCTCTCATGGGGGATCACTCCTGCTGTATTGAGACAGGCGGTACAGGTCAAAAGGAGGTTTCACCGAAAGGAAAGGGGGTTTTATCTGAGGATAAGACCGTTGGAGGCCAGGCGGTTATAGAAGGCGTGATGATGCGTTCGCCAAGCAGAATAGTGACGGCTGTTCGTAAACCTGACCAGGAGATTCTCCTCAAGGACGACCCTTATAGAGCCCTATCGAAACGACACAAGCTCTTAAACATTCCTGTCCTGCGGGGCGCTTTGTCGTTCTTTGAAATGGTGCTCATCGGTATCCGGGCGCTAAACTTCTCTGCCGATGTAGCTATCGAGGAGGCTGAAAAGGCGGAGAAAGGCGAAGATTGGGAACGTACGCGAGGCACGAAAATCAAAGATCGGCTTATCCTTGGAGGAATCATAATGCTTGGATTTGGTTTGGCTATCGGCATATTCTTTGCTCTGCCTTTGTTTCTTACTGAGGTCATAGGTCTGTCAAAGAGCGCCCTATCGTTTAATGTGATAGCCGGAACCATACGAGTGAGTTTTTTCTTGTCCTATCTTTGGGGTATCAGCCAGTGGAAAGAAATCAAGCGGATCCTTCAGTATCACGGCGCAGAGCATAAGAGTATATATGCCTACGAATCGGGTGAAGAGCTAACAGTCGAGAACGTGCGCAAGTATGGCACCCGTCATCCGCGTTGTGGGACCAGTTTTTTGCTTATTGTGGTTATACTGGCAATCTTGTTATTTGCCATTGCCGACACCATCGTTGAGATAGAGATAGGCCACAGACCTAGTTTTTTGCAAAGGTTCATGACTCATTTTTCACTTTTGCCGCTCTTAGGTGGGATCTCCTTCGAACTGCTAAAACTATCCAGTAGGAAGCACGACAACAGGTATGTTCAATGGTTGTCAGCGCCTGGCCTTTGGCTCCAGAAGATTACCACCCAGGAGCCGGATGATTCCCAGTTGGAGGTGGCCATTGTGGCACTGAAAAGTGCCCTGAAAGAGGCGTAATATTTCATTAGAGAATGCGAACAAAGGCATGTCTGAGAATCTTCCTGACATCCCGTCTGTGAGGAGGGCAGCAATCCCCCTACATTGGGCCATGATTTTATTTCTTGGTGAAGATCAGGTTTGGCCCTTGAAGCGGGTTTGGAGGTTGTAGGCCAGGGAGCAGAGAACCGGAACCACAACCAGTGTCAGCAGGGTTGCTACGCCCAGACCAAAGATGACCGCGACAGCCAATGGTCCCCACCACTGAGACGATTCGCCTCCAATAACCCAGGACCACTTCCGAAAATCGAAGCTGATTCCAGTAGCCATGGGCAAAAGTCCCAGAATGGTGGTGATAGCCGTCAACATGACGGGCCGGAACCGGATCAGCCCGGCCTGCACTAGGGCATTCCGGCTGGAGAGCCCCCTTTGCATGAGCTGATTGTAGTAAGCGATCAGGACAATAGTGTTGTTCACCACCACCCCAGCGAGGCTGATGACCCCGACGCCTGTCATGATAATGCCAAAGGCCATGCCGGTAATCAAGAGGCCCACAAAGACTCCAATCAACGACAGCAGAACTGAGGTGATGATGATGAACGGGGTGGTAAAGGAATTGAACTGGGTGATGAGGACAAGGAGAATGATAAAAATGGCAGCGATGAAGGCCTTGCTCAGGAACCTTTTGGCCTTTTCTTGCTCTCGCTGCTCGCCGGTAAATTGGTAGGTGTAGCCCCTAGGCCAGTTGAAATTGGCCAAGCGAGCCTTGATGTCCTGGATGATATCGTTGGCCAGACGCCCCGAAGCGTCGCCGGAAATAGTGACCACCCGTTTCTGATCCAGACGCATGATAGCACCGACACCACTGCCCAGGGAGACGACGGCCACGCTGGTCAGGGGGATGGATTCACCTCGGGGACCAGAGATGGTAAGACGCTTGAGACTCTCTACCGAGCGCCGATCACGTTCCGGGAGCCGGGCGATGATGTCGTACTCCTCTTTGCCTTCTCGAAACACCCCCACTTTGACACCATTGATGGCCGCCTTGACCGTGAAGGCGATGGTGAAGGTGTCCAGGCCCAGGAGAGCGGCCTTCTCCTTGTCCACCCGCACCCGAATCTCGGGCTTTCCCTTGACAAAGTTGTCTTTCAAGTCGACCAGGCCGAGGATATCGACGATCTCCCTTTTTATCCGGGCGGCAAGGTCACCCAAGACATGGATATCTTCTCCTGATATTTCTATGTTCACGGGGGGACCAGTGGGTGGTCCATGCTCTTCCTCTTCCACCTGGACCTCGGCCCCATTGATGGTCGCGAGGACTCGCTCTCGAGCTTCATTGATAATCCCAGAAGACGGGCGAGAACGGTCGTGGAAGTCTTTAAAGTCCAGGGCAACGCGGTTGATGTGCGTCCCGGTCCCGCCCTGAGAAAAGGGGTCACCCCCCACAGAACGGACATTGATAATGACGTAGCGTATGTCCTCATATTCAGAGACGATCTTTTCCACCTGGGCTACCAACCTGTCTGAGGCATCGAGATTGGTTCCCTCAGGGGCCTTGAGAAATACATAGCCACGCTGAGGCTCAACCTCGGGAAGGAACTCGATACCTTTACCGAATAGGGCGAAGGAGGTGATTGAACTCATCAGCAGGGCAAAAGCAATCAGGACTGTGGCCAGTCGATGGTTGAGCGCCCAGAGAAGGACCCTGAGATAGATACGTTTGACAAAGGGCAGTCTTTTTGAATCGTCCGGGCCTGATTCAGCTTCTTTCTCGCCCTTCGATCTGAGCGACTGGTACCGGGCCGATAGCACGGGGTTGATGACCATCGCTACGAGGAGAGAAGAGCTCAACGCAAAGATGAGGGTCACAGGGAGAAAGCCCATGAACTCGCCCATGATGCCCGGCCAGAAGAGCAACGGGGAAAAGGCCCCCAGGGTAGTGAGGGTCGACGTAATAACCGGCCAGGCCACCTCGTCCGTTGCAACCCGGGCAGCTACTTGGCGAGTCAAACCCTCTTGCATGTGGCGGTAGATGTTCTCCACAATGACAATGCCATTGTCCACCAGCATGCCCAATGCCAGGACGAGGGAAAACAGGACGACCATGTTCAGGGTAATGCCTGCCCCGGTCAGTAACAGAAACGTTGTCAACATAGACAAAGGGATAGCCATGGCGACGAAGACGGCTGAGCGGCCACCGATAAAAATGAAAATGACGGTCAAAACCAGGATAAGCCCAGAGAAGATGTTGTTTTCCAAATCTGCCACCATGAGATCCACATCCTTGGACATATCCGAAGTGAGGTCAATCTTCAGGGCTGGGGGCAGCAGGGGACGCATCTCCTCAACTACTCGCTTGACCTCATCGGTTACCCTGATGATGTTTTCACCACTGCGCTTTTGCACAGCAAGGGTTACGCTCGGCTGTCCATTGATCCGACTCCGGGTCAGGGGGTCCTTATAGCTATCGCGGATGAAAGCCAGGTCCCGCAGGTAAACCGGTTTGCCCTGATTGACGAAGGCCACCAGGGAAAAGATCTCTGAAGGGTGTTTAAAATCTTCAGGGACCCTGATCAGGTACTTGGTCGGGCCGATGTCCATGCTCCCGCTTGGCATATTGACGTTACCCTGCTGAACTGTGTTGATCAGACTGGAAAAAGGGACGTTGTAAGCGCTGACCCGATCCAGGTCGAACTCGACGTGAATTTCTCGCTCCAAACCACCGGTCAACTTAGCTTCGAGGACCCCGGGGATGGACTCGATACGGTCTTTGAGTTCATCAGCAAAGCTCTTGAGACGCCGCAGGCTGAATGATCCTGACAGAACTACTCGGATGACAGGGATATCGGAGAAATTGACTTCTTGGATAACTGGGTCGTCGGGGAGATCAGCGGGAAGGTCGGCCTTGGCCTGGTCGACTTTATCCCTGACCTTCTGGAGTGCGTCATCGATGTCTACTGTAGGTAGAAACTTGATGGCTACTTTTGAGAGGCCCTCTTCCGATGTGGAACGGATTTCCTCAACGTCCGAGAGACCCTTGAGTTTTCGTTCGATGGGCATGGTAATCAGCTTTTCCATGTCCTCAGGGGCAACCCCCTCATAGGTCGTGGTCACGAAAACATAAGGTATGGTAATGTCGGGGAACGACTCCCGGGGCAAGGTAATATAGCAGTATAGCCCGGCGATTATGATGAAGATCAACATCGCCAATACGGTAGCCTGGCGTTTGAGTGCAAGCCGGTTAACAAGCATGGAAACTGGATCTACTGTTTACTCTGAACCTCGGCCTGGCCGGTGATGACCCGCATCCCTTCCTCAACCTCTGTCTGTCCGGTGACAATAAGACGTTCACCTAGCTTGAGACCACTGGTGATCTGAACCCGATCTGCCTCGATGACACCGATGGACACGGTCCTGGCGTAGGCTATGCCATCGTTTTCCACGAAGACAATGCGCTCGCCGCCCTTATCCACCAAGGCAGACAGGGGGACAGCCACGGCATTGGGGATAATGCGGCGTAAAAACGCCACCCGGGCGATCATGCCGGGCCGAATTTCGCGCCTTGGATTAGGGATCAAAACCCTCACATGGAATGTTTTGGTTGCTGGGTCAGCTTTATAGGCTACGAAGTTTATAGTCCCTGCCAGTCGTCTCCCCGGAAACGCATCGATGGTGACCATGGCCTGTCGCCCCACGCGAAGATAGCGTACATCTAGCTCGGGAACGTTAACATTGATCTTGATCTTATCCACGTTGACCAGATCGGCAACGGGTTCGCCACGAGCTACGTACTCGCCGACATCAACATGGAGAAGGTTTACCATTCCATC
>CP070817.1:893581-897674 GCA_020344255.1 Deltaproteobacteria bacterium | reverse complement strand
GCAAGGATCATAGCGATGATCAACCGCTGGTTCATTATGCCAACCTCCTAGAGCTCCTTTGTCGCAAATAAGCTATTTTACGGGATCATACCCCCCAGGGTGCAAGGGGTGACATTTAAGAATCCTCTTGGCGGAAAGAAGAATGCCACGAAACAATCCATAAACTCTGATAGCTTCAACGGCATAACTCGAACACGATGGGTAAAAACGGCAAGAGGGGCCAAGGAGGGGGGAGATAAAAATCTTATATGCCTTGATGACCCCTATGGCCAAATTCCTCCATACATATCTATTCAAGGGGAAGTCCTTCATTCTTTGCCCTATCCTCCTTTGAAGACTCTACATGGGGGCGCAACTCCTCCACAACTTGGGCATAAGGTAAGTTCTGAGCTCCCTTTTTTGCCACGATGATATAGTCGGTGGAGGGCGGTAATGTATCCTTGTTCCTCCTAAAAAATTCCCGTATCAACCTCTTTGCCCTATTTCTCTCCACTGCCTTGCCCATCTTTTTGTTTGCTACTGCCCCAATTCTGGAAAATCCCACTTCGTTCCTTCTTCCGATGATTAAGAAATTTTTCGTATGCCCCCTGGTGCCTTCTTTAGCAATAAGTTGGAAATCCTTCTTCCTTCTTAACCTTTCTTCTTTCCGTAAACTCTCACCCTTGCCGAGCTGGGGCATTTTTATACTGTCAACCTCTTCCTTCCCTTCGACCTTCTGCGTTTCACTATCCTTCTCCCTCCTTTTGTGCTCATCCTGTGTAAAAATCCGTGCGTCCTTTTCCTGCTCACGTTACTAGGTTGATAAGTCCTTTTCATTTAACTCACTCCCCCCAGCTATAGATCAAAATTTGTCGTTAAATTGAAACATTTAATCATAGCAAATGCTTATTTGTCAAGCACGGTGCGGTCCCCAAGCTTCACGCCTCTAGATTTTTAATCACCGTTCTTTACCCATCCTCTAACTACTCCTTGACAAGAGTATACAGGCACTGTTTAATAAGGCCTGAAAAGGAGCAGGATATGAGGGAGATGTTCAAACATACCCCAGGCCGAATATTTCTCACAATCCTGTTTCTATCGCTCATAGGTATCCTGTGGGTACCCAGGTATTTCTTTGAACCCCGTATCCTTTTTGGCTGGTTGACCCCTCCCTTTCTTGCTGGTATCATCTTCGTCCTCGTTTGGCTCGTTGCCTATCTCATCTACTTTTTTAAGTACTGGCCCTTTAGAGACTAAGGAGTGATGCGATGTCCTTCGTTATCTTGGGGCTGTTCGGGATCGCGGTCCTCTGGATGGCTGTCTATGGCTACAGGATCTCTGCCAAGACCGCAGAAGACTATATGCTAGCAGGCAGGGGCATCGGGATCGTAGTAATGTTCTTCTTCACCCTCTTTGGCATATCAAGCGCCTGGACTTTCTATGGATATCCCGGATTTTTATATCGCCATGGTCCTGCCTTTGTTTACTTTGTGTGGGGCTGTGTAGCGGGGTTTATCTCGCTCTACATGTTTCTGGGCCCACGATTATGGGCTGTGGCCAAGCTCAATCACTTCCTCTCCCCTGTAGAGATCCTTGCCCAGAGATACGAATCGAATACCCTCCGTGTCCTCCTTGCCCTCGTCCTGCTCTCATCTATCATCCCCTATGTTGGACTGGAATCTTTAGGGGTGGGATTGGGTTTTAAGGCTTTTGCTGGCTTCCATCCGGCTGTAGGGATCATCTATACGGCTATTCTCTTGATCTGCATCACCCTCTTGGGGGGGATGAGGATGACCGCCTGGATCAATATCCTGCTTGGCATTATCTATACCACTACCTTTCTAGGTTCCCTCCTTTGGATAATCAATGTGGTCACACCACAGGGCCTCTCCCAGGCCGCGCATATCCTCGCCGTCAAGAGACCAGAACTCCTTTATGCCCCAGGGCCAAGGGTGGTGGGTGAACCGCTCTTTACATATCCGGTTATCGTAGGTGTATTCATCACCGGTTTTATGGCTTTTTCCTGGCCCCACATAGTAATGGGGACCCTTACCGTCAGAGGCAAGCTCATCTTTAAATGGCTCCCCCTGCTCGGTATCGCAGCCGGTGGAATAGGCTTTTACACCATCCCCTTCCTTTGGGGTTCTCTTGTAGCCCCCGCCATAAGCCATATGGATGGAACCCTGGTCCCCCTGGCTAGCGGTAAAGCGGCGGACAATATCGTCCAGGTGGTTATCACCAAATATCTCCCCGCTTGGTTCTCGGCCTTCGCCCTCATGGGGGTTATCGCCGCTGCCCTCTCCACCGCAGCCATCCAGCTCATGACATCGGCCATTTTGGTCTCAAGGGACCTCATCCATGGATTCTTCAAACCTGATGCCACCGATAAACAACTCATAACCTGGACGAAACTCGCAGTCATAGGCCTAATCATCCTATCCCTGGGGATTGCCTTCTGGAACCCCATAGCCCTAGCCCTGTATCTGACACATGTGGCAGTGCCTGGATTTGCCCAATGGGCCCCCTGCCTCGCAGGGGGAATCCTGTGGAAGAGAGGGACAAAGCAGGGGGCCATCGCAGGGATCCTTGTGGGAACGTCCATCCTGATCGTAGGGTTTCTCTTCAAATTCCCCAATGCTATAATTCTCTCGTTTCTTATTAACACCCTGATCTATATAATTGTGAGCCTTTTTACCTTTAAAGCATCTGATCAGGTCGAAAGAATATTCTTCGATGAGGTAGATGAATTTTTAAGGGAGAAGGCCTGATGGAGTGGAGGCTGATCCATAACGCCGAAGGTGAGGTGGCAGACCTGTTGGCCCTGCCGGCAGCTGTCGCTGAAGCCAGGGTGGCGGGTCGTTATATTCTCACTTCAAAACCTATACCAGAGACAATAATCATCCAAGGGGTTCAAAGAAAGGGGATCCTCGTTGGTGCAGAGGTGGTAGTTGACAGAGAGGAGGCGCAACGGGAAGGTATAGAAATCGCCACACAGCCGCGGCGAGGCCGCGGAGGCGCGCGCCCGGCGGACACAATCTCCCTTCAAGATTTGATGCTCAAGGCAAAGGACAAATTTACCTCTGCTGATTGTCAACCTGATGAGACCGCAGCTCTCATCTATACCTCTGGCACCACGGGCAATCCCAAAGGGGTGATGCTTACCCATGGCAACTTCTTGGCCGAATGCGAAGCGACATCAGAGATCATAACCACTACTGAAGACGATCGATTCGCCACCTTGGTTCCCTTCTTCCATATCTATGGGCTGGCCGTAGGCCTGGTTGTCTCCTTCTTTCGAGGGTGCAGCACGGTCCTATTTCCTCAATACTCTCCACGCCAATGCCTGAAGAGGATGGGTGAGGAAAAGATCTCTATCCTCATCGCCATCCCAACCCAATACGACCATCTTCTGCTCGCCGCCAGGAGGGGTACCTTTGCTCAACCTTCCTTGAAATACTGCATATCAGGAGCTGCCCCCTTACCCGTAAAGATCATCCAGGTCTTTAAAGAGGCCTTTGGAGTCGATATCATCGAGGGATATGGTCTCACTGAGACCACAGCTGCGGTGGCGGTAAACCCTCAAGAGAGGACAAAACCAGGATCTGTGGGTGTCCCGGTCAAAGGCGTCCAGATAAAGATAGGGGATAGCCAAGGGAATGCGCTGCCCCCGAACAAGGCAGGAGAGGTCTTTGTAAAAGGGGAAGTGGTGATGAAAGGGTATTACAACCTCCCCCAGGAGACCCTACAGTCTTTGCGAGACGGGTGGCTCCACACAGGCGATATAGGGTATCAGGACGAGGAGGGATACCTCTATATCACCGAGAGAAAGAAGGATATCATCATTAAGGGAGGATTTAACATCTCCCCAGCCGAGATAGAAGAGCTCTTGTGCGCCCACCCCAAGGTAAAGGATGCAGCGGTGGTGGGTCAGAAGGAGAAGGGGGGGAGGGAAGAGGCTGTAAAGGCCTTTATAGTCCCTGCTGAAGGTGAAGAAATAACCCCTTCGGAGCTCATCGGATACTGCAGGACGAGACTGGCCCCCTATAAGGTGCCTGATGAAATAGAGTTTAGGGAAGGCCTTCCCAAGAGTGCAACCGGCAAGGTTTTGAGAAAG
>CP070817.1:885072-893481 GCA_020344255.1 Deltaproteobacteria bacterium | reverse complement strand
GAGGGAAAGACCCTTCCGGGTATAGCCGTTTTGGACAGATAGTGACAGGGAGACAAAGATGCGCAAGCCGATCATAGCGGGGAACTGGAAGATGCATAAGACCGTGGGGGAGGCTATCGATTTCGTGACTAGTCTGCAGAAGGAGTTAGAAGGATGGGAGAGGACAGAGGTGGTGGTAGCCCCCTCCTTTACCGCCTTGGCCTCCGTTGCTGAGCGCCTAAGAGGGGGAAGGATAGCATTGGCCGCCCAGGATGTCTGTTGGGAGGAGGAGGGTGCCTATACAGGAGAGGTATCTCCCCTTATGTTGAGGGATGTGGGATGTCAATATGTGATTATCGGCCATTCTGAGAGGAGGGCGTATTTCGGTGAATCCGATGAGACGGTTAACAAAAAGGTAAAGGCGGCCCTTTCCCATGATCTGAACCCCATAATCTGCGTGGGGGAGTCCTTGGAGGAGAGAGAGCATGGGGATACCTTTAGAGTTGTGGAGGGGCAGGTGAAGGAGGATTTGAGGGGAGTGGATGCAGAGGCTGCTCGGAATATGGTGATCGCTTACGAGCCCGTCTGGGCCATCGGGACAGGCAAGACAGCCTCGCCTGGGCAGGCCCAAGAGGTACAATCCTTCATCAGAGGACTGTTGAGCGATATGTTCAGCCCCGCTCTGGCGGAGGTGATCAGGATCCAATATGGGGGCAGCGTCAAGCCGGACAATATAGATGAATTGATGGCCCAGCCAGATATCGACGGTGCCTTGGTCGGAGGGGCCAGTCTGGAGGTGGGATCCTTCGCCAGGATTGTGAGGGTTGAGAGAGGATAGGAGGTAACTATATGGCGGGAATATTAACTATTTTGCACGCCGTGGTCTGTGTGCTCATGATCACGATTATCCTTTTGCAAACGGGAAAAGGAGCCTCGATGGGGGCAGCCTTTGGGGGTGGCTACAGCCAGACCATTTTCGGGAGTGCAGGACCGGTCGGCTTTCTGAACAAGCTTACTACCATGGTAGCCGTCTTCTTTATGCTTACATCCCTTGTCCTGGCCTTTATGGCCAGCCAGAGTCCTACCAAAACGGTGGTGGACGAGGTGCCCCAGCAAGAGGCCCCTGCTGCCCCTGGCCCAGGTGGAGAGGGTGATTGAGTAAGGACTTGTCAAAGAGGGTAGTTTGGGGTATAGTCATTTTCCAAAAGTGCCGAAGTGGTGGAATTTGGTAGACACGCCATCTTGAGGGGGTGGTGGGTGATTCCCGTGCGGGTTCAAATCCCGCCTTCGGCACCAAGATGATGTGAAGGGGAGATGGCATTGCATCTCCTTTTTTAATTTGGATCTTCTCTCATTTTGTTGGTGGAATTGAGATGATTCAAGGAGCTAGCTACAAGGGTTCTAGGGGTCTGGGAGTCTCGCCTGTGGAATAGTGAAGGTTATTCCACGGGGCAAGGATTCTAGTGAAAAACAAACACTTGAACCCTGTAGAATTAGATTAATCACAGGGTGAACCCTTGAATCCTAGAATCCTTGGCCCCTTTTTTGGTAACTTCTTTGTAGTCGAACATAATTCTTAATAGCCCGGCAGGGTAGAGTGGATGATGGTTGACAGAGGAGAGGATTAGCTTATAGAATGCAAATCAAACAAGGATGGCTTTGAGATAGGGAGAAAAATTTGACTCCAAGGGTTTTATCCTTGATTTCGGGTTCACTTTTCATTTCTTCCGCGGAAGCTGTCTCGGAATTGGACAATAGCCCCGTACCTTATCAGTGCCGCCATGGTACGACAAAGAGGCACTTTCGCACCCCCCTACCAAGAAATGGTGAAATGGTCCTCGCAATGGGCCGAATCAGTTCGTATTGAGAGGGCAGGGATGCGATATTCCCAGTTGCTATTGCCTACCTTGAAGGAGGAACCGGCGGACGCGGAGGTGGTGAGCCACAAGCTGATGCTCCGGGCCGGTATGATCAGGAAGTTAGCTGCAGGTATCTACACCTTTCTCCCACTGGGTGTCCGGGTCATGCAAAAGGTGGAGCGGATCATCAGGGAAGAGATGAATAGGGCGGGGGCCCAGGAGTTATTGATGCCGTGCGTGCTACCGGCGGATCTCTGGAAGGAGAGCGGCCGATGGGACCAATATGGAAGGGAACTCCTCAGGATAAAGGACAGACATGAACGGGATTATTGCTTTGGTCCCACCCACGAGGAGGTGATCACGGATCTCGCCCGCCGGGAGATAAGCTCTTATCGTCAGCTTCCCGTGAACCTCTACCAGATCCAGACCAAATTCAGGGATGAAGTGAGGCCTCGGTTTGGGGCGATGCGCGCCCGGGAGTTTCTCATGAAGGACGCCTATAGCTTTGACGTCGATGAGGAAGGTGCGGAGAGGAGCTATCGGCAGATGTACGATGCTTATACGAGGATATTCAGACGCTGTGGTCTGCAGTTCAGAGCGGTGGAGGCAGACACCGGGCTCATCGGGGGGAGTTTCTCCCATGAATTTATGGTCTTGGCTGATACAGGAGAAGATGTCACCGTGAGTTGTGCGGAATGTGACTATGCAGCCAACCTGGAGCGGGCGGAGGTAGGCAGGGTTGTGGAGGAATCGGATGAGGAGATGAGAGAGCTTGAGATGATTGAAACCCCTGGCCAACGGACTGTAGAGGAGGTAACGAGCTTCCTCGGAGTCTTACCTGAGAAATTGGTCAAGACAATCGTCATCGAAACAGAGAAGGGTGTTGTGGCTGTACTGGTCAGGGGTGATCATGAGATCAATGAAGCGAAGTTGCGCCGCCACCTGGGGATTACCCAACTGCAAATGGCCGGGGATGAGCTAATTGCTGAGGTCACCCATGCACCCAGGGGCTTTGCTGGACCGGTTAAACTCGAAGCGGATATCATCGCTGATTTTGCCGTTAAGGGGATGAAGAACTTTGTGACCGGCGCCAACGAACCGGATGCCCACATGATCAATGTCAACCTGGACAGAGATTTTGAGGCAGATGAGTTTGCAGATATCCGTCTGGCGAAGGAAGGGGATCCTTGTCCCAGGTGTCCGGGGAAATTGCAGGTATCCAAGGGGGTTGAGGTAGGACATATCTTCAAGTTGGGGACTAAATACAGTGAGGCCATGGGGGCCTCCTATCTCGACGCTGAGGGTGGAGAGAAACCCCTGGTCATGGGTTGTTATGGCATCGGTGTGGGAAGAACGATGGCGGCGGCCATTGAACAAAACCACGATGATGACGGTATCATCTTTCCCATGTCTATTGCGCCTTTTTCTGTCTTGATCTTGCCTGTTAACAACAAAGACACCCGAATCATGCGGGCGGCAGAAGACCTTTACCTTACCCTGGTCAAGAATGGAGTAGAGGTCCTTTTGGACGACAGAGATGAGCGGCCAGGGGTGAAATTTAAGGATGCAGACCTCATCGGCATCCCCCTTCGCCTGACAGTGGGGGAGAAGAACCTAAAGACAGGAATGGTGGAGATAAAGGTGAGGAGCTCTGCAGAGGTCATCTTGGTGAAGCTGGACGAAGCACCGGAAGTGATAACGAAGATGATCTCCGCAGAGCTGAAAGATGGTTGACGTGTCTTATGAAGGTCTATTCTCTGGGGACGAGCACCCGCACCATTGAGGAGTTCATGGGGATATTGACTGCTTATGATATAGAGGTTGTTGCGGATGTGAGGAGTTTTCCCCAGAGCCGCTTCCCGCATTTTCAACAAGCGGAACTCACCGGTCATCTCAGGGAAGGGGAGATAGATTACGTCTATCTGGGGAAAGAGCTGGGCGGATATCGTCGGGGGGGATATGAGTCCTATGTGGGCACCACCTCGTACAACCAAGGGTTGGAGAAACTGGAGGCAACAGCACAAAGGAGGACGACTGCCTTCATCTGCGCTGAGAGATTGCCCTGGAGGTGTCATCGGAGGTTTATCGGGGCCAGCCTCGGAGAGAGGGGATGGGAGGTTGTCCATATTATCGAAGAGGGAAGGGTCTGGTATCCCAAGGCCAGTTCTGCGGTCAAATCTGGAGGAGAGCGTTGAATTTAGATTCTTTGGATGATTGGCGTCGTACGCATAACTGTGGCGAGTTAAGCAAAAAGGACGTCGGTACCCAGGCCGTCTTGATGGGGTGGGTCCAGCGCCGAAGGGATCATGGGGGACTGATCTTTGTGGATTTGCGGGACAGGTATGGGCTGTTGCAGGTGGTATTTAACCCTGAGATGAACCCCCGAACCCATGCCAAGGCGCACTCCGTACGGAATGAGTACGTCATCGCGGTCCAGGGGAAGGTGGGGGTGAGGCCACAAGGGACGGAAAACCCCAATCTGGCCACGGGGGAGGTAGAGGTATTAGCTCAAGAGTTAAAGATCCTCAATGAGTCCAAAACACCCCCCTTCCCCATTGAGAATGAGGCTGAGGTGGCGGAGAATGTAAGACTCAGATATCGGTATATGGATCTTCGCAGGAAAAGGCTTCAGGAGAACCTGATCCTGAGGCACCGGACGGCCAAAGTGGTGAAAGACTACCTTTCCTCTCAGGGATTTCTGGAGATTGAGACCCCTTTCCTCACCCGCAGCACCCCCGAAGGGGCCAGAGATTACCTTGTCCCCAGCCGCCCCAATCCAGGCAGCTTTTATGCGCTGCCCCAATCGCCACAACTTTTTAAGCAACTCTTGATGATCTCTGGGTTCGACCGTTATTTTCAGATTGTCAAATGCTTCAGGGATGAAGACCTCAGGGCCGATCGCCAGCCGGAGTTTACCCAGATTGATGTGGAGATGTCCTTTGTAGATGCCAAGGACATTCAGGAGTGTATGGAGGGTATGTTGGAGGTCCTGTTTCATGAGATCTTGGGGGTTGAACTCAAAAGACCCTTTCCCAAGATGAGCTATCAGGAGGCAATTTCCAGATACGGCCTAGATCATCCTGACATCCGCTTTGGGATGGAGCTCGTGGATGTGACCGATGTTGCCTCCCGGTCGAATTTTCATGTATTCACCCAGGCGATACAAGGGGGAGGGATCGTCAAGGGCATAAACGTAAAGGGAGGCGGAGAACTCTCCCGCAAAGAGATCGAGGAGCTCATCGAGGTGGCAAAAGTCTATGGCGCGGAGGGGTTGGCTTGGGTAAAGGTGGAGACTGAAGGATGGACATCTCCCATTGTTAAATTCTTCCAAACGGAAGATCTGCAGGAGGTGATTGATAGGTTGGGAGGGGAAACAGGGGATCTCCTCCTCCTTGTGGCCGATAGGGTAAATAAGGTAGTACATGAGATCTTGGGTCATTTGCGACTCCACCTGGCAAGGGAGAGGGGATTGATAGAGGAGAGGACCTATCAATTCCTATGGGTTGTTGATTTCCCCTTACTGGAATATGATGAGGAACAGAAAAGATATGTGGCCGTACATCATCCCTTTACCGCCCCGAAGGATGACGATTTAGCGCACCTCAAGGATGCCCCACTAGAGGTCAGGGCCAAAGCCTATGACATTGTCCTGAATGGCACAGAAATCGGAGGGGGGAGCATAAGGAACTATCGTGGAGATATTCAGAGGCTGATCTTTGAGATCTTGGGGATTGGGCCGGATGAGGCCGAGGCCAAGTTTGGCTTTCTCTTGGAGGCCCTTGATTATGGGGCCCCACCCCATGGAGGTATTGCCTTCGGCTTTGATAGATTGGTAATGTTGCTCTGCGGCGAAGAGACCATTAGGGAGGTTATCCCCTTTCCCAAGACTCAAAAAGCTACCTGCCTCCTCACCGGTGCTCCCGCCACAGTAGACCCGCAGCAATTGAAAGAGCTTCATCTCAAGGGAGAGATCTGAGCGCTCTACCCTGTTTCTTCCTTTCTAATCCTCAACAGTAACTTATCATCTGGGTGGATGAGATTCCCTCTGATATTGTTCCAGCGTCTTATCTCCTCGACGCTGAGATTATGGGCGCGAGCGATATCCCATAGGGTGTCCCCTTCCCTTACTATATAGAGGATCTCCGTGAAGTGGGCTTGCTCTCTCTTTGTTTCTCGTCTCTTCACCTCGATCTTCTTCTTCCGTTCCTTCTTTCTTATGGAGAGGGCCTTGCTCGCGGGGATGGGGATAACGATGGAAGTCCCCTCCCGCAGGTGTCTGGGATTTCTGATATGGTTGATCTGCATGATGGGCCTTACCCGTGTTCTATATCGTCTGGCGATCTGAGAGAGGGTTTCCCCCATCCTTACCCGATGGCGCCGAAAAGTTATCTTCTCCGAAGGCTTCAGTTTGGCAAGATTTTGCAAACATATCTCTTTTTTCCCGGCGGGTACCTTTATCTGGTAGCCGGGAAAATTGGGGGGAGTACACCACCTTCTTAGTTCCGGGTTAAGGGCCCTGATGGTCTCATAGTCTACTTCGCAGCAGCGGGCGATCACCCTCAGGTCTGTAGAGTGGGGGGTCTCAACCTTTTCGAAGCGGATAGGGTCGTCGTACTCTATGTCGTTGAATCCATATTTCTCAGGTTCTTTGGCGATGAGGGCAGCAGCGATCATTTTGGGGACAAAGTTCTTAGTCTCCATTTTTAGGTACCTGTATTTGGCCAATTTCCAGAAGTCCTCTGTCCGGTAACGCCTTATTGCCTTGGCGATCTTTCCCTCCCCCGCATTATATCCCGCTGCGGCCAGATACCAGCACCTAAACTGGTCATAGAGATCCTTCAGATACCTGGCAGCTGCGATGGTGGACTTCTCTGGGTTCCTCCGTTCGTCTATCCACCAGTTGACCACCAGGCCGTATCTCTTTCCAGTTCGATAGACAAACTGCCACGGCCCCGATGCCCTGCGCCGAGAATAAGCCTTTGGATTGAAACCACTTTCGATCATAGCCAGGTAGACCAGGTCCTCAGGCAGTCCGTTTTCCCTGAGGAGCTCTTTCATCATCGGGATGTACCTCCCGGATCTCTTCAACCAGCGGGCGAACTCTTTTTGGTGCTTAGTCTTAAAGTACTCGATGAAGTACTCCACGCGATCATTTACCACAATGGGAATATCAAAGGTGATCTCCTCCTCCCTTTCACCAATCTCCATGGGGGCCTTCTCCTGATCGTCTGCCCCCTCTTGGGCTAGATATCCCAAGGGGAAATCATAGTCCTCGGCATATACCTCCTCACCTATCTCCAAGGGGGGTTTCCCCTCCTGTGCCTCTGTCTTCTCCTCCCTGCCTATTTCTAAGGGGGGACTTTCCTGTCCTCCTGCCTCCTTTTTGGAGAGAGTTTCCAATGGATACTCATAGTCCTCTTCATAGATCTCTGCACCTATCTCCAGAGGGGCCTTCTCTTGTCCCCCTGTTTCCTCTTGGGGGGGAACTTGAACAGAATACTCGTGGCCCTCTTCATATACCTCCTCGCCTATTTCTCGGAGGGTCTCCTCCACCTCTTCATCTATTTGCTCTAGAGAAGGAATTTGTTGGTCTTCTATATACGATACATCCAGGGCTGGAGGTGTGTCGGATTGGTGAGGAGAAGATGTGACATCAATGGGAGAGGGAGTAAGGGGAGGTTTCTCGCTTTTCAGGAAGTTGGGGCTGCAGGCAACGAAAGAGAATAACAAGATGGCAACCAACCCAAGCCTTCCTTTCAAATCTACCTCCATTGCCGATAGTTGCAGATGGTGATAGCTTAACGGAGGAGGGATCATATGTCAAGTATTTTTGTCACAACAGTGGTGGCCGGAAAGGACTAACCCTTTGTGAGGTCATATTTCTTGATCTTGTTGTAGAGAGTGACGCGGTCAATCCCCAATATCTCAGCGGATTTTTGAATATTCCAATTGTTTTCGTTGAGAATGTTTAGAATATGTTTTTTTTCAACTGCTCTTATGGTCTTTTCATCTGACGATGGCAAAAGATCTTCTTCCTTCATTACCTGAGGGGATAGGTGCAGTTCTTCTGCCTTGATGGCCTCCAGAATTACCCCTTTCAGCAGATATGTCCGTTGGGTAATTAAGTTGACATACGCGAAGCCCCCTATCACCAAAACGGTAATGACCCCCACCCATAATATGAGCTTAACACTCAGTATCTGATACGGCATAAACCATCTTTCAGGGATAAAATAGTATAATATTTGATCAGAGTTCAAGGGATATCACATTGCCGTGGTAGTAGAAGAAAAGGAAGAGTCAATAGCGGCAAATGTAAGGATGACCTCGCTGTTTTTGCACGACCATTGTCTGCACGCCACTGTAAGGAAAATAGGAAGTTTCTCTTTTTCGAAGGTCTCCCAAACGCTTTAGAGAGGTATTATTACCTTACTAAGATATTTGTGAAGATGTCTACTTGAAAGGGGGAAATCTGGCAAAATGTCAAAAAAATTTCCATTATTTTTTACCCATTCTTGGGTGGCATTCAGTGCAACCCATGGGACCACTGTCACTCTCTTTGTGACAACCC
>CP070817.1:851547-884972 GCA_020344255.1 Deltaproteobacteria bacterium | reverse complement strand
CCACCGATGAGGAGGGCATTCACCTTCCCTATTAAGTTTTTAATCACCCCTATTTTGTCGGAGACCTTGGCCCCCCCCAGGATGGCGATATACGGACGCTGGGGCGAGGCCAGGGCATGGACCAGATACTCTATCTCCTCCTTCATGAGAAACCCACAGACCGTTATCTCCAGATGATGGGCGACCCCCTCTGTGGAGGCATGTGCTCGATGAGCTGTGCCGAAGGCATCATTGACATAGATATCGGCAAGGCCGGCCAGTTGTCTCGCGAACTCCGGATCGTTCTCCGTCTCTCCGGGGTGAAACCGGAGGTTCTCCAATAAGAGAACCTCCCCATCGTTCATCTTTGTGACCAGAGGCTCTACCTCCCCTCCAATACAGTCCGGCGCCATCATCACCTCTCGGCCCAAAAGGGTGGAGAGTCGGCGTGCTACAGGGGCAAGACTCATTTCCGGGACAACCCTTCCCGTGGGGCGTCCCAAATGGGAGGCCAAAATTATCTTGGCCCCCTTCTCAATGGCATACTGGATGGTTGGAAGGGCGGCGGCAATCCTGGTATCATCCTTCACCTCACCATCGTCGCCCAGAGGTACGTTGAAATCAACCCTGATAAAGAGTCTCTTTCCCCCTATCTCGATCTCATCGATACATTTAATGGCCACTGCACTCTCCCTTGGGGGGCTACCGTTCGGAGGCAATGAAATTGGCCAAATCTACCATCCTGGCCGAATAACCCATCTCGTTGTCGTACCAGGCGAGGACCTTTGCCATCCTCCGCCCGATGACGGTCGTGCTGAGGCCATCTACAATGGAGGAGAGCAAGGTTCCGTTAAAGTCAACCGATACCAGGGGTTCCTCTGTATACCCAAGGATGTTCTCAAGTTCGCCCTCAGAGGCCCTCTGAAGGGCGGTGTTTACCCCCTCCACACTTGTGTCCTTCTCCACCTCGGCCACCAGATCCACCAGGGAGACGTTGGGGGTGGGAACCCTAATAGCCATTCCATCCAGCTTTCCCTTGAGTTGAGGCAAAACCAAAGAGACCGCAGTTGCTGCCCCGGTGGTGGTGGGAATCATAGAAACGGCACCCGCTCTAGCCCTGCGGAGATCTTTATGGGGCAGATCCAAGATCCTCTGATCATTGGTATAGGCATGAATGGTGGTCATCAACCCCTCTTTGATGCCAAAATTTTCAAGGATGACTTTGGCCACGGGGGCAAGACAATTAGTGGTACAAGAGGCATTGGAGATGATGTGGTGCTTATTCGGGTCGTAATCCTTATGGTTGACACCCATGACAATGGTCATGTCCGGTCCCTTTGCGGGGGCGGAAATGATCACCTTTTTCGCCCCAGCCTCGAGGTGTTTGGCAGCCCTGTCCCTTTCCCGGAACAATCCCGTGCATTCCATGACGATCTCAACCCCCAAATCCTTCCAGGGGAGCTGAGCAGGGTCCTTTAAGGCCATTACCGCTATTTCCTTCCCATTGGCGAGGATGGCATCACCCTTTGCCTGTACCTCCCCGGGGAAAGGGCCGTGCACAGAATCATATTTTAGCAGGTGAGCCAGGGTCTGAGCATCCGTTAGATCATTGACGGCGACAAAATCCATATCCGCACCCATCTGCTGGGCGGCCCTGACGATGACCCGTCCTATCCTCCCAAAGCCATTTATCCCTATCTTCGCTCCCATCTTTCTACCTCCTCTCCGCTAAGAATGAACAATGACAAGACATCGTCACATCATCACTCTTGAGATTCCTTAATCTCCTCCTCATCTTCCTCCACCAGCTTCACTTGAGGACCCTCCACGCTTGACATCTCTCCTTCCGGTGCATAACTATGATCGACCTTTCCAGCCGCTATCTCCCTGAGGGCATTGACGACGGTCTTATTATCGGTGTCCACCAATGGCCTCGCCCCTCCCAGAAGCATCTTGGCCCTCTTGGCAGCCAGAATCACCAAGCCAAAGCGGCTCTCCACTCTTTTCAGGCAGTCCTCAACCGTTATTCTTGCCATATTTGCCTCCTATTCCCTCTAATACCCTGGCGGCCTTGCACCGCTCAGCTATTATGATGGAAGTGAGTTCTTTTGTCGCTTCCTCGATCTCCCGATTGATTACAATATAGTCGTACCAAGCTACTTGATCAAGCTCCTTTCGGGCATATTGTAGACGAGCTTGAATCGCCTCCTCGGTATCTCCCCCCCTAGCCCTCAACCTCTCCCCTAACACCTCGAGGGACGGGGATAGGATAAAGATAAGGACCCCATTCCTAAACTCCTGCCTTATCTTTCTTGCCCCCTGGGTGTCTATCTCTAAGATAAGATCTTCGCCCTGCATGAGCTTCTCCAAGTTGGCCCTCGGGGTCCCATAGAGGTACCCATGCACCTCTGCCCACTCAATAAATTTGCCGTCGCTCACCATGTCGATGAACTCCCTGTGGGAGACAAAAAAGTAATCGACCCCATCTCGTTCCTCTGACCGAGGGGGTCTGGTGGTGTAAGAGATCGATATGCTCACCCCAGGAAGCTGGGAGATCACCTTTCTCAAGAGGGTTGACTTCCCGCCCCCCGATGGCGCAGAGACAACAAAGAGTGCCCCTTTTTTTCTGCTTACCACCCCTCTTTCCCCACCTTTTCGTCCTATTCTACGTCCTCTCCAGTAGCCAACCTCTGTGCCAGGGTCTCGGGTTGGATAGCCGACAGGGTCACATGATCACTATCGGTGACGACAATGGATCTAGTCTTGCGCCCCTGGGACGCATCGATCAACTTGCCATTCTTCTTCGCAGTCTCCTTCAACCTCCTCATGGGCGCCGAGTTGGGACTCACCACAGCTACCACCCTCGAAGCAACTACTACATTGCCAAAACCTACGTTCAACAATTTTATCTTCATCTCTTCTTCCTCCTCATTCAATATTATGCACCTGTTCCCTCATCCTCTCCAACTCGCCCTTCACTTCTATAACTTTGTGGGCAATTAAGGCATCGTTAGCCTTTGCCCCAATGGTATTTACCTCTCTGTTCATCTCTTGAAGGATAAAGTCCAATCCCCTCCCTACAGGTCCCTCCTCCCTCAGCTTGGTTTCGAACTGACGTAGGTGGCTCTCCATCCTGATTGCTTCCTCTGAGATATCGGAACGGTCAGCAAAATAGGCTACCTCTTGGTAAAATCTTACCTCATCCAGGTCGCTCCCCTCTAAGAGGATACGTAGTCTATCTCGTAATCTCTCCCTATAGGCGTCGACTACAAAGGGGGCCCTACTTTTGATCTCCTCCATCAGCTTTCTGATCTCCTCCAATCTACCTTTTAAGTCCCCCAAGAGTACTTCTCCCTCCCTTAGCCTAGATTCATCCAAGGTCTGCAATGCGCGATCTGTTACTGATGCTATCTCCTCCCAGTAGAGCTGTGCATCCTCCTCCACTTCAAGAAAGGGTAGGATCTCCTTCACCCCCGCTATATGATCCAGTGTCACCTCTCCTTTCAAGTTAAACTTTTCCTGTAACTTGTGTAAGAGGTGGATGTATTCTTCTGCCAGGTTCGTATCGGCTTCCAAATGGTACCGGGGAACTAAGGAGGACAAACGATCAATCCTCATGGTAACGTCCACTCGTCCCCGAGAAACCCCTTTTTTTGCTAGATCACGGATCCTGGACTCGAGGGGGAATAAGCCACGCGGGAGCTTGAGCGAGATCTCCAGGTATTTATGATTGAGGGACCTTATTTCCACGGCCACCTTCCCCATGGGTAGATCCCCCTCTGCCAAACCATATCCGGTCATGCTCTTTATCACCCTTTACCTCCCTTCAGTTCTTGTAAATACCTTTTTCTTACTTCCTTCAAGATCTTCCTGATTCCCGGAGAGGCGTAGTCCGGGTAGGTCCACTCCAGAGGCCGAAACCCTTCTTTTTGGTAGATCAAGGTAAGGTCTGCGTAGATCCCCTCCCCCAAATAAGGACGATGAGTATAACTCTTCGTAGTCGCCAAAACCAAGTGTTCTGCGCAGACATACCCAGGGTCGATGTTTATCCTCCTCCTTCCGTCGACGGCGAAAGTGTCTTCTATTTCGTTGGTCTCCCTCTTGATCCTCACCAGGGATTCCCGGGATATCGTGGAACGAAAGGTGATGAGCCTCCTGAAAAGTCCCTCCCCTATCTCTGTAGCATAATAGGTAGTGAGGTTAAAGGGAAGGATACGGCTCTCGAAATCAACCTCCCCATATCGCTCCGCCAAAACCTCCGTAACACGGCGCAGGAGCACATCATCGCAGGTGATGAGGCTCATGATCAGTTTTACCGGCTTAGGAACCCCTATTCTCCCCATGGGGGCTCTCAAAATAAAGGAAGAACTCTCTATTTCCTTTCGGACCCCGGAGGGGCGACTCCATTACCCCCCGTAGGGTTAGACCTATGTCTTCACCAAACCTCAAGACCTTCTCTACTGACTGCCGGTGTTTCTCCGGGTCTCTCACTACGCCCCCCTTCCCGACCTCCCCTCTTCCAACCTCAAACTGTGGTTTGAGCAAGGCCACCAGTTCTCCCCCTTTTCTCAAGAAAGTGAGGGTGGACGGAATAACCAATGTCAGAGAGATAAAGGAACTATCGATGACGGCGAGATCTACTTCCTCCCCCACCTCCTCCCGGTTCAGATGACGGATGTTGCGACGCTGCAGATTGATCACCCGGGGATCCTGCTGCAGCTTCCATGCCAATTGTCCGTACCCTACATCTATGGCATAGACCCGGCGAGCACCCTTTTGCAGGAGACAGTCGGTAAAACCTCCGGTGGAAGCCCCCACGTCCATAGCCACCTTTCCCTGAGGATTGATGCCGAAAAACTCCAGCGCCTTCTCCAGCTTTAGACCTCCCCGACTTACATAAGGCTGGGGATTATGCGTTATTCGGATGACCGCATCGGAACGGACCAGTGTACCTGCCTTATCCTCTCTTTCTCCATCAACTAAGACCGCACCCAACAGGATAAGGGACTTTGCCCTCGCCCTGCTCGAGGCCAACCCCCTCTCCACCAACACCTGATCAAGCCTCTCCTTTCCCATTTTTCAACAACTTCCTGACCTCCCCGGCGATCCCCTTCGGGTCAAGACTGTACTTTTCTCTCAGAACGTCCTGAGAACCATGTTCCACAAAGATCGCCGGGATGCCGAGGCAATGTACCTTTGGAGGAGGACAGCCATTCTCATGGAGGAACTCCAGGACGGCACTGCCGAAGCCACCGGCCGCCACATTCTCCTCAACCGTGATCAGGACCCCATGTCTCTTCACCTGTGATTCTATCAATTCCCCATCTAGGGGGACCACAAACCTGCTGTTGACCAGCGTCACCCCTATCCCTTCCCCTTTGAGGATTTCCGCCGCCTTTAAGGAAGGATAGACGGTGGAACCAATAGCCAGGATGAGGGCGTCACTCCCCTCCGATAGAATCTCTCCCCTGCCGATCTCTAGAGGCTCAATACCCGCGCCCAGCGGCACTCCATATCCTCTCCCACGAGGATACCGAAAGGCGATGGGGCCATCTTCATATCGTATAGAAGTCAACAGCATCCGACGCAGCTCATTTTCATCCTTGGGCGACATCAGCACCATATGTGGGATATGCCGCAGGAAGGAAAGGTCAAACAGGCCATGGTGGGTGGGACCATCCTCCCCTACTATCCCCCCCCTGTCCATGGCAAAGACCACGGGGATCCTTTGGAGACAAACGTCGTGGATGATCTGGTCATAGGCCCGCTGCAGGAAGGTGGAATAGATGGCCGTCACAGGACGCATCCCCTCCAGGGCCAAACCGGCGGCGAAGGTCACTCCGTGTTGTTCTGCAATCCCTATATCATAAAAACGCTCGGGAAACCTCCGGGAAAATTCTACCAACCCCGTACCCAGGGGCATGGCAGCCGTTATAGCCACAATTCTTTCATCCTCTTCGGCCAACTCCACCAAAGTCTTGCCAAATACCTCCGTATACATCGGGGGCGACGGATTATTGTGGATCCTACCCGTCTTTTTCTGAAATCTCCCCACCCCGTGAAATAAGGCGGGGTTTTCCTCGGCGGGCTGATACCCTTTCCCCTTTTTGGTGACTATATGGACCAGGATAGGTCCTTGCAACTTTCTGATGTTCCGAAAGGTCTCGACGAGATGCTCAAGATGGTGTCCCTGCAGGGGACCGAAATATTTGAACCCGAGCTCCTCAAAGAGGATACCAGGTACCATCAACCCCTTCAACGACTCCTCGGCCTGTTTTACGAATTTGAAGACAGACTTTCCGATCCCAGGAATCTCCTGCAAAAAGCTTTTCAGGTCTTCCCTAAAGCGGTTGATCCGTTGCCCGGTCATGATTCTATTGAGATAGGTCGATATGGCCCCAACACTCCTGGAGATAGACATCTCATTATCATTCAACACCACAATGAGATCTCGCCCCTGTTCCCCCGCACAATTAAGGGCCTCAAAGGCCATGCCAGCCGTCAATCCCCCATCTCCAATGACGGCCACCACCTTAAAATCTTCCCCGTGCAAATCCCTGGCCTCTGCTATCCCCACGGCTGCAGAGATGGAGGTACCGCTGTGACCGGTGCCAAAAGGATCATAAATACTCTCCTTCCTCCTCGGGAAACCGCTGATGCCTCCATGCTGTCTCAGGGTCTTGAACTCTCTCCTCCTGCCAGTAATCAGCTTATGGGCATAGGCCTGATGTCCTACATCCCAGATCAACTTGTCCCTCGGGGTATCCAAGACGTAGTGCAGCGCCAGGGTCAATTCCACCACACCTAGATTCGGGGCCAGGTGACCCCCCGTCTGGGAGCAGACGGAGACGATCTCCTCTCTGATCTCCCGGGCCAAGAGATAGAGATCCTCCCTCTCTAACTTCCTTAAATCCTCTGGTGAGTCAATTGCGTCAAGAATCCTCGCCATCTCCCCTCGCCGCTAATATCTCCTCTCCAGGATAAAGCGGGCGATACCCCGTAGGCGATCTGCCTTGTGGTCAAATATCTCCAGAGCACTAAGGCCGCTCTCCATAAGTTCTATGGCCTTCGTCCTCGACGTCTCCACGCCTATGAATGCGGGATAGGTAACCTTCCTTCTCTTCTGATCCACTCCCACTTTCTTGCCCAAATCCGCCTCGTTTCCCTCCACGTCTAGGATATCATCCACAATCTGGAAGGCCAAACCGATACCTTCCCCATAGCGTGTAAGGGCTGCCATCTCCTTCTTCCCAGCACCCCCCAGCCATCCCCCCATCCTGACGGAGGCGATAATGAGGGCACCTGTCTTGTGCAGATGAATCCACTGCACGGTAGCAAAGTCCACCTCTTTCCCCTCCGACTCTATGTCAACCACCTGACCTCCCACCATCCCCTGGACCCCTGCAGCCCCTGATACCTCGTTGATTACCTGGATAACCACATCCCTCTCTACCCCTTCCACGAACTCCGATCTGGTCATCAAACCGAAAGCCTCGGTTAGGAGGGCATCTCCGGTCAAGATGGCTAAGGCTTCCCCAAAGACACGGTGGCTGGAGGGTTTTCCGCGCCGATAATCGTCGTCATCCATGGCGGGGAGGTCATCATGAATTAACGAATAGGTATGAACCATCTCCAAGGCACAGGCATAAGGGATGATTTTATCATCTGTCCCTCCTACGGCCTCATACGCAGCGATGGCAAGAATGGGGCGCAACCTCTTGCCGCCAGCAAAAACGCTGTATCGCATGGCCCTGTATAAGGAAAAGGGATATTCGGTTTCAGGGGGGAGAAACCGCTCCAGGGCAGCATCCATTTGCAACCGTTTCTCCCTCAGATAATCCCTGATATCCACCTACTCCTCGTCCCCCTCACCGGGCTCAAAGGGTTGGGGCACTATCTCACCTCTCTCATCCTTGAGGAGCACCTCCACCTTCTTCTGCGCCTCATCCAGCTTTCTGTGGCAATACCGGGAGAGCTTCACTCCTTCCTCAAAGAGCCTGAGTGCCTCCTCCAGGGGCAAATCTCCCCTCTCCAAACGATTCACTATATCCTCCAGCTCTCTCAATGCCTCCTCGAAGCCCTTGTCACCCATAGTCTTTACTCTCCGGAAGAAAATAGTCTTAAGAGAGAGAGAGGATCTATTCGTGCCCCCATCAATCGTATTCCCCAATGAAGGTGGGGCCCTGTAGCCCGCCCAGTCGCCCCCACTAGACCTATGACATCCCCTCCCTTTACCTCCTCCCCCTTTCTCACCCTCATTTCCGCTAAGTGCATATAAATAGAGTATAAAGCAAGACCATGGTCTATTATAATGGTCTTCCCCCCGAAGTACAACTCTTGGGCAAGAACTACGATCCCACCATTGCATGACCTTACCGGGCTCCCCAGGGAGGCCGATATATCCACCCCGCTATGGGGGGAGCGGGGCTGATCGTTGATGATTCTGCGCAGACCAAAGGCGCCTGTTATCGACCCATCTACGGGTTTGACAAAATAATTATGCCAAAACTTCTCACGCCGGATCCCGAGCAAGATTTTCTTGACCTTCCTATTTTCCTCCTGCACCCTCCTCAAGACCTCCTCCTTCAACTCCACCATTTCCCTCGGCAGCGTGAGCCTTTGAACTCTGAACTCCCCCTTCCTCACCTTCACCTGAAAAACGCTCTTGAAGGGTCTTCCACCGGGGTCTTCCCCGCTCACTCTAAGGGGGTGCGGGCCCGGGGAAACACCCAAGTCCACTCCCGCTATTCCGCCAAGGCTGCCGCCTTCTCGCTCATGGAAAAAGATTGGAGTCCCATCCAAGTCACCCCTGACGGAGGCGATCTTCGTCTCGGACTTCACTACCACTGAGAGGACCTCCCCTTGCCTCAACTCTGTGGGAGACCAACTGATCGTCACCAATCCCCCCCCATAGCAGGGCAAACCAAGGAGAAAAAAGAGGGGAACCCACCACAGCGCAATACGGGCAATCATCGTCATCTCTTCGCCTCTACCCGGCAGATGATCTCACCGCGATATAGTCTCACCTCCACCGTTCCCCTCACTTCCACCTCTTGTACATCCCTGAGGATCGTGCCATCCGGAAGACGCTTGGTGATACTGTATCCCCTCTTCAAGATGGCCAGGGGACTCATGGCGTCTAACCTGGCCATCTCTTTTTCCCATTCCTTCCTTTTGGAACTTAGAATATTAGAGATGTCCCCTATCATCCCTTTGGTCCTCTGGCTGAGGCCATCCCGGAGGGCCTCTATTTCTTGCAAGGGGTCCTGGGACAAGAGGAGGTGGGAAACTCTTCCAGCCCGCTCCCTGCTCTCCCTCCATGTCCTACGTACAGCGGTAGCGAGACGAGCCCAGCACTCATCCAGTCTCAAAAAGAGCTCTTCTATCCTCAGGCGAGGGTCCCTGGTCCTCTCCCGTAACCTATTCACCTCCTCCCTGTTGCGATTGAGGAGGTTATCCATTTCTTTTCCCATCCTTTGCTCGAGATCATCGATCGTCCTGAACAGATCCCTCTTCTCCCTTACTACCATCTCCGCTGCTGCTGATGGGGTCGGAGCGCGCAAATCCGCCACAAAATCGGCAATGGTGAAGTCAGTCTCGTGTCCTACCGCCGAGATGATGGGAATGGGAGAGTCAAAGATGGTCCTGGCCAACACCTCTTCGTTAAAGGCCCAGAGATCTTCTAATGATCCCCCTCCCCTGCCCACGATGATAACATCTACCTCTCCCCGTTGGCCAAAGTACTTAATTCCCTGGGCCATCTCCTCCGCTGACCCCTCCCCCTGGACCTTAACAGGGTAGAGATCGACTTCTATGTTCTCAAACCTCCTGCGCAGAATGTTCAGCATGTCCCGAATGGCTGCCCCCGTAGGCGAGGTGACGATCCCAATCTTTTTCGGCAAAAGGGGGAGGGGCCTTTTGCGGGCCTCATCGAAGAGCCCTTCCTCGGCCAGCCGTTCCTTCAATTGCTCAAAGGCGAGTTGCAGGGATCCGATTCCCTTTGGCTCCACGTAGTCAAGGATCAACTGATACTCCCCTCTCTTCTCATAGATCCCCACCCTGCCCCAACAGATCACCTGCAGACCATCTTCTAATTCAAAGCGCAGATAGCGAACCTGCATCTTGAAGATTACGGCCCTGATCTGGCTGTTTTCATCTTTCAGGGTGAAATAGATATGACCTGAGGGAGGATGCCTGAGATTGGAAATCTCCCCCTCCACCCATACGTCGTCGAAATTGCTCTCCAAAAGGTCTTTGATTCCCGCGGTGAGCTGGCTTACCGTCAGGATTCTTCTCTCGAACAGATCCACCATTCACCTCAATCTAATCTTTAGACTATATCAAATTATTTGGCTTTCTTAAAGTAAAAACTCGTTCTTTAACGAAAAAATGGCCCTTCTCTTGAAAAAGTGCCCAGAACTTAGAGTATTCAACTAAGAATAACGATTGAGGCCTATCATGGGATGAAGCTTGACATGATAGGGGTACTATAATATTGTCTCAGAGACAAGGCATCAAAAGGAGCGGGCCATGGCATATGAGGCGGTCATCGGGTTGGAGGTTCATGCCCAACTGCTGACCGAGAGCAAGATCTTCTGCGGATGCTCCGCCGTCTTTGGCGGTGAGCCCAATACCCACACTTGTCCTGTATGCACGGGTATGCCAGGATCACTCCCCGTCTTAAATAGGAAGGCGGTGGAGTTCGCCATCAAGATGGCCCTCGCCACCAACTGCGAAATCGCCCCGCACAGCCTCTTCGCCCGAAAGAATTATTTTTATCCCGACCTCCCCAAGGGTTATCAGATCTCCCAATACGAACTTCCCCTCGCCACCAAGGGATATGTGGAGATCCCCACCGCAGATGGGGGGAAGAAGCGGGTGAGGATAACCCGTATTCATATGGAGGAGGATGCAGGAAAGCTCTTTCATGATGAAGATGGCCCCTTTAGCTACGTCGATTTCAACAGGACCGGCGTGCCCCTGCTGGAGATTGTGAGCGAACCTGACCTTCGCACCCCCAAAGAGGCTGCCGATTATCTGCGGGTGTTGCGAGCGATCCTGCAGTACCTGGAGATATGCGACGGGAATATGGAAGAGGGGAGTTTGCGCTGCGATGCCAACGTCTCCGTCAGGCCAATGGGCGCGCAGACCCTGGGGATCAGGGCAGAGGTCAAGAACATGAACTCCTTCCGCCATGTGGAGAGGGCCCTAGCCTATGAAATAGAACGGCAGAACAAGGTCCTGGAACAAGGGGATGAAGTGGTACAGGAGACCAGGCTGTGGGATCCACAAAAGGGGATCACCGATTCCATGCGCGGAAAAGAGGAAGCCCACGATTACCGATATTTCCCCGATCCGGACCTCGTCCCATTGGCCATCTCCCCGAAGTGGATAGAAGAGGTGAGAAAGGGGCTCCCAGAGCTCCCCTTGGAGCGCAAAGATCGTTTCGTCCAACAGTACCACATACCCGAGTATGACGCCGGGATCATTACCTCCTCCAAGGCCCTCGCCGATTACTACGAAGAATGTGTGAGACTTTTCCCCGAACCCAAACAGGTGAGCAACTGGATTATGGGCGATCTCCTGCGCCTCTTGAAAGAAGATGACCGGGAGGTGGAGGATTGCCCTCTTGCCCCCCAGCAACTGGCCGAGATGCTGGGTCTCATCAAGGACGGAATCATCAGTGGAAAGATCGCTAAAGCCGTCTTTGAGGAGATGTACAAAAGCGGCAAAGGGGCGAGGGATGTCGTCCAAGAACAGGGGTTGGTTCAGATAACCGATGAAGATGCTTTAAGCGCCATAGTAGAAGAGGTCTTGACGGCCCATTCTCAGGAGGTGGACGCGTATAAGAAGGGGAAAGAGAAACTGTTCGGTTTTTTTGTCGGACAAGTGATGAAGGCCACCCAGGGCAAGGCCAATCCCCGACTAGTAAATGAAATATTGCAGAAGAAATTGAGGTAAATATGCTCAATCACCGCATGCTTTCTTTGAGTCGCCTCCCGAGGCACCATAGAAAAAGACTTTTGATTAGAGGAGGAAATGCGGTTAAGGAGCTCAAAGGGGAGGGGGGGTAGATGGCGAATATGTCCTCCGTTCCCCTTTTGGCTCTTTACAATTGCTCTTGCAGCCGATGTCTATACCCAAACCAGTTCCCTTTTCTCGGCACAACTTCTATCTCTTACTGGAGCTCAAAGTCCTTTTCGGCAAAAAGCCTCAAGCAAACGTCTACCACCTCAGAATCATAAAGGACACCCCTTTTCTGTGAGATTTCCTCTAATGCGTCCCCTATGTCGTGAGCCGGTCGGTAAGGTCGGTGAGAGGCCATAGCCTCTACAACATCAGCTACGGCTAAGATTTTTGACTCCAAGAGCATTTCTTCACCCGGTAGACCTGCGGGATATCCAGAGCCATCCATCCTTTCGTGATGTTGATGCACCATTTGGGCAACCGGCCATGAAAATTCTATTGCCTTTAGTACATCGTAACCAATTTGGGGGTGAGTCTTAATTATATCGAATTCAATCTCCGTTAACCTCCCGGGCCTACTGAGAATTTCGGCAGGTATATACATCTTCCCGACATCATGTATAATTGCGGCAATGTGGATCCCCTCGAGCCGCTCTCTTGAAAAGCCCATCTCCCTGGCGATGGCACACGAAAGACTTGCTACTCGGTTTTGATGACCAGCTGTATAGGGGTCCCTGGTTTCCACGGCTGAGGCCAGAGCATTGACCGTTTCCTCCAAGATTCTCTTTAATTTTTCTAAACTTTGTTGAAGTTCTTCCGCAGTCCGTTTACGCTCACTTATATCGCGGTTTACCCCGACTGTGGCGACTACATTGTCGTGTTCATCGCGTAAGGGTACGACGACAGTTTCGCATACGCCATCGGTTCCGTCCTTACGGATGAAACTAATCTCCCCAGACCAACGGCCGTCACGAATCGTCGCGGCGACGACACTGGTCGTTAGCACACCAGTGGTCTTTCCCACCATCTCGTTTTTACCATAACCAAACATCTTCTCAGCTGCTGAGTTCCAGTCAATGATGCGGCTTTCTAAGTCTGTCACGATAATACCATCATGTATGGTCTCAACGATGAGTGCTTGTTGGCGTAATTCGTCCTCTGCTCGCTTGCGTTCGGTGATGTCTTCTCCAATGCCCAAAATCCCCATAACATGGCCGGTCTCATCGAACCTGGGGGTAGAGGTCAGACTAATCCAGAGTTTTTGTCCATCTTTCGTAACTTCTTTAATCTCGCAATTTATCCCCTTTTTGTCTTTCACTATGAAGGACCTGACCTCTTCTACTGTCCCTTTTGTATCCGGTTCATCATCAGGGTATAATATGTCTATTTTATGACGACCGACTACCTCTTGGGCCTTATATCCAAACATGTCCTCAGCACCTTTGTTCCAGAACAGAATATTGCGTTCCAGATCAGTAGATATGATAGAAATAGAGGAGGAACTGTCCAATATATTTTTCAAGAATAGATTTGTCTCCATCATGACCTTTTCCGCTTGCTTATGCTCAGTCTCTGATCTTTCCAATTCAGCAATCCGTAGGCGCATTTCAACCAATTCATTCATGAGTTGCTCTTTTGTCTTCTCTTCATCTTTCATCGCTTATTTCTCCCCAGTAGGTAATAGCGAAACTCAAGCCTTTGCCCCTGCCCCACCAGTATCCCTCTGAACTTGTTTCATTTTACCCTAAAAACATTAAAAAGTATACTAAATTCTGTAGCTGCCATAGGATCGTTTGAAAGAGGGAAACCTGGACAGAAATGTCTCGCCGGCGGCTGACCTTCATCGGCATTCTGCCGGGAGTTGAGCGATTCCGCCCTCATCTCCCCTCAGCCCGTTTGACAATACCCTATCTCTTATGATAGTGAAGGCCTTTGAATCCTTAAAGAATACGGGTGGAAGTTGCTTCCCAAGACCATAGAGTGGAAGGAGAATAAGGTCTTCATCCTCGATCAGAGGAGATTACCCGAGGAGGAGAATTACCTTGAGTGCCATGATGCCTTCACGGTAGCCGAGGCCATCAAGACTCTGGCCATCAGGGGTGCGCCTGCCATCGGGATTGCTGCTGCCATGGGCATCGCCTTGGGGGCGTTGGGAATAGACAAGAGGGATTTCCACTCATTTTACGGCGAACTGCTCTCCATCTGCGACACCCTGAAACAGACCCGCCCCACGGCCATCAATCTCCGGTGGGCCCTGAAGAGAATGAGAGAGGTATGTGAGGCAAACAAAGGGATGGACGTGGGGGTGATCAAGGAGTGTTTGATTCAAGAGGCCATCGCCATATTGGAAGAGGATGTAGAAATCAATAAAAAGATAGGGGAGATGGGAAAGGACCTCATCCGAAATGGCGATACCATTTTGACCCACTGCAATACGGGGGCCCTTGCCACCGGCGGCTATGGCACTGCTTTGGGGGTGGTCAGGAGGGCCTGGGAGGAGAGGAAGGGAATCAAGGTAGTTGCTACGGAGACCCGTCCCCTCTTCCAGGGATCTCGCCTTACGACCTGGGAGCTGAAACAGGAGGGTATCCCGGTATCTCTCATCACAGACCATATGGCAGGATACCTCATGCAGAAGGAGGAGATAGATCTGGTCATGGTGGGAGCGGACAGGATCGCCCGCAATGGGGATGTGGCCAACAAGATTGGAACCTATACCCTGGCAGTCCTGGCCAGGGAACATGGCATCCCTTTCTATGTGGCTGCTCCCCTCTCCACCTTCGATCCGACCATAAAGACAGGGGAGGAGATCCCCATTGAGGAGAGGGGTGAAGAGGAGATCACTACTCCCTGGGGAAAAAGGATCGCCCCAGAGGATGTCGGGGTCCGCAACCCCGCTTTCGATATCACACCACACCGATATGTGATGGCTATAGTCACGGAGAAAGGAGTGATCAGACCACCCTTTGAGGAGGGTGTGAGGCGTTTATGGGGGGAAGCGAATGGGTGATAACCGGATCATCACCCTGTTGACCGATTTTGGATGGGGAGATGGATATATTGGAGCCATGAAGGGGGTGATCCTCACAATAAATCCCCGGTGCCTCATCATCGATGTGGCCCATGAGATCTCCCCCCATGACGTGATAAGGGCCGCCATGGTCTTAGGTCACACCTATCATTATTTCCCCCAGAGGACCATCCACGTGGCGGTAGTGGACCCAGGGGTTGGAGGGCAAAGGAAGCCCCTAGTCCTGGAAACCGAGCATTACCTCTTTGTTGGACCGGACAACGGCGTCTTCGACCTGGTGCTAAAAAGGGAGAAGGGGATACGGGCGTATGAACTTGCTGAAAAGAGATTCTTCCTCCCTCAAGTGAGTCACACCTTCCATGGGAGGGATGTCTTCGCACCAGCCGCCGCTCATCTCTCTTTGGGGACCTCGCCCGGGGAGATGGGGCCCACCGTAAACCATGATGATCTGATCACCCTGAACATCCCCATCCCCTCAATGGAGGCTGAGACTCTCCAGGGGGAGGTCATCTATATCGATCACTTCGGCAACCTCATCACCAATATCTCTCAGGAGGTTTTGAGGGAATTCACCGTCGATGAGATGGTGGCGATAGAGATCGGGGGTGAAATGATAAAGGGTCTCAAGTCTTCTTACACCGACGCAGCAGAAGGAGAGATCATCGCCCTTTGGGGCAGCGGGGGTTTTCTGGAGATCTCCCTCAAGGAGAGAAACCTTCACCGAGAGCGCGGGTGGATGAAAGGGGAAAGGGTACGGATACGGAGGTGGAGGTGATCGCGCCAAGGGCCAAAGACATGAAGTCTTTCATCGTTATGGATGTCCTGGAGCGTGCCCAGGAGATGGAGCGTCGCGGCGAGGATGTCATTCACCTGGAAGTGGGGGAACCGGATTTCGATACTCCTGAACCCATCAAGGAGGCCTGTATGCGGGCCATCAGAGATGGGAAGACGCATTACACCCACAGTCAGGGGCTGTTGCAGCTGAGGGAGGCCATCTGCGGGAAGTATGGGGACAAATATAGGGTGAATGTCTCTCCGGAGCAAGTCTTGATCACCTCAGGGAGTTCACCGGCCATGCTTTTGCTCTTCTCAGCCCTATTGGAGTCAGGGGACGAAGTGATCCTCCCCAATCCCTACTACCCTTGTTATCCCAACATCGTTACCTACGTGGAGGGAAGGCCCATACTAGTGGAGACGGAAGAGGAGGAAGGTTTTCAATACCTTCCCCCTAAAATACAGGAACGGATCACTCCCCGGACCAAGACGATTGTCATCAACTCACCCTCCAATCCAACCGGAGTTGTGATGGATCAGAGCAGGATAGAGGAGATCACCTCCTTCTCCCCTTATGTTATCTCGGATGAGATATACCATGGTCTCGTTTATAGAGGTAAGGAACATACCATCTTGGAGTTCACCGACCGCTGCTTCGTCCTCAACAGTTTCTCCAAACTCTACGCTATGACCGGGTGGCGCCTGGGATATTTGATCGCTCCCCGGGAGTTCATCAGACCCATGCAGGTGATGCAACAGAACCTCTTCATCTCACCCAATTCGTTTGTCCAGTGGGCGGGAATCGCTGCCTTGCAGGAGGCGCAAAAAGAGGTGGAAGAGATGAAGGAAATTTACAACCGGCGTCGGGAGTTTCTCCTCAGGAAGCTGCGAGAGCTGGGGTTGGGGGTGGCAGTGGAACCAACCGGGGCCTTCTACATTTTGGCCAACGCCCGGAAGTACTCCGTCGACTCCTATCGACTGGCCTTCAACATCCTGGAAAATGCCCGGGTCGGGGTAACCCCAGGGATAGACTTTGGAAGCAGGGCGGAGGGGTTTCTGCGCTTCTCGTACGCCAATTCTCTCGAGAACATGGAAGAGGGGATGGAACGGCTCCAAAGGTATTTACAGAGCCTCTAGCTCCCTCAAGGCCTCTTCTAGGCTCGTGTTAGATCGGTAAATCTCCTCCGTGGCCTCAGCGATCTTGGCCCTTACCCGCTCCCATCCCAGTTCCCCTGCCTTCTGAGACCACCTCCGGTACTCTTCCAGGTGGCTGTTGTTATGTTCTATCCAGTGTCTGATGATGATCGGTAGCTTGTCTCTGTCCTCCATCCTCATCACCTTCAGGAAATAATTTCTTTTATCAGACGAATCTATCACAAATGACAACCGGTCGAAAGAGATTTTATCATCACCCCATAGGAGGATAAAATAGCTTTTCCAAGGTCTCGTCGATTATAATGAGAACCAGAGGAACTTTTATGTCGGGGAATTTACCAACGGTGAGAGAAGCTGTTCTGTACGAATCGTTAAACGGGGGACGTGTCCGCTGTGGTCTGTGTGAACGGAGATGCCTCATCCCACCGGATGAGAAGGGGGTTTGTCAAACGCGCCAAAACAGAGCGGGAAGGCTCTACACTCTGGTCTACGGGGATATCAGTGCCCTGGAGTCTCGACCAATAGAAATTAAGCCCTTTTTCCATTTTTACCCCGGCTCTAGCGCCCTCACCTTCTCAACCTGGTCTTGCAACTTCACCTGCCCTTGGTGTCAGAACTGGCACCTCTCCAAGAGCGCCCCGGAGCCGAAAAAGGCGAAGTACATTCCCCCCGAACAGATGGTCGCCCTGGCAAGAGAGGAAGGGGATCAGGGCCTCTGTGTAAGCTTTCAGGAACCGACACTCCTGTTCGAGTACACCCTTGAGGTATTCAAGCTAGGAAAGGCCCACGGGCTCTATGGTTGCTATGTATCCAACGGCTACCTCACCCTGGATGCCTTACGGATGCTGGAGAAGGCCGGGATGACTGCGATAAACATGGATATAAAGGGGGACGAGGAACTCTACCGGGTTTATCTGAAGGGAGCAAAGGAGGGAATCGTTTGGCGCAATGCACGGGCGGCTAAGGAGGTGGGGATCCATGTGGAGATGATCCATTTGCTCGTAACCGGGCTCAATGACCAAAGGAACAAGATAGAAAGACTGATCCAAAAACACCTGGATCACTTGGGGCCGGATACCCCCATCCATTTTACTCGCTATTTCTCCGCCTATGAATACCATCGGCCACCGACGACCATAGAGATAATGGAATTCGCCTATGAAACGGCAAGAGATGCTGGGATCTACTATCCCTATCTCGGCAATGTCCCGGGTCATCGCTATGAGAATACCTACTGTCCTTCATGTGGTACCCTGCTCGTAGAGAGGACCGGTTACCAGATAAGGGGAGAATGGTTCAAAGACAAGAGGTGTCCCGGCTGCGGAAGAACATTGGAGATCACCGGATAGACCCCAACCGCGGCAGTTAGATATCAACCCTGCAATCAACTCCCTGATTAATCTTGCTGGTCAAGGGGATTCCTTCAGGGTGAAGCGCCATTTGCAGAAGGTATCATCTGGGTGTGGATCAGGGGGAGCAAATAAACATTCTACTTGAATCCGGTCATCAACTTCATGGGCAAAGCTGGTAAACTCCCTCCGGTGCATCTCCTTACAGACAAACTCTCCTAACCCCCTTCTCAGACGGGCCTCTTGGGTAGGGCAGCTGGGAACAGTGATAGTTACTTCGTCTCCCCTTTCTTCGATCTCATAACCCACCAAGATATGCCACGGGAAATACCTCAGGGCTTTGACAAACCCCTTCAGCCCCTTTTGTTCGATCTGAAACCGCCGCACCAAATCCTTGCCTGCCATGCCTCCCACCCTTGACCAGACCTTTTCGTTAATCCTCTCGGCCGTCCGCTGGTCAAACTCTTTGTCGACGTAGATAAACCAGAAGGCATCCACCACCCGATAATGCCAAAGTACGAACTCGATATAGCTCTTCAGTTCCGAGACCTCCATCTTCTCAAAAACAGAAAGATCCATCCACTCACCTCCCTTAACGTCGTTCCTCTCTGTTCGTTGGGTCATTATAACAGCAACCAAAAAAATGAAAAGGATCTTGCCCACGATTCCCTCTTCTCAAGAGCCTCTCCGAACCTTGACAGGGCAGCGGCGTTATAATATGAGTCGTTTACAGAGAGATGGGCAAAAAGGAAAACTTCTCCCTTTTTAGTTTGACATCTGAACTGGTTCTGATATAGTTTAGGTATAAAAGTTGCATAGCAATTCCGTAAACAATGAAATACCTCGCATTGGTCGGAGATGGGATGGCTGACTACCCCTTGGACGAACTGGGGGGAAGGACTCCCTTGATGGCCGCCCATATCCCCAACATGGATTCTCTGGCGCAAAGGGGAGAGATAGGTCTTGTCCGCACCATCCCCTCCGGATTTCCCAAGGGGAGCGAGATAGCCAATCTCTCCATCTTCGGGTACGATCCCAGACAATATTATACCGGGCGAGGTCCCCTGGAAGCAGCCAGTATCGGGGTCAAACTTGGCCCAGACGATGTGGCCTTTCGCTGCAACCTCGTGACCCTGGAGGTCATGGAGGGGGCCGTGTTCATGCTTGATTACAGCGCCGGACATATCACTACCGAAGAGGGAAGGGAGATCATCTCTGATCTAAATAAAGCATTGGGGAATTCCACCTTTCGTTTCTATCCCGGGGTGAGCTACCGCCACCTCCTAGTCTGGAGGGGAGGGGGAGAGATGATGGAAACCACCCCTCCCCATGACATTACCGAAAAACAGATCGGGAATTATCTTCCGAGGGGGGAGGGGGCCTGGGAGCTAATCACGCTCATCACCGATGCCCAGATCCTTTTGAAGTCCCATCCCATAAACCAGAGGAGGCTTCAGGAAAACACGAGGGCGGCTAACTCCATCTGGCCTTGGGGGCAGGGGAAGGCCCCACAAGTGCCTCTCTTCTCCCAGAGGTTCGGTCTCCGAGGAAGCGTCATTTCAGCCGTGGATCTAATCAAGGGGATTGGGATCTACGCTGGGATGGAGGTAGTAGAGGTACCTGGGGCAACTGGATACCTGGACACCAACTATCAGGGGAAGGCCCAATACGGGCTGACGGCCCTTGAAAAAACCGATTTCGTCTATATCCATGTAGAGGCCCCTGATGAGGCATCCCATAACGGGGACTTGGAGGCGAAGATAAAGGCCATCGAGGCTTTTGACGAACAGGTAGTGGGAACCACACTACGGGGGATGGAGAGATGGGGCGATTACAAGGTCATGGTCCTGCCCGATCACCCTACCCCTCTCCGTTTGCGGACCCATGCCGATGACCCAGTCCCCTTTGTGATCTATTCTCACAAAGGGGGTCATGCGTCGAAGGTACAGGGGTTTGATGAAGAGCAAGCCAAGAAAGGCGGGATCTTTTTCGAAAACGGCCATGAGCTTATGGGACACTTTTTAGGGGAGGGGCCTTGAGGACTAAATTCATCTTCATTACCGGAGGCGTCCTCTCCTCACTGGGGAAAGGCTTAGCCTCCGCCTCCATCGGGGCCTTGATGGAGGCCAGAGGTCTTACCATCACACTACTCAAGTTCGACCCCTATATCAATGTGGATCCCGGCACTATGAATCCCTTCCAGCACGGAGAAGTCTTCGTGACCGACGATGGAGCTGAGACCGACCTAGACCTAGGGCATTATGAGCGTTATACCCACGCCAAACTCAGCCAAAAAAATAACTGTACCACAGGAAGGATCTATCACTCAGTCATCACCAAGGAGAGGCGGGGGGACTATCTGGGGGGCACCGTCCAGGTGATCCCCCATATCACTGATGAGATCAAAGGCACCATCTTAGAGCTGGCCGACAATGTAGATGTCGTCATCACCGAGGTGGGAGGAACCGTTGGGGATATAGAAAGCCTCCCCTTCCTGGAGGCCATCCGGCAGCTCAAAGGGGATTTGGGCAGAGAGAACGTCTGCTACATCCATCTGACCCTGGTCCCCCATATCAAGGCCGCCGGAGAGCTGAAGACCAAACCGACCCAGCACAGTGTAAAAGAGCTGAGAGAGATCGGCATTCAGCCCGATATATTGCTCTGTCGAACCGACCGCTTCCTACCCCCGGAGATCAAGGCCAAGATAGCCCTCTTTTGTAACGTGGAGCAAGATGCCGTCGTCACCGCCAAAGACGTGGAGACCATCTATGAGGTACCCGTCGTCTTCCACCATGAGGGTCTGGACGAAAAAATCGTCGAGTTCCTTCACATGTGGACCAAGGCGCCAGACCTGAGCATGTGGGAGAATATCGTTGGAAAGCTTAAAAACCCTACGGATGAGGTGACCATCGCCGTGGTGGGCAAATATGTCAACCTGAGAGACTCTTACAAGAGCCTGACAGAAGCCCTGGTTCATGGAGGGCTGGCAAATGAGTGCCAGGTGAACTTGCAGTATGTAGACTCAGAAGAGATAGAACACAGTGGGATAGGGGATGGCATGTCCCGAGCCGATGGCATCCTTGTCCCTGGGGGGTTTGGACAGAGGGGAATCGAGGGAAAGATTGAGGCCATCCGCCATGCCCGTGAACATGGGGTCCCTTTCTTCGGCATCTGTTTGGGAATGCAACTCGCAGTGGTGGAATATGCCAGGAATCTGCCCGATCTACAGCGGGCCCACAGCGCGGAATTTGACCCCGATACCCCCCATCCAGTCATTTATCTCATGAAGGAGTGGATAAACTATCAGAAGGACACCACCGAGAGGAGGGATGAGGGGAGTGATAAGGGTGGGACCATGAGATTAGGGGCCTATCCCTGTCACATCAAGAAGGGGAGCTTCGCGCACAAGGCCTATAGAAGGGAGGTTATTACCGAGAGACACCGACATCGCTACGAGTTTAACAACCGCTACCGAGAACTCCTAACTGACAAGGGGATGAGGACCAGCGGACTCTCACCGGACAACGAATTGGTAGAGATTATCGAAATTCCCGATCACCCCTGGTTTTTGGGCTGTCAATTCCACCCTGAATTTAAATCGAGGCTCTGGGACCCCCATCCCCTTTTCCGGGAGTTCATTAAGGCATCCCTCAATGATAAGAGGAGGAGACGGTGACCAAAGAGGTCCACATTGGGGGGGTAACTGTCGGAGAAGATAATCCCCTCGTCCTGATCGCCGGTCCTTGTGTGATCGAGAGTGAGGAATTTGCCATCTCCCTCGCCCGGAGGCTCAATGAGATTTCCCTGGCTCTCGAGACCCCTCTCATATTCAAGGCATCCTATGATAAGGCCAACCGCACCTCCATCTCCTCCTTTCGAGGACCAGGGATTGTGGAAGGGTTGAAAATCTTAAAGAGCATCAAGGAGGAGGTGGGGTTACCCATCCTCTCCGATGTCCACAGGATCGGCGAGGTGCCCCGAGCGGCAGAGGTTTTGGACGTGATCCAGATCCCCGCCTTTCTCTGCCGTCAGACAGATTTGTTGGTGGAGGCCGGCAAAACGGGAAAGCCGATCAATGTGAAAAAAGGACAGTTCCTTGCACCCTGGGATATGGCCCACGTCGTGGAAAAAATCACCTCCACCGGCAACAAACAGATACTTATCACCGAGAGGGGAACCTCCTTTGGCTACAACAACCTGATAACTGACATACGGTCGCTCCCTATCATACGGGAATTGGGATTCCCCGTCATCTACGATGCCACCCATAGTGTTCAATTTCCTGGAGGGGCAGGAAAGGCCTCCGGGGGGAAGAGGGAATTTGTTCCACACCTGGCTAGGGCGGCAGTGGGGGCAGGCGTAGACGGAGTTTTTTTAGAGGTCCACCCTAACCCAGAGCAGGCCCTCAGCGACGGGGCCAATTCTCTGGAACTTGACGCCCTCCCTTCTTTGCTGAGACAACTGTTGGCCATAGATCGGATTGTGAAGGGGGAAGAAGCATGATCATCGAAAGGGCCAGACGGGTATTGAATATCGAGGCCGAAGCCATCCAAAGGCTGCAGGAGAGGATCAACGAGGATTTTGTGCGAGCTGTGGATATGATCCTCAACAATGAGGGGAAGGTGGTGGTGACAGGAGTGGGCAAATCCGGGATCATTGGGAAAAAGATCGCCTCCACCCTGGCCAGCACTGGCACTCCTGCCTTTTTCCTCCACCCCACCGAAGGTATCCACGGTGACCTCGGTATGCTGGACAAGAAGGACATTGTCTTGGCCGTCTCCAACAGTGGCGAGACAGAGGAGCTTTCCCAAATCCTTCCCCTGATAAAAAGATACGGCAATAAGCTGATCGTCCTCACCGGAAGGCCATCCTCTAGTCTGGCCAAGGCCGGGGATGTGGTCTTAGATGTGAGCGTTAGAGAGGAGGCCTGCCCCCTGGGTTTGGCCCCCACGGCTAGCACTACGGCTGCTCTGGCCATGGGAGATGCCTTGGCGGTATCCATCTTGGAGAAGAGGGGGTTTGACAAAGAGGAATTTGCCATCCTGCACCCAGGAGGAAGATTGGGCAAGAGGCTCCTGCTCAGGGTAAGTGACCTGATTCACGTGGGTGAGGAACTCCCCAAGGTCTATGAGACCACCTTGATGAAGGAGGTCTTGGTGGAAATTACCTCCAAGCGGTTTGGGGTCACGGGGGTAATGGACGAACGGGAGCATCTGGTAGGGGTGATCACCGACGGTGACCTACGCAGGGCCCTGGAAAAATACCCCGACCTTCTGGAGAGGGCGGCCTCGGAGATCATGACCGAGAATCCCAAGTGGATAGAAGCAGATGCCTTGGCCGCCCAGGCCGTCCAGAGGATGGAGGAACACTCTATTACCTCCCTTTTTGTCTTCAACAAGGCCGGGGAGAGGACCCCGGTGGGGATCATCCACCTCCATGACCTCCTCAAGGCCGGAGTGGTCTGAGATGAACGTGGGGGTTCCTGAACAGGTATGGAAGTCGGCAAGGAAGGTGAGGCTTTTGATACTCGATGTCGATGGAGTGCTGACCGACGGCAGGATCATCATGGACCATCAGGGCAGGGAGATCAAGGCCTTCGACGTACGAGACGGGCATGGAATAAAGCTCCTCTTGCGGGCAGGGATCGAAGTGGCGATGTTGACAGGAAGGAGTTCTGCGGTGGTCCAGAAGAGGGCTGATGATCTGGGAGTCCAAAGGGTCCGTCAGGGGGTCTACAATAAGGCAGAGGCCTTCACCGAGATCGCCAAACAGATGGGGATCAGGGATGACGAAGCCTGTTTTGTGGGAGATGATCTCGTTGACATCCCTCTGTTGAAGAAAGTGGGCCTCCCCATGGTTGTGGCAGATGGGGTTGAGGAGGCGAAGAGGTTCGCCCTCTATATCACTAGAAACCCAGGGGGAAGGGGGGCGGTCCGGGAGGTGTGCGACATCCTCCTGCACGCCCAGGGCAAATGGGAGGAGATCCTTAGGAGGTATCATTGAAACTATCCAAGCTGATCATCCTCATCCTCATGGGTCTGATCTTGTCGGTGGCAGGTGGCTATCTCCTTATAGGGAGGCAAGGGAGCGAGGAGGAAATTCTCCCCACAACGGAGGCCAAAGCTGACCTCTTCCTTGAGGAAGTCCACTACGTGGAGACCAAAGGGGAAAAGAAGGAGTGGGAGCTGAGGGCAAAGTCCGCCCATCATTTTCTCCAAGAAGAGTCAACCCTTCTCAAGGACCTGAGGGTCACGTTTTTCGCCGAGGGCGGCAGAATTGTCACCTTGAGTGGAGAAGAGGGATCCATTAAGAGGAAAAAGGAGATTGAGGTGCATGGGAATGTGGTGGTTACCTCCAGCGATGGGTATCGTGTGGTCACCGATTCCCTTTACTACGATGAAGAGCGGCGCCAGATATATACCGATGATCCCGTCTTAATCGAGAGAGCGGGGATGCGGGTGAAAGGAATTGGAATATTAGTAGACATAAAGAAGGGAACCCTCTCAATTCAGAAAGAGGTGGAGACGGTGATCGAAGGATGAAAGGCTTCTCGTACATCGTCCTCTTAATCGCCTTTTGGCTGCTGCCGCACCCTGTCTTTGCCCAGGGGCCTGGCGAATTCCTTGGGGGAGAAGGTCCCATTCACATCACTTCTGAGCGGTTGGAGGCCGATTATAAAGGCAATTTGATCACCTTTGTAGGGGACGTGGTGGCCAGGCAGGAGGAGTTTGTCCTTTACTCCGATCGCCTACTCCTCTTTCTCGACAAGGATGGGAAGGAGATCGAAAAAATATTGTCCCAGGGGAATGTGCGCATAATACAGGGCAAAAGGAGGGCCACCTGTCAAGAGGCCACCTATTATCACCGGGAACGCAAATTGATCCTGCAGGGGAACCCGGTGGTCAGGGAGGGTGACAACTGGGTCAAAGGATGGAGGATCACCTACTACATCGACGAGCAAAAGAGTATAGCTGAGGGAAAGGAAGGGGAGAGGGTGACCGCCACCATCATTCCAGGTGAGGAGAAAAGATGAGCAGGGGTGTAACCCAGACCCTGGAGGCAATTGAACTCACTAAGTCTTACAACGGTAGGGTGGTCGTTGATCGGGTGAACCTCAAGGTCCATGCAGGAGAGGTGGTGGGGCTTCTGGGCCCCAATGGGGCGGGAAAGACCACCACCTTCTATATGATCATCGGCTTGATCAGGCCTGACCATGGGAGAGTATTGTTTAATGGCGAGGATATTGGCCGGTTGCCCATGTACCAACGAGCCAGGAGGGGAATCACTTATCTCCCTCAAGAGGCCTCGATCTTTAGAAAGCTAACCGTGGAGGAGAATATCCTTGCCATACTGGGGACCTTGGATCTCTCCCGTGAGGAGAAGAAGACACGACTCCATGTCCTTTTAAACGAGTTAAACATCCTCCCCCTGGCCAAAAACAAGGCTTATTCCCTCTCAGGAGGCGAGAGGAGAAGGGTCGAGATTACCCGGGCCCTCGTCCTCTCTCCTTCCTTCATTCTCCTTGACGAGCCCTTTTCCGGCATCGACCCCCTTGCGGTCATTGACATCCAAAATATCATCCAGCAGCTCAAGGCCAAGATGATAGGGGTGATTGTTACCGACCACAATGTTCGGGAGACCTTGCATGTCTGTGATCGGGCATATATATTGAATGAGGGAGAGATATTGCAGTCGGGCACCCCTGAGGAGATAGTGGCCAGCAAAAAGGCCCGCAGGATATACCTCGGGGAAAACTTCAGATTGGAAAAGAAGCGCGTAGGGAAAGAGTACGGAGAAACTCCTGAGGGGTTAAGAGGTAAGTAAAGATGGCCCTGGAGATCAAGCAAGACCTCAGGTTGAGCCAGCAGCTGGTTATGACTCCCCAGCTTCAACAGGCTATCAAGCTGCTGCAGCTATCCCGAATGGAGCTCCAGGAGGTCATCGCTCAGGAGATAGAGGAAAACCCGGTGTTAGAAGATGACAGTGGCTTGGAGGAGAGAGAACAATCGGAGGTTACCTCGGAAACTCCAGATCAGATCCAAGACTTTGACTGGGAAGAATATATGGAGGGCCACAGCATCAGCACCTATACCCCGTCGAGGGCTGACAGAGACGAGACCCCTTGGGAGAATTTTCTCACCCGTCAGGTCACCTTAATCGATTATTTGCTGTGGCAGCTAAAGATGAGCCCTCTAGCTCCTCGAGAGGAAGAGATCGGCTCCTTTATCATCGGTAATATCGATGACAACGGATATCTCCAGGCTTCCCTGGAAGAGATATGCAAGAACCTAAACAGCCCGGCAAAGGTGGTTCAGAACGTGCTCCGAATAATACAGTCCTTCGATCCTCCGGGGGTGGGGGCCAGGGATCTGCGAGAATGTCTCCTCATCCAACTAAGCGGACTTGCCGAAAGAGATCCCTTGGCAGAAGCGATCGTTGGAACCCATCTATCTTACTGCAAAAACAAGGATTACCGTAGATTGGCAAGAAAATTAAAGGTCCCCCTCCCACAGGTACTAGAGGCAATCAAAACTATCTCTCGTCTAGAGCCTAAGCCAGGACGTCCCTATAGCACCGAAGAGGCAAGGAGCATCATTCCTGATGTCTACGTCTATAAGGTCGAAGGGGAGTACATGGTCATGTTAAATGAGGATGGTCTTCCCAAGTTGCGGATAAACCCTTACTATCGTCAGCTGCTGGAGGTCGAGAGGGCAGATGTACCCAGAGATTACCTCAAAGAAAAAATGAAATCGGCACACTGGCTCATCAGGAGCATCCAACAGAGACAGGGGACTTTGTACAAGGTCACCAAGAGTATCGTCAAGTTTCAGACGGATTTTCTCGATAAGGGCATAGATTATTTACGCCCTCTCGTCCTGAAGGATGTAGCCGACGATATCCAGATGCATGAGTCCACTGTAAGCCGGGTGACCACCAGTAAATACGCACATACGCCTCAGGGGATATATGAGCTTAAGTTCTTCTTCAGCGGCAAGATTGGAGAGGGAGTGGAGGAGGTGGCAGCGAAACGGGTGCAAAACCTCATCAAGCAGATAATTGCCGAGGAAAACCCCCGAAGACCTTTCAGCGATGAGAAGATAGCTCAACTTCTTAAGGAGAGATATAATATAGCCATAGCTCGGCGGACAGTGGCCAAGTATCGTGAGATGATGAAGATCCTCTCTTCCAGCGCGAGAAAGAAAATCTGGTGAAAACCCTGCATAGAAAAAATAACTTTATTGACAACCCCCCTTTATTTGGCTAAGATTTGTGATTTCTGTAACAATGCCAAAAACTCAGCGAACGGAGGCCAGAAGATGCAGATTAACATGACCTTTAGACACTTGGAGCCCAGCCCCAGCTTAAAGGACTATGTCGGAGGAAAACTGCAGAAGGTAAAAAAGTATCTGCACGAACCCATCGAGGCCCATGTGGTCCTTTCTGCGGAAAAGTTCAGATATACAGCAGAGGTGAGCATTATGGCCGATACTGGTATTCTAATAAATGGGGTGGAGAGCACAGAGGACACCCATGCTGCCATCGATAAGGTGGTGGATAAGATAGAGCGTCAGATAAAGAAACAATTAGGCAAGTTAAAACGCCCAAAGGCAAAAGGCTATGGATTTAAAATGCATGTCCTCTACAGTGAAGAAGGAGAAGAGGAGAAGAAGCCCCAGATTATCAGGTCAAAAAACTATTCCGCCAAACCTATGTCTATAGAGGAAGCCATTCAACAGCTCAAGGTCTTGAAAAATGATTTTATCATATTTACCAATGCCCAAACCGAGGCAGTCAACGTAATCTACCGCCGAAAAGACGGGAATTACGGCCTTATTGAACCAGAATAGACAATGAAAATAATAGACATATTGGACAAAACTTCTGTTGTAGAAGATTTCGTCTCCCGTGACAAAAAGAGGGCCTTGGAGGAACTGATCTCCGTCCTCGTTGAGAACGGGAGGCTTGACGACAAGGAGAATGCCTTACAGGTCCTGTTAGAACGAGAGAAACTGGGGAGTACTGGCATTGGAGACGGAATAGCCATCCCCCATGGAAAGTTGAAAGAGATAAAGGGCATCATCTGTTCCTTCGGCCGCAGTCGAGAGGGAATTGATTTCCAATCCATCGATGAAAAGCCAACCCACCTCTTCTTCCTGTTGCTTGCTCCTGAGGACTCCGCAGGCGAGCATCTAGAGGCCCTGGCCAGGCTATCCCGGCTCTTAAAGGACTCTCAGTTCAGGAAGAGGTTGATGGAGGCAAATTCCAAAGAAGAGATCTACCGCATCATCGTCGAAGAGGACGAGAATTATTAAGTAGCAGAAGGGGACCCCATGGCCCACGGCAAAAGCGTTCGCATCAGTCTGTATGGGGTATTAATAGACGTCCTGGGGGTGGGGGTCCTCATTTTGGGAAAGAGCGGAATTGGGAAGAGTGAGTGCGCTCTCGACCTTGTCATGCGTGGACATCGACTCGTGGTGGACGATCTCATACAGATAGAGAAAGGACGAGACGGTGCCATTCATGGGTTCAGCCATGAATTAGGCCGACATCACATGGAGATCAGGGGCTTAGGCCTCATTGAAATCGAGAAGCTATTCGGTATAGCGGCCACCAGAGACAAAAACCGGATCGAATTGGTCATAGAACTGGTGGAGCCGGAAGAATGTATAAGCGACCGTGTGGGTCTGGAGGATGAGACCTACACCATCCTGGGGGTGGAGATTCCCCGCAAGAAGATCCCAGTGAGACCAGGAAGAAACCTGACCGCTATTGTGGAGGTGGCCGCCAGGGATTACCTCCTGAAAAAGGAGGGATATCATGCCGCAAAGGAATTCGAAAAGGAACTTCTCATAAGCCTCAAAAAGAAGGGATAGAACGAGATGTGAGATCACTGCAACTAACCATTATCAGCGGCCTTTCGGGGTCGGGAAAGTCCACAGCGATGAGGGCCTTAGAGGATATTGGATTTTACTGTATGGATAATTTGCCGGCAACCCTCATTCCCACTTTCATAGAGCTATGCCAACACTCCACCAGAGGGCTATCGAGGGTTGCCATTGTAGTGGATATAAGGGGAATGGAGTTCCTGGAAGACTTCCAAAAGGTCATCCAAAGTTTGAGGGAAGGAGGACATCAGGTAAAGATCCTCTTTCTCGAGTCGACTGACGATGTCCTTATTAGACGGTACAGTGAGACGAGGCGCAGACATCCATTGGAAAAGGACAGAGGGATATCACTGCCCGACGCAGTGAAGGAGGAACGAGGGGAGATCGCCTTTGTCAGGGAGACTGCCGATGAGGTCATCGACACCTCGGCCCTCAATGTCCACCAACTTCGGGGTGTCATTATGGAGCGTCTCCTTGCCTCGACGGCTCAGATGATGAAAATGACTCTCCTCTCTTTCGGCTACAGTTATGGAATACCCACAGAGGCCGATATTGTGATGGATGTTCGCTTTCTCCCCAACCCTTTTTACGTAAAGGAACTACGGGGTCTCACTGGCGAGGACCAAAAGGTAAGAGACTACATCCTGGAGAAAGAGGAGACCAATGATTTTCTTCACAGGTTCAGTAACATGATCGAGTATCTAATCCCTATTTATGAAAAGGAGGGGAAGTCTTATCTGACCATTGCCATAGGTTGTACGGGTGGAAAACACCGCTCAGTGGTGATCACCGAGCGCTTGGCCGATATCATGGGCCAGAGGGGTAAGGAGATCATGGTCAGACACCGGGATACAGAGAGAGGGTAAGATGAAAAAGATGATCGGGGTCGTCATCGTCACCCATTCGGCCTTGGCGGACGAATTCCTCATGGCCACCCAACAAATCGTCGGCGATGTGGAGGGGATGGAGCCCATCTCCATCGACCCTTCCGAACCCTTAGAAGAGGTGGAAAAGAGGATTAAGAAAGCCGTTAAAAAGGTGGACGCAGGGGAAGGGGTCTTGATCTTGACCGACATGTTTGGTGGAACCCCCTCCAACATCAGCCTCTCCTTGCTGGAGAAGGGTAAGGTAGAAGTGGTTACTGGAGTCAACCTCCCGATGCTAATCAAGCTGTGCACCCTACGGGATGAAAAGCCACTTGATGACCTGGCCGCATTTATAAGATCGTACGGACAAAAAAACATACACTTGGCCAGTGAGATCTTGGAGCGAACGACTGGAGGTAAGAAAAAATAGCTGAGAGGGTTGAGAGGCGAGCCTTCGTCATCAAGAACAAATTGGGCCTCCATGCCCGTGCCGCAAATTTAATGGTCCAATTGGCCAGCAACTTTGAGTCCACCATTACCGTGGAGAAGGACGGGGTCGAGGCAAACGGGAAGAGTATCATGGGAATCTTATTGCTTGCTGCCGGGGAGGGGGCAAAGATCGTCGTCAAAGCCAGGGGAAGGGATGCCAGAGAGGCCATTGAGGAGCTGGGTAAACTAATTGAGGGCAAATTCGGTGAGAAATAGCGCTCTGCCAGTCGACGAGGGGATGGTCCTTCAGGGGATAGGAGTCTCCCCAGGAATAGTCATCGGCAAGGCGGTTCTCTTGGACCGCCAGCGCACCAGGTTCGTCCCCCACAAGATTGCGGCCAGACAGGTAAACTCGGAGATCACGAGGTTTAGTGAGTCTATTAAAAAATCGAAGAAGGAGCTCCAAGAGATAAAAGATCGGATCTTGGAAAAAGGTTTTACGCAGCATTCCTACATCCTCGATGTCCATCTTCGGTTAATGGAAGACAGAATGTTGCGAGATGAGACCATCAGGATGATCGAAGAAGACCTGGTGAACACCGAGTGGGCCCTTGACGTTACCCTGGACAAGATCTCCGCGGCCTTCGACTCCATCGAGGATGATTACCTCAGAGAGAGAAAAGAGGACATCAAATATGTGGTGGAGAGAATCCTGCGCAACCTCACCGGAAGGGAGCTTCGGAGGATCGAAGACCTCGAGGACGATATAATCGTCGTGGCCCATGATCTTTCCCCGGCGGACACCATTCAATTGAACCTTAAAAGGGTGGTTGGATTCGCCACCGATATGGGAGGGAGGACATCCCATACGGCCATCGTCGCCCGTTCCCTGGAGATCCCCGCGGTCGTAGGACTGGAAGACGTCACAGCCTATGCCGGGGGGATGGAGACGATCATCATTGACGGGACCGAAGGGGTGGTGATCGTCGAGCCCTCGCGGGCAACTATCAAGGCATATCATCTCAAACAGCAACATTACCGCTATCTCGAGAGGGAACTCCTCAAATATTCTACCCTGAAGGCGGAGACACAGGACGGATATCACCTTGCCTTGAAGGCTAATATAGAGATCCTCGACGAGATCCCCCACGTAAGACAATATGGGGCCGAGGGAATAGGGCTCTATCGGACCGAATACCTCTACCTGAACAGGAGAACCCTCCCTACCGAGGAGGAACATTTTCAGGCCTACAAAAAATTGGCGCAGGAGATCGCTCCTTACTCCGCCACTGTCAGGACCCTCGACCTAGGGGGGGATAAGTTCGTGTCCCACATCGATTTGGCCGAGGAGATGAATCCGGCCATGGGGCTGAGGGCCATCAGGTTCTGCATCAGGGAGAAAGAGATTTTCAAGGCCCAGCTGCGGGGGATACTGCGCGCCAGCACCTATGGCAACCTCACGATCCTGTTTCCTATGATCTCCGGTGTGGAAGAGCTCCTCCAGGCAAAGGCCATCCTGGAGGAAGCCGAAGAGGAGCTGATGGCCAGGGGGATCCCCTTCGACCCGGAGATCCCCCTTGGGGTCATGATCGAGATCCCCTCGGCCGCCCTGACCGCTGATATCCTCGCCCGCGAGGTCGATTTCTTCAGTATCGGTACTAACGACCTTATCCAATACTCATTGGCCATCGATCGAGTGAATGAACACGTCTCCTACCTCTACGAGCCCCTCCACCCGGCCATCTTAAGGACTATAAAACAGGTGGTGGACATCGCCCATGACGCAGAGATAGAGGTGGGGATCTGCGGTGAAATGGCCGCTGATCCCCTCTATACCCTGATCTTCCTGGGGCTGGGGCTCGATGAGTTGAGCATGAACGCCATCGCCATACCGAGGGTGAAAAAGGTGCTGCGGTGCTCTACCCGAGGCGAAGGGGAAAGGCTCCTGAAGGAAACCCTACAACTCTCCACTGCTAAGGAAACGGAGCTCTTCATCCGGGGGGAGATGGCAGAACTTTTCCCGGAGGACTTCATCCAATGTGTGGAATAGGGAGCAAAAAAGAAGCTGTTCACGGATATGGTGATTTCCATCAGGGGCAAGCCCCCTCAAACCCTGCAACTGTTGAAAAACAAACGCTCAAGGGTCTTGCGAGAAATCCACAAGTCTTTATTCATGAAAACCTCTCGGGCTACTGAACCACATCAATAAGGAGGAAATCTCTATGGCTATGACCAACTTTTTGTTCACCTCTGAGTCGGTAACAGAGGGACACCCCGACAAGGTGGCCGATCAGATATCCGACGCCATCCTTGACGTTATCATCAGCGAGGACCCCAGCGGAAGGGTCGCCTGTGAGTGTCTGGTGACCACTGGCCTGGCCTTTATTGCGGGGGAGATCACCACTGAGTGCTATGTGGACATGCCCAGGATCATTCGGGAAACCATCAAGGAGATCGGGTACAACGACTCCTCCATGGGCTTCGATTGGGAGACCTGCGCGGTGATCACCTCCATCGACGAACAATCCCCGGATATCGCGCTGGGGGTAAATGGAGCAGAAGAACAGGGGGCTGGGGACCAGGGGCTCATGGTCGGGTACGCCTGCAATGAGACCCCGGAATTTATGCCCATGCCCATCGTCTTCGCCCACAAGCTCACCAAGAGGCTGGCCTATGTCCGCAAGACCCATATCCTCGACTTCCTGCGACCCGACGGTAAGTCCCAGGTGACCATCCAGTACATTAACGGGAACCCAGTGCGAGTGGATTCCGTCGTCATCGCCGCCCAACATACCCCGGATGTCAAGTACGAAGTCCTCAAAGAAGGCATCGTCGAGGAGGTCATCAAAGAGGTCATTCCAGAGGCCCTCAGGGATGAAAATACCAAATATTACATCAACACCACAGGGAAGTTTGTGGTCGGGGGTCCCATGGGCGATTGCGGGATGACGGGGCGCAAGATCATCGTCGACACCTATGGTGGGCAGGG
>CP070817.1:848683-851447 GCA_020344255.1 Deltaproteobacteria bacterium | reverse complement strand
GTGAGACCCCCTGCCTCCTTGGCACCGTAGCAGGCTGCCTCCATCACCCCTCCTAGACCACCGCAGACCAAGGAAAACCCCCTTTTGGCTATTTCGCTGCCCACCTCCCGGGCAATCTCGTAGACCTCCGGAGGACACTCCGCTCCGCCGATGACCCCTATCTGTCTCCTTACCTTTATGTCTTCCATCCATGATCTCCGATCAACTTTACAAACCGACACCCCCCCAAATCATCTTCCTTGTATCCCCTGTCCTCTCTCACCACCTTGAGGAGGATTTGGGAATACTCATTTCCGACAGGTATTACTAATCTTCCACCCACTTTCAGCTGCCGCAGAAGGGTTTGGGGCACATCAGGGGCCCCGGCGGTGACAATGATTCCATCAAAGGGTGCTTCTTCCTTCCACCCATGAGTGCCATCAAATACCTTTATCAGGACATCGGCGTAGCCCAATTCGTCCAAGATCTTTCTGGCCTTGCCTGCCAGAGAGCTGATCCGTTCTACGGTGAAGACCCTCTCGGCAAGCTCTGCCAAGATTGCCGCTTGGTATCCTGAACCGGTCCCGATCTCTAGGGCCTTTTCGTCACCCTTCAATTCCATAGCTTCAGTCATCAGGGCCACGATATAAGGCTGGGAGATGGTCTGTCCCTCGCCGATGGGCAAAGGAAAATCGCCATAGGCCTGAGGCCAAAGCCCCTCTTCTAAGAAGAGATGGCGGGGGACCTTCCTCATGGCCCTGAGGACCCTATCATCCTTTATCCCCCTGGGCACAAGTTGCTCTTCGACCATCTTTTTCCTGGCCAAGGCAAAATCCGTTAGCTTCAATCTTCCTCTTCTGTCCTCTTTTTCCATTGATGGATGAGCTGAAGGGCCTCCAAAGGGGTCAAGCGTTCGGGATCAATTCCTTCAAGCTCCCTGTACATGAGAGTATCACTCCCTCTAAAGAGGCTCAACTGGCCCCTCTCTTGATCTCCCTGCCCCCCCTGGGACCGGGCCAGCCTGGGTAAGCCCTTCTCATCCAACTCCCCTTTCTCCAAATTGGCCAGTACTTCTTTGGCCCGCTCTATCACATCATCTGGCAGGCCGGCCAACCTGGCCACTTGGATACCATAGCTTCGACTCGTCCCCCCCTCTACTATTCTTCGGAGAAAGATAATCTCCCCATTCCACTCACTTACTGCCACATTATAGTTCTTCACCCTTGCTTTGGTCATGGCCAGTTCGGTCAGCTCATGATAATGGGTGGCAAAGAGGGTCTTAGGTCCCCTTCTATCATGCAGGTATTCCGCTACCGCCCAGGCGATGCTGAGACCATCGAAGGTACTGGTGCCTCTGCCTATCTCGTCTAAGACCACCAAACTCCTGGGGGTAGCGTCCTTCAATATATCCGCAGTCTCCCGCATCTCCACCATAAAGGTGCTCTCCCCCATCGCCAAATTGTCCGAGGCCCCTACACGGGTGAAGATCCTATCTACCAAGCCGATATCTGCTTCCTTGGCAGGTACAAATCCCCCCATCTGTGCCATCAGGACGATAAGGGCTACCTGCCGGATATACGTGGATTTGCCCGCCATATTCGGGCCAGTGATGATGATCAATTGGTTCTCCCCACAGTCCAGGCGGGCGTCGTTAGGGACAAAAGGCTCGAGGTGACCCATTCGGTCAAGGACCGGATGCCTCCCCTCGACGATGACGATCTCATCCCCCTCCGTAATCCTGGGTTTATTGTAACCATATTTGTCTGCCACCTCGGCCAAAGAGAGGAGGGCATCGAGGGTGGCCAAGGCAGAGGCACTACCCTGGATCCTACGGTTTTGCTCTGCCACTCGTTCCCGAAGGCGTCGGAAGAGCTCGTACTCTAAGGATTTGAGTCTCTCCTCTGCACCTAAGACTTTGCTCTCATATTCCTTGAGCTGAGGAGTGATAAACCTCTCAGCATTGGTCAAGGTCTGCTTCCGTATGTAATCTTCCGGAACCAGATGCAGGTTAGCCTTAGTGACCTCTATATAGTAGCCAAAGACCTGATTATACCTCACCTTGAGGGAGGAGATTCCTGTGCGCTTGCGCTCCTGAACTTCTAATCGGGCAATCCACCCTTTACCATCGCGGCTTATTCCCCTCAACTCATCAAGCTCCTTGTCATATCCATCCCTAATGATCCCTCCCTCGGTGAGGGTGAGAGGTGGGTCCTCGACGATGGCCTCTTCTATCCATCTGACTACTTCCCTCAGCTCATCTAAATCTCCTCTGATCTCATTCAACAATGGTGAAAGAAAGTCTTCTAACTTCTCTTTTATCCTCGGGATCACCTTCACGGTAGCTTTCAAGGCAACCATATCTCGGGGGTTGCACCTCCCCATTGTTACCCTGGCGTTAAGTCTCTCCAGGTCATAGACACCGTCCAAGAACTCCCTGAGCTCGGCCCGCACCAAGGGGGTCTCCTTGAGCTGGGCGACGGCATCCAGTCGTCTCTGTATCTCTCCTACATCCATGAGGGGATAGGACAGCCACCCCCTCAGCCTTCTGCCTCCCATGGAGGTCAACGTTTCGTCCAAGACGGGTAGGAGGGCACCTCTCCTTCCCCTCCCCCCTAGAGAGGTGAACAGCTCGAGGTTTCTCTGCGTCGTCTCGTCTAAGATCATGTAATCTTCTACCCTGTACAGGGAGAGGGGTTTGATATGTCCTACATCGGTCTTCTGAGCCTCATGCACGTAATGCAGGGCGGCAGCGGCAGCATGGAGGGTCTCCTCCATCACCCATGAG
>CP070817.1:840991-848583 GCA_020344255.1 Deltaproteobacteria bacterium | reverse complement strand
CAGGTGGATCACTATGAAATAGCGACGGCCCAAAAGGTAGTCTCCCAGTTCACCGTGAGGGCTAGGGGGAGAACGGGCCATGGCTCCATCCCCCACGGGGACAGCGCTAATGTCAAGTTAATCAAAGCCCTCCACCGGATAGTGGAATGGGAGACCCCCTTTGTGGTCATTCCCCTAGTGAAGGAATATTTCACCAACCTGGCCAAGGTCAAACCCCCTGAGGAGTCAAGGGGTTATCAAGATATAGGAGAATCCCTCTGTGATCCCTCCTTCGCCGAGACTTTTACCGCTACCGCGTATTACAACGCTATGGTGAGAAATACCTTGACTCCAACCATCTTAAAGGCCGGACAGAAAGTAAATGTCATCCCCTCGGAGGCCGAGGCGGCCTTTGACTGTCGCATCCTCCCCGGAACCTCCAGCGAGGACTTCTTCGCTCAACTCCGAGAGATCATCGGGGATGAGGAGATAGAGATATCCCCTGTGCTGGATTTCGAGAGCCAACCCCTACCACCTTCTCCCACTGACAATGAGCTCTATCAAGCCATTTATAAGGTCGCTCAGAGGAGGCATCCTGGATGCGTCGTTACCCCCTTTCTCATTACCGGGGCAACTGACAGCCGCTTCTTCCGGGAGGCAGGTCTGCCCTGTTATGATTTCTCCCCCTTTCGTCTAAGCCAGGAAGAACGGAAACTCGTCCACGGTCATAATGAACGGATATCCATAGAAAACCTGGGTTTTGCCAGTGAGGTGATCTTCGAGATCATACAAGAGGTGGCCGTTGAATGAGGGCGATCATCTCCCGCACCGCTCTCTCCATCCCTACCAACACCGCCCGAGCTACAATGCTGTGACCTATACTCAACTCCTCTATCTCCGGGATGTCGGCTATCCTGCTCACATTAAAATAGTTGAGGCCGTGACCGCCCTTCACCTCTAAGCCAAAGCCATTGGCCTCCCTGGACGCGATCATCACCTTCTTAAGTTCCTCGTCTACCTCGTGAGGGGTCTTAGCCTCACAGTAGAGGCCCGTGTGGATCTCGATGGCATCGCCCCCTACCTCGTGGGAGGCCCTTATCTGTTCCAAGACAGGATCGATGAAAAGACTTACCTTTATCCCTGCCCCCTTCAAGGTCTTTACCACCTGCCCTATCCTCTCCCGGTTCTTGAGGACATCGAGTCCCCCTTCGGTGGTCAACTCCTCCCTCCTCTCGGGGACCAGGGTCGAAACATTCGGCCTGATCTGGGAGGCAATCTTCACCATCTCCGCGGGGGCGGCCATCTCCATGTTCAAGCTTGTCTGAACGGTCTCCCTCAGGATCTGCAGATCCCTGTCCTTGATATGTCTCCTGTCCTCCCTCAGGTGGACCACTATGCACTCCGCTCCTGCCAGTTCTGCAAGGGCAGCGGCAGTCACTGGGTCTGGATAAGTGATTCTCCGTGCCTCCCGCAAGGTGGCCACATGATCGACATTTACCCCTAATCTCGGCAAGGCAATTCCTCCTATCCCAAGGTGTTTCGGACCGTCTCGGCCATGGCGTCGGCTATCCTGGCTATCTTTACCTCATCTTCCCCTTCCACCATGATCCTCACCACAGGCTCTGTTCCTGAATACCTGATCAAGACCCTCCCCCTCTCACCTAACGCTTTTTGAAAGTCATTCATCAATTGTTGGATTTCAGGGATCTGGGAGAAATCCTTCCTGTCTTTAACCCTAACGTTCCGTAGGGTCTGCGGGAAGGTCACCATTACCTGGGCCAATTCGGCCAGCGTGGCCTCCTTCTTCTTTATAATGGCCAACACCTGCAAGGCGGTGATGATCCCATCCCCTGTCGTATTATGATCTAAAAAGACAATGTGTCCTGATTGTTCACCCCCCAGGTTATATCCCCCCTTCAACATTTCCTCCACCACATAGCGATCACCCACCGGGGCCCTTACCATCCTCCCTCCGGCCTCTTTGAGGACCATCTCTAACCCCATGTTGCTCATCACTGTGGCCACTAGTGTATTCTTCGTCAAAATACCCTCGTGCATCATTTCTAGGGCGCAGATGGCCATGATGTGATCCCCATCTACCACCCTCCCTCTATGGTCTACGAAGATAACTCGATCAGCATCACCATCAAGGGCCAACCCCAGATCAGCGCCTTTCTCTACCACCAATCGGCTGATCACCTCTGGACAAAGGGAGCCACAGTTGAGGTTAATATTCTCGCCATCCGGCTCCACCCCTATCCGGTGGACTTCTGCTCCCAACTCCTCTAGTACCGTGGGGGCTACCTTGTAAGCCGCCCCATTGGCGCAGTCCACCGCAATCTTCAGCCCATCCAGGGTGAGATGTTCAGGGAAGGTGTGTTTTAAAAAAACCACATACCTGCCAACGGCATCATCAATCCTGAAGGCCTTCCCCACTTCTCCCCCTGTGGGTCGTACCCTTTCTAACTCTTCCGAGAAGACGAGTTCTTCTATCCGTTGTTCCATTTCGTCGGGGAGTTTGAAACCGTCTCCCGAAAAGATCTTAATTCCGTTGTCGTAAAACGGGTTATGGGAGGCGGAGATTACTACCCCCGCCTCGGCCCGCATGTCGACAGTGATAAATGCAATCCCTGCAGTAGGCATGGGACCCACCAAAAGGACATCCCCACCCATTGAGCAGATCCCCGAGGCGAGGGCTGTCTCCAGCATGTAACCGGACAGCCGTGTGTCCTTCCCCACGACGATCCTATTGCTCCCCTTTCTATTTCTAAACAGATAGGCCGTAGCCCTGCCCATCTGCATGGCCATCTCCCCGGTCATCGGGTCGGTATTGGCCACCCCTCGTACACCATCGGTACCGAATAACTTTTTCATAGTTCCTTTTGCTCTTCCTCGATTTCTACGATAACCTTAATCCTTTTCCCCGTCCCTTTTGTTAACCTGAGGTCAGTGAGCTTGAGAGGTGCCTCGACCTTCACTGTCTCTTTAAGATCGGAGATGTCAACCTCCTCAGTCAGTACTTCCCTCAGGTCGCTCAATTGTCTCCGCGCCCCCTGCAAATTGACATACGGAGGATCAACGGAGATCTTGATGACTTGATAACCTTTTGGAGGCCTACCCTTCACCACTGGTTTGACCCTCACTATTTTGTCTATTACCCGATCGAGCTCAACCTTGACAGAGGAGGGACTTATCTGGCTAACCTTTAGGCCTTGGGGAATATTAAAGTTGTTCGGGAGGATGTCAAAGGAATTCGGACCGAGCTTGGCGCGGGAAAGATCAATCCTCGCCCTGATCTCTTTGGTGGAAAGCCTCTCTAACTGTGAAAGGGGACCATGAATGCGCACATTGATGGCCTCACCCGTCACCCGGGTGGCGATAAGGCGTGAGGGGAGACTGTACAACTCCAGAGGTACCACCAACCCTACCTCACCACCCCTTTCGCTCTTAACAAATAGCCAGAGGATAATGGCAAGAATCAGTGAAATAATTTTAAGAATTGGATTTTTGGTAAAAATTTTCAAATTTCGGACTTTATCTCAACGAAAATCGATGTTTTTTCTTCTTGCTGACAAAGAGATTGTACAAAACCCGTCTGAGCCCGCCGGCATCCAGGTTTCTCGTCAGTTTCCCACCAATGGCCAGTGAGATAACCCCTTTTTCTTCCGACACTACGATGACCACAGCGTCTGTCTCCTCAGAAAGACCCAAGGCCGCTCGATGACGGGTCCCCAAAGTCTTGAGCACACGAGGGTTGGCGCTTAAAGGTAGAAAACAGCGGGCAGCCGTCAATTTGCCCCTCTGGATCAGGATGGCTCCATCATGCAGGGGAGACGGCGGGGAAAATATGGTGCTAATAAGCTCCTTTGATACCTTACCATCGATGGCTACCCCCACCTCCACGTGTTTATCTACCTCAGCCTCCTTCTCCAACACAACTAATGCCCCTATCTTCCGCCGTGCCATACTGAGGGCAGCATCGATGATCTCATCTACAATTGGCCCACCATATGGGGAAGACGCCCCAGAAAAGAACGGGTTCTTGCCTACCGTAGAGAGGGCACGTCGGATGTCATGCTGGAATATTACCACGATGATCAGGATGACGGAGCTCAGGAAGTTGTTTAAGATCCAATGCATTGTCATGAGCCTTCCCTTTTGGGAGATCAGGAAGGCAAGAATGAGCAAGACCAAACCGATGAGCATTTGGAGGGAACGGGTTCCACGCAACAGCAGAATGATCCAGTAAATCACCCCCGCAACGATGAGGATATCAACGGCGTCCTGCCACCTGAAATGTGCGAATACCTCCCCTATCCCCATCATCTCCTTCATCCCTCTTCATTTCTGATGGCGTCCACCATATCGATCACCTGCCTGGCCGGGGCCACGTCATGGACCCTCACGATGTGGGCGCCTTTCATAGCAGAGAGAGCCACTGTAGCCAGAGTCCCTATCTCCCTCTGACGCGCCTCAAGTCCTAACACTGAACCAATAAAAGACTTGCGGGAGGTTCCAATCAAGATCGGCCTCCCCAAGATATTGAGGGCATCGAGTCGGTTGAGGATCACGAGATTGTCCCGTACCCTCTTCCCGAACCCGATACCTGGATCAACGACCACCTGACTGGGATCTACCCCCGCCCTTTCAGCCTTCTTCATCCTATCACGCAGATAGGCAATGATTTCCCCCATCGGGTCGTCATAATGGGGGTTTTGCTGCATCGTCTTTGGACTTCCCTTTATATGCATAATGATCAGGGGGGAATCGTATCTGGCGGCTACAGAGGCCATCTGTGGATCGAAGGACAGGCCGCTTATGTCGTTGATCATCTGGGCCCCACCCTCGATTGCCCTCTCGGCCACCTGCGACTTATAGGTGTCCACCGAAATAGGGATCCTGATACAGGAGGCCAACCCCTCTACGACCGGGATGACCCTCCTCAATTCCTCTTCTAGGGGTAGGGGATCTGAGCCCGGCCGGGAAGACTCCCCTCCCACGTCGATGATTTCGGCCCCTTCCTCGGCCATCTTGAGGCCATGCTCGATGGCCTTTGCGGGTTCAAGGAAGAGACCTCCATCGGAAAAGGAGTCCGGGGTTACGTTTATGACGCCCATCACCAGGGTCTTCTTCCCAATTTTTAGCTCTTCACCCCGGAAACGAAGCAAAAAGGTCCTATTGCCACCATTAGAAAGAAGGTTCACGCCGTGGCCGCTCCATGGATGACTTGATCGATCTCATCGCCGGTGAGGGACTCTCTTTCCAACAGCGTCTGGGCCAATTTATGCAACATATCGATGTCTTTCGTGAGGATCTCTTTTGCCCTTTCATAGCACTCCATCACGATCCTCTTAACCTCCCGATCTATCTCCTGGGCGGTTGTCTCGCTGTAATCCCGATGTTGGGCGATCTCTCTCCCGAGGAATATCTGCTCATCCTTCTGACCAAAGGCAAGGGGGCCCAAGGAATCGCTCATCCCCCATTCACAGACCATCTTCCTGGCCAGCTCCGTGGCCTTCTCGATATCATTTCCCGCCCCAGTGGTAAAGCGATGAAGCACGAGCTCCTCTGCTGCCCTCCCCCCCATCAGGGTGGTGATGTTGGTAATGAGATAGTCTTTGGAGTAAATATGCTTTTCATCAAAGGGTAACTGCTGGGTAAGCCCCAAAGAAAGGCCCCTGGGGATAATGCTCACCTTATGGATAGGATCAGCTCCGGGTACCATCTTGGCCACCAGAGCATGCCCGGCCTCGTGGTACGCGGTGTCCTTCTTTTCCTCCTCACTGATGATCATGCTTCGGCGCTCAGTCCCCATCAGTACTTTGTCTTTGGCTTGCTCTAGTTCCTGCATCCCTATTAACTTCTTGTTTTGCCTGGCGGCCAATAAAGCGGCCTCGTTGACCATATTCTCTAAATCGGCCCCGGTGAACCCTGGGGTACCCCTCGCTAACACACTGAGATCCACGTCATCGGCGAGAGGACTATTCCTGCTATGAACTTTTAGTATTTCCTCCCTCCCCTTTATATCAGGGATGGGGACCACTACCTGTCTGTCAAAACGACCAGGACGAAGGAGGGCTGGGTCTAAAATATCGGGTCTGTTGGTAGCGGCGATCAAGATGATCCCCTCATTAACCTCAAAACCGTCCATCTCCACCAGAAGCGCGTTTAAAGTCTGCTCTCTCTCGTCATGCCCTCCACCGAGACCGGCCCCCCGGTATCTCCCCACAGCGTCTATCTCATCGATGAAGACAATACAAGGGGCGTTCCTCTTGGCCTGCATGAAGAGGTCTCTCACACGCGAGGCCCCAACCCCAACGAACATCTCCACAAAGTCAGAGCCGCTGATGGTGAAGAAGGGGACATCTGCTTCACCTGCAATGGCCCGAGCAAGAAGGGTCTTACCGCTACCTGGGGGCCCTACTAACAGGGCTCCTTTAGGGATCCTTCCCCCCAGCCTGGTAAATTTCTGAGGGTCTCGCAAAAACTCAATGATCTCCGTTACTTCATCCTTTGATTCCTCTATCCCAGCCACATCTTTGAAGGTAACCTTCTTACCTTGGTCTTTGAGGAACATCCTTGCCCGACTCTTTCCGAAAGACATGGCCTTGCCGCCCCCGATCTGCATCTGCCTCATGAAAAAGATCCACACCCCTATCAACAGCAACATCGGAAGCCAAGAGATCAGAACAGAGTGCCAAATTGATGATTCATCATCGGGTTTAGCCGCTATATTGATCCCCTTCGCACGGAGCATCTTGACCAGATCCGGATCATCGGGAGCGAAGGTCTTAAACGACGTCCCGTTCAGAAATTTGCCTGATATTTTGTTCCCCTGAATGGTGACACTGTCGACCTCGCCTGAATCGACTGCGGTGACGAAATCGCTGAAGATTATCTCCTGTTCCTTCTGTCCTTTAGGGGAAAAGGAGTTGAAGATAAGGATCACCATTAAACCGAGGATCAACCAAAAAATTAAACTCTTATGGATTTGACTCATCATATCCTCACAATTCTCTTAATCAATTCATCTTAAATTAATAACATAATTTAGAGGATTCATCAACAATTATGGGGAAAGCAACTCATCAACCATCTTCTCCCTAACACCTTGGTAAAAGGGGTTGACAAAGTCAGGGGGAACAAATAAACTAATCCAAAGATCGCGGGGTGGAGCAGTCTGGTAGCTCGTCGGGCTCATAACCCGAAGGTCGGTAGTTCAAATCTACCCCCCGCTACCAAGTAATTTTGAGGGGTTAGCCAATCTGGCTGATCCCTTTTTCTTGTCTATTTCTACCATTTTTCTACCAAAATTCATATATTGTCAAATTCGGAACCTCAAGCAGGTGGATTGCATCACTTATGAGTTGGGTTAATTATGCCCCCATTCTGGGGTAAGCTGATTTCTCTTGATAGGCTGGGTGAAAGGCTACCACACTGTCAGAGGTGAATATATGAAAATCAGATCAAAACATATCTTGAGTGCTGGGAATTGCAGCTTTATAGGAGGAATCGAAACCTGTGATCTCTGTTTATTTCAGACAGAAATCGACAGAATGAGGCATCGGTGAAAGGTTTCTAATACATCTTGAATTCTTCGGTGTTCAGCCACT
>CP070817.1:834392-840891 GCA_020344255.1 Deltaproteobacteria bacterium | reverse complement strand
GAGCAAATCCAACGTCAACGTCTTGGCCATGAATATTCAGAATGCCAAGGATGCGGTAAAGGAACTACTGAGGATCAGGGAGAAGACCCGCAGGAGGATAGCCCTTGCGGAAAGTTATCGAAGCATCCTCAAGGACTCCTCTGACTACTCTATTATTCGAATCCTCCTGGATAAGCCAGAACAGGCCCAAGCAAGGCTAACGGAATTGGAATACCTTTTGGATTTGGAGCCGGTTTTGGTCTTTACCCTGATCAACAAACCGGGCATGCTAGGGCAAGTAGCGAAAACGTTAGGAGAAGCCGGCATCAATATCGATTATACATACGGGTCCGTTATGGAAGATGCCGAAAAGTCCATCTTCATTCTCCATGTCTCCGATATGGAGAAGGCGGAACAAGTCTTCGCAAACCCGTGATCAGGGACTTTCGGCCCCCCTACCAATTATCATCCCCCCCATATACGACTTTAGCTTATAGGCCTGGCAATATCCCGATATAAGACTAATGACCGTGATATTAACCTTTACAGTCGAAAAGTGTTGATCTCTTTTCGCAGAATCTGAATAGGTGATGTAGAGGATACAGAAACTTTTGAATTCTGTGGCAAGGTGTGGAGAAATTGGGGGGTGAATATCCTTCCTGAGGGACTGAAACAAGGACTAATTCAATTGTACTGAGACGACCTTTGATACGCCTGGCTTCTCCATGGTGATCCCATAGAGGGCATCAGCTATCTTCATGGTACCTTTGTTATGCGTGATAAGGACGAACTGAGATTGCTTGCTCAAATCCATTAAGACGCTCGCAAAACGATCTATGTTGGCGTCGTCCAAGGGAGCATCTGCCTCGTCCAAGAGACAGAAGGGGGTGGGTCGCAGTAGAAAGAGACAAAAGATAAAAGCGATGGCCGCCAGGGCCTTCTCTCCACCGGAGAGGAGATCGACGCTTTTGAGCATCTTGCCCTCCGGCTGCATGACGATGTCAACCCCTGCCTCTGGAGATGATTCATCGAGCACTAGTTCACCCCGGCCTCCACTGAACAATCTCGGAATAAGTGCTTGAAATTCTTTATTTGCCCTGGCAAAGGTCTCTTTGAAACGTTTGGCCGAGGTGCGGTTTATCTCGGCGATGGTCCTGCCTAAGGCGGCCAGGGATTTCTGCAAATCCTCTTTCTGGGCTTCGAGAAATTCATACCTCTTTTTCAAATCCTCATATTCTTCCACTGCCCCCGGGTTGACCTCGCCCAACCTCTCCATTTTCATCCTCATTTCGGCAAGCTTCCTCTCACCCTCTTTAATGTCTCCGATGGAAAAATCATCTCCTTTCTCAGCCAAAGAGGCCAAGGAGAGACCATAACGCTCCTGTATCCTCTCGGCCAGGTGCTTCATTTCAATCTCTATTTGGGATAGTTTAACCCCCTGTTGGGCAATGAAATCCTGGATCTCCTTCAGTTCCGACCGCAAAGTCTTCAGAGAGGTCTCCCGTGTAGAGATCTCCTCCCTGAGTTCTTTAACCTTCTCTGCGTCCGCCTTCAGAGACTTGCCCTTCTGCTCCCTCATAGAGATTAGTCCGCCCAGAGACTCCTTTACCACCTTTTCTGCCTCGATAGCAGACTGGATCTTTTCCTGTACTTCCTTCAGCTGCTCCTCTTTCCTTGCTTGCTGAGCGGAAAGGGAGACCTCCGCCTTTCCCAATTCCTCGAGGCTGTGCAAGAGGTTTCTCTCCCTCTCCTGGAGGGAGGCTAGCTCAACCCGTAAACCAGTGACCTCTTCTCTCGACGCATCTCTCTGCGCCCAAAGTCCGTGCAACACCCCCTTCACCTGTTCGATAGACCCCTCCTTCTCGTCTTTATTCTTTTTGCACTGGGCCATTTGAGCGAGGGCACCTTCGATATCCTCATGCAGTTGCGTTGCCTCCACGTCGATCTCAGCCAAGTCAAATCGCAAGGCCTCTCCCTTTCTCTTGAGGGCCATCAGTTCCCTCCTGGTCTCCTCCACTCGCCCCTTTACCCTCACTTCTTCCCTCTCCAGCTCATATGCTTCCTCTCTCAAGGTCTCCAACTTCCCCTTGACCACGAAGGCCTTCTCCCTCAGTTCCCCTAACCTCTGGTGTAAGCCCTGGTACTCACGTTCCTTATGGGTGAGGGCCTCCTCCGTCTCCTTGACCGCCCGCTTCCTGCTGAGCATACCCGAAACGGAGGTATCCCAACTTCCTCCCGTCAGTACCCCAGTTTTATCCCAGAGATCCCCCTCCAAGGTCACAAAAACCCCACGACCCGCCTTGGCCGACTCCATGATCCCAGCCAGATCCTTCACCAGCCACATACCGTCCAAGAGCGCCTCCAACGCGTGCTTATATCCCTCCTCTACCTTTACGAATTCCAATAGGGGACCGACTATATGGGGATTTCCCCTATCCAAATTGGGGGAATCGTGTGTGCGGGGCGGGGTGATATCAAGGGGGAGAAAACTCCCTCTGCCCAAGTTCCCTTCCTTCAGGTATTGGATGGCCCGCAGAACCTCCTCCTTGCCTTTCACCAGGATGGATTGAAGCCTGTGTCCCAGGGCGGCTTCCAGGGCGACCTCATAGGGGGGATCCACCTCTATCAGGTCCGCCAGTATGCTTATAACCCCTTCTTTCAGGGATGTCTCTTCAGAGGCCATGATGGCCCTCACACCCTCTTCAAAACCCTCATACCTCCTCTGCATATCTGTGAGGGTATTCAGGTGAAGGCGCAGCCTATGAAGATCACCTTCCACCTCCTTGAACTCCATTTCCTTCTCGGCGATGTCCTCCTGCAGGCGCTGGTGGTCCTCCTCCATCTTGCTCATTTCCAGGCTGAGGGCCCCCTTACGTCTGACCAATTCCTGTGCCGACCCCTCCTCCTTTCTTACTTCCTGCTCCAGCCTCTTCTCCTCACTGAGAAGATCCTCCAGCTCGTGCTCAAGCCTTTCCTTCCTCTCTGAGAGGCCCCTTTCTCTCCTGCGGCCATCCTCAACAAGGTTATGGAAATGGGTGAGTTGGGCGGAGTCCTGCAAGACCTCCTCTTTCAAGCCCTCGAGGGCCTTTTCGCGCTCCGCACACCGCCCTTCTATATCACCCAGTCTCCCCTCCTCGGCCTCCAAGAGCTCCTTTGTGTCCTTCAAATTCTGCCCAACTTCATCCAGCTCTCGCTCGCATTCCTCCTTCCTCTGCACCAACCTTCCTTGTTCCAATCCTAGCCCCTCTCTTTCCTCCCCACATTGGACCACCAGGGATTGCAACCCCTGAAGCTCCCGTCCCAAGGACTGAACCCGCTCCTCCTGCCGCTGGATCTTCCCTTCTATCCGGTAGATCTCTCCCTGCACGTAGGACAAAGCTTCTTCCCCATCCAGGAGCCTGCGTTTGAACTCCTCCAGCTCTCCCTCTGTGTGGGCCATTTGTGCAAGCCTTCCTGCCTCCTCATTTTTTCTGTCCTGGAGTTTTCCTCTGATCTCCCTGAGCTCTTTCTCCTTGTCATCAAATTCCACCAGGGAGAGGCCTATCTCCAAATCTCTGATCTGGTCTCGGTATTCCCTATATCTGCGCGCTTGGGCAGCCTGCCGCCGCAGCGCATTCATCTGCCTGTACACCTCGGCGATGACGTCCTGAACCCGCAGGAGGTTTTGCTTTGTTTTCTCCATCTTGAGGAGGGTCTCACGCTTCCTCTCTTTATATTTGGTGACCCCAGCTGCCTCCTCGATCAGGTGTCTCCTATCCTGAGGCCGGGCGTTGAGCAGCACCTCAACCTGACCCTGCTCGATGGTGGCATAGGCATTTACCCCCAAGCCCGTCCCCAAGAAGAGGTCCCTAACGTCCTTGAGCCGACAGGGGGCCTTATTAATCAGATATTCGCTCTCCCCCGACCGGAAGAGACGCCTGGTCACCATGATCTCACTGTATTCCCCGTATCCCTCCAAGGGAGGTCCCCCTTCATTGGCGAAAATCAAGGACACCTCGGCCATACCTAAGGGCTTCATGGTTTCGGTGCCGTTAAAGATGACATCCTCCATGGACCGGCCTCGCAGATGGGTGGGGCGCATCTCCCCCATGGCCCACAGGACGGCATCGACGATATTGCTCTTGCCGCAGCCATTGGGACCCACGATGGCGGTAACATGGGAGGGAAAGGTGAATACCGTCCGCTCTGTGAAGGACTTGAACCCTAGGATCTCTATGCTCTTTAATCTCATGGGACCGCTCCCCCCTCACTCTCTGATATTATATATGCTAGGGCCCTCTCCAGCCTCTTGATGACTTGCTCCCTTCCCAGAATCTCCATGACCTCAAAGAGCCCTGGACTCACCGTCCTGCCGGTGATAGCTACCCTTACTCCCTGGGCTGCCTGGGTCAGTTTCAGCCCCTTCTGCGCAATCAGATGGTGGAAGAGTGTCTCCAACTCGGCTTCGGTAAAAACCTCTCTGGCCGCAAGCTCCTCGATAAGGGAGACCAAGAATGAAGCCAGCTCAGGCCGGAGAAATTTGCGGGACCCCTTCTCATCGTAGGCAATATCCTCCCTAAAGTAGAACTCAGCCGCTTCGGCCATCTCCACCAGGGTCTTGGCCCGGGGTTGCAAGGTACGGACCACCTTGATGAGCCTGTCGTCGACCCCAGCCTCCACCCCACTCTGCCGCAAAAAGGGGATGAGCATCTGTGCGACCTCCGTCGGATCCCTCTCTTTGATGTAGTGGGCGTCGAGCCAGAGGAGTTTCTCAGGGTTGAAGACCCCGGCCGATTTCCCCACGTTGTCTAAGGAAAACTTCTCGATCAGCTCCCGTTGGGAGAAGATCTCCTGATCCCCGTACGACCATCCGAGCCGAGCCAAATAGTTGACCAGGGCATGGGGCAAATAGCCCATCTCTTGGTACGCGGTGACCGATGTGGCCCCATGCCTCTTGCTGAGCCTGGTGCGGTCCTGGCCCAGGATCAGGGGGAGGTGGGCGAACGTGGGAACAGGATATCCCAGGGCCTCGTAGAGGAGGATCTGACGGGGGGTGTTGTTGAGATGATCATCGCCGCGGATAACATGGGTGATCCCCATGAGGACATCGTCTACCACTACTGTGAAGTTGTACGTAGGGCTATCATCGCTGCGGAGGATGATGAGGTCGTCCAACTCTTCATTGTCGAACGTAACCCTCCCCTTGATCAGGTCATCCACGATAGTCACCCCCGCCTGCCGTGACCTAAACCTGATGGCGTGGGGGAGTCCCGCAGGTTGGTCTTTGCGCTCCCGGCAACGGCCATCGTATTTGGGCTTGCCCCCCTCGGCGAGGGCCCGTTGGCGCCTCTCCTCCAACTCCTCGGGGGTACAGTAACAGCGGTAGGCCTTTCCCTCACGCAAGAGCCTCTCTCCGTGCTCGCGGTAGAGGTGCATCCGCTGGCTCTGAAAATAAGGCCCCTCATCCCAGTCCAGCCCCAGCCACCTGAGACCGTCCAGGATGGCGGCGAGGTACTCCTGTCTAGAACGGGCCACATCGGTGTCCTCAATGCGCAGGATAAACTTGCCCCGGTGATGGCGCGCGAAGAGCCAGTTAAAAAGGGCCGTCCTCGCCCCTCCAATGTGCAGATAGCCCGTAGGGCTGGGGGCAAACCTCGTCCTGACCTCGGACATGACCTCTCCTGTGCTAGCGCATGGAGAACAAGCAACCGCCCAGTAGAATGAACAAGATGAGATAGATGGCCAGTGTTATCAAGACCGTAATAAGCGCCTGGCCGATGGTGATCTCGTGGACCTCCTCCAGCCCAACCACCTGGAGGTAAAGACCATAGAGGGCGGCCAGGACCCCCACAAAGGGTATCCAGATCAGGAGATCCACTGCCCCGGCATAGGCTACTACCCGATATGTCCCCTCATACTCACCATGTCCAAAAAAGAGCTTCTGGGCGATGAAGTGTAGGATCCCTGCCCCGATAAAGGAGAAGACTAAACCGACGATGAGGAACTTCAAGAAAACAATGGGGTTCCCCCCGGTGATGATGGCGGCAAGTATACCGGACACCCCCAGGCAGACTGCCAAGAAGGAGACCGGAGGGGAAAACCCTCCGGTGGTGGGCATGTTCTGGTAAAAGTCCTTTGGTTTCGTGAGCACCGTCTTGGCAACTCCGATAAAGCTATTGATGAACTTCTTGCTGTTAAACTCATAGGTCGCCGCAATCCTTCTTCTTTCCTCCATGCCATAACCTCCTTTTTGAAATTGGCCCCCTCAATCTTCGTATAGATGCCTCTTTATTTTACCATGGAACAGGATACTGGAAAAAGATCACTCTTTAAGGTGATTTCGACTATATTTTGAGTATCTCAAATCTGATACCACAATATATGGTATTTGTCAAGGAATTTTCGCCTTTTTCCGGCAGATAGTAATGATGGGAATTACCGGAAAATTGGAATCTCCCTGACCACCTCGTTCGTATCTAACGTCCAGATTGCGGCCGCAGATCTCTCCGTGTCTACCAAGGCCGCAGTCGGGATCTCTTCC
>CP070817.1:825956-834292 GCA_020344255.1 Deltaproteobacteria bacterium | reverse complement strand
ACGTTAACATACATGCGAATCCCTTTAGAGATAGTCTGGTATCTCCCGTTCCTTGAAAATTCCTAAAGGATAATAGGGGATCATCTCTTCTTCTATCCTCTTTTTTGCTTCCAACGGGGAGAGACTCCAGTTGGTGGGGCAAGCCGAAAGAATCTCCACAAAGCCGAAACCTATGCGCTTGAGCTGCATCTCAAAGGCCTTTCGTGTTGCCTTCTGTGCCTGGAGGAGGTTTTTTGGGGAGTTACAGGCTACTCGCGCGGCAAAGGCGACTCCCTCCAAGGTTGCCAGCATCTCTGCCATGCGGATGGGATACCCATCTTGGGTGAAGTCCCTTCCGTACGGGGAGGTGGTGGTTTTCTGCCCCAAAAGGGTAGTGGGGGCCATTTGCCCACCAGTCATGCCATAGACGCTGTTGTTGACGAAAAATATGGTGATATTTTCACCACGATTGGCCGCATGGACCACCTCTGCGATCCCAATGGAGGCCAGGTCCCCGTCTCCCTGATAGGTGAAGACGACATTCTCACGCCGGGCCCTTTTCACTCCGGTGGCTACGGCGGCAGCCCTCCCATGGGGAGCCTCAATAACATCGACATCAAAATAGTCATATAAGAAGACAGAACACCCCACTGAGGCCACTCCGATAACCCGCTCTTTGACCCCAAAATAGTCAATGGCCTCGGCCACCATGCGGTGAGCGATCCCGTGATGGCAACCGGGGCAGAAGTGGAAGGGTTTTTCAGTAAGGCTCTTCGGGCGTTGAAAGACGCTTTTCATCGCTTCTTCTCCATAGTCTCGGCCACGGTACACCCCACTTCGGCAGGGCTCTTGACCACTGTGATACCAGCCTCCTCTAAGGTATTGATCTTCTCCTGAGCACTCCCTACCCCTCCTGAGATAATGGCTCCGGCGTGCCCCATGCGCCTGCCTGGAGGAGCGGTTATCCCCGCAATGAAGGCGACCACTGGCTTGGTCATTTGCCGACGAAAATAGTGAGCGGCCTCCTCCTCTGCCCTGCCACCGATCTCGCCAATGATGATCACCGCATCGGTTCCTGAATCTGCCTCAAACAAATGGATGATGTCCAGAAAGGAGAGGCCGATGATGGGATCCCCCCCGATCCCCACGCAGGTGGATTGGCCTATCCCCAATTTACTGAGTTGGTCGACCACCTCGTAGGTGAGGGTCCCGCTCCGGGAAGCCACTCCCACCTTCCCCTCCCTGTGGATGTAACCGGCCATTACCCCGATCTTGCACTTCCCTGGGGAAATGATTCCCGGAGTATTGGGGCCGATCAATGTGGTATTTTTCCCCTTCAGGTACTGCCGAGCAGCGATCATGTCCAAGGTGGGGATCCCTTCCGTGAGGCAGACGACAACCTCAACGCCTGCCTCGGCCGCCTCCATGATGGCATCTGCGGCAAAGGGAGGGGGGACGAATATGGCCGAGGAATTGGCACCGGTTTCCTCCACGGCCTCTTGAGCCGTATTGAAGACGGGGACTCCATCCAATTTTTGTCCCCCCTTGCCCGGGGTTACCCCTGCCACCACCTTGGTCCCATACTCCACCATTTGTCTGGTATGGAATGTCCCCTCGGTGCCGGTGATCCCCTGGACCACTACCCTGGTATTGTCATCAACAATGATGCTCACCGCCCGTCCTTATCGCTCGCTCAAGATTTCCGCCACCTTCTGAGCAGCATCCCCCATTCCCTGGGCGACGGTAAAACGGAGACCGGAATCGGCCAAGATCTGACGCCCCAGTTCTACATTAGTCCCCTCCAACCTGATCACTATGGGGAGGTTTATCTCCAGCTCCTTGGCCGCATCGGTTACGCCACGGGCCAGGGTATCGCAACGGAGGATGCCGCCAAAGATGTTAATGAGGATCACCGAAACGTCAGGATCAGAGAGGAGGATCCGTAGCCCTTGCTTGACCATATCTACGGTGGCCCCCCCTCCCACATCAAGGAAATTGGCAGGCTCGGCGCCGACCAACTTGATAAGGTCCATCGTCGCCATGGCCAAGCCAGCACCGTTTACCATACAGCCCACATTCCCTTTCAATTTGATGTAGTTCAAGTGGTGCTGCGATGCCTCCACCTCCAAAAGGTCCTCCTGAGAGGTATCTCGCAAGGCGGATATCTCCGGATGTCGATAAAGAGCATTATCGTCGAAGTTTAACTTGGCGTCCAGGGCGGCCAATTCTCCATCCGTCACCACCAAGGGGTTGATTTCCGCCAAGGAGCAGTCCTTTTCGGTGAAGAGACGGTAGAGGTTCAAGATAACCCCGCTGGCCTTCCTCGCCAAAGAAGGATCCATCCCTAGGGCAAAGACGATCCTGTTGGCCTGAAAAGGGCGCAGGCCCACTCCAGGGTCTACCGTTTCGGTGAAGACCTTCTCCGGGCTTTCGGCGGCCACTCTCTCGATCTCCATCCCCCCTTCTCCACTGGCCAAGACGACAGGGCAGGCCCGAGACCTATCGACTACGATTCCCACATAGACTTCTTTTTGGACATCCAGTCCTTCCTCCACCAAGAGGGCCTCCACCGATTTTCCCACAGGCCCGGTTTGAAGGGTAATCAGCCTCATCCCTAAGAGTTGAGAAGCGGCGGCTTCCACCTCGTGTACATCGTGGACAACCTTTATCCCTCCCCCCTTGCCTCGACCGCCGGCGTGTATCTGTGCCTTGAGGATTATGGGGCTGGTGCCGATATCTCGGGCGACGTAGAAGGCCTCCTCGGGGGTCTTAGCCACCTTCCCCCGGGGAACAGGGATACCGTATTCTTGAAATAATTCCTTCGCCTGATACTCATGGACCTTCATCTTCATTCCTACTTCATGTAGGACAAGATGACCTCCGCGGTCTCTTCCGGTGTCAGGAAGGAGCCAGGTGGCTTACCGTAAAAGTGGACCCGGGTGTCTGGGGTCACCGACAACCTGACGTCCTCAACCATTTGGCCGGTGTTGAGCTCAATGGTCAAAAAATCCTTAGCCCTCTTGGAAGTCTCCCAGATGATCTCCTCGGGGAAGGGGAAGAGGCTGATCGGGCGAATGAGGCCCGCTGGATACCCCCCCTGCCGCACCATTTCGGTGGCCGTTTTTGCCACCCTCCCCACGCTCCCGAAGGCTACTACCACCAATTGGGCATCTTGCAAGTCCTTGGCCTCATAGACGATTTCCTCTTTCATACGTTCGTATTTCTGGTGGAGCTTCCAGACATGTTGTGTCAATTCACCCTCCCCCAAATAGAGAGACTTGAGGATATTTCTCTTCCTCCCTTTCGCGCCCCTGAGGGCCCATTCCTTCGGAAGTTCTTGGCCCTCCAGGGTCCTCCTTACCAGGGGCTCCTTCATCTGGCCAATGATGGCGTCTCCCAGGATCAGGGTTGGATTGCGATACTTGTCGGCCAACGCAAAAGCCCTGATGGTGAGATCATACATCTCCTGCACGGAGCAAGGAGCTAAGACCAATACCCGATAGTCCCCGTGGCCACCCCCCCTGGTGGCTTGGAAATAATCTGCTTGTGAGGCGGCTATGCCTCCCAAGCCAGGGCCACTGCGGGAGATGTTTACGATGACCCCAGGGAGTTCGCTTCCGGCCATATAGGAGATACCCTCCTGCATCAAGGATATTCCTGGACCAGAGGAAGATGTCATGGCCCTGGTGCCTGTGGCTCCCGCCCCCAGGACCATATTTATGGAGGCGATTTCACTCTCAGCTTGGATGAACTCCCCTCCCAGTAAGGGGAGGTGTTTGGATAGATATTCGGGGATGTCGTTCTGGGGGGTAATGGGGTATCCAAAGTAGAGCCGGCATCCAGCATCTATAGCCCCCATGGCCAGGGCCTCGTTACCTTTGACCAGATCGAGCTCCTTTGGCTCCATTTCCCTACCTGTCCTCCTTCGGGAGTGCGCACAGTTCAATGAGAATCCCACCAGCAGCCTGAGGGTGAATGAAGCCCACCTTCATCCTGGAAGTTTCATCTATGAGTCTCGCTCCCCTCTCCTTATAAGACTTCAGCTCAGCCCCAATATCGTCGACCTCCAGGCAAATATGGTGGATGCCGGGGCCCCAGTTGGCCAAGAATTTCGCCTGGCCCGTCTCCTCCTTAGTGCGTTCTACTAGTTCAATATTGCTCTCGCCGACTGAGAAAAAGCCTAGCGTGGTATCCATCCCTTCCATGACCTCCAGTTCTTCCAGGCTCAGACCGAGGATCTTCTCGTAGAATCGGGCCGCTTCTTCCACATGAGGAACAGCGACTGCAATAGGTGGATCCTCTCAATCATAACCTCTCCTTCCCTCTCGTTAATGACCTCGGTTCCGGTTTCCCAGCCTCGAGCTGATGAATCGGATGATCTCTTCGATGGGAGTTCCAGGCTGAAATACTTCTGCGACCCCCGCCTCCTTGAGGATAGGGATATCCTCGTAGGGGATGATACCTCCGCCGATGACGATAATATCACCTCCCCCTTTTTGTCGCAACAGTTGAACCACCTCAGGAAACAGTTGCTTATGGGCCCCTGAGAGGCAGCTTAGCCCCACCACATCTACCCCTTCCTGGATGGCTGTGACGGCGATCTGTTCAGGGGTTTGGCGGATACCGGTATAGATGACCTCCATCCCGGCATCCCGCAGAGCCCTGGCGATCACCTTGGCCCCCCGATCATGTCCATCTAACCCCGGCTTGGCAATCAAAACTCGGATCGTCCTCTTACTCATAAACAACCTCCATTAGGTGATGGTCGTATGCTCACGGTGCTCTCCGAAAACTTCTCTCATGGCATCAGCGATCTCCCCCAAGGTGGCATAGCATTTGACCGCCTCTAGAATGTAAGGCATGAGGTTCTCCGTACCCTGAGCAGCCTCTCTTAGTCTGTTCAGGGAATCCTGGACCTTTTTCGAATCCCTTTTGCCTCGCACCCTGTTCAGCTTTTCCTTTTGATATCGCTCCACCTCTGGCCTTATCTGCAGGATATCGGCAAAGGGTGTCTCCTCCGCCGTGAACTCATTGAGACCCACAACAATCCTTTCTTTTTCCTCGATCTCCCTTTGATATCTATAAGCGCTATCGGCGATCTCCCTCTGCATGAAGCCGGACTCTATCCCCTTGATAGCCCCTCCCATCTCGTCTATCTTGTGAATGTACTCGGTGGCCCGTTCCTCGATCTGGTCGGTGAGGGCCTCTATGGCGTAGGATCCCCCTAGGGGGTCCACAATGTCAGCAACACCATTTTCGTAGGCGATAATCTGCTGGGTCCTGAGGGCGATGGTGACCGATTCCTCCGAGGGGAGGGCAAAGGCCTCATCCCGGGAGTTTGTATGAAGGGATTGGGTCCCCCCGAGCACGGCAGACAAGGCCTGAAAGGCCACCCGGATGACGTTGTTTGCCGGTTGCTGGGCAGTGAGGGTGCAGCCCGCCGTCTGGGTATGAAAGCGGAGCATCCAGGAAGATGGCTTCCTGGCCCCGAAACGCTCCCGCATAATTCTGGCCCACATCCTTCGGGCTGCCCGGAACTTGGCGATCTCTTCCAGAAAGTTGTTATGTGCCCCGAAAAAGAAGGATAGTCTGCTGGCAAAGGAGTCCACATCCATCCCCGTCTCAATGGCTGCTTCCACATAGGCGATACCATCGGCCAGGGTGAAGGCCACCTCTTGGACTGCCGAAGAGCCTGCCTCCCGAATGTGATACCCACTTATGCTGATGGTATTCCATTGAGGGAGGTGTTCACCGCAAAAGGCAAAGATATCGGTGATGATCCTCATGGACTCCCTTGGAGGATAGATATAGGTGCCCCTGGCCGTGTATTCTTTCAGGATATCGTTCTGGATGGTACCCCTCAGCTGATCCATGGGGACCGCCTGTTTATGGGCCACGGCGATATACATGGCCAAGAGCATAGCAGCGGTGGCATTGATAGTCATGGAAGTACTCACCTTATCCAAGGGTATCCCATCGAAGAGGATCTCCATATCCGCGAGGGAATCGATGGCCACCCCACACTTTCCTACCTCGCCTGTACAGAGGGGATAGTCAGAGTCATAGCCAATCTGGGTCGGGAGGTCAAAGGCCACGCTTAGGCCCGTCTGCCCTTGCCGTAAGAGGTATTTGTACCTCTGATTGGTCTCTTCGGCAGTGGCGAAGCCAGCATATTGGCGCATAGTCCAGAATCTTCCCCGGTACATGGTGGGCTGAACGCCCCTAGTGAAGGGGTATTCTCCGGGAAGCCCCATTTCCTGCATGTAATCACGTCCCTCCGTATCAAAGGGCATGTAGACTCGCTTAAGATCGATGTCCGAGGTGGTCTTGAATGATTCCCTGCGTTCGGCTGATCGCTCCAAGACCTTTTTGAGAGTGGTCTCCTCCCAGCGCGCATATTCATCCCTCAGGTTGACCTTACTCTTCATATTCGTCACTCCTTAGATAGCACCTTCTTTTCTCAATCTTTTTATCTCCTGCAGCGAGTAACCAAGCCCACGGAGAATTTCATCTGTGTGTTCACCGAGAAGGGGAGGGGGGGTGCGAATTTCGGCAGGGGTGTCCGAGAGCTTGATAGGGATTCCCAGTTGCCGTATCCTGCCCTCGGTGGGGTGGGTCACCTCTTTTACCATCTGCCGGGAGAGGACTTGGGGATGGGCGATGACCTCCTCTAAGGAGAGGACAGGTTCACAAGGGACATCTTTTGTCTCCCAAATCTTAATCCACTCCTCTTGCGTCTTCTGCAGGAATATCCCTTGAACCTGTCTGATCATCTCCTCCTGCCTCTCTCCTGGTGTAAAATGGTCGGCTATTAAATCATCCCTCCCCACCTCCTTACAAAAGGCCTCCCAGAAGTGGGGCTCCAAGGCACCTAAGGTCATATAGGCACCGTCTTTGGTTTCGTAGACGTTGTAGCAGGCATAACCGCCATTGAGGAGCATCTCGCCTCTCCGAGGTATTTTCCCCTCAGCCATGTATTGTCCTAAGTATAAAGGGAGCCAAGAGAGCACCCCATCCAGCATGGCCACATCTATGTACTGCCCCTTCCCAGTTTTTTCCCTGGCCCAGAGCCCCAACATGAGGGACAGGGCAGCCAAAAACCCGCCGGTGAGATCGGCGATTTGTCCCCCTGGGATCACCGGAGGGGAACCCCGCTTCCCGGTGACCCCTAAAATCCCGCCCAGTGCTATGTAGTTGATATCGTGGCCGGGCCTGTTGCGATAGGGGCCATCCTGCCCATATCCTGAGAGCGAGCAATAGATGATCCTGGGGTTGATCTTCGCTACCTCCTTGTAACTGATGCCCAATCTCTCCATCACCCCGGGACGGAAGCCTTCGAGGATGATGTCCGCCTTTTCGGCCAGGCGGAGGAAGATTTCCCTTCCTCCGTCCGCCTTGAGGTTGAGGACCAGACTCCGCTTATTTCTATTTACACCCAAGAAATAGGCAGATTCTCGACGAAGCTTTGGCCCTTGAGTCCTGCTGGGATCTCCCCCAGGTGCCTCCACCTTGATGACCTGCGCCCCAAAATCGGCCAAGATCTGGGTGCAAAAGGGCCCCGGCAACTGCCGGGTCAGATCCACTATGGTAACGCCTCGTAGCGGCATATCTTTCGGCTGTCTCTTAGAGAGGGATATTCCCGTGTTTTCTCGTGGGGTTCGTGTCCACCTTGTTCTCGAGTATCTCCAGAGCTCGGATCAATTTCGGCCTGGTCTCCTCAGGCTCGATGATCTCATCAACATATCCGAGCTCCGCTGCCCTATAGGGGCTAGCAAACTTATCCAGATATCCATCTACCAGTTTCTTCGTGGTCTCCTCGGGGTCTTCGGCCTGTTCTATATCCTTGCGGAAGACGATGTTGACCGCCCCTTCAGGTCCCATGACGGCGATTTCACCGATGGGGTAGACATAGTTGATGTCCCCTCGGATGTGTTTGCTGGACATCACATCATAGGCCCCTCCGTAGGCCTTGCGGGTGATCACCGTCACCTTCGGGACCGTAGCTTCGCAGAAGGCGTAAAGGAGCTTGGCCCCATGTTTGATGATACCGCCGAATTCCTGAGCCGTGCCGGGAAGAAAACCGGGCACATCCACGAAGGTTATCAGGGGTATATTGAAGCAATCGCAGAAACGCACAAAGCGTGCTCCCTTCACCGAGGCGTTGATGTCCAGACAGCCAGCGAGGCAATTGGGCTGGTTGGCCACAATACCTACGGACATGCCATCGAGACGGGCGAAGCCGACGATGATATTCTGGGCAAAGTGTTTGTGGACCTCCAAGAACGTGCCGTCGTCTACTACCATCCTGATGAGTTGGTGCATGTCATAGGGCTTTCTGGGGTTGTCCGGTATGAAGG
>CP070817.1:803464-825856 GCA_020344255.1 Deltaproteobacteria bacterium | reverse complement strand
GCTCATGCTGTGGCGGTCATCGATTTCCTTCCCGAAGTCAGGACCATCATCGAGATTGGAGGCCAGGACTCCAAGATCATCATATTGCACGAGGGCGTGGTGTTGGACTTTGCCATGAACACCGTCTGCGCAGCAGGAACTGGTTCATTCTTGGATCAGCAGGCCGCCAGGCTAGGGATCTCTGTGGGGGACTTTGGCAAAATGGCCCTCAAGGCGACAAAGAAGGTGAGGATAGCGGGTAGGTGCACCGTATTTGCCGAGACCGATATGATCCACAAACAACAACTGGGTTTTCAAACTGAGGAGATCGTGGCCGGTCTCTGCAATTCCCTGGTCAAGAACTATCTCAACGACGTAGGCAGGGGGAAAGATCTCCTCCCCCCATTGGTGTTTCAAGGTGGAGTTGCATTCAATCCAGGTATACAGAAGGCCCTTGAAGATGAGTTAGGCCTCCCTCTGGTTGTACCCCCCCACTTTGAGGTTATGGGGGCCCTGGGGGCCGCCAAGCTCACCCGCCGAGCTGCCATGTCTCGCACCAAATTTAAGGGCTTCGATATAGCCAACAGTGAGTGTTCCACTCGCAGCCATGAATGTGACGGCTGTGGGAACAGTTGTGAGGTGATAGAGTTAATCATGGAGGGAGATGTCATCGCTTGTTGGGGCGACAGGTGTGGCAAATTCAGCGACGCCTTTCATACGAGAGAAAGATGACCATCTTATTGGTAAATCCAGCCAACGCCGGGATCCTCCGGGCAGTAGGGGTCCATTTTCCCCCCATGGGGCCTCTCTATCTCGGGGCCTACCTGGAGAGGGAAGGGTATCACGTAGAGATAAGGGATTTCTGCACCCCCGGAGAAAGACCCAGGTATTCCAACTATGGCCTGGTGGGTATTTCCACAGATACCACACGCCACCTCAAGGCCATGGAGATCGCTCGCCGAGCAAAAGAGGCGGGCTGCACAGTGGTCATGGGAGGACCCCACACCTGTTATATCGATGAGGAGGTCCTGGGTAGCGGATGGGTGGACTTCATCATCCATGGAGAAGGGGAGGTAACCCTGCTGGAACTGGTTAAGGGACTGGAGGGAGGGAGAAAAGACTGGGAAGGGGTAAAAGGGCTCAGCTTTCAAAGGGACGGGGAGGTGGTCAGGACTCCGCCCCGTCCTTTCATCCAAGACCTTGACTCCCTGCCGTTGCCTGCTCGCAACCTGTTAGATATGGATCTCTATCGCAGGACCAAATTCGGCAACCGGGATATCACCCCCGCAGTAACCAGCAGGGGATGCCCGGTAAACTGCAACTTCTGCTCCTCCTCCAGCTTTTTCGGCACAAGGTGGAGGGCTAGAAGTCCAGTATCGGTGGTGGAGGAATTAGAGGAACTCCATTATACATATGGCTTTGGAGCGGTTGCCTTTGTCGATGACAACTTCACCCTCTCCCCCCAGAGGGTGGTGGCCATCTCGGAGAAAATCATCAGGAAAGGACTTGATATCTGGTGGTGGAACTTTTCGAGGGTAGAAGAGATCGTGAAGAACGAGGAGATGTTGGAGGTGATGAAAAAGGCGGGGGCTAGAACCATCTATTTAGGGGTGGAGAGTGCCAACCCACAAACCCTTGCCGATCTCGGGAAAAAAATGGATCTGGATATGGTGACAAAGGCAATAGGCCTCCTCAAAAGACATGGGTTTGAGATATTCGCCAGCTACATCTTGGGGAATCCCATGGACACAGTGGAAGATATCCATGAGACCATCCGCTTCGCGAAGAGGCTGGACACCAATGTGGCCCAGTTTTCCATCCTCACCCCCTACCCAGGTACTGCCATCTATGAACAGTTAAAAGAGATGATCTGGACCCGGCACTGGCCCTTCTATGACTCCCAGCATCTAGTATATCGGCATAAATATCTCTCCTTTATCAGGATGGAATGGCTACTGTTGAAGGCAAACCTCCTCTACTACACGCGTTCCAAGAAGGCAATGAAGGACGTTTGGCGAGTCGCCAAAAGGCATAAACTGGGGTTGGGAACGCTGTTGAGGTTTATCCGAGATTACTTCTGGGGCAAGTAAACGTGAGAAGAGGAAGCTTCCTCAATAGGTTCTTCTTCATCTTTTGGTTTTATCTCTTCGCCACCATTATACCTCGTCCACTCCAGAGAATCTTTACCCTTTCTATTGGGGACGTTTTCTACCTCCTCATGTCCAAGACGAGGAGGGCGGTGAAGACAAACCTGAGTCTGATCGGAGGCCAAAGGTGGGATAAGAGGAGGATAACGACCCTCGCTAGACGCACATTTCGGAACTACGGACAATATCTCCTCGACTATATGGTTATGCATCGCTTGACCGCTGAAACTAAGACAAGAATGGTGGAGAGGGAATTGGGACAAGAACATATGGTTGAAGCCCTGAAGAGGGGAAAGGGGGTTATCTGTGTCACCCCTCACTTGGGCAATTGGGAGCTGGGTGGGTTACTGCTCGCCTTCAAGGGTTGTGATCTCTATGTCCTTACCCTGGATGAGATCAATCCTGATATCAAGGCCTTCCGGGAGTGGATGAGGACAAGAAAGGGGATTAAAAACATCTATATAGACCCCGAGAACCCAACCCCCGCTGCTATTCTCGAGGTGGTAAAGCTCCTGAAGAAAAATAAGGTGGTGGCCATGTTGGGAGATCGCCCGGGAAAGGCCAACACTATTGATCTGAACTTCTTCGGACGCAAAACCCGCTTTCCCATGGGAGTGGCTACGTTGGCCATGGCCACGGGAGCTGCGGTTTTGCCTGTCTTTGTCGTGTTGAGAAAAGGAAATAAATACCGGGGTATTATTGAACATCCTGTCTACTTCCAGAACCTCTCTCGAGAAGAGAGAGAAAAGGGGATCAGGCGGGGTATGGCCGAGTTAGTGAGGATCTTTGAAAAGTATATTGGGGAATATCCAGATCAATGGTACAACTTCTTTCCCTATTGGCCGTGATACCCCTACCCTGTGTAAAGGATGGCAACGGCTTATCTTCGCCCCACGCCCGCGAAAATTTCCCAGTCCTCGGTCCACCTTTCCGTTGAGGGTTGAGATCCCTCCAATAAAGCTGAAAATTTTTTAAGGCTGAAATAGGGCAGAAGCCTACTCTTGCCCCGAGTATTTTCGCGGGAAAACCTCTTGATTTTAATCAGATTATGGCCTATAACGTAATGGCCCTGCGGCAGAAAATCCTCCTTGGAAGGAGACAGATCGCCACATAGTTATGACGAGACGACCGCATAGAAAGCCCATTCGTGTTGAATTGCTGCCACAAAAGGGAGCCATGTACATCTACCCTGAGACTCTTCATCCCTGGAATCTTCGAACCAGCATCGAGAAGCAGGGCGGCGGGATGTGGTCTTGGTACGGGTGATTTTCATGGCAATTGACAGTGTAATTATGGGGAAAATAGCCTTGTGAGACAGAGACCTATCATAACGAAAAGAGGGATCATCGCCTTTATCTCCATCAGCGTGGCAGCTGCCTGGATAATCCTGTCCATCTCCTCCTCATCGGTGACATGGCAAAGTCTTCGGGAGATCAAGGTACTTCCCCTCTCCCTTCTGCTGATTGCCGTTATCTTGATGTGGTGGTTCGATCTTGTGCGGTTACGAATTCTCACCTGGGGGGCCAAAGCCAATTTCAGCACTTGGTTCGGCTTGCAATTGGTCTGGGTCAACCTGTTCGTCTGCGCCGTTACCCCTTTCGAGAGCGGAGGAGGACCAGCCCAGATCATGATGATGACCCAAAGGGGGATCTCCCTGGGCAAAGGAATGGCCATCACCTCGATTCGCTCAACCCTCACCCTCATACTGCTGTCTTGCACCACCCTCTTGGTGCTCATCCTCTGCCCCCACATGATGCCCCATTGGCCCCTGAGAAGGTTGCTTCTCGGTATCTCATTCCCCATCCTCTTGTCCATTCTGATCCTTGCAGGGGGATTGTTTTTCCCCGAAAGGCTAAAATTCTGGGGACAAAGGGTAACCTTCTTCTTGCAACGGTATCGATTTATTAAACCAGCCTGGGCCGAACGGTGGACAGAGTTTTTCGTAGCTATAGTTGATGACCTCAACGACACCTGTAGGGGATACATGAGGCACGGGAAAAGGCATTTGCTCGGGGCAACACTGGTCACGATATTGTTCCTCTGCGCCCATTTTTCCGTGGCTCCGCTTATATTCTGGTCCCTGGGCGTCAGCATCCCCTTTCTGAAGGCCATCCTTATCCAGGTCGTGCTCACCCTTATAATCTACTTCATTCCCACGCCTGGGAGTAGTGGGGCGGCGGAGGGGGGTTTCTTCCTCCTCTTCTCACCCCTTATTCCTGGTCCCATATTGGGGATATCCGTCTTGTTGTGGCGCTTCTTTACCCTCTATCTCGGCGTTTTATTAGGTGCCTTCTCCCTGACCCACCTTGCCCCCGTTTGGGCGAAATGGGCGGCACCGAGCAAGGGTTGAAAAATATCCTCAGAGGTCTTGACAAGGAAATCTAAAGCTGTTATTCATATAAAGTTTTGCAGAGAACAAGAAAATGAGTTGAAGAGTTCGAGGAAATTCCATGGCTGTATGAAGAGAATGTGAAGAAAGACCGATAGATTGAGGGGATTTCCGCGGGCTGCTTCAAAACGATAAATACCTCTGCCCTTTTTAAAAGGGTTTTCTTTTATGCATGGGGAGGTTACAGATGCCTACCATTAACCAACTAGTAAGAAAGGGCCGGGAGGCCATCAAGAGGAAGACTTCTTCTCCGGCCCTCAGGGGGTGCCCTCAAAAACGAGGGGTATGTGTAAGGGTTTATACCACCACCCCGAAGAAACCGAATTCGGCCTTGAGAAAGGTGGCCAGGGTTCGGCTGACTAATGGAATGGAGGTGACCGCCTATATCCCTGGTATCGGGCACAACCTTCAAGAACATTCCGTGGTTCTCGTTAGAGGAGGGAGGGTGAAGGATCTGCCTGGTGTCCGTTACCATATCATTAGGGGGACCTTGGACGCGCTGGGGGTCGAGGACAGGAGGAAATCTCGCTCTAAATACGGAACAAAAAAACCAAAATAGACCGGGAAGGTTGAGATGCCGAGGAAAGGGGTAGTACGAAAGAGAGAAATCCAGCCAGATCCGAAGTATAAAGATAGATTGGTGGTCAAATTTGTCAATTCCCTCATGAGGAAGGGGAAAAAGAGTCTAGCTGAAAGGATATTCTACGACTCTCTGGAGATCATGAAGGGAAAGGCAAAGGACGATCCCCTAAAAGTCTTTAAACAGGGGGTTGACAATGTAAAGCCCATACTAGAGGTTAAGCCGCGGCGGGTCGGAGGAGCAACGTATCAAGTACCTGTAGAGGTGAGGCCTGATCGCAGGACGAGTTTGGCCATCCGTTGGATCATCCAGTTTGCCAAGGCCCGTCCAGAAAAGACCATGCATGAGAGGTTGGCCGCGGAGCTCTTGGATGCTGCTAACAACAGGGGAGCAGCTATCAAGAAGAAGGAAGATACTCATAGAATGGCCGAGGCCAATAAGGCCTTCGCCCATTACCGCTGGTGAGGAGGATTGTTCAGCTTGGCTCGATTGATACCATTGGAAAAGGTCAGAAATATCGGGATCATGGCTCACATAGACGCCGGGAAGACCACCACCACCGAGCGAATACTGTATTATACGGGCGTCTCCAATAGAATGGGTGAGGTACATGAGGGCTCAGCATTAATGGACTGGATGGAACAGGAGCAAGAGAGGGGGATAACCATTACATCTGCTGCCACAACTTGCTTCTGGTTAGGACACCGGATCAACATCATAGATACCCCTGGCCATGTAGATTTTACTATGGAGGTGGAAAGATCCCTCCGGGTGCTGGATGGAGTCATCTCCATATTCTGCGCGGTGGCCGGTGTTGAACCTCAATCTGAGACCGTCTGGCGACAGGCCGAAAAATATGGAATTCCCCGAATCGCCTTTATCAACAAGATGGATAGGGTGGGGGCGGACTATTGGAGAACCATCCAGATGATGAGGGACCGGTTAAAGACCGATCCTCTTCCTCTGCAGCTCCCCTTTGGAGAAGAGGAGGATTTCGTCGGGGTCATCGACTTGGTGCAGATGAGGAATATCGTCTATGATGCCACCACCCTGGGGGCAAGATACCACTCCATCGAAGTACCCATAGAGAGAAAAAGTGAAGTCCTGAAACATCGGGAGAAGATCTTGGAGGTGGCGGCAGAGGCGGATGATTCCCTCATGGAGAAGTATATAGATGGGCTGGATCTTACGCCTCAAGAGATCAAGAGGGCCATCAGGAAAGCCACATTGAGGCACGAGGTGATACCAGTATTGTGCGGGGCTGCCTTTAAGAATCGGGGGGTTCAACCCCTCCTGGATGCAGTCGTTGACTATCTCCCCTCTCCTCTCGATGTCCCCGCTGTTGAGGGGACGAGACCCGATGGTGGAGTGGAGAAGAGGCGACCCAGTGACACGGAGCCATTCTCCGCCTTGGCCTTCAAGCTCACGAATGACCCCTTTGTGGGTCACCTCACCTATCTGAGGATCTATTCTGGTTCCCTGAAGGCGGGGAGCACGGTTTACAACGTTACTCAGGGAAAGGAAGAGCGGATAGGGAGACTTCTCAAGATGCATGCCAACAAAAGAGAGGAGATCAAGGAGGTATATGCCGGGGATATCGTGGCTGCTGTCGGCCTGAGGAAGACCTCTACTGGCGATACCCTATCGGAAAAGGAACACCCCATTGTCCTGGGAGCCATCGAGTTCCCTGCACCGGTTATCTCCGTCTCTATAGAGCCTAAGACCAAGGCGGACCTGGATAAATTGGGAAGATCCCTGCATAAATTGGCCCTGGAAGACCCATCTTTCCGGATCAAGATCGACGAAGATACAGCACAAACCTTGATCTCAGGTATGGGCGAACTCCACCTCGAGATTATCGTTGATCGGCTCTTGCGGGAGTTTAAGGTAGATGCTCGCGTTGGGGTCCCCGAGGTGAGCTATCGGGAGACCATTACCAAGACCGTCGAGGGAGAGGGAAAATTCATCAAACAGACCGGAGGGCGCGGGCAGTATGGACACGTCGTGCTGAGATTAGAACCCCTGAGACCTGGAGTGGGATTTGAGTTCGTCAACAAGGTGGTGGGTGGGGCCATTCCCAGAGAATATATCCCTGCAGTGGAACAAGGGTTTAAAGAGGCAATGCAGCATGGGGTCCTCGCTGGCTATCCCTTGATTGACGTAAGAGTCACCCTTTTAGATGGTTCCTATCACGAGGTTGATTCCTCAGACATTGCTTTTAAGATAGCAGCTTCTCTCGGTTTTAGAGACCTCGCCCGGAAGGCAAATCCCATCCTCTTGGAACCCATTATGTCCCTGGAGGTAGTTCTATCCGAAGAGTTTTTGGGCGAGGTAATAGGCGATCTCAATGCCAGGAGGGGAAAGATCACCGGTATCGATGTCCGCAAGGGGATCCAAGTGATAAAGTCGGAGGTTCCTCTAGCCGAGATGTTTGGCTACGCCACCGATCTGCGCTCTCTCACCCAGGGGAGGGCCCACTACACCATGCAATTTTCCAGGTATAAACCTATGCCCTCCGCCTCAACGGAGTCGCTCATTTCTCATCGCAAGGGGGGTGCTGAATTGTCATCATCAGTAAACAGGAAGGAGGTCATCTGATGTCGAAGCCTAAGTTTGAGCGTCGGAAGCCGCATGTGAATGTAGGGACGATTGGTCATGTGGATCATGGCAAGACGACCTTGACGGCGGCGATGACCAAGGCGTTGGAGTTGAAGGGATTGGCGAGCTTTATGCCCTTTGATTCAATCGACAAGGCACCAGAGGAAAAAGAGCGGGGGTTGACCATCGCCATTGCCCATGTGGAATATGAGACCGAAAAACGCCACTACGCCCATATCGATTGCCCCGGTCATGCCGACTACATCAAGAATATGATCACCGGGGCAGCCCAGATGGACGGCACCATCCTGGTGGTCTCAGCAGCCGATGGGCCCATGCCCCAGACCAGGGAACATGTGCTGCTGGCCAAACAGGTGCGGGTGCCCTATATCGTGGTCTTCCTGAACAAGATAGACATGGTAGATGATGTAGAGCTGCTGGATCTGGTGGAGCTGGAGGTGCGAGAGCTGCTCAGTGGATACGACTTCCCCGGAGATGACGTGCCCGTGGTGCGCGGCAGCGCCCTCAAGGCCCTGGAGAGCAACTCCCAAGACCCCACAGCACCAGAGTACGAGTGTGTCTGGCAGATGTTGGATGCAGTAGATGAGGCCATCCCAGAGCCAGTGCGAGACGTGGATAAAGACTACCTCATGCCCATCGAGGATGTATTCAGTATCTCCGGCCGTGGCACCGTGGTCACCGGAAGAGTGGACCGGGGGCTGGTGAAGGTGGGCGATGAGGTGGAGATCGTGGGTATCCGCTCCACCCGCAAAACAGTGGTCACCGGGGTGGAGATGTTCCGCAAGGTGCTGGATGAGGGTCGCGCTGGAGACAACATCGGAGTGTTGCTGCGGGGGATCAAACGAGAAGAGGTGGAGCGTGGGCAGGTCTTGGCCAAGCCCGCCAGTATTACCCCCCATCGCAATTTCCGAGGGGAGGTGTACGTGTTGACCAAGGAAGAGGGGGGCCGGCACACGCCCTTCTTCAGCGGATACCGCCCCCAGTTTTACTTTCGCACCACCGACGTCACCGGGGTGGTGTCTCTGCCCCAGGGGGTGGAGATGGTGATGCCAGGAGACAACATCAATCTCCAGGTGGAGTTGATCACCCCCATTGCCTTGGAGAGAGAACTGAGGTTTGCCATCCGGGAAGGCGGCCGCACAGTAGGGGCAGGCGTGGTCACCGAGATCCTGGAATAAGGGAGAGCCGGAGGATGGCCAACGACAGGATAAGGGTCTGCCTTAAGGCATACGATCACAAATTGCTTGATCAATCAACCAAAGAGATCGTGGATGCGGTAAATAGAACGGGGGCACGAGTGGCAGGCCCTATTCCACTTCCCACGAAGATTGGCAAGTTTTGTGTGCTAAGATCGCCTCATGTCGACAAGAAATCGAGGGAGCAGTTTGAGATCAGAACCCATAAGAGACTCCTCGACATCCTCGAGCCAACCCAGCAGACAGTAGATGCCCTCATGAGGTTGGAGCTTGCGGCCGGGGTCGATGTGGAGATTAAGTTATAGATGGAGTCTGTGCCGTGTTAAAGGGTATCATCGGACGAAAAGTGGGGATGACGCAGGTCTTCGCTGAAAATGGCACTGTCGTGCCCGCAACCGTCATTGAGGCAGGCCCCTGTGCTGTCGTCCAGATCAAGACGAAGGAAAAAGAGGGGTATAACGCCCTCCAGCTTGGCTTCATGGAGAAGAAACCTCAAAGGGTCAATCGTCCCCTATCAGGGCATTTTCAAAAGAGCGGCAAGGGTCCTTTTTATATCCTCAAGGAGTTCCGAGTGGACGAGGTAGGGGAGTACAAATTAGGGCAGGAAATAACTCTGAATGTCTTCAAGGTAGGGGACTTCGTCGATATAACTGGTACCAGCAAGGGAAGGGGTTTTACCGGGGTTATGAAACGCCACGGCTTCAGCGGTGCCCCTGGTTCCCACGGGGCCCATGAATACTTCAGGCATGGTGGTGCCATCGGTGCCGCGGCTACTCCGTCCAAGACCTTTAAGGGGAAAAGGATGCCCGGACGTTTCGGTAACAGCAGAGTTACCGTACAAAATTTAAAGATTGTGGATGTAAAACCAGAGAGAAACCTCCTGTTGGTAAAAGGAGCCGTTCCTGGCTCGCCAAACTCAACGGTGTTCATCAGCGAGGCCAGAACGAAAGCGTTTGACCAAGAAGAACAGAGGGCAGTCGAGAAGGACTAAAAAGGCAGTGATGATGGCTATCTGTGAGGTCTACAATCTGGCAAAAGAAAAGGTGGGGAAACTGGAGTTAAAAGACCATATCTTTCAAGCCCCGATTAAGCGCCATCTTTTCTATGAGGTGGTCAAGTGGCAATTGGCCAAGAGGCGTCAAGGGACCGCCTCCACCAAGAATCGTTCCGCGGCGAGAGGTGGGGGACGGAAGCCCTGGAGGCAGAAGGGAACAGGAAGGGCGCGAGTTGGTACCATCAGGTCTCCTCTGTGGCGTGGTGGTGGCGTTGTCTTCGGTCCCCACCCCCGGAACTACAGCTACCCCCTCCCAAAAAAGATCCGCCGAGCAGCCCTGCGCTCTGCCTTAAGCCTCCGCTACCAGGAAGGGAAACTTCTCCTTTTCGATGACCTTTCCCCCGCCGAGATAAAGACCAAGACTTTTATAAACATAATGGAGAACTTGGGGATCAAAAATGCCTTGATTGTTACCGATGGGGAGAATCCCAATTTGGAGAGGTCCGCCAGAAACGTACCGTCGGTCAAGGTCTTACGATGTGATGGTCTCAATGTGTTTGATATTCTCAAGTATGAACATCTGATCATTCTGAAACCGGCCATTGAGAAGATCGAGGAGAGGTTGAAAGCATGAGGGATATCTATCAGATAATCAAGAGGCCCCTGATAACCGAGAAGGCGAATATCCTCAAGGATGAGGAAAACAAAGTCTCTTTTGTCGTGCATAGAGAGGCCAACAAGGTGGAGATAAAAGAAGCGGTGGAGCGCCTGTTTAAGGTGAAGGTTCTCAAGGTAAATGTCTCCACCATGAAGGGGAAGCCCAGAACGATTGGGCGCAGCGTGGGGAGACGCCCCGATTGGAAAAAGGCGGTGGTCACCATAAGATCCGGGGACCGCATTGACTTCTTTGAGGGAACCTAAACGGAGAAGAGCTGATACATGGGCACCAAAAAATACCATTCGACATCCCCAGGGAGGAGGTTCCAGATGGTCTCCACCTTCGAGGAGATCACCCATACTGAACCCGAGCGCAGCCTCTTGCGCCCTTTGAAGAAGAGCGGGGGCAGAAACCGTTACGGAAGAATGACCGTTAGGCATAGGGGGGGTGGGCACAAAAGGATGTATCGGCTGATCGATTTCGTGAGGAGGGACAAGACTGGGGTTCCCGCCAAGGTGGCAGCCATTGAGTATGACCCAAATCGCTCCGCCAGGATCGCCCTATTGCACTATACCGATGGAGAAAAGAGATATATCATCGCCCCCCTGGACCTCATGGTAGGTGATGAGGTCATGGCGGGGGAGGATGCGGACATCAAGCCTGGAAACGCCCTCCCGCTGAGAAATATACCGTTGGGTACCCTCATCCACAATGTGGAGTTGAAGATAGGTAAGGGAGGGCAGCTGATCAGGACCGCGGGGGGATACGGACAGATCATGGCGAAAGAGGGGAAATATGCTCACATAAGGCTGCCCTCGGGGGAGATAAGGCTTGTTCACCAAGAATGCTACGCCACTATTGGACAGGTGAGCAATATAGATCACGAAAACATATCCCTTGGAAAGGCGGGTAGGTCTCGATGGCTGGGCATACGCCCCCATGTAAGGGGAGTGGCAATGAATCCTGTAGACCACCCTCTAGGCGGGGGAGATGGGAAGAGCTCTGGGGGGAGGCACCCTGTAAGCCCTTGGGGGCTTCCCACTAAGGGATATAAGACCAGGAGAAATAAGGCCACGGATAAATACATTATTAAAAGAAGAAAATGATTGTCGCATTGAGAGGGGGCTGCAAAAAATACCGGGCCTCTGGCCCTTTAAGAGACAGGCGGTGCCTGTCTGATCAGGAGAAGCTGTGACACGTTCCCTAAAGAAGGGACCATATATTGATCCCAGTCTTTTGAGGAAGATTGGGAGGACCAAAGAGAGCAAGAGCGACAAGGTGATCAAGACCTGGTCGCGCAGATCCACCATAATCCCTGAATTGGTGGGCATGACCATAGCGGTGCATAACGGAAAAAAATTCATCCCCGTCTTCATCACCGAGGACATGGTGGGCTATAAGTTAGGGGAATTTTCCCCTACCCGTACCTTCTATGGCCATGCCGGGGACAAGAAGACCAGACTCAAAGGCAAGAGATAGAGGACAGCGAGGAGATGGAGGTCACGGCTAGAGCGAAATATGTAAGGATCTCACCTCGGAAGGCAAGATTGGTGGCAGATCTTGTGAGGGGTAAGGGGGTAGAGGAGGCATTGAACACATTGACGTTTACCAAGAAGGCCTTCGCGGAGAAACTGATCAAACTGATCAAATCAGCCGTGGCCAACGCCCAACAAAATACCAACATGGATGTGGACACCTTGTGGATCAAGAAAATCTCTGTAGATGGTGGCCCTACTCTCAAGAGATATATGCCGAGGGCAATGGGAAGGGCCACCATGATCAGAAAGAGGACCAGTCACGTAGTGGTGGTCTTGGATGAGAAATAACCAAAGGAGGTATTAACTTGGGGCAAAAGGTTCATCCCGTCGGGTTTAGACTGGGGATCATCAAGAGTTGGAATTCCAAGTGGTTTGCGGAAAAAGATTATGCCACCCTTTTACACGAAGACCTTACCATCAGAGACTACATCAAGACTAAGCTCTACCACGCAGGGGTCTCGAAGGTAGAAATAGAGAGGGTGGCAGACAAGGCGAGCAAGGCAAAAGTGAACATCTATACAGCTCGGCCTGGGATCGTCATCGGTAAAAAGGGGGTAGAGGTGGAGAACTTAAAAAACGAACTCCAGGCCTTGATGAAAAAGGAGATCATCATCAATATCAAGGAGATCAGAAAGGCCGAGATAGATGCCCAGCTGGTTGCTGAGAACGTCGCCTTCCAGTTGGAAAGGAGGGTGGCCTTTAGAAGGGCCATGAGGCGCAGTGTAATCTCTGCCCTAAAATTGGGGGCGCAGGGGATAAAGGTCGCCTGTGCGGGGAGATTGGGGGGGCATGAGATGGCCCGTCGGGAATGGTATAAAGAGGGGAGGGTGCCCCTGCACACTATTCGCGCAGATATCGACTACGGCTTGGCTGAAGCCAAGACCACCTACGGGGTGATAGGGGTAAAGGTCTGGGTATTTAAAGGAGAGGTGCTCTCACCCCGTGAGACTACAACTCCTTAAACGGGGAAACAAGATGCTAGCACCCAAAAAGACTAAATACCGAAAGCAACAGAAAGGGAGGATGAAAGGAAGGGCCTGGGCAGGGACAGATCTCAACTTTGGCGATTTTGGCCTACAGGCCCTGGAGGGTGGGTGGATAACCAGCCGCCAGATCGAGGCCGCCCGTGTCGCCATGACCCGTTTCATCAAGAGGACAGGAAGGATCTGGATCCGCATCTTCCCTGATAAGCCCGCCACAAAGAAGCCAGCCGAGACCAGAATGGGGAAGGGAAAGGGAAATGTAGAGGCTTGGGTAGCCGTCGTGAAACCAGGACGCATCTTGTATGAGATGGAGGGTGTTGCTGAAGATAGGGCAAGAGAGGCCTTTAGGCTTGCCTCCCATAAACTTCCCATCGCTACCAGGTTCGTGACTCGGGGGGAGGTATAATGAGGGCCAGGGAACTGCGGGAATTGAACAGCGATGAGCTTTTGCAAAAGGAGAAGGACCTCAAGGAGGAGTTCTTTAACCTCAGGTTCCAGCGTGCTACGGGCCAACTGGAGAATCTGGTGCGGTTGACCCAGATCAAGCGTGATATCGCAAGGGTTAAGACCATCCTGCGCGAGAGAAGGGGTCAAGGGGAAGAGTGAAAGGGCGGAGCATGAGAAAGACCGAGATAGGTGTAGTGGTCAGCGACAAAATGGACAAGACGGTGACCGTAAAGGTGGAACGCCTAGTTCAGCACCCCATATACAAGAAATATATCAAGCGTTATACCACCTATAAGGCCCATGATGAGCAGAATAGATGTAACGTCGGCGACAAGGTCTTAATGGTGGAGACCCACCCCCTCAGCAAGACCAAGAGGTGGAGGGTAAAAGAGATCGTCGAAAAGACACCGGAGATCTAAGGTTTGGGCATGATCCAGATGAGGACCATTTTGGACGTAGCTGATAATTCGGGGGCGCGAAAAGTCGGTTGTATAAAGGTATTGGGGAGCTCGAAAAGAAAGTACGCCTCCTTGGGTGACGTCATTGTGGTCTCGGTAAAGGACGCCATACCCAACTCCAAGATAAAGAAGGGTGATGTGGTGAGGGCTGTGGTAGTAAGGACCAAAAAAGGGGCAAGGAGGCCTGATGGCTCTTACATAAAATTTGACGATAATTCGGCCGTTCTGATCAATCCGTTCAACGAACCCATTGGTACCCGGATCTTCGGGCCCGTAGCTAGGGAACTGCGAGCGAAGAGGTTCATGAAGATCGTCTCTCTGGCTCCAGAGGTCCTTTGAGATCAAGTATGGGCAAGATATCAATCAAGAAAACCGACACCGTTATGGTGATCGCGGGCAAGGAGAGGGGCAAGTCAGGGAAGGTCCTCAAGATCCTCCCCGAAAAGAATGCGGTGATTATTGAGCGCCTCAATTTCGTCAAGCGACACCTCCGGGCTGGCGCCAGTCATGGAAAGGGAGGTATTGTGGAAAAGGAGGCCCCCCTCCATATCTCCGATGTCCAACTGTTGTGCGGAAAATGTAACCTTCCCACCAGGACAGGAAAGAAGACGCTGGAAGATGGGAGGAAGATCAGGATCTGTAAGAAGTGTGGGGAGGCCATTGACGAATAGGCCTTGATGGAGTAAGTAGCGATGTCAATGATGAGGGAATTGTATCAAAAGGAAGTAGTTCCAGCCCTGATGAAGCGATTCAATTACAAAAACACCATGCAGGTCCCAAAGTTGGAAAGAATTGTCATCAACATGGGGCTGGGCGAGGCCATTCAAAACATCAAGATCCTCGACTCCGCCATGGAAGAGATAGCCGCCATCACGGGACAGAGGCCGGTTGTTACCAAGGCCAAAAGGGCCATCGCCCAGTTCAAACTAAGGGCCGGTATGCCTATAGGCTGCATGGTGACCCTTCAGAAAGAGAGAATGTATGAGTTCTTTAACAGGCTCATCAATGTGGCCCTCCCGAGAGTCAGGGACTTCCGTGGGTTCTCCCCCCATGCCTTCGATGGAAGGGGTAATTACGCCATGGGGATCAAAGAGCAGATCATCTTCCCCGAGATAAATTATGATAAAATAGATAAGATCAAGGGTATGAATATAGTCATCGTGACTACAGCCAAGACCGATGAGGAGGGAAGAGAGCTCCTCATGCTTATGGGTATCCCTTTTAGGAGTTAGGGAGGTCAATTCAGTGGCGAGAAAGGCTCTCATTGTCAAGGCCCAGAAACAAAAAAAATTCAAGGTAAGGGAATATAATAGATGCCCTATTTGCGGCAGGGCCAGGGCCTTTTACAGAAAGTTCAATATGTGCCGCATATGTCTTCGGAAATTCGCCCTCCAAGGGCACGTCCCAGGAGTTATCAAGTCCAGCTGGTAGCGTTGAGGAGAAATCTATGAGTATGACCGACCCCATAGCTCATATGTTGACCAAGATACGCAACGCCATTATGGCCAAAAAGCCAATAGTGGAAATTCCATCCTCCAAGCTAAAGTCACAGATCGCCGAAATCCTCAAACAAGAAGGTTATATCGAAGGCTGTGAGGTTCTTCCCGACAATAAACAGGGAATCTTAAAAATATACCTCAAGTACGACGCCAATAAGGAGGGTGTCATCACCAACTTGCAACGGGTGAGTAAGCCCAGCCGAAGGGTCTATGTGGCCAAAGATGAAATCCCATCCGTGTTGAGCGGAATGGGAATAGCCATCCTCTCTACATCCAAGGGCGTCTTGACGGACCGTGCTGCCCGAGAGGCCGGGGCAGGAGGAGAGGTCATCTGCTATGTATGGTAGTTGGGAAAGGAAGGGATAGATGTCAAGGATAGGGAAAAACCCTATTCCTATCCCCCAAGGGGTAGAGGTAAAGCTGGACGCATCTACGTTGGAGGTGAAAGGCCCCAAAGGTTCCCTGACCCATATCATACCAGAGGGCATCTCCCTCCAAATCGAAGATGGCATAATCTCCGTGAAGCGAAACGGCGACGCGAAAAGGATACGCTCCCTTCATGGCTTGACCAGGACACTGATTGCCAATATGGTGACGGGGGTGACGCAAGGGTTTGAAAAAAGACTGGAGATAGTCGGCATAGGATATAGGGCCAACCTTCAGGCGAGGACCCTCCAATTGAGCTTGGGATATTCACACCCAGTGATCTATCCTATTCCAGAAAATATCGAGGTGGTTGTGGAGCGACAGACCAATATTACGGTAAAGGGCATTGATAAACAGAAGGTCGGACAAGTAGCCGCTGAGATCAGGGCATTCAGAAAACCGGAGCCCTATAAGGGAAAGGGGATCAGGTACGTCGGTGAGGGGATTCGGAGAAAGGCAACGAAGGCCAAAGCCTGAGGAAAGGTAATAGTGTCCAAAAAGAGACTGACGGGAAGGTTGAGGAGGAAACTAAGGGTCAAAAATAAGGTGAGGGGAACCGAAATGCGCCCTCGCCTCACTGTATACCGGAGCTTGAGTCACGTCTACGCCCAAGTCATCGTTGATACCAAGGGTGAAACTCTCGCAGCAGCCTCCACCTTATCTAAGGAGTTGAAGGGACAACTTAAAAATATGGGCAACACAGAAGCGGCCAAGGCCGTAGGTGAACTCGTGGCCCAAAAGGCACGGGAGAAAGGTATCACGGAGGTAGTCTTTGATCGCAATGGATTTCTCTACCACGGCAGGATAAAGGCGTTGGCGGAAGCTGCACGCCAGAAAGGTCTAGAGTTTTGAGACAAGCCCAAGATGTCTTTCTGCGGGAGGGGGTCCTTTTGAAACACATTAGCGATATGCTACAGGCATATATCGGTGGGACTTTCCGCCCCCACTGAAGAGAGGCAGAAAGTGACTTTGAACGATGGCAAAATATTCATCGTTTCTTCATACCGTGCCCTGGCACGGTAAAGGAGGTGATATTGGAGAGGATAGATCCCACTGGGCTAGAGTTGACCGATAGGGTCGTCCACATCAGCAGGGTGGCAAAGGTAGTAAAAGGAGGGCGGAGGTTTCATTTTAGTGCCCTGGTAATAGTGGGAGACGGTAACGGTATCGTGGGAGGTGGCCTGGGGAAGGCCCATGAAGTCCCTGAAGCTATTCGGAAGGGGATCGAGTTGGCCAAGAAAAACCTCATGCCGGTACCCATTATCAATGGAACTATACCCTATACGGTCATCGGGAGTTTCGGTGCGGGCAAGGTCATCTTGCGACCAGCCTCGGAGGGGACAGGTGTGATTGCTGGGGCAGCGGTAAGAGCAGTGGTGGAGGCAGCGGGGATCCAAAACATTTTAACCAAGTCTTTGGGTTCGAACAACCCCCACAACCTGGTCAAGGCTACCTTTGAGGGTCTAAAACAGCTTAAGACGGCAGAGGAGATTGCCAAAAAACGCGGTAAAGAGGTGGGAGAGATCTTGGGGTAAAGATGGCCGAAGCCTCCGTGAAGGTAAAGCTGATCCGCAGTAGCATCGGGCGTCCTCGAAAACACCGAGTAGTCCTGAGGGGAATGGGCTTGACCAAATTGAACAAGGTGGTGGTCTTGAAGGATACTCCGGAGACATGGGGGATGATCAAAAAGGTCTCCCACCTCGTGGAGGTAGTAGAGTAAGATGCTTGGTCAACTCAGGTCGCCCGCTGGGGCGAGGAAGAGACCGAAACGTGTCGGAAGGGGCCCTGGTTCCGGTCACGGAAAGACGGCATGTCGAGGCACAAAGGGTCAGAAGGCAAGGAGTGGTGCTGGTGTCCCCCCCGGATTCGAGGGTGGACAGATGCCCTTGCAGAGACGTTTGCCCAAGAGGGGTTTCAGGAATGTGTTCAAAAAGAAATTCGCCCTGGTCCATATCAGAGACCTAAACCGCTTTTCAGACGGAGAAATGGTGGACGTCGAGGCCCTGCGACAGGCTGGGTTGATCAAAAAGGTTTATGACGGAGTGAAAATATTGGGAGATGGCGAACTCAATGTCGCGCTAACGGTGAGGGCTCATAAGTTTACCAGGTCAGCTCGACAAAAAATCGAAGCAGCTGCGGGGAAGATGGAGGTAATCTGAAGGTGGGCGCAATCAGCAATATCCTCAAGATACCTGAGTTAAAGAGACGCATTACAATTACCCTTCTCCTATTGGCGGTCTATCGGGTGGGATGTTACATCCCCACCCCAGGGATCGACCGGGAGGCCCTCGCTTCCTTTTTCCTCCAAACAGGGGGGACGTTGCTCGGTTTCTTTGATATGTTTGCCGGAGGCGCCCTGAGCCGATTCTCCGTTTTTGCCCTGGGTATCATGCCCTATATCAGTGCCTCCATTATCCTGCAACTGCTAACGGTGGTCATCCCCTATCTCGACCGCTTGCAGAAAGAGGGAGAAATCGGCAGAAGAAAGATAGTCCAGTACACGAGATATGGAACGGTTATCTTGAGCATCATCCAAGGATTCGGCATTGCCGTGGGATTGGAGGGGATGAAGGGGGCAGGCGGGGAATTGGTGGTCCTCAATCCCGGCTGGTCTTTCCGCCTCATGACGGTAATCACCCTTGCTGCTGGTACTTCCTTTTTGATGTGGCTGGGGGAACAGATTACAGAGAGGGGAATAGGAAATGGGATCTCCTTGATCATCTTTGCGGGGATCGTGGCGAGGTTGCCCTCTGCGGTAGGAAATACTGCACGGCTGATGAGAACAGGGGAATTGGGTGCCATCATCATATTGGGTGTCATCGTTCTTATGGTCGCTGTTGTGGCCTTCATAGTTTATATGGAGACGTCCCATCGCAGGATTCCTATCCAGTATGCCAAACGAATCATAGGGAGGAGGATGTATGGGGGACAAAGTACCCACTTGCCTTTGAAGATCAATACTTCGGGCGTCATACCTCCCATCTTCGCCTCCTCCATCATCATGTTCCCCGCTACCATCGCCAATTTTGTAAATCATCCCTGGATGCAGGCCATTGCTCAAAGCCTCACTCCCACCAAGTTGATCTATAACCTCCTCTATGTGGGTTTCATTATCTTCTTCTGCTACTTTTACACCGCTGTGGTCTTCAACCCGGTAGACGTAGCTGACAATATGAAGAAGTATGGTGGATACATCCCCGGTATCAGGCCGGGTAGGACTACTGCTGATTATATCGACCGAGTTCTCACCAGGATCACCCTAGGGGGGGCTATATATATATCTGGGGTATGTGTCTTACCCTCCATCCTCATAGCCAAGTTCAACGTGCCCTTTTACTTTGGGGGGACGGCCTTGCTCATTGTGGTGGGGGTAGCACTGGACACCGTCCAGCAGATAGAGTCCCATATGCTGACCAGACACTATGAAGGCCTCATAAAGGGAGGGAGGATAAAAGGACGTCGCAGATAAAAAGGAGGCAGGAAATATGGACCTAATTCTATTAGGTCCGCCCGGCTCCGGCAAAGGGACACAGGCTCAGATGATAATAGAAAGATACCATATCCCCCAGATTTCTACCGGAGATATCCTCAGGGCAGCTTGGAAGGAGGGAACCGCTCTCGGGATAGAGGCCAAGAGACATATGGATCAGGGGAACTTGGTGCCGGATGAGGTGGTGGTCGGTATCGTCAGGGAAAGGCTGAAGGCTTCGGACTGCAGTGGTGGGTTCATCTTAGATGGCTTCCCTCGCACCCTCCCCCAGGCCGAGGCCCTGGACATCACCCTGCAGGAAATGGAGAGGGGGATTGACCATGTCATAAGCATAGAAGCGAATAAGGATGAGTTGATAAGACGCCTGACCGGAAGGAGGACTTGCCGAAATTGTGGGATCATGTATCATATCACATTTGATCCCTCACAGAGTGAGGGGATATGTGATAAATGTGGAGGGGAGCTCTACCAACGGGATGACGATAGGGAGAAACCCATCAGGGCAAGGCTTCAGGTCTACGAAAAGCAGACCGCTCCTCTGATTGAGTACTATCGAAAAAAGGGACTTTTGCGATCTATTGATGGGGTGGGGGAGATAAAAGTGATCTTTCAGAGAATAATAGATGCAATTGAGGAATAGCTAGGGAGCCTCAATGCCCAAAGGAGAAGCCATACAGGTTGAAGCGACGGTAACGGAAACCCTTCCCAACGCCATGTTCAGGGTGGAGTTGGAGAACGGTCACAAGGTATTAGCCCATATCTCTGGGAAGATGAGGATGCACTATATAAAGATCCTTCCTGGGGATAAGGTTACCGTTGAGCTCACTCCGTATGACCTGAGCAGGGGGAGGATCATATATCGAGGGAAAAAACCCTCTTGAGGGGAGGACCAAAGGGAGGGTGAGATGAAGGTAAGATCTTCGGTGAAGAAGATCTGTGACAAGTGTAAGATCATTAAGAGGAAAGGTGTCATAAGGGTCATCTGCGTAAACCCAAGGCATAAACAGAGACAAGGTTAGAGGAGGGGAAATTGCCCAGGATCGCAGGGGTTGACTTACCAAAGGATAAGCGGGTGGAAATCGCCCTGACCTATATCTATGGTATTGGTCGTTCCATGTCCCAGAAAATTTTGAAGGAGGCCGATGTAGATTTGGACAAGAGGGCTGGGGAATTGACTGAGTCAGAGGTAGTGAAGATAAGGGGGATCATCGACCGCACCCATAAGGTGGAAGGAGAGTTGAGAAGGGAAGTGGCCATGAACATCAAGGGGCTCATGGACCTGGGCTCTTATCGAGGCCTGCGACATCGCCGATCTCTTCCAGTGAGGGGACAGAGGACCCATACGAATGCCAGGACGAGAAAAAGTCCTCGTAGGGGAGTGATCGGGAAAAAGAAAAAATAGGGGGAGTAATGGCTAAGAGATCGCAGAAAGGTGGGAAAAAGAAGGCGAAGATGAATATCCCTTCAGGAATCGCCCACATCCAGGCTACCTTTAATAACACCATTGTGACCATTACCGATGATCATGGGAATACCATTGCGTGGGCTAGTGGCGGCACTCAGGGTTTTAAGGGATCGCGCAAAGGGACACCATTTGCCGCCCAGCTGGCTGCCGAGGCTGCCGCAAAAAAGGCCATGGATTATGGGATGAAGACGGTGGACGTCTACGTGAAGGGGCCTGGGTCGGGAAGAGAAGCGGCCTTACGTGCCCTCCAGGCCGCTGGGTTCAAGGTCCATATGATCAGGGATGTCACGCCTATACCACACAATGGCTGCAGGCCTCCAAAGAGAAGGAGGGTGTAAATTGGCTGGATATAGGGAATCGGTTTGCCGTCTGTGTCGTCGAGAGGGGATGAAGCTTTTCTTGAAAGGGGAGAGATGTTATACGGATAAGTGCGCCTTTGAGCGCCGAGGTTATCCACCAGGTCAACACGGCCAAGGACGAGTCAAGTTTTCCGATTATGGCATCCAACTGAGGGAGAAACAAAAAATTAAAAGGATATATGGTGTATCGGAGAGGCAATTTCGCAATTACTTTGAAAAGGCTGATAGACAAAGGGGCATTACGGGAACAAACCTCTTGATCCTCTTGGAGCGGAGACTTGACAATACGCTTTACAGGCTAGGCTTTGCCAGCTCCCGCCAGGAGGCACGACAGGTGGTAGGCCACGGTCATCTTTTCGTCAACGGGCGCAAAGTGAATGTACCCTCTTATCTTCTGAAACCCGGCGATGTCATCAAACTCAAGGAGAAGAGCAAGGGGATGGAGAGGATAAAAGAGGCCCTAGAGGGGGTGGCGAGGCGAGGAGTACCGTCATGGCTGGAATTGGAAAAAGATAATTTCACGGGGATCGTCAAGGGATGGCCCATTCGAGAAGAATTGACCACCCCTCCTATCCAAGAACAGCTCGTTGTTGAGCTATACTCTAAATAGCAATTTCAGGATAGCTCAGGAGGGAATGGAAAGGCTATGCAAATAAAGGAAAAGAATTGGAAGGCCTTAATCAAACCCAAAATGCTTGATGCAGATGAAGAGACCTTGAGTGACTACTACGGTAAATTCTATGCGGAACCTCTAGAGAGGGGTTTCGGGGTGACATTGGGAAACTCCTTAAGGAGGATCCTGCTGTCATCCATTCAAGGGGCAGCCATAACGGCGGTAAAGATAGAAGGAAGCCTGCATGAGTTCTCCGTATTGCCTGGGGTAAAGGAGGACGTGACAGAGATCATCCTGAATCTCAAGGAGGTGGTCTTCAAACTTCACACCCCTGGTCCTAAGACAGTCAGAATCGAGGCGGAAGGTGAAAGAGAGGTCCTAGCGGGTGACATCATTACCGATGCCGATGTGGAGTTGGTAAATCCAGAGCACCACATCGCTACCCTGGATAAGGGGGCAAAGTTGAAGATGGAGATGACGGTGAAGATGGGAATAGGGTATGTCTCCGCCGAGAGAAACAAGGAAGAAGACATGCCTATTGGAACTATCCCT
>CP070817.1:794936-803364 GCA_020344255.1 Deltaproteobacteria bacterium | reverse complement strand
GGACTCGCTACTACTTGGGTCGATTGTATGTCATGATGAACCGATATGGAGAGGCTATATCAGCTTATGAAGAGGTAATCGACATCGATCCGAATTTCCATCCGGCTTACCTCGAGTTGGCAAGGATCCTAGGGGAAAAGGAAATCGATGTCGATAGGGCGCTGAAATTGGCCCGAAAAGCGGTTGACTTGAAGCCTACGGCCCAAACCTTTGACCTATTGGCCTGGCTGTGTTTCAAACGCGGCATGTACGAAGAGGCTGAGAAAGCAATCGAAAGGGCATTGGAACTTGCCCCCAGTGATGAGTCAATTATTCGACATCGAGAAAATATGAGGAGGAACATGAGGTATCGATAACCTCCCTATAACAGATCCGATGGATACCTTAATCCAAGCTTAGACGGAGTTATCTATCAATACCAAATTTAAGTTCTCCGAGCCCTATCTCTATCGCCTTCTCTGTAGTCTTTATATCCATCACAGCCATCGCTCTTCTGATCAATTCCTCGTCAATGAGTATCGTAGACCTGTTCATAGATGCCCTCCCAATACCTAAATATTGTTCATATACACAAAAATTATCAGAAGATAGTCGTCGAGGAATCAAAAAAAATTTCTGGATCTCGCCCCCATTTCCTTGCCTCCAGCCATATATTTATAGTAGAATACCTTGAGCAGAGATGAAGGGAGATCCCTAGATCGGAGATGAAGAAGGGGATAGTTTACGTCCTTTCGACAAGTTTGATCTTTCTGGCCGTCGGCTGCCGCCACGTCACCGCCCCCCTGCCCCCTGAATCAGCCGAGGTCGGACGTGTAGAGGAGGAGGTCTCCTCGCCTCCCGAGGCCCTCTATCACTATCTGGTGGCCAGGAGCAAGGCGAAGGCGGGTGACCTCGAGGGAGCTATCGAGGAGTACCAGGAGGCCATCGACCTCGATCCACGCTCCCCGGTCTTATATGTGGAACTCGCCACCCTCCTCCACAGCAAGGGGCGCACCGATGAGGTGATAGCCGCCTGTCAGAATGCCCTGGCCCTGGACCCCAACTATCTTCCCGCCCACTACCTGCTGGCCGGAGTCTATTCCGCCGTGGGGAGGCATCAAGAAGCCCTGGAGGAGTATCAGCGGGTCTTGAAGATCGATCCCGACCACCTCCAGACCTACCTGATGATCAGTACGCTGTACGTCGAGATGCGGGATTATGACCGGGCGGTGGATACCCTGCACCAGCTCCTGGAGAGGGAACCCACATATGTGATGGGTCTCTACTACCTGGCCAGGATCTACGCCGAAATGAAGCGCTATGATCAGGCCCTCAAACACTATCAACAGGTCCTGCAGATCAACCCCGGCTTCGAAGCAGCCCTTATGGATATGGGAACAGTCTATGAACTCAAGGGGGAGAGGGAACAGGCCATGGAGATGTACAGAAAGGTCGTGGAGTCCCATCCTATGAACTTCCAGGCTCGGGAGCGCCTGGGGCAGCTCCTCCTCAAGGAAGATCGTCTCCAAGACGCCCTGGACCAGTACCACATCATCAAAGACCTGGATTCGGAGAACCTGAAGGTGCGGGTGAAGATGGGTCTGATCCTCCTGCAGCAGGAGAGGTATGAGGAGGCGGCCAGGGAGTTCCAGTTTGTCCTGACCGCCCGCCCCCAGAATAGTGATGTCCGATATTACCTGGGGATAGCCCTCTATCAGATGGACAACCCCCAAGGGGCCCTGGCAGAGCTGAAGCAGGTCCCCCCTCAGGGGAGGCTATTCTCTGAAGCTACCAGATATATGGCGTTCATCCTCCAGAAGGAGGGTCATGCCGATGAGGCCGTGGCAGTAGTGAAGAAGGCCATCGAGGCCAAGCCTGGTGACATGAAGCTGCGCCTCACCCTTGCCTTCCTCTATGAGGATCTGGCCCGATACCCAGAGGCGGTTGATATCCTCCAGGCAGTAGTGGCCGAGGAGCCCACCAACACCAAGGCCCTCTTCCGGTTGGGGGTGGTGTACGACAAGATGGGTGAGAACGATGAGACCATCCGCTGCATGCAAAAGGTAATAGATCTTGACCCCAAGGATGCCGATGCCCTCAACTACCTGGGATACACCTATGCCGAAAAGGGGATACGGCTCGACGAAGCTGAGGGGTTCATCAAGAGGGCGCTGGAGCTCAAGCCCGAGGATGGCTACATTACGGATAGCCTGGGGTGGGTATACTATCAGAAGGGGGATTATCCCCGGGCGGTCCAGTGGTTGGAGAAGGCCCGTCGCCTGACCCCCGAGGATCCCATCATCACTGAACACCTGGGCGATGGCTACCGCAAAATGAACAGAAAGGAAGAGGCGCTGCGCATGTACCAGCGGGCCCTGGAGTTGAAGCCCAAAAAGGAGCGGGAGAAAGGGTTGCGTAAGAAGATTGAGGAACTACAGGGGGAGCAGAGGCCTTAACCCCCTGCCACGGGCGGGAACACGCTCAGGATATCCCCTTCCTGGAGGGCATCCTGGGGCCTGGCATGAACCCCATTGATCAGGATGATCTTGGGAATGTCCTCGGGGAGATTAAATTCCTCGAGGACATGCTGCACTGTTGATCCCGGTTTCACCTCAACATGGCATGAGAAAGGGCCGCAACCCTGTGGCAGGTGGTTGCGAAAGGTGGCGAACAGCTTCACCTCGATCTTCATCGTTACCCCTATCTCCTTGACAACGCAGGGATTTTCAGCCAATATGGTAGACAATCGGTGAAGGATTGTCAATGGGACTATTGGTGACTTTTGAGGGGATAGAGGGGAGCGGCAAAAGCACACAGATTGGGCTGGTGAGGGAATTTCTGGAAGGGGATGGGTACCCTTGTCTGGTCACTAAGGAACCTGGGGGGGCTCCCCTGGGGGAGGGGATCAGCGGGATCCTCCTGGGGAGGGATGATCTGAGGATTAGTCCCCTAGCTGAGGTCTTCCTCTTTGGGGCCAACAGGGCCCAGCATGTGGCAGAGATCCTCAGGCCCGCCTTGAAGGAGGGGAAGGTGGTCCTGTGCGACAGGTTTACCGATGCCACCGTCGCCTATCAGGGATATGGCAGAGGGGTGGACGTGGGGTTGATCGAGCAGGTGAACCGTTGGGCCACGGGTGACCTTATGCCTGATATTACCATTTTGCTGGATTGTCCGGTGGAGTTAGGTATGGCGAGAGCCAAGGGAAAGGATAGGTTTGAACGGGAGGGGTATACCTTTCACCAGCGGGTCAGGGAGGGATATTTGCGGATCGCTCACCAGGAGCCCCAGCGGGTTAAGGTTGTCTCTGGCGAAGGTGAAGAGGGGATGATCCAGGAGGAGATTCGGAAGGTCCTCCGTCCCCTTTTGGCCCGGAGGTAACGATGGCCTTTCGGGATGTGGTGGGACACCAAAGACCCCTCCAGACACTCCAGAAAGAGATCAAGGCGGGCAAGGTGCACCACGCCTATCTCTTCACTGGGATGGAGGGGATCGGGAAGAGATTGGTGGCCTTGAATATGGCCAAGGCCCTGAACTGCCTCACTCAGGAGGGTGATGCCTGCGACCATTGCCATTCATGCCAGCGCATGGACAAGGGGTTCCACCCCGATCTTATCCCCATTGCCGCCGAGGGGGAGGCCATTAAGATACAGCAGATCAGGGAGCTTCAGCGAGTCATCGCCTTTAAACCCTATGAGGCCCGCTGGCGGGTAATCATCGTAGATGGGGCAGAACGGACAACGAGGGAGGCAGCCAACGCCTTCTTGAAGACCTTGGAGGAGCCCCCTCCCTGGACGACTATCATTCTGGTGGCATCTACTGTCGAGACCCTACCTCCTACCGTGCCCTCCCGATGCCAGAGGATACGGTTCAACCTCTTGCGCCAGGAGGAGGTTGGAGAGGTCTTGGCCCGCCACCTTTGTGAGGAAGAGATCCATACCCTCGCCCCCCTGGCCGGAGGGAGCCCGGGCCGGGTCCTGCGGTTGGACCGAGAGGAGATATCCAAGGCCAGAAGGGAGTTCTTACTCGCCCTCTCTCCCTCAATAGGACAGAGATTGAGAGTAGCCCAAGAGCTTGCCCATAGGGAAGGGAAGATATTCTTGGAGATCTTGCAATCTTGGCTGAGGGACCTCATCGTTTACAGAGAAATAGGGGAGGAGGCATCTTTGCTCAATTATGACCTCACCGAAGAGCTAAGAAAGGCCGCACCTCGACGGGAGACAGAGGGGCTCCTTCGGGATTTTTGGGCGCTCCTTCAGATCCAGGGAGGGATAGAGGCCCATGGCAACCTTCAGCTATCGCTGGAAACTGCTCTCTTGGGAATAGGAGGACTACGGAGCGATGAAATTAGTGGGAGTGAAGCTCGGCAAGGGTGCACGGGTGCACTATTTTCAGGCCCGTGATTTGGAACTTGAAAAAGGGGATTTGGTGGTGGTCAATACGGAAAAAGGGATCACCATTGGTACGGTCGTCAGTGCCCCCCGGGAGGAGCGGCTGCGTCTCTTTAAGCGGTCCTTTCGCGAGGTGGTCAGAAAGGCCACGGCGGAGGATGTGGAAGCAAGGGAAAAGTTTCGAGAGAAGGAGAAGGATGCCTTTGAGCTCTGCCGGCGATTGATAGGAGAATTGGGACTCCCGATGAAGTTAGTAGGGGCAGAATATCTCTTTAATGCGTCTAAAGCTATATTTTATTTCACCGCGGAGCGGAGGGTCGATTTCCGCGAACTGGTACGCAAACTTGCCGCTAACTTGAAGATAAGGATCGAAATGCGGCAGATAGGGGTCCGGGATGAGGCCAAGATGATAGGAGGGGTGGGCTGCTGCGGGCAGGCACTCTGCTGCGGCACCTTCTTAGATGACTTTGAGTTTGTCTCCATCAAAATGGCCAAGGAGCAAAACCTTCCCTTGAACCCGGCGAAGATCTCCGGACAGTGTGGCAGGTTGATGTGCTGCCTCTCCTTTGAGGTCGATACCTACCAAGAACTGAAGAAAAATCTCCCCAAGGTGGGAAAAAGGATCACCACGAAGTACGGTGAGGGGAAGGTGATCAGGCAGAATCTCCTCCTGCAAACCATCACGTTGGAATTGAATAGCGGAGGGGTCGTCACCATCAAGGCCGAAGAACTGGGAAAATAGGACGACCAAGGTCGTTCTGTTTTTGAGCGTAACCCCTGCCTTTTGAGACAAAAATGTCGAGATGTCCTCCCTTTGGTGAGCGGAATTGGGAGGATTCAAGGGGTCCACAGTTATCAGCTATGAGCTGAATAATCTCATGTTATTATTCCGGGAGTTTTCGGGGGTTGAACTCCCGCAAATTGAGCGAACAAAAACCCATGGAGAATTTCTTAGCTGAAAAAGGCGAGGAGATAGGGATTGATGGAGGATAATTCCCTGCCGAAGACCTTTTACGTTACTACTCCCATCTACTACGTGAACGATGTACCTCATATCGGCCATGCCTATACCACCATCGCTGCCGATTCATTGGCCAGGTATAGACAGCTTGCCGGCTATGACTGTTTCTTCCTTACCGGAACCGACGAACATGGCCAGAAGGTGGAGAAGGCCGCTCGGGACGGTGGCCAAACCCCCATTGAGCTGGCCGACCGGGTGGTAGAGAGGTTCAAGGCACTCTGGGCCAGGCTGGACATCTCCTATGATGACTTCATCAGGACCACGCAAAAGAGACACATAGAGGCCGTAACCGCCCTCTATCAACGGGTCTGGGAGAGGGGTGATATTTACCTGGGAGATTATGAGGACTGGTATTGTACCCCCTGTGAAACTTTCTGGACCCAGACTCAGTTGGCCGAAGGGAACAAGTGTCCTAATTGTGGGCGACCCACTGAGAAGTTAAAGGAGAAGAGCTACTTCTTTCGAATGTCCAAGTATCGGGATGCACTCTTGCGGTATCTGGAGGACAACCCTGATTTCATCCAGCCCTCCAGCCGGTATAATGAGATCTTGAGCTTTGTTAAGGGGGAGCTCAAAGACCTGAGTATAAGCAGGACTACCTTCCGGTGGGGGGTTCCGGTCCCCAACGATCCAGGTCACGTTATTTACGTATGGTTTGATGCCCTCACCAATTATATCACCGCCGTCGGATACCCCGGGGACCAGGAGAGATTTCAGCAATATTGGCCCGCCAAGTGCCATATCATCGGCAAAGACATCTTGAGGTTTCATGCCGTCTATTGGCCCACTTTCCTCATGTCGGCAGGCCTCCCCCTCCCCCGGAAGATCTTCGCCCATGGATGGTGGACGGTGGAGGGGCAGAAGATGTCCAAGTCCCTGGGCAACGTGGTGGACCCCTACCAATTGGTAGATGAGTATGGAGTGGACCCCATCCGCTACTTCCTGTTGCGCGAAGTCCCCTTTGGGGCAGATGGGGATTTCTCCCGTTCCGCCCTCATTCAGCGCATCAATGGAGATCTAGCCAATGATCTGGGGAACTTGGTCAGTCGCATCCTGGCCATGGTAAAAAAATACTGCAAAGGCTTTGTCCCTCCCCCCCAAGGTGGATCAGGTGGGGGAGAATTCCTCCGGGCTCAGGTCAAAGAGACCTTTACGGAGCTGGGTCTTTCTATGGATCAATTGGCCTTCCATCGGGCTCTAGGGGCCATTTGGGATTTGGTAGGTACGCTCAATAAATACCTCGATGAGACCTCCCCTTGGAGTTTGGCCAAGGAAGAGGGAAGGAAGGCGGAATTGGAGGGAATCCTCTATAATTCCCTCGAGGTCCTCCGGGTACTGGCGATATTCCTCTTCCCTTTCGTCCCTGCTACTGCGCAGAGGATGTGGGAAATGCTGGGATTACCAGGAAAGGTAGGCGAACAAAGAATTGAGGAGGTTTCCATGTGGGGTGGATTCCCAGAAGGCTTGCAGATTACCAAACCCACGCCCCTCTTCCCCAGGATCGAGATGTAGAGGGACGGGCATTGCGGAGAGACAGGAGAGGGATAGATTTTAACCTCAAGGCTGCCCTGAAGGGCGCACTCCGGAGTTTGAACTTGGATGCCAGGATGAGGGGGTATGCCATTTGGGGGATCTGGGACAAGGTGGTCGGGGAAACGGTAGCTCAACAGGCCCAACCGTCCTTTCTGCGCAGGGGGATCCTGTTTATAAAGTGCTCCTCACCAGCATGGATGCAGCAACTCCAGTTTATGAAGGGGATGATCCTGGAGGAGCTCAACAGGCAATTGGGGGGGGAGGTTATCAAAGATATCAGATTTCAGATCGGAGTGGTGTCCCGCCCCTCCCTCGAGGGTCAATCCGTCGGGGATCAGGACGTGGTTTTGGATGAGGCGGAAAAAGAATGGATGACAGAGGCGCTGCGCCCTTTACAGGACCCTGAGGTAAAAGAGATCGTCAGACGCATCATGGTAAAGGAGTCATCGTTGAAAAAGAAATGATAGGAGGGGTCTTGCCCTGTGGAATAGCGAAAGTTATTCCACGGGGCAAGGATTTCAGTGGTCAAGTGCAATGGTGAACCACAATGTCTCAAGGGTTTAGAATTCAAGAAGTTTGCCATTCACAGGATCCCTCGGTTCCTAGATTCCTGCAACCCTCTGACTAGCAATTTCTTCCATATTATTAAAAAATTATCACGCTAGCTTCGTCACCTATTTAATGGTCTCTCTCCCTTTTCCTATCGCTTCGTGATATACCTCTTTCAGGGGAACGTTTTCCCTCTCTGCTGCCTGGCGGCAGCTCTCATATTCGGGCATCAGATTGACAACCCTGCCTTCTCGGTCGAAGGCTACCTTTATCCGAACGGGACCGTACCTGGTCTCAACCTCCCGCTCTTCTCGGGGGAGTATCATCCTCTCGGCGCGATACATCCTCACCCCCAGGGTGGTGGATTCCTTGAGGATGAGTTGGGCAAGTCTCTCCCTCTGCGACTCGAAGGAGAGCACCCGAATGGTAAATCCGGGGCGCCCTTTCTTCATCTGAATGGGGGTCTGAGATGCATCCAGAGCCCCTTCCTCAAGGAGGAGCTGGTTGAGGTAGGGGAAGAGCTCCGGGGACATGTCATCCACATCTGCCTCCAAGACCCATATACTCTCTCGCTTCTCCCTTTCCCTCACTCCATGAATGATCCGCAGGAGATTGGGGGCACCCTCTGGATCCCTCATCCCTGCACCATATCCCACGCCCTTGACCACCATCTCTGGCAATGGGCCAAATTCAGTCGCCAACGAGGTCAAAATGGCCGCCCCAGTAGGGGTAACGGTCTCCCCCTCTACCCGGCCGGGAATGATTGGGGCGTCCTCAAGCAGTGCAACAGTTGCAGGAGCCGGAAGGGGCAGGGGACCGTGTCCCCCCTCGACCCACCCCCTGCTGAGGGGTAGGGGGGAAGAGACGATCTCTTCCCAGGAGAAATGGGTGACCGCCAATGCGCTGCCAACTGCATCGATAATGGTATCTACCCCCCCTATCTCATGGAAGTGGACCT
>CP070817.1:787455-794836 GCA_020344255.1 Deltaproteobacteria bacterium | reverse complement strand
GCACGATGATGAAGTGGAGATGGAGGCCAGATCCCTTTGCGAGGATAAGGCATGCCTCGCTATCTTGAGGCGCTACCGGAAGCTGGTGAGGAGGGAAGGGGAGTTCGAGCAAGGAGATATTTGATCATCTCCCGACAGCTCTGATAGATCTAGAAATAGATGATAGTCCTCAGAGAATCGATTGTCCTTTCCCTCCTTTCAATTTTTTGATTACCTATTCAATGCCCCCATTGATGGAGAGAGGAGGATCCCAGAGGGATTGACAGGGGGTGGATTTTGTGGTTAGTTACCTATTTAAAAGTTATGCGGCTCGATGAACTTGATTACTATCTTCCTAAGGGGCTTATTGCTCAATACCCTGTTGAACCGAGGGATAAGGCCCGTTTGTTGGTTTTGAAGAGAGGGGAAAGAGAGATCATCCACACCACCTTCTCCAGCCTGGGGGATTCTTTGCGAGAAGGCGACGTGTTGGTGGTAAACGATTCCAAGGTGGTCCCTGCCAGGTTGTTCGGGCATAAGGAGACCCAAGGCAGTGTGGAAGTCTTATTGCTGAGGAAAATCCCCTCAGAAGGTGAGATATGGGAGTGTCTGGTCAGAAAGGGCAAAAGATTGAAGGAGGGGGCCAAGATATATTTCTCCCCCGATCTCAAGGGCAAGATAATGGGCAATGGCTCTGGGGGAAAGAAGAAAATATCATTTGAGGTACGGGGGAATTTTGGAGAGGTGGTCAATCGGATTGGACATATACCTCTTCCCCCCTATATCAGAAAAGGAGTGCCGGAGGATATCGACAAGGAAGGGTATCAGACCATCTTTGCCTGTCATGAAGGGGCGGTAGCCGCCCCAACGGCGGGTCTGCATTTCACCCCTGAGTTGGTGAAGTATGTTTCGGAGACGGGCATACAGGTAGTTACCCTTACCCTCCATGTCGGTCTCGGCTCCTTTCAACCCATCCGGGCAGAGAAGGTGGAGGACCATCCTCTCGAGCCGGAATTTTACCTTATACCCCCTTCCACGGCTGAAGCCATTAACACTGCCCGCAGACGGGGGGGCACAATATGTGCAGTGGGTACTACAGTGGTGAGAGCCTTGGAGTCTGCTGCTGATGAAGATGGGCAGATCCATCCCCAAAGGGGTATAACCGATCTCTATATATATCCTGGGTATCGGTTCAAGGCGATCGATGCCCTCATCACCAACTTTCACCTACCCCGCTCAAGCCTTCTCCTGCTGGTTTTCGCCTTTGGGGGTAAGGGGCCCGTCATGGAGGCATATCAGGAGGCGATAAGGGAGGAGTACAGATTTTATAGTTATGGGGATGGGATGTTGATCATGTGAAGGGAGGAGGATTCTCTTTTCAACTGTTGAAGGAGGTGAAGGGTAAAGGGAGGCTGGGCAGGATATCCACCCCCCATGGTTCATCTTCTACCCCAGCATTTATGCCTGTGGGTAGTCAGGGTAGTGTAAAGTCTCTTGCCCCTGCAGACCTGAAGGAGATGGGAGCAGAAATACTCCTGTGCAATGCCTACCACCTCTACCTCAGGCCTGGGACAGAAGTGGTGAAAGAAGTTGGCGGATTACATAGGTTTATGGGTTGGGATGGTCCTCTCTTAACGGATAGCGGTGGCTTTCAAATCCTGAGCTTATGCGCCTTACATGACGTAGGGCCCGACGGGGTACGGTTTCGCTCCCATCTCGATGGCTCCGTCCATTTCCTCACCCCGGAAAAGGTGGTACGGATTCAGGAGGAACTAGGTGCCGATATCATGATGGTCCTTGACGACTGTCACCCCTATCCGGTTTCCTATAGTGAGGCGAAGGCTGCAGCGGAGTTGACCACTCACTGGGCAAAGCGATCAAAGGGGGCGAAAAGCAGGAATGAGCAGGCCCTCTTCGGCATTGTCCAAGGGGGTATATATCCAGAACTTCGTCGGCAAAGTGCTCACCAGTTGATGATGATGGGATTTGATGGTTATGCCATCGGTGGTCTGAGCGTGGGCGAGGAGAAGGAAGTGACCTTTGAGATAGCGGAGATGACCGCCTCTGTGCTGCCCAAGGACTCCGTCCGATATCTGATGGGCATGGGGACCCCCGAGGATATTCTCGCTGGGGTAAGAATGGGGGTGGATATGTTCGACTGTGTCCTCCCTACCAGGTGTGCCCGTACAGGAATCCTTTTTACCAGTTCCGGTAAGCTCAATATCAAGAATGCCCGCTATAGCAAAGATAAAAATCCCCTCGATCCCCACTGCCGCTGTTATACGTGTCGCAACTTCACCCGCGCCTACCTCAGACATCTCTTCCTGTCCCGGGAGTTATTGGCTTACAGACTCAATGCCATCCACAACCTCTTTTACTATCACTCTCTGATGAGGGATATCCGCCAGGCCCTTTCTCAGGACAAGATGGACCAATTTGAACGGGAATTTTTCTCCCAAAGAGGGAGAGATAACGGAGCGAATTCAGGAGAGGAAGGAGGTGAGATAGTATGTTAATTGACATTGCTTATGCCATGGCCCCTGGTGGAGGGGAGGGCGGAGGTGGCGGCTTTGCCGCATTTATCCCCCTGATTTTGCTGTTTGCCATATTTTACTTTATCCTGATCAGGCCGCAGCAAAAAAGGGCCAAGGAACACAGACAGGTCTTGGCGAATCTGAGGAAGGGGGATAAAGTGATCACCACCGGCGGCCTCTATGGGACCATTCTCAGTATGACGGATACTGTACTGACCTTGGAGATTGCAGATAAGGTAAAGGTCAAGGTGGGCAGGAACTATATCGCTAGCATAGCACGAGCTGAGTAAGGTCCTTCCTTGCCCCCAATCTCGAGGTTGAGGGCCGTGGAGACCAAAAGGAGGACGTGATGCCTACGTATGAGACAATGCTCGTTTTGGACCCTGAGATGTCCAAAGAGCAGGTGGATGGATTCGTGGAGAAGGTGAAAAAATTGCTCGACGATCATGGTGGTGAGGTGCTCAAGGTTGACCAATGGGGACTGAATACCTTGGCCTATGAGATTAGGAAGAAGACAACGGGGTATTACGTCCTCATCTATTTTGAAGGTGGTGCAGAACTGGTTTCAGAGATGGAGGGAAGCCTTGGTTTGATGGAAGAGGTCCTTCGCTATCTCACCGTCAGGGGGGAAGGGGAGATCGTGGCGCCTCCCAAGAGGGAGGAAGGGCCAGAAGAGAAGACGGCCGAGGATCAGGAGTTGGTCATTGCAAAGGAGACGTAGTGTTTTACTTGAACCGCGTCATCTTAGCAGGGAAACTGACGGAGAGTCCTGAGATCAGGTACACCCCTCAAGGGAAGCCGGTGATCTTCTTCACCCTCAGTCTCCCCTCCGAAAAGCTGGAAGATAAATCCCTCCCCTTCGAGGATGTATCCATTAGGGTTATGCTTGTAGGTGAGAGGTCAGAATTGTGGGCAAAACAGAAGGTGAAAGTGGGTGAGAATATCTTTGTAGAAGGTGGTCTTGTCCAACGTCGCTGGGAGACAGAGGAAGGGAGGATGAGGAGAGAGATCGGGGTTATCGCCCATAAGGTTGGAGACGTGACGTGAGAAGGAGGCCTGATGAGTAGACCAGCGGAGAGACGAAGAAGGGATTATAGAAGGGATTATAGGAGGAGAAGAATCTGTCGATATTGTTCCGACAGTTCCCTGAAGATTGATTATAAGAATTATCGCTTGTTGAAATATTTCCTTACCGAAAGGGGAAGGATCATTCCCCGCCGGATTTCAGGAAATTGCGCCAAGCACCAAAGGGAACTAACCAGGGCCATTAAGAGGGCTCGGCATGTAGCCCTTCTTCCTTTTATGACTGTACCCAAATAGCCCATTTGGCATTTTACCGTGAAAATATTTCTCGGCAAAATGAAGCCACCAAGTAGTATCGGCCTTCATGCATCTCTAACTGTCCTTCAGGGGGTTGCGCCCCGTGAAGTCCCTATAAGCTAAGATTTTTTTCTTTGGGGGAGCTCGAGGGGACGAGCTTCCCCAAAGTTGAGCCACAGCAAAGGAATGTGGTATTGTAATGAGGAGATGATCATAAAGCCTCATGACGGCTTGGGATATCCAGATTTTGGAGGATAGCTATGGAAGTCATCTTAGTGGAGGATGTACCCTCTTTGGGGAAGGTGGGGGATCTGGTGAAGGTGTCCGATGGTTATGCCCGAAACTACCTCCTTCCCCGGAAGAAGGCAGTTATGGCTACGGCCAATAGTCTGAGGACCTTGGAGCATGAAAGGCGCTTGTTACAGCACAAACTGAACAGAGTGGAGAGGGAGGCGCAAGGATTAGCCCAAAGAATTGAGGAAATTTCCTGTACCGTTGTCAAGCCTGCAGGGGAAGGAGGCAAGTTGTTCGGAGCGGTCACCTCTTCGGACATCGAGGGGGCCTTGCGAGAGCACGGGGTGCTTGTTGACCGCAAAAAGATAGAGCTAGAGGAGCCCATAAAGAATTTGGGTGTCTATACTGTTCCCATAAGACTTCACCCCCAAGTGATGGTCCAGCTAAAGCTTTGGGTGGTGAAGGAATAAAAAGGCGAGGGGAAAGGGATGAAGGACGATATAGATTTGGCTTCCTTCAAAGTCCCTCCACAGAGCATCGAGGCAGAACAATCGATCCTGGGTGGTATCCTCATTGAAAACGACGCCCTCAACAAAGTCTTAGAGGTCTTAGAGGACAGAGACTTCTACCGGGAGGCCCACCAAAAGATCTTCCATTGTATGGCCGCCCTTTATGAGAGGAATGAACCTCTCGATTTGATAACCCTCACCAACGAATTGAAAAAGACAAAGGAGCTCGAGGAGATAGGGGGGGCCTCTTATCTGGCCAGCTTGGTGGATTCCGTTCCGACGGCCGCTAATATCGTCTATTATGCCAAGATCGTTAAGGAAAAATCCATCCTGAGGAAGTTGATCAGCACTGCTACGGAGATCGTTACCCAAAGTTACCAGGAGGGAAAGGAAATTGAGGACTTCCTGGACGAGGCGGAACAAGCCATCTTTCGTATATCGGAGCACCGAGTCAAACCCGCCTTCTTGCCTATTAAGGAGATTGTCAAAGAGAGCTTTAAAGTCATCGAAAAACTCTATGAGAAGAAAGAACTGATCACCGGGGTCCCATCGGGCTTTAAAGATCTGGATAGGAAGACCGCGGGCTTTCAATGCGCTGACCTCATCATTGTGGCCGGCAGGCCGAGTATGGGAAAGACCGCCCTTTGTCTGAACATCGCTCAGTACGCTGCCATCAATTCACAAGTCCCCGCGGCGATATTCTCTTTGGAAATGTCCAAGGAGCAGTTGGCCATCCGCATGTTGTGCTCTGAGGCGAGGGTGGATAGCTCCCGGTTGCGCAGCGGTTTTTTGAGCGAGAGCGATTGGCCTAAACTCACCATGGCCGCGGGTGTCCTCTCCGATGCCCCAATATTCATTGACGATACTCCGGCCATATCTCTGTTAGAGCTGAGGGCCAAGGCGAGGAGATTGAAATCCGATCGCGGCCTGGGCCTGGTCATCGTCGACTATCTCCAATTAATGAGGGGCAGGAGTGGGGTAGAGAGGAGGGAACAGGAGATCTCGGAGATATCTCGGTCCCTGAAGGCCTTGGCCAAAGAGCTGAACATTCCTGTGATCGCCATATCTCAGTTGAGTCGGAAGGCCGAAGACAGACCGGGGAGGCGCCCTCAGCTTTCAGACCTCCGGGAGTCAGGTGCCATCGAGCAAGATGCCGACGTCATCATTTTTCTCTATCGAGATGAGGTGTATAACCCCGATTCAGACCGCAAGGGGTTGGCAGAGGTCATTATCGGGAAGCAGAGAAACGGTCCTACGGGAAAGGTGGAGCTCACCTTTGTCTCTGAGCATACTACTTTCAAAGATCTCTATCGCGGTGACTACGATGAGATGGGTGCAGAAGGTTAGGGGGAAATGAACCTACCTAACATTCTTACCATACTGCGCATCCTCTCCATCCCCGTCTTTACCATCTGTCTGCTTTATGAGCGGCTGTTTTCAGCCCTGCTCATCTTTGTGGGCGCAGGGATTACCGACGCCCTCGATGGATTGATTGCCAGGTTATATAATCAGAAGACTACCATAGGTGCATATCTCGATCCCCTCGCCGATAAGCTATTGCTCGCCACTGCCTTCATCGGTCTGGCAATATTGGGGATTATCCCCCGCTGGCTTACCGTAGTAGTTATCGCCAGGGATGTCATCATCTTGTTGGGTGTCCTCATCTTGATCCTCACCTCCCACGCGGTAGAAATCAATCCCACCTTCCTGAGCAAGGGAACAACCGTTTTCCAGATCTCTACCGTAATTGCGGCCCTCTTGACCCCCCATTGCAATTCTATGAAAGACCTCTTGCCATATCTCATTTGGATGACCACCTTCTTAACCTGTTTTTCGGGGTTTCAATATATATACATCGGCAGTAAATTACTTAACGAGTAGGGAGGTTGACCATGTCCGCTATCTTAGACATCGTGGCCCGGGAGATCCTCGATTCCCGAGGTAACCCTACGCTGGAGGTGGATGTAACTTTGGAGAGTGGTTTTGGAGGCAGAGCGGCCGTGCCCTCAGGGGCTTCTACCGGGGAGCACGAGGCCGTAGAGCTACGAGATGGAGACCGGGAGAGATATCTGGGAAAGGGTGTCCAACGGGCTGTGGCCAACGTGAACGAACGGATTAGCCCTGAACTCATCGGCATGGACGTCTTGGACCAGATGGGCATTGATGTGACCCTCATTGACTTAGATGGTACCCCCAATAAGTCCGCCTTAGGGGCCAATGCCATTTTAGGGGTATCTTTGGCCTGCGCCAAGGCAGCTGCCGCTTATCTCTCCCTCCCCGTATACCGTTATCTGGGAGGAGTCTATGCACATCAGCTACCCGTCCCGATGATGAATATCCTGAACGGGGGAAAACATGCCGACAACAACGTGGATTTACAGGAGTTTATGATTGTCCCCCTGGGGACCTCCTCCTTCCATGAGGCCCTGAGGATGGGGGTAGAGGTATTCCATCACCTCAAGAATATCTTAAAGGGAAAAGGTTACAGCACCGCTGTCGGAGATGAAGGGGGTTTTGCCCCCGATCTACGCTCCAATGAGGAGGCGCTGGTGGTGATAATGGAGGCCATCAAGAAGGCTGGTTATACCCCGGGAGAAGAGGTGGCCATTGCCTTGGATTCTGCGGCCAGTGAATTTTTTCAAGGAGGAAGGTATGTCATGCAGGCGGAGCGGAAAAAGGAGAGGACTTCTTCGGAGATGGTGGCATTGTACGAGGATCTTGTGGGCAGATATCCCATTATATCGATAGAGGACGGCTTGGCCGAGGATGACTGGAAGGGATGGCGCGAGCTAACCGCAAAGCTGG
>CP070817.1:777348-787355 GCA_020344255.1 Deltaproteobacteria bacterium | reverse complement strand
GGGGGATTTTGTTACAGGACCCACCACCGTAATTCAGGCAATTGCGGCTGGCCGCAGGGCCGCCCTGGCCATCGACAAGTATTTTCGAGGGGATACGACCCGGGTTGAGATCCGAGACGAGAAGTGTGAGGTAGAGCACGAGGTAGAGATGGCCGGGGACCAAGAAGAGCTGGAGGAACAGAAACAGGTAGAGATTGCCCTAATGCCTGCAGAACAGCGAATCATGGGCTTCATGGAGATTGAGATGGGGTACACCGAAGAAAAGGCCAAGGAGGAGGCAAAACGGTGCTTGCGGTGCGATCGGGAATCGTGAGCAGCTACCTGGCACAGACAGAACGGGGCAGGAGGAAGCCATGATACGATCAATTACTAAACAGAAGGGCACCGAGGAGATCGTGGCCCTGCTGGAGGGTATAGAGAGGGTTTTCATCGTGGGATGCGGTACGTGTGTTACTATGTGCCGCACAGGTGGCGCCCCTGAGGTAGAAGAGATGTCCCAGCGCCTCACAGGGGTAGGCAAGTTCATCACGGGTACCATGATGATTCCCGTGGCTTGCGATGAGATCTCCCACGAAGCCCTCTCGGAGCATGACGAGGCGATTAACCAGGCGGAGGCAGCCCTCATTATGACCTGCGCCTTCGGGGTGCAGACCATCGGCCGTCAGCTCCAAATTCCGGTCATTCCTGCCCTGGACACACTGTTCATTGCGAAAGAGCGGGGGGTGGGCCTCTTCGAGGAGATCTGTACCCAATGCGGGGACTGTGTCCTGGGGGATACTGGAGGGCTATGCCCAGTGACCAGTTGTCACAAGGGGCTGGTCAATGGTCCCTGTGGGGGCACGAACAATGGTAAATGCGAGATCGACCCTGACAAGGATTGCGTGTGGACCTTGATCTACGATCGCCTCAAGGCACAGGGAAAGCTGGATCGAATGCGCAGGTACCAGCCACCACGGAATAACCAAGTCTCCCCTATGCCGGGCAAAATATTCATTCCCATAGAAGAAAGGAGCGAGTGAGATGGATCTTCGCTTCCGAGAGATCCTCCAATCGGGAAAGTTCGTGGTCACCAGTGAGATCGGGCCTCCCAAGGGGACGAACCTTGAGAAGATGATCCATCACATCGACCTTCTCAAGGAAAAGGTGGATGCTCTCAACGTGACCGATCATCAAAGCTCGGTGATGCGCTATCCCTCCATCGGCGGAGTCCTCTGTATCAAGGAGCAGGGGGGAGAACCCATCCTCCAGATGACATGCCGTGACCGGAATAGGCTGGCCCTGCAGGCCGAGCTCCTCTTCGCTTATAGCCGGGGGATACGCAATATCCTCTGCCTCACGGGAGATGCGGTGCCGGTCGGTGATCATAAAGAGGCCAAGGGGGTTTTCGATCTGGATTCCTGTCAGCTGCTTCAAGGCATAAGGATGATGGAGACGGGGAAGGATCTGGGGGGGAATGACTTAGATGGGGGGGTGGAGTTCTGTGCCGGGGCCATCGTCACCCCCGAGGCAAACCCCTTGGAACCGCAGCTGGTTAAGTTTGAGAAGAAGATAGAGGCCGGGGCAGAGTTCTTCCAGACCCAGGCAGTCTACGATCTGGATAAATTCCGTCACTTTATGGAATATGCTTCCCGTTTTGAGGTAAAGATCTTAGCAGGGATCATCCTTTTGACCTCTGCCCGCATGGCCCAGTATATGAACAAGAATGTCCCAGGTGTCTTCGTCCCCCAAGGGCTCATCGATGAGATGGCCTCCGCCCCCAAGGGGGAGGCCATAAAGAAGGGGATCGAGATTGCTGGGAGGATGATTAGGACTGTCAGGGAGGAAGGGATCTGTCAAGGAGTGCATGTCATGGCCATAGGCCGCGAGGAGGTCGTCCCAGAGATCTTAGCCGAGTCAGGGCTATAGGCCTTTTCAGCGTTCCCCATTTTTCACCCTCATTGCTTCCACCCTCAGTGTGTGTTAATATTTATTGTAATAAATCATCAGAAGATGGGTTATGAGCTCTTAGATCATACGGGCGATATGGGGATAAGGGTCTGGGCCGATGATTTGGAGGGGCTCTTCTGTGAGGCGGCCCGGGCCCTCTTTGATATCATCACGGACCTCGAGAGAGTCGAGGTGCACCTGGAGAGGGAGGCAGATGTGGAGGGGATGGGGCAAGAGGAGTTGATGGTCGCCTGGCTCAACGAACTCCTCTATCTGCATGAGGTAGAAGGCCTCCTCTTTCGGGATTTTGCAGTGACCGAGATCGATGGAGTTAGATTAAGGGGGGTAGCCAAAGGAGAGGGGTTTCAAGAGGGTCGTCATGTCATTAAGACCTCAATAAAGGCCGTCACCTATCATCAACTGGAAATAAAGGAGGTAGACGGACGTTGGCAGGGCCAGGTGATCTTTGACATCTAAAGGAGGGAGGCATAATGGCAGGAGAGGGTTCTGTGCGCCTAGAGAAGATAGATAACTATCGGTGGCGAATACCGCGCGAAGGCGGGATGCGCACCGACGGTATAGTCTATGCCGATGAACGAATGATGGGGGAAATAAGGAAGGATCAAAGCCTCCTGCAGGTAAAGAATGTGGCTTTTCTGCCAGGGATTGTTGGTCACTCTCTGGCCATGCCCGATATCCATTGGGGATATGGGTTCCCCATAGGAGGGGTGGCGGCCTTTAGCGAGGAGGAAGGAGTCGTTTCCCCCGGAGGGGTGGGGTACGACATTAACTGAGGGGTGCGATTGATGCGCTCCGGTCTGGTGCGCACCGAAATTCAGAATAGGATCCACACGATAATGGATGGCCTTTTTGCCAACATCCCCTCGGGGGTTGGATCCCACAGAAAGGACCTGAAGCTGGACAAGGGACAGCAGCGCAAGGTCCTGCTGAAAGGTGCCCAATGGGCGGTGGACCAGGGCTATGGACTCTGGGAAGATCTGGAACACATCGAAGAGAAAGGGCGCATCCCGAACGCCGGTCCCGATCTCGTCTCGCACAAGGCCCTGGATAGAGGGAGGGCCCAGCTGGGGACCCTGGGTTCGGGGAACCATTTTGTCGAGGTGGGATATGTGGCCGAGGTATATGACAAAGACTTAGCCGGGGCTTTGGGGTTGGAGAAAGATCAGGTGACGGTTATCGTCCATACCGGTTCCCGGGGCCTGGGCCATCAGGTCTGCGATGACTATATTCGAGTAATGCTTCAGGCCGCGCAGAGATATGGGATAGAGCTTCCGGACAAACAGCTCTGCTGCGCACCCATTCGTTCAAAGGAGGGGGAGCAGTACCTCGGGGCCATGGCCTGTGCCGCGAATTTCGCCTTTACCAACCGGCAGATCATCACCCACTGGGTAAGGGAGACCTTTGAGCAGGTCCTGCGGATGAGTCCCCGTACCCTCCAGCTAGCCCTTATTTACGATGTATGTCACAACATTGCGAAGTTGGAGACCCATGAGGTGAACGGAAGGCAGCGACGGGTCTGCGTGCATCGCAAAGGGGCCACTAGGGCCTTTCCGCCCCATCATCCCGATGTCCCCGATGATTATAGAGAGATTGGGCAGCCTGTCCTAATTCCTGGAGATATGGGGAGGTATTCTTATGTGCTGGTCGGCACCCAGAAGGCCTTACAGGAGACCTTTGGGAGCACCTGTCATGGTGCGGGGAGGGTCTTGAGCCGTCATCAGGCCAAAAAGACTGCCCGTGGACGGGCGGTGGCTCAAGAATTGGAGGCTCAGGGGATATATGTGCGGGCTGCCAGCCGGGCCACCATGGTGGAGGAGATTCCCGAGGCCTATAAAGACGTGAGCGATGTGGTGGAGGTAGTCCACGGGGCTGGTATCGGAAAAAAGGTGGTGAAATTGAGGCCTTTGGGTGTGATCAAGGGATGACGAAGAGGCGCATTTATCTGCGGATGCGGACATGGGAGGAGGCCTTAGGGGTCTTTTTGGAGAGGATTAAGCCTTCCCGATACGATAAAAAGCAGGTCATCCCCGTAAAGGAGGCATTGGGGAGGGTAACCGCTGAACCTATCTTCGCTCGCCTCTCCTCTCCCCACTATCACAGTGCAGCCATGGATGGTATTGCGCTGCAGGCGAAGGTTACCTTTGGGGCAGCGGAGGATCGGCCGCGGAGGTTGAAGGTAGGTGACGAGGCCTTTTTCGTGGATACAGGAGACCCCCTCCCTCCAGGGACCGATGCCGTGGTCATAATTGAGGAAGTTCAGCAGATAGATACGACAAGGGTGGAGATCATGCGGGCTGCGCACCCGTGGCAGAACGTCCGTACGGTGGGTGAAGACCTCGTCGCCAGCGAACTTATCCTCCCCCATGGTCATCGCCTCACCCCTTCAGATATGGGGGCGTTGCTTGCTGGAGGGGTTTTGGAGGTGTCAGTAATGAAGAGGCCTCGGGTGGTGGTGATTCCCACCGGGGGTGAAGTAGTTTCCCCTGAGGAGGCTTTGCCGCGGGGCCCCCAGGAGGGGGAAGTTGTGGACTTCAACTCGACCATCCTGGCAGGTTTAATCGAGGAGGCAGGCGGAGAATGTGTCCCATACCCCGTCGTCCGAGATGACCCCCAGGAGATGAAGGAAGCCATCCTCTCCGCATCCCGAGCTGGGCACGACGTCATACTTATTAACGCCGGATCGTCCGCCGGAGCAGAGGACTATACTGCTTCCATGGTCGAGGAGGCGGGGGAAGTACTGGTCCATGGTGTCGCTATCATGCCGGGTAAGCCCACTCTCTTAGGGGTCGTAGAAGAGAGGCCCATTGTGGGGATACCCGGCTATCCGGTCTCCGCGGCGCTCTCCTTTGAGCTCTTTGTTCAGCCCCTTCTGGCCGCCATGCTGGGCATGGCGGCGCCGGAGCGGGAGAAAATAACGGTATTTCCTACGAGGAGGCTTCCCTCTAAGCTGGGGGTGGAGGAGTTCGTTCGAGTGAGGTTGGGGAAGGTTGCTGAGAGGGTTGTGGCGACACCCCTGCCCCGCGGGGCGGGGGTTATTACCTCTCTCACCAGGGCCGATGCCATCATTCGCATTCCTCGCCTGAGCGAGGGGATCGAGGAGGGTCACCAGGCGGAGGCGGAGCTTTTGCGCGGGAAGGATGAAATGGAGAACACCGTGGTGATCATCGGCAGTCATGATCTCGCCCTCGACCTGTTGGCTAGTTGGGTCAGGAAAGAGGATCGCTCCCTTCGTCTCTCATCCAGCCATGTGGGGAGCCTCGGGGGGATTATCGCCCTAAAGAAGGGATATGCCCATTTGGCCGGCTCCCACCTCTTGGACCCGGTCACGGGAGAATACAATATCCCCTACATCCGTCGGTATCTCTCCAGAAGAGAGACGAGGCTTGTACACGTCGCCTATCGCCAGCAGGGTTTCATTCTCCCTCCCGGGAACCCTAAGGGGATTAGAGGTTTATCCGATCTGGTGCGGGATGACGTCCGATTCATCAACCGTCAGCGGGGTTCTGGCACTCGGGTCCTGCTCGACTACCTCTCGGAGCGAGAGGGGGTAGATCTCAGTCTGATCAATGGCTACGCGGATGAGGAGTTTACCCATCTCGGGGTAGCGGTGGCAGTGGGTAGTGGTAGAGCCGATGTAGGGTTGGGGATCTATGGGGCAGCCAAGGCCCTAGGCCTCGACTTCCTGCCCTTGGAGAAAGAGAGATATGACCTCATAATACCCGAGGCCCTTTTCGATGATCCCAAAATCCAGGTGGTCATTGAGGTCTTGCGTTCAGAGGAATTTCGGGCCCAGATTGAGGAGCTCGGTGGCTATGACCCCTCTAAGATGGGAGAGGAGACGGAGGTATGATGAGGGTAGGGGTAATTACCATCAGCGACAGAGGATACCGGGGTGAACGGGAGGATACCAGTGGAGAGGTCATTCAGCAGATGGTACAGGGGTTGGATGCTGAGGTGGCCTTCAGCACCGTGATTCCGGATGAGAAGGACGAGATAAAAAAGGTACTTTTACACGGGGTGGACGAGTTGGAACTTGACCTCATCTTGACCACTGGCGGGACTGGGGTCAGCCCGCGCGATGTCACGCCTGATGCCACCTTGGAGGTGATCGAGAAAGAGATACTCGGATTTTCCGAGGCTATGAGGATGGAGGGTCTGAAGAAAACCCCGCACGCTATCATCTCCCGTGCCGTATGTGGTGTGCGAGGGCGGACCCTTATCATCAACCTTCCCGGCAGCCCCAAGGGAGTAAGGGAAGGTTTAGAGGTGATCTTGCCGGCCTTGCCCCATGCCGTCGCCAAGATCCAAGGTGATCCCAGCGAGTGCGGAAGATGAAGGCAGATTTCCACTATGTTTAAGATTAACTACAAAAATAAAGGGTTTAAGAGGGAGAGGATAGAGCTTGACGGCAAGGAGTTCAGCCGTTGTGAGTTTAGAGATTGCCTTATCGTTTTGGAACGAGGTGAGACACAGATTAAAGATTGTAAATTTTATAACTGCAAGCTCATGCTCCGGGGCAATGCCTATACTATTGCCAAAATCATCACCTCAGTCATCGGCAACAAGCCTCTGAAGGTCCTCGACATCGATGAACCCCTCTTTTTGGAGAAGGCGGGGATCGAAGGAGGTGGATGATGCCCATTTATGAGTATCGGTGTGAGAATTGCGGGCGTCGTTCATCTTTTTTGGTTCTCAAGGTGCGGGATTTTCGCCCCCTGTGCAAGCACTGTGGAGGGGAAAATCTCACCAAGCTCATCTCTCGAGTCGCCTTTTTGCGCTCGGAGGAGGGCCGATGGGAGCGTCTGGCTGATCCTTCCCGCTTGGGGGATTTTGATGAGAGGGACCCTCGCTCCATGGCCCGTTGGATGAAGAAAATGGGAAAAGAATTGGGGGAGGATGTGGGGGAGGATTTCGACCAAATGGTGGAAGAGGCAATGGAAGAAGAGGGGGGCGGGACCCAGGAGGATCTATTATAGGCTCATCATTGTCAACTTCAGGATCTTTTTTGTCTCTTGCCCGATCTTAAACCTCTCATCGATTCTCCAACCCGTTACCCAGCATATATCGCTCCCCGAGATTACCAAGGGAATTTTTCCCCTTTGTGCGCGCGGGATCTTCAGGTCGATGAAGAATTCCTTGAGCTTCTTTCTACCTTCCATTCCCAAGGGAATGAAACTGTCACCTGGCCGATATGACCTCAATCGGAGCGGAAAGATCAGTCGGTCACAGTCGAGATAGGCCTCGCTAGGGTTCGGGTGAAGGGGGGCCCCTCCTTCGCAAATCGTGGCCTCTATTGCCATCCCGAGGTCATCTAGCGATGTCCTCCCTGGAACATGGAGGGTAGTCTCTTTTACCCGTGCCTCTTTTGTTCCTCCCCCTGTTCTCAGGATGAGGGTGTCATAGACCCTTTCTGCACCAAGACCCCTTGGAAGTGTTATCCGTTTACTCCCCCCTCCCTGCTGGACCATCCGCAAGATCCCCTTCAGATGGGGGTATCCCAGGATAGTTCCTGAAGATATATGTGCAAAGGATCTCTGCAGGACCCGAACCTGCAAAGCCGAAGGGAGGGAGAGGAGTTGAGGGATGGCGATGGAAACCTCCCTCTCACCTTTGACGATTCCCTCGGTCACTTCCTGCGCCAGTTCTTCTAAGTAAAGATTGTCTTCGCCCATAATCTGGGCAAGTTGACGGAGACGTTCCTTGATGTTGGGGTTGTATTCTCTCAGATAGGGGAGTAGTTCATGGCGGATCCGGTTCCGGAGATAGGTCCTCTTTTGGTTAGAACTGTCCTGGACGAACGTAAGTCCTTTTTGCTCGGCGTATCCTTGGAGCTCTTTGCGCCATATATCGAGCAGGGGGCGGATATATCTTCCCTCCCGGATATAAGGTATCCCTGTGAGCCCCCTTGTTCCCCCACCCTTAATGAATCTCATCAGGACGGTTTCCGCTTGGTCGTCGGCACTCTGGCCCAAAGCCACCTTGTCGAGGTTATGGGTTTCCATCGCCTCGGCGAAGAAGCGATATCTCAATTCTCGGGCCGCTTCCTGCAGGGAGAGAGATGCCTCTCTCATATAGCCGGGGACATCGACCTTTTTGGCAAGGAATGGGAGGGTGTATCTCTTGCTCAAATCCTGAACAAACCTCTTATCTCTTTCCGCCTCCTCCCCCCGGATCCCGTGGTTGAGGTGGAGCACCATTAAGGATATTTGAAGTTCTTCGCTCAGGCTTGCCAGGATATCCATGAGGACAACCGAGTCAATCCCACCGGACACAGCAACTCCGAGTTGCTCACCAGGTAATATCATATGATGGTGATGAATGGTTTGCTTGACCCGGGAAAGGATTTGGGGGATAGGATTGCTGGTCATGCTAGGCTGCCTCGGAGACGAGCTTCTTGAGCTCCTCCCCCTGGATTACCTCCTTCTCCAAGAGGATGTGGGCAACCTTATCCAACAAATCTCTCTTTTCGGTGAGGATCTCCTTGACATGTTTATGCGCCTCCTCCACGACCCTTCTTATCTCTGAGTATATTTCCCGGGAGGTCTCGTCACTATATTCCTTCGAGCAAGAGATTTGGGGAACCTGGAGGTAGAGAGGTTGCCGCTCCCTCTCAAAGGCCACCAACCCCAATCGTTCACTCATGCCGTATTCCTTTACCGTACTTTGACGTGCCCCTTTGCCAGGAGATCCTTAAACTGACTGTAGGAGATCTTTACCTCCCGGGGGGCCATGAAATAGCTATTGATGGGGATTAAAGCCCACAGGGCGAGTAGCAGATACCAAATAGAAAAATGTATCCTCTTCCTTTTTGTCTTCACTCCTGAGTCCCTCACTACTTTGTAAAGGCTCGTGTGGAGAAGCAGTAGAGCACTACATTGGGAACCCTCTCTGCTTTGGATTGTCAGGATGAAGGGTCAGGGGAGATGGGATAGATACCTTTACAGAAATTGTGGGACCAAGCAGTTCGCCACCGATTTTTCGAAGAGGGGATCACAATTATCCAGAGACAGATCGTCCTTGTGGCATAGCCGATCAGAAACACCGGCGCTCACGAAATCCCCTAGCAAGCTCAATTTTTTTCTTTTTTAAAAAGAATATAATGAAAATGTCTTTTCGTCAATATGCCTGCCACGGAGTGATTGCTATACCGCATGTTATGGCAAGAGAAAGCTTCTCAGCCGTTTCTGTCTCTCCGTTTTTTTGGGCTTACTTTAGCAGGTTCTGCCCCTGAAGTCTCACTAAGTACTTCGATTCGCAAATACTGTGACGTCTCTTACTAGCAGAGATCATTTCGTTTGCTCAGTCAGTACTTAGTCCTGAGGAAATAAATTCGTAACCGAATTTATGGATCGAAGGACTAAGAAGATGCCGTGATATTGAGTGCCGGAGGTCAACGGTTCCAGATTTGAAAAATACTTTACGAGACCCCCGTGAATCCGGTATCTTACAGAGGATCACGCGTGGACAGAACTTGGAGGGGTTTGATTGATATTGCGAATTACGCTATGATGGGGTAAGAGGAAAGGAGAGGATCAGTGTCTCCAGGCCTTTGTCTTGCTCTCCTCATTCTTACCTTTGGGATAGTGGCCTTTGGGCTTGTTATGTTGAAGGTTGCCTATGATCTCCAACATCCCCTGGAATTTATTGCCGCTTTTTTTGCTGCCTCATTGGTCATCCTCATTGGGGGGGCCTTGGCCGTTGGCTTTGGCCTCAGGTTTTTTACATCGTTTAGTAAAAAAAATAAAAATACCTCTTGAAATTATAGAGCAAGGAGGGTATAAGGTATCGAAGAGGATATCTTATCAATTTTGAAGAAAGGAGGTTATGTTATGGTGGACAGATCGTGGCTCAAAAAAGCTGGTATTTGTCTTTTTTCTCTTGTTCTTATAGCGGCCCTCGGTATCGGTTGCGCTACCGAAAAGCAGCTCAGGGAACATAGGGGCGCCGCTGAGGAGGCCATGAAGGCAGCACAGGGTGCGGCTAAAGCGGCCAAGGCTTCCGCACACAAGGCTGAGGCGGCTGCCATCAAGGCTGAGTCGGCTGCCGACAGGGCTGACGTT
>CP070817.1:768884-777248 GCA_020344255.1 Deltaproteobacteria bacterium | reverse complement strand
GGGAAAGATCACGCTAGAAGGGGGTTTCCAAAACTGTTTCGGCCTCATGTTCTCTTTTATGTTCCTTCAAGAGAAGTTGCCCCCCGGACCTTTCGTACGGAAAAGATCTATCGCAGGATCTAGAGCCTTTGACCTCCAGAAGGGATGTGTCATCGCCACGCAGGTACTTTTCTTGGCGGGGCTTCGCGAGCCCCTCATGCGGGCGAAAGCCGAAGGGGATTGTTGCATGTGAGGGTATGGTGAAGAGGATTCCTATTCTGCTCAATACGGTTAGCGCTCGAGACCATGATTAATCCGTTTGTGTTACTTCTTTTGGGCTTCATTCTTGGAGTTCTGACCGGATTTTTTGGGGTAGGTGGAGGCTTCTTGCTGACACCTGCCCTGAATATCTTGGGGTTGTCCATGGTCTATGCCATTGGGACGGGATTTATTACCCTTGTAGGGAAAACACTATTTGGTGCCGTGAAGCACCACAAACTTGGCAATGTGGATCTGAAATTGGGTATCACCATGGGGCTGTTCAGCAGCGCAGGAGTGGAGTTAGGGAAAAGGGTCGTGTTATACCTGGAGAAGCTAAACCTTGCTGGGCCTTATGTCAGGGTGGCCTACATTATCTTGCTGGTTTTGATCTCCATCCTCATGCTCAAAGAATATTATGGCCACCGGAAAAGGAACCAAAAGGGACAACAAAGGGGAACAGCAGAAATGCAGCAAGGGAACCTCACCCTGACGCGCTATATTTATCGGATAGGACTTCCTCCGAAGATTTCCCTGCCTCATTCGGGAGTGGGCTCCATCTCTCTGTGGGTAATCATTGCCTCCGGTATTCTTATCGGTTTCATCTCCGGTTTTATGGGACTAGGGGGCGGATTTATCGGCCTTCCCTTATTGATCTATGTGATCGGAATACCTACGATCACCGCTGTTGGAACCTCTTTAGTCATTGTCTTTATCACTTCATGCTATGGTACTATCGTTTATGCTGCTGCGGGAAGAGTGGAATGGTTTGAGGCCTTGATCATCCTTGCCGGGTCACTCATCGGCGTGCAATTGGGAGTTTATGCGACCAAGTATGTGACCGGGATGAAGATAAAGGTTTTATTTGCCCTATTGTTATTCGTTGTAGCGGTCTCTGTGTTCCTGAAACAGATCAATATGGTAACCATGAGCAGCTATCTTGTGATTGGCTCAGCTTGTGCACTATGTCTTGCCATTCTACTCCCCATGAGGAAAAGCCTTTTGCCTCGAAACTTTTTCTCAGGAAAGACATAGGTCTCAGCAATGGACACCCAAGGCAGATATCATAATTTTATCTCTTGTTTTAACTTGAAAGGGATCGACGAAGCTGGGCCTTAGACGAAGATACCGTTGACAAGCAAGTCTTCCTATTAACTCAGGTGATGACCAAGTCCTCAGGAATGTTTAGTAACTATTGTCTCCCCCTGTAGGCCTCTTTTATCAGCCCCAGAAGGGCTGGCAGAACCTCACCGGCCTTACCGATAAGGGATTCATCCACCAAGGACGAGATCGGAGTAGGTTCTTTATTTACCTCCACCAGAAAAGCCCCCCGGCGTTTAGCCATCAAGGGGAAGGAGGCCACAGGCTGGACCACGGCAGATGTCCCCACCACCAGGAGGAGATCACATTCCCCTATCACGTTGTATGAGCGGGCCAGATCCTCTTTATCCAGAGATTCCCCGAACCAGACCACGTGGGGGCGCAACAAAGCCCCACACTCGCATGTAGGAGGGATGTCCAGCAAGGGAACGTGGTAATTCTCCCTCACCGTTCCCTCCTTGACACACCGTAGCTGCCAGAGGTTGCCGTGGATCTCGATGATCTCGCTGTTTCCCGCCCGGCGGTGTAGGCCATCCACGTTTTGGGTGATGAGAAAAAAGTCCGGGAAGATCTGCTCCATCTCGGCGATGGCTGTGTGCCCAGGATTGGGCTCGGCCTCAGCGATGATTCCCCGGCGCCAGTCGTACCACTCCCAGACCAGCTTTGGATTGGTTTGAAAGGCATAGGGGGTGGCTAGTTCCTCCACCCGATATCTCTTCCAGAGTCCATCCTCTCCTCGAAAGGTGGGGATACCACTTTCGGCCGAGATCCCTGCCCCAGTAAGGACCACGACCTTTTTCGATGGCCGAAACTCCCTTATCAAATTGTCGGATAACTCCATCTCTTCCTCCTCACGGGTTCTATATCACCTCTGCGATCATGATGTCAATGGACCTTTCGTAGCGTTCAGCGATAAGCGATCAGAATTCACTTTTTTGGTGAAATATGCAACCATGCGCTTCACCTCAGTCAAATCATTGCCAAGAAGTCCGTCTTCTGGGCTTTTCAGTAAGCTGATTGCTGACTGCTGTGAGCTTACGGTTTTTCCTTATTCCCTTGACGGCAAGGGAAAAACCCATGATGATAATGGATAGAACGGAGGGGAAAGGTGGAGGCAAAACTCTCTCTGATAGATGCCCATTCCCATTTGGACGAGCTCAGTGACCTCTCTGAATCCCTCCACGAGGCCCGGGCAGCAGGGATCAAGGGGATAATCGCCGTAGGGATCCATCTGGATTCCAACAAAAGAACCCTCAAGATCGCCGAGGAGAACCGGGGATATGTCCATCCGGCCCTTGGCTACCATCCATGGGAGATAAGAGGAGAGGACATAGAGAGGTGTCTCTCCTTTGTCCGGGATCATATCCATGAGTGTGTGGCCTTGGGAGAGATAGGGCTAGATTATAAAACCAAGGTCAAAAAGGAGTTACAGCGGTTGGTCTTTGGGGATCTGTTGGATATTGCCCGTGAACACAGCAAGCCGATCATCGTCCACTGCCGCTATTCCCACCATCGGGCCCTGAAGATGGTGAGGGAGAGAGGGGTGAAGCGAGCCATCTTTCACTGGTATACTGGCCCCCTCGGCCTATTGGAGGAGATTTTGGCTATGGGGTACTTCATCTCAGCAACCCCTGCGCTGAGCTATAGCCCCCCTCATCAGGAGGCCATCAAATGCGCCCCCCTGGAGAGGATTGTGCTGGAGACTGACACCCCGGTGAAGTACGGCGGGAAGGAGGCCAGACCAAAAGATGTGCACACTACCATGATAGAGGTGACCCGCCTCAAGGGATTGGATCCGTTTACGGTGGCGGAACAGACAACCGCCAACGCTTCTTGGTTCTTCCGGATCCCTTTCGACTCAGGGGGAATGCAGGGTTGACTTTTCAGGGCAAAAAAAGTATGGTTATCGATAGAAGAAAGAGATCCCCTGTAATTCCTGCTAATAATTTGTCGTGAAAATATTACGGTAAGAGGAAACCGTCAGAGACTGTTTGACGCATTTTTCTTTTTTCGCCCTACTGGAGGGGGCTTGCTCCCCAAGAACCGAATAAGGAATTCTCTCTTTGGGGAAGTTGAGAGTGTAATCTCTGAACGGGAACGCCGAGGAAAGGGCTATAGCATTTCCATGGTCGAAAGTGAGGCACACCCCTAAAAGGGTTTAGATTAGAGGAGATTACAAAGGCATCAAGAATGTACAAATTTCCAATCTATATTTAAAAAAAGCTTCTAACGATTTCAACAAAGGGAGGGAGCGTCCTTATGCGAACGTATGAAGTGGAAAAGGTCAGGAACGTCGGGATCTTCGGCCACGGGAGTGACGGCAAGACCTCCCTAGCTGAGGCAATCCTTTTCGACGCCAGGGTGAACACCCGTTTGGGTAGGGTGGATGATGGGTCTTCCATACTCGATTTTGAGCCTGAGGAGATAAATCGCAGGATATCCATCAGCGCGGCAGTCGCCCACTATGAGTGGGATAAACATCGGGTGATCCTCGTGGATACCCCAGGAGACGCCAATTTTATCTTCGATGCCAAGGCATGCATGCATGTGGTAGAGGGAGGGGTCATCGTCATCGGAGCCAACTCTGGTGTTAAAGTACAGACCGAGGCCATGTGGAGGGAGGCCAACGCGTTGCAACTTCCCCGTATCATCTTTATCAGCAAGATGGATATGGAGAGGGCAAGATTCGCCGAAACCCTTGAGGACATCAAGGAGAATTTGGACGACCTTCATGCCCTCCCCGTTCAGCTCCCCATCGGACAGGAGAAGGATTTTCGGGGGGTAGTCGACCTCCTGCGTAACAAGGCCTGGATCTATGATGGTGATGGCAGTGGGAAATACCGGGAAGAGGGAATCCCCCCGGAGATGACTGAGGAGGCGGAGCAGCAACGGGTGAAGACGATCGAGACCCTGGTAGAGATGGATGATGAGATCATGGAAAAATATTTGGAGGGGGAGGAATTGAGCCTGCCGGAACTATACGGGTGTCTGAAGAAGGGGGTCTTGGATGGTAAATTCGCCCCTGTGGTCTGCGGTTCCTCCGTCAAGAACATAGGGATTCAGCCCCTTTTGGACTTGATCAATAGCTGTCTCCTCTCTCCTTCGGAAGTGGAGCCGAAGCAGGGGAAGAACCCCCGAACCGATGAGGTCGAGACGAGAGAGGCCAAAGAGGACGTCCCTTTCTCCGCCTATGTTTTTAAGACCGTCGCTGACCCCTTTGCCGGCCGTCTGACCCTTTTCCGTGTCTATTCTGGAAGTATTAGCGCAGATACCACCCTCTATAATTCCACCAAGGGAATAAAGGAGAGAGTAGGGCAGATTTTCATGCTCCAGGGGAAAAAACAGGAGCCTGTCGGATTTGCTGCCCCCGGAGACATAGTGGCGGTGGCCAAACTCAAGGAGACCACCACCGGTGATACCTTCTGTAACGAGAAGAATCCCATCCTCTTTGAGGGGATACCACCTCCACCCCCGGTCATCTCCTATGCAATCAGGCCCAAGGCCAGAGGGGATGAGGAGAAGATCGCTACCTCTCTGCATAAGCTCATGGAGGAGGATCCTACCATAAATGTCACCCGAGACGAACAGACCAAACAGATCATTCTCTCCTGCATGGGGCAGGTTCATGTGGATGTGGTGGTGGGAAAGCTCAAGCGCAAATTTGGGGTGGAGGTTGATCTGGAGGCTCCGAAGGTGCCTTATAAAGAGACAATAAATAGAGAAGTTAAGGGAGTTATCTACAGGCACAAGAAGCAAACTGGGGGGCGAGGCCAGTTTGCCGAGGTCCACTTTGACATCTCGCCCCTGGAACGAGGAACGGGGTTTGAATTCGAAAATGCATTGACAGGCATGAATGTACCGAGAAGCTTTGTCCCGGCCGTACAAAAGGGGATCGCTGAGGCCATGCAATCTGGTGTCTTGGCAGGCTATCCTGTAGTTGATGTAAAGGTTCGGTTTTATGATGGGAAATCTCACGAGGTAGATTCTTCAGAGATCGCCTTTAAGATTGCCTCCATCATGTGCTTCAAGAAAGGGGCACGAGATGCGAGCCCCACTCTTTTAGAGCCTATTATGAACGTGGAAATCATCGTTCCGGAAGAAAATGTCGGGGATGTAATAGGCGACCTCAATGGCAGAAGGGGCAAGATACTGGGGGTGGATTCTAAAGGAAATAATCAGATCATCAGGGCCCATGTAGCCATGGCAGAGGTCTTGAAGTACGCACCCGATCTCAGGTCAATGACCGGAGGCAGGGGGAGCTTCACCATGGAATTTTCCCACTACGAAGACGTGCCGCCCCATGTCAGTGACAGGATCAGCTCCGAGGCACAGAAAGCCAAAGAGGAGGGAAGGTAGCGATATCTCGTTCAAGGGATGCGTGCGGTCGTCCAAAGGGTAAGAGAGGCAAGGGTTTCCGTCAGGGGTAAGGTCGTTGGCGAGATCGAGAGGGGGTTGCTCGTCTTCTTGGGGGTGGGAAGGGAAGACGGTGAGGAGGATGCGGATAACCTTGCCGCCAAAATCCCCCAGCTCAGGGTCTTCGAGGATGAAGAGGGAAAATTCGACCTCTCATTGGGAGACGTGGGTGGAGGGATTTTGGTAGTTTCACAATTTACCCTCTTTGGCGACTGCCGCAAAGGACGGAGACCCTCTTTCACCGAAGCTGCCGAACCCCAGCGTGCGCGCGAGTTATACCAACGCTTCATCGCCAAGGTTGAGGAGAGGGGGATCTCCGTGGCCAAGGGCGAATTTCAGGCCAGGATGGGAGTAGAACTGGTCAACGATGGGCCTGTAACACTTCTGCTTGACAGCAAAAAGCTATTTTAGGCTCGTTATGACAGGCGCACGCGTCATATACTTAGAAAGAGGAGGACGTAAAGCCTCCTTCTGGTTAACAATAGCCATTTTAGCTTTAGTTTTATGCATCATCCCTTATGGAACATTATGGGGGGGAGGTAAGGGGAAAAGAGAAGGGGAAAGGGGGAAGGCCATGGCTGAAAAGAATATTAGGGAGTCGGTCATCGCCGGCTCTTGGTACCCAGGGAACCCGACAAAGTTAACCGAGGACATCAAGACGTATCTAGGTCATGTCTCCACGAAAAAAATAGAAGGGGATTTGATCGCCCTCATCGCTCCCCATGCTGGTTATATGTATTCCGGGCAGGTGGCGGCCCATTCTTACAAGCTCCTTGAGGACAAGAGCTATGATGTGGTAGTTATCATTGCCCCCAGCCACCGGGCGTACTTCAAAGGGGCCTCCGTCTACTCCCAGGGAGGATATCGCACCCCCCTGGGCGTCGTCCCCATTGCGGAGAATCTCACAGAGGCCTTAATGGAGAAGAATTCCCTCATCAGCCATATTCCCCAGGCCCATTCCCAGGAGCACTCCCTGGAGATTCAGCTCCCTTTTCTTCAGACAGTGTTGAAGGACTTCCGGTTGGTCCCCATCGTCATGGGGGAACAGGATTTCTATGTCTGCGAGGAGCTGAGCAAGGCCATCGCAGAAGTCATCAAAGGAAAGAATGCCATCCTGATCGCCAGCACCGATCTGTCCCACTTTCACCCCTATGCGAGGGCGGTGGAATTAGACCAGGTGGTCCTGGAACGGGTGAACGAATTTGACCCAGAAGGGCTGAGCAAGGACTTGAAGAGGGGAAGGTGTGAGGCCTGCGGTGGTGGTCCTACCGTAACGGTGATGTTAGCTGCCCGAGGCTTGGGTGCCAACCGGGGTGAGGTCCTCAAGTATGCCAACTCCGGTGATGTCACAGGAGATCACGGTAGCGTGGTTGGGTATATGGCAGCTGCCCTCTATCGCAGCACCAACCCTGGCAAGCGGCAAGAAACGGAAAAGGTGGGGGTGGATCTTGGCCTCAGCGAAGATGAGAAGAAGACCCTCCTTGAGATAGCTAAAAAAGTGATCTGGAACAAGGCTTCAGGAAAGAACGTCCCAGAGTTCAAGGTAGAATCCAAGAGGTTGAATGAACCCCGCGGGGCCTTCGTGACCATCAACAAACATGGGGACCTGCGAGGGTGCATCGGGTTCATAAAGGGGATCAAACCTCTGTACCAGGCAGTGGAGGAAATGGCAGCAGCCGCAGCCTTCAATGACCCCAGATTTCCCCCGGTTACCGAGAAGGAACTGAAGGATCTGGAAATAGAAATCTCTGTCCTTACCCCCCTCAAACAGATAGATGATGTCGACGAGATCGAGGTAGGCAAACACGGCATCTACATCGAGAGGGGGTTCTATTCGGGGCTCTTGCTTCCCCAAGTTGCCACCGAGTATGGCTGGGATAGACAGACGTTCCTGGAGCAGACATGCCTCAAGGCAGGGCTCCCCCGCCATGCCTGGAAGGAAAAAGAGTCCAAGATCTACATCTTCTCAGCGGACATATTCTAAGCCAGAGCGTACCAAAGATGAAGGGAAATAAAATACTGTGTTGTCTTCTGGTGCTCAGTCTATTGCTCGGGATATGTGTCGCAGTTTCGGCCTTGTATGCTGGTGAGGTAAGACTAGACAACAGAATCAATGAATGTGCTGAGGTTCTGAACGAGTTAATGGACGTACCAGAAAGTCGTATCCCGCACAAACTTATGCGTCAGTGTGAGGCCATTGCCATCTTCCCCTCTGTGGTCAAGGCCGGATTCATTATAGGGGGGAGGGGAGGCAAAGGAGTCGTGGTGGCACGTGATGAGACGACCGGAGAATGGGGTGCCCCAGCTTTTTACACCCTCGGCGGAGCAAGTGTTGGGTTTCAAATTGGGGCCCAGGTCATCGATTTGATCTTGATCATCCCCACAAGGAGGGTCTTGAGAGGACTGGTGCGGGATAGGTTTACCCTCGGTGGCGATGCAGCCGTCGCTGCCGGTCCTGTGGGGAGGGATGCCGAACTGAGCGCGGATATCCTGCTCAGGGGAGGGGTTTTTTCCTATTCTCGGTCTAAGGGACTGTTTGCCGGGGTTGCGTTAAAGGGGAGTGTCCTCGAACCCGACTATGAGGCGAACAGATCCTACCATGGCCGCTCTATT
>CP070817.1:757662-768784 GCA_020344255.1 Deltaproteobacteria bacterium | reverse complement strand
TGTAGAAACAGAAGGATAGACTATGGATAAGGCGAACAGGGGAAGGAACATTTGGGCTCTCGGAGGGGGACAGGGGGGGAGCGGGAAGAGTTTTGTGGCCGCTAATCTTGGGATAGCCCTCTGCGAGCGTGGTAAGGAGGTGATATTAGTCGACGCCGACTTAGGGGCCGCAAACCTCCACACTCTCTTGGGCATCACATATCCTCCCATCGGTCTGGATGACTTTATTCGGAGGGAAGTAAAAAACATCGAGGATGTCCTCATGGAGACAGAGATACCTCGCCTCAAATTAGTTGCCGGTTCCTTCGATATCTTGACCATGAGCAACCCTCGATATACCCAAAAACAGAGGATTATACGCCACATACATTCCCTGGACGCCGATTACATTATTCTTGATCTCGGGGCCGGTGCCTCTTATCATGTTCTCGACTTCTTCCTCATATCGGATAGGGGGATCTCTGTCATCACCTCTGAGCCCACTTCCCTGGAGAACGTTTATAGGTTCCTGAGGGGAGTTTTCTTTCGCAAGTTGAGGAGATTGGCCTCAGACTCTGAGGTCAAAGAGGTCATCGAATTGGCCATGGACCGGGGCAATCCTGAAGGGTTAAGGACCCCTTTTGAGCTTCTTGAGCGGGTGGAGGAGGTGAATGGGAAGGTGGGGATGCTACTGAAGGAAGAGATCAGGTGCCTTCGACCCCAACTCATCGTCAATCAAGTGAGAAATCGTAAGGAAGCCGAGCTTGGATTGTTTGTCAAAAGCGCCTGCCGGAAATATTTTGGCATTGAACTCAGCTATCTGGGCTACATCTTGTATGACCACAATGTCTATCTGTCCATCCAAAAGGGACGCCCCCTTCTGCTCAATAACCCAACCTCCGATGCATCGAGATGTATCAGAGACATCACCTCGCAATTGATAGAAGGAGGGGAATTGGAGTGGTCTCTGCGGTGAGATTTTGGAAGGGACAGAATTACTACCAGATCCTTGAGGTCAGTCCTCAGGCCACAGAAGAGGAGATACGCCGTGCGTACGAGAAACTCAGAGCCACCTATAGTCCCAACTCCCCCGGGATATATGCGCTCTTCGCCCCCGCTGAACTGAACGAGATATTAACTAAAGTGGAGGAGGCCTACCGGGTGTTGGGCAACCCCAGGAACAGAAAAGAATATGACGTTATGTCAAGAGGAGAAGGAGAAGAAGTAGCTATCCCTCCACCAACTTCAGCTATTTCCCATCGACGCCTCCGCCCTGAGGAGGTAAATGAGGCCCTTGGCTTTGAAGAGATATCATATTCAGGGGAAAGCTTGCGTAAGATTCGCGAATATTTGTCTTTGAGCCAAGATGAGGTTGCAAGGGAAACGAAGATAGGTAAGGACAATATGAGGTCCATCGAAGAAGAAGATGTACAAACCCTCCCCGCCCCTGTATACCTCAAAGGTTTCTTGAGGGCCTACGCCAAGATTCTTGGCCTCGACCCGTATCGGGTAATCGAAGCGTACCTCGAGGGAATAACTCAGAAGGGATATCAGAAGGAATAAGCAACGGATTTACCCATAAGATAGCACGGCATAATGAAAGGCTAACGGTCTGAGGGGAACTCTTCTGGTACGCTCTTCAGGTCTTCTTTGAACTTTATTTGGGCAATGACGTTTTCATGGGCAGGATGATGGAAGATCCTCAAGAAAGGTTGGTCAGAGGAGCCCCCTTATGCTCTCCTCCAGCCTCCTCATGGTAACATCACTGAATCCGATGAGCTTCTCCCTGATGATTCCCTCTTTGTCTACGACGATTGTGACCGGAATATGACGAACTTTATAGGTTTCCATAATCTCCTGAGTGCCCAACAGGACAGGATAATTGATCCTCATATCGGCGACGAACCGGGATATGTGAGAAGAGGAGGACTGTTCCAGGAGAATTCCCAAAATCACCACCCCTTTTCCGTTATATCTACGGTAGATATCAACCAGGTGAGGGATAGAGGCCTTGCAAGGTGGACACCAGGTGGCCCAAAAATCGATGATCACCACCTTCCCCCGAAATTGCGAAAGAGATACCTTTTCACCCTGTAAATCAGTTACCGTAAAATCGGTCGCAGGTCTGCCCACAACAGGAACCGTCTCTCGAGCACAGCCAAGGAAACAAGAACAGATCAACAATACGAGGAAAAGAGGAATCTTGCCGTAGCCCGGCCTCCTCATTTAAATCCTCCTCTCCACCACGTAGTCGGCCATCTCGAGGAAGGCCTCCCTTTCTGGAGAGGGAGGAATGGTCATCAATTTATTTTTGCCCTCACTTATATATTGTTGTGCCTTCGCAAAGGTGTAGTCAATGCCGTTATACTTTTTAATGAAGGAAATCGCCTTCTGCAGGCCATCCGGGGGGAATTCATCGCTCTGTACAATCTCCTGAATCTCCTTCCTCTCCTCGGAGGTACAATGCCCTAAACTATGAATGAGGGGTAAGGTAATCTTCCCTTCTTTGAGATCACTGCCTATTTCCTTCCCTAGGGCTTCTTTCTCTCCGATATAATCCAGACAGTCATCCGCTAATTGGAAGGCGATCCCCACCTGGAGCCCGTAGTAGGCCAGGGCGTCCTCCACTTCCAGCGGTGCCTTTCCCAAAATGGCACCTATGCGCGCAGCGGCGGAGATCAGCACTGCTGTCTTATTAATTATCAGCTCTAGGTTTTCTTCTTCTGTGATGGACAGATCCGCTGTCTTCACCAGCTCCATAGTTTCCCCCTCTGCCAACGCGGTGGTAGCCAAGGCCAAGGTTTGCAGGATCCGTAAATCTCCTACCTCAACCATCATGGCAAATGACCTTGAGAAGAGGAAATCACCTACCAATACACTAGCCTCATTCCCCCAAAGGGTGTTGGCCGAAGCGCTCCCCCTCCTCACCTCCGCGTTATCGATCACATCATCGTGGAGGAGGGTGGCGGTGTGGATGAACTCGATGACCCCGGCTAGGGGGATATGGTCATCCCCCTGATAGCCACAAAGTCTGGCAGACAGCAAAAGCAAGGTGGGGCGAAACCTCTTGCCGCCACTCATGACAAGGTGCTCTGCCACCGTGGTGATGAGGGGTACCCGGGAGACTAACCGCTTCTTGTATTCCTCCTCGACCTTTTGCAGATCATCCTTGATTAGTGCGAGGCCCTTCTCCATGATCTAAACTCCCTTCGGCTGTTATACTAAAAGCACTCCTCCCTGTCAAAGCCTTTTTGGCCCTTGTCCGAGCGTCAATCTGGGGGAAGAAAAGCCTTGAACATCTAGCAAGCAGATAGTACCATGCTAACAGATCACGTATCGGAACAAAGAAAGCTCGAGGATAAAAACTTATCGGTAGAGGAAAATGGAAGACATTTTCATGCTGCTCACTCGATGCTCCTGGAAACTCTATTGAGGCCACTGAAGCCATATGGAAAGGAGGGATGAGAGGTTTAGCGCGATCGCGGGAGCACGTGATATGGGGACTGCTATAAGATACCTATTTGACCAAGAGGTGATTGACGTTCAAGGGATGCAAAGGGTATAGCTCCCCTTGTTAGAAAGAAGTTTTCTAACTTGATCTATCGATCGATGAAAAAAACATTGCTTTCCCTCCTCATCGTATTTGTCTTAGGAGGGGTTCTTTATTTCTACAATCTGGGGGGGTGGGACCTCTGGAACCCAGACGAACCCCGCTATGCCCAAATCACCAGAGAAATGCTGCAAGGGGAAGGATGGATCATCCCGCACCTGAACAGCGAGGTCTATCTCAACAAACCCCCCCTCTTTTTCTGGTTGATCGCTTCGGCGGCGAAGGCCATAGGGGAAATGAATGAATCTGCCGCCCGCCTCCCCTCCGCCATCTTCGCCCTGCTCACCCTGATGCTCACTTTTATGCTGGGCAAGAGACTATTTAACGAGAAGGCAGGCCTCTTCGCCGCCTTGATCTTGGCAACTAATTTCGAATTCTTCTGGCTCGCTCGCAGGGCCAACATAGATGCCACCCTGACCTTTTTCACTACAGCAGGTATTTTATTCTTTTACGTGGGCTTTTATCGACAGAGAAAACGGTGGATTTTCTACTCATTAGCCTATTGTGCCATGGCTTTGGGGGTATTGGCCAAGTTACATGTGGCGTTCATTGTCCCTCTCTTAGTGATAGGAGGATACTTCCTCATACAGAGAGAGTTCACGTTCTTTAAAGACCCGTCCCACGTCCCGGGGATGATTCTTTTCCTCGTTATTATTGGAGGATGGCTCTCTTTAACTTATTTCTCTGGGGGAGAAGATTACCTTAGTGGTCTCTTGTACCACAAAACCACCTGGAGATTATTCAAGAAACCTGCTCACCATAGGCCCTTGTACTACTACCTTCTGCATTTGCCCAGCGATTTCCTCCCCTGGAGCATCTTTCTCCCTTCTGCGTTGATATACGGTCTTTCCACAAAGGGTCGGAGAAGAGAGTTTACTTTTCTCTTCTTCTGGTTTTCGGTCATATTTGTCATCCTCAGCCTTGCCAAGGCCAAGCGAGATCTCTATCTATTACCCGTCTACCCGGCAGTCGCCCTTATGGTGGGGTATCTCCTAGAAGAACTCCCCCTCGGTGCAGAGGGTAGGGGGAAAAGACTTGTCTCCGTCCCTCTCTATATCTTGATAATCGCCCTATTCCTGCTAGCCATAGGCTTCCCCATCGTGGCAGCCTTGATAGGTCCTCGCTATATAGAACGTCCCCTGGGGATCAGCCTGGTCTGTTCCCTTATTTTAGGTGGAGGAGGAGTCCTCGCTCTTCTAGCCCATCTCCATCGCCGTATTGATCTCCCTTTTTACCTACTTGTCGCCATGATGTTTACCTTTGGCCTGTTTAGCACAGCCCGCGTTTTCCCGGAAATCGATCGTTACAAGTCGGCTCGACCCCTCTCTCAGGCCATTGTCAGCGTTATGAGACCGACTGATCAACTCGGTGTATATCAGATTGAAGGAGCAGATTTCAATTACTATACGGGCATAAATCCAATCCGGAGATTTGAACAAAAAGAGGAGCTTAAGAACTTCCTCCGCTCACCCCAGCGAGTCCTTTGTATCATGCGGGAGAGGCATTACAGAATACTGGAAAATGATCCCACCATTCAGATCTCCGTAGCCGTCAGGGGACAGGTGGGACATAAGCGCTTAGTGGTTATCAGCAATCGCTAAAAAGACCTGGGACGCATCCATGCCAATAGTATTGCAGCTCAATTCCTACGAATCTTCGTCAACTTTACCTTGTGGTCATAGACACACAGCTATGAGGATAAGTCATCAATGGCGTGACCTAGACCATCACCGAGCAGGTGGAGCAAACTTCAACTCCACTAAACTGTCTCATCGTGACATCCAAAGTATTATGCAAGGGAGACAGATACAAAAGCTCGGTGATCAAAGGAGAGAAGAATTAGTGATGGGGCACTCTCCCCATTCGTAACACCGAAAATCACATTTAACAATTGAAAAATGGTAGTACCCACCCTATAATAATATTTCTTTGGAAGGCATCCCATCAACCTTGATGATTTGGAGTATAAAACAAATGGATCTCTCCATCGTCATTCCGGTCTATAATGAAGAGGACAATATCGTACCCCTCCTCTCAGAACTAGGGATGGAACTAGATAGGTTGGGCAGGTCCTATGAAATCATCTTCGTGGATGATGGGAGCCGGGATCGGAGCTTTGAGATATTGAAAAAGGCCGCCTCTTCGAATGAAAAGATAAGGGTAATCCGTTTCAAGCAGAATAGGGGGCAGACAGCAGCCTTCGATGCCGGTTTTAAGGCCGCATTGGGGGATATTGTGATAACTATGGACGCCGACCTACAAAACGACCCCAAAGACATACCGCGTCTTCTCGAAAAGATGGGAGAGTTCGACGTGGTATGCGGATGGAGGCACAAGAGGAGAGATCCGTGGATAAAGATTGTATCCTCTAAGATAGCCAACTTTGTAAGGAATAAGCTAAGCCAAGAAGATATTATCGATACAGGCTGCTCCCTGAAGGCATACAGGAGGGAGTGTCTGGAAAGATTGAAGCTGTTCAAAGGCATGCACCGATTCCTCCCCACCCTCATGAAGATGGATGGCTATAAGGTGACTGAGGTCACGGTAAGCCACCGCCCGCGCAGGTTCGGCAAGACAAAGTACAACATCAGAAATAGGATCGTCAGGAGCTTTATCGATCTTTTGGCCGTCCGCTGGATGAAGGGACGGCACCTAGATTACGAGATAGAGGAGGTCATCAGGTGAACGGATGGTTGATCGTCGGCTTTGGGGGGCAGATCTGCTTTTTCATGAGGTTTCTGGTCCAGTGGGTCGTCTCGGAGAAAAGGGGAAAGAGTGTCATTCCCATTTACTTTTGGTACCTCAGCCTTTTCGGAGGCTTGACCCTCTTGACCTATGCAATCCATATTAAGGATCCCGTCTTCATCGTGGGGCAGAGTATGGGGGCATTCATCTACATACGGAACTTGATGTTGATCTACAAAAATAAGAAAAAGGTAGTTGAGGTCTGAAAGGTGCAAAGAAGATCATGCATGAGAAAGGCCATGAAAGGCTCTTTTGGTTCCTAGCCTTAGGACTTTTCCTTTTCCATCTCCACTACATCTGGTTCACCCCGTTTGATCTCGCCCCTGATGAGGCCTATTACTGGGATTGGTCCCGAAATCTCACCTTCGGTTATTACAGCAAACCCCCTCTTGTGGCATGGGTTATCGCCCTCTTCACCCGTATCGGGGGAGATCACCCCCTCTTCGTCCGCTTGGGGGCGGTCCTGTTCTCCTTCGGGAGCAGTATCGTCCTGTTCTACTTAGGCAAAGCCCTTTTCAATTCCAAAGTGGGCCTTTGGGCCTTTATCATCGGCAGTGCCACCCCAGGCCTCGCCGTGGGCTCCGTCATCATGACTATCGACCCACCGCTGATGTTCTTCTGGGGACTTACGGTCTTCTTACTTTATCAAGCCACATCAGGGAGAGGGAAGGGTTACTGGTATTTGGCCGGAGTTAGCTTGGGGCTGGGTTTGCTCAGTAAATATACAGTTGCCGCCGTGATACCCTCTCTTTTTTTCTACCTCGCTCTTTCTCCCAAGAGGACATACTGGTTGAGAAGGAAGGAGCCCTACCTCTTCATCATCACGGGTCTGCTCATCTTATCCCCCACCCTCTATTGGAACTACATCCACCAATGGACCTCCATCAGTCAACCCGTTGGTCTGTTAAAAAGTAAAGGCCTTAGTCTCAAGACCTTCTTCTGGTTTTTGGGCCCTCAGGCCGGGATCCTCTCCCCCATCACCTTTCTCCTGGTGATCTACGGCCTTTGGCAGGGGGGTAAATGGGGGAGCTTGCAGAAAGATGACCGCTATCTCTTTCTCTTTTGGCACTCCATTCCCCTCTTTGGCTTCTTCGTCATCCTCAGCCTCTTCTCCGTTTGCTACGTGAATTGGGCTGCCCCCTCCTACTTCACGGCCTTTATCATGGCCGTAGCGGTGGTGTGGGAAAAGGGATGGCGAGATACGACAAAGAGATGGGTCCTAGCCTCGGCGTTGTTACTGGGGATCATCACTTCCTTCTTTACCTATAATCTGGATATGCTGAGGGCTTTGGGCCTTGGAGCCAGTATCCCGGCCGAAGATATCCCCACGAGTAGGCTAAAGGGATGGCGACAGCTAGGAACTGAGGTAGGAAAGCTTCTCCCCGACTTGGAGAGACAAAAGACCTTTATCATCAGCGATAAGAGACAGATTGCCAGTGAGCTTGCCTTTTATGTGGAAGGACACCCTAAGGTCTACGTCTTGAACCTGACCGGCCTCGTAAAAAGCCAATATGACCTGTGGGAGGGATTCGAGAACAGGGTTGGCTTCAATGCGCTCTATGTCACCAAGCTAGGCCGCCGCCCCCCCGATAGGTTTGCCAAAACCTTTGATACCGTAGAAGAGATAAAAAAGGTAAAGGTCTATACAGGAAAGGAGTTCGTAAAGGGTTACTCCATATTTCATTGTCAGGGTTTTCATGGGCTAGATCCCCGTACGCACCTGTCTCCTCAAAAGGTGAGGAACGTGGTTGGTTTAGAGGAGATAACGGGGAAGGGAAATTTCAACTTTACTCTAGGGGACGCAGGCAATTTACAGGATCTAATGTCCTTATCGTACTGCTCGGTACACGTATCTCTTTAAAGGAGGAAGGGCTATAACCCCCCGGAATGATTCCCTGCGAAGCCTAAACGAGCCAGGACCTCACGTTCCTTGGCCTGCATCTTGGCGGCCTCCCCAGGATCCGCTTCATGTTCATAGCCAAGCAGGTGGAGGATCCCATGAACGAGTAGGAGGGCCATCTCACCCTGTAAGGCACCACCCCGGTTCTGTGCCTCCCTCTGGGCTGTCTCCGTGGATATGACCACATCGCCCAAGATCTGGGGGTGCAACTCTTTACCTTCACCCTCCCCCATGGCGAAGGCGAGGACATCAGTCGGGTGGTCTCGGGACAGATATTCCCGGTTGAGTTGCGTTATCTCATCATCATCGACCAGAAGGATGCTCAGCTCTTTTTCGTGACACCCCAAGTCGCCTAATATCCTTTCGGCCATTCGCCTTACCTCTTCCAGCCTTACCCTTTCTCGCTTTTGGCGATTTTGGACCAACACCTCCATTCTTCTGTCTGCCCCCTTCTGGCTGAGCCTCTGGATATTCTATGCGATGGTGATGAACAGCGTTGAGGATGATATTACAGCTTTTGGCGATCTCATTGAGATCCTTGAGGGTCAATTCACACTCGTCTAGCTGCCCATCGATGAAGATATTATTGATGATCTTCTGGACCAGCCCTTGGATGCGGGCGGGAGTGGGGTTCTCAAGGGTGTGGGATGACGCCTCCACAGCATCGGCCAACATCACGAGTCCCGCCTCTTTTGTTTGCGGCTTAGGTCCGAGATACCTGAAGTCCCTTTCATCTACCTCCTGTACCCCTGGATTCTCCTGCTCCTTGGCCTTTTGATAAAAATAATTGATGATTCTGGTGCCGTGGTGCTGCCTGATAATATCGATGATCTTTCCTCCCAACTTGTGCTTCTTCGCCAGCTCTATTCCATCCTTCACATGGGAGGCAAGGATCAAACTGCTCATGCTAGGGATGAGCTTATCGTGTCGGTTATCCCCTGCCCTTTGGTTCTCGATAAAGTACTGTGGTTTTTTGACCTTGCCGACGTCATGATAATAAGCACTCACCCTGGCAAGTAGCGGATTGACGTTAATGGTCTTGGCCCCTGCTTCCACCAAATTCCCTACGATCATGCTATGATGGTAGGTCCCTGGGGCCTTCATGAGCATTTCCTTCAAGACCGGTTGATCCAAATTGGCCAGCTCCAATAATTTGATGTCTGTCGTATAACCAAATATGGACTCCACGATAGGAGCCAACCCCACAACAATCACCCCGGCAGCCGCCCCCCCTGCCAAGCCCATTAAGAGATCAAATAAGGTCTTCACCTCAAAGATCTTAGCGGTGATCATCCCTTGAATGACGATCAGCACAAGGTTGGTCAGCCCCACTAAAAGACCACCTTTTATCAGCGTAAACCTCTGATCGCAGCGGCCTACGCTGTGGGCCCCTACGATACTGCCGATGAGATAGAATATGGGAAAGAAAATCCCCTCTCTCAGTAGGAGACCGCTGAGGAGACTGGCAAAGAGGGAATAGATCAGGGCCACTTCGGAATTGAGGACTATCCTGATCAACATGGCTCCGGCAGCTACAGGGAAGAAGTAGTAATAAGAGCTGAGGGGAAACTGGGGAAAGGCGTCGGCAAGGGCCTCGGCGACAGAGACGGAAATCCTTGCCATTCCCAAAGAGGAGATTAAAACAAGAACAAAGAAGAGTATATCCTTGTTTGCAGGGGAAACCTTTCTGATGTTCTTGGTGGAAAATAGGTAAAAGGCGGTAACAAACAACCACGTTAAGAAAACAAGCCCCAAGATCATCACCAGGGTATTGGTCTTGCGCCACCCTTCGCGGAGGGCCCCAAGTTTGAGAAGGTCCTCCTCGGTCACCCTCTCCCCCTTCTCCACTAGTATCTCCCCTCTCTTTACCTGGAAAAGGACGGGCTTTTCGCGGTTGTGCGCCTCCTCCCTCCTTCTATTCGTCTCCTGCCTGTTGAAGGTAAGGTTAGGAAAGATAAGATTAGAGGCAACTTTCAAAATCACCCCCCTGAGATCTGCAGAGACATCCTTACCCTGGGGACCTCCAAGGGTTTTTTGAATCACTTTTTTGGCCTCCTGGTAATCCAGGAGAGAATGTAAATCTCTCCTTATCACCTCCTCCCCAGTTTTGACGTTTCTCACCACAATCCCTTCTTCCTGCAGGAGCAGCTCCTTGTTGCTTACTACACCTCTCTTCATCAGGGGGGCAATGAGATCTACTACGCTTTCTAATACTTTCCCATTAAAGCGATGACCTTTAAAGGTCTGATATTCACGAGAAGTGAGGTGAAACCCTAGAATCTCCTCCACTTCTCCCTTGATGTTCTCCTCTTCCTTTTCCTCCTCTCCAGCCTTATATCTTCTCATGAGAGAGAAGGCGGAGTGTGTAACCCCTTCAATGTCTTGTAGCACTGAAGGGTCATAATCATAAACAGGGAGGACCCTGCGCGCTGCATTCTCTCTCTTTTTCCCGGTGGCCCTTTTGTCCTCTACCAGAAGATCGCGCTCTGCCCTGACATCCTTGATAGCCACGTCTCCTACCGTATAAGTGGGAGGGGCCATCTCGAGAGTGGGCGATAAGAAGGCAGCAATGGATAAAGAGGCAAAGATCAACAAAAGCCACTTTTGTACATGGGGGCGTTTGAAGGTACGCCACAGAGGTCTAAACTTTATTTTTCCCCATATTAGTAAAAGGGGGAGTATCCCCCTTTTCCTTTTCGCCCGGTCAGCTGTCATTATTCCCTCAACTCTCCATGGATCTGCCTTGACTCTCGGCTTCCTCATAGGCCTTGATGATATCCTGGACCAATGGATGTCTGATGACGTCCTTCTCGCTGAAGTAAACGAATCTTATCCCCTTAATTCCCTTTAAGATATCCTGAATCTGGATCAAGCCTGAAATCTTGCCA
>CP070817.1:747214-757562 GCA_020344255.1 Deltaproteobacteria bacterium | reverse complement strand
CTCATTGCAATCTTTCTTGGTTCCTCTCTCAAATAAGGGTTAGATCACAGATCCTGAGATAGACAGAAGATCTTTATAGGCTCACTTGCTTCGTTAATCAGCAATTGTTTACTGTTTGGCAATACCTAAAGTTTGCCGTTTTAAGTCATACTGTTTTGAGCTTTTGACTTCATGATTTTGAATTTGTTTAGAATTCAGAGATTAGAGTTTACGACGTTTTTCAATATGTTATCTCTCCCGAAAAATCGCTCCGGTACTGGCTGAGCTCACCAGCTGCGCATATCGATACATATATCCTGATTTTATCTTTGGTTCAGGGTTGTTCCAGTCTTTGAGCCGTTGATTTATCTCCTCTTGCGTCAGATGCAGGTGCAACCTTCTCCCTGGGATATCAATCTCGATACTATCCCCATCCTGTACCACCGCGATAGGGCCTCCCTCCGCAGCCTCGGGAGAGACATGACCTATGGCAGCCCCTCTGGTTGCTCCGGAGAACCTGCCATCGGTGAGCAGGGATACCTCTTTATCCATCCCGATGCCGGCGATGGCTGAGGTCGGAGCGAGCATCTCCCTCATCCCCGGTCCACCCCTCGGTCCTTCATAGCGGATGACGATCACGTCTCCCTTGACGATCTCTTTGGCCAAGATGGCCTTCAAGGCATCCTCTTCTGATTCGTAGACCCGGGCAGGTCCCCGATGGCTGAGCATCTCCGGGGCGACCGCCGAGGCCTTGACTACCGCTCCATCAGGAGCCACATTTCCAAAAAGGATTGCCAGGCCACCTGTGGGGTGATAGGGATCATCCAACGACCTTATCACCTCTGGATCAAGAATAAGAGACGATCCTATGTTCTCCTCCACTGTGTTTCCGGTAACGGTTAACAGTTCTGTATGAATGAAGCCCCCTCTTGACAACTCTCTCATGAGCGCGGGGATTCCCCCCGCCCGATGGAGGTCTTGGACGTGGTGGGGTCCCCCTGGAGAGAGGTTGCACAGGTGGGGGGTCTTTTGGCTGATCTGGTTGAAGATCTCCAGGTTTATCTTCAGGCCGGCCTCATGCGCGATAGCCGGCAGGTGCAGGGTTGTGTTGGTGGAACCACCAAAGGCCATATCGACCCCAATGGCATTGGAAAAGGCCTCAGACGTGAGGATGTCCCGTGGCATTATTCCCCTGCGGATGAGCTCGAGCACCTTTTTCCCCGCCTGCTTGGCCAAGCGCAATCGGGCCGCATCCACAGCCGGTATGGTCCCATTGCCAGGTAGGGCTATCCCCAACGCCTCAGCGAGGCAGTTCATGGAGTTGGCAGTGAACATCCCCGCGCATGAGCCAGGCCCAGGGCATGCCACGCCCTCTAACTCCGAGAGCTCATCGGGTGACATCTCACCTGTTGCCACTTTCCCTACTGCCTCAAAGACCGTGATGACGTCCGTTTCTTTCCCCTTGTGCCAGCCAGTCAGCATGGGACCGCCACTCACCAAGATAGCAGGGATGTTTAACCTGGCCATGGCCATCATCATTCCAGGGACGATCTTGTCACAATTGGTGATCAATACGAGACCATCGAAGGGGTAGGCCCTGGCCATTACTTCCACCGAATCAGCGATGAGCTCTCGGGAACCCAGCGAATATTTCATCCCCTCATGACCCATGGCTATGCCATCGCAGATCCCGATGGTGGCGAACTCCATGGGGATACCGCCAGCCATCCTTACCCCTTCCTTTACGGCCTGGGCTACCTTGTGTAGGTGGATATGACCAGGGATGACCTCGTTAGCCGAATTGGCCACCCCTATGAGGGGCCGCCCTAATTCCTCATCGGTGTACCCCATGGCCTTGAAGAGGGAGCGATGGGGGGCCCTCTCTAACCCTTTTTTCATGGCATCCGAACGCATGACGGCCTCCTCACCTAATCCCTTCCTCCTCTTCTTTCAGGAGCATGTAGTCAATGCTGTCCACCAAGGCCTGCCAGCTTGCCTGAATGATGTTCTCCGAGACGCCTACAGTACTCCAGTTAGTCTTTCCATCCCACGACTCTATCAGCACCCTCGTGCTGGCCCTTGAACCTTCCTGGTCGGACAGTACCCTGACCTTATAATCGATGAGCCTCAACTCCTTAAGCTCCGGATAGAACTTCTCCAAGGCCTTCCTGAGGGCGGTGTCCAGGGCGTTTACCGGCCCGACCCCCATGGCAGCCGTATGTTCCACCCTTTCCCCCACCTTCACCATGATAGTGGCCTCGGAAAATGGGGGTGACTCGTCACTTCTCTTCTCCACGATCACCCGGAAGCCCAACAGGTCAAAGAACTTTTTATGGAGCCCCAAGGCCTTCTTGATGAGAAGTTCAAAAGACCCTTCAGCCCCCTCGAATTGATAACCTTGGTTCTCCAGCTCCTTTAATGACGCCAAGATCTCCTTGGTCGTCCTATCACCTTTATTCAGCTTTATGTTATACTCCTCTGCCTTGGCTAGGACATTGCTCTCGCCGGAGAGGTCCGACACGAGGATTCTCTGTTGGTTCCCCACCAACTCCGGCTTGATATGTTCATAGGTCAGGGGGCTTTTGCGAATAGCGCTCACGTGCACCCCCCCTTTATGGGCGAAGGCGCTATCCCCCACATAGGGTTGGTGTTTGTTGTGGGGCAAATTGGCGAGTTCGCTCACGAATCTGGACACCTCCTTGAGCTTACGCAAACGTTCATCAGAGAGGCATTCTGCCCCCAACTTCAACTTGAGGTTGGGGATCACAGAGCAAAGGTCCGCATTCCCGCACCGCTCTCCATAGCCATTGATGGTCCCCTGGACCTGGACGACTCCTTCCTTGACGGCTAGGATGGTGTTAGCTACCGCAAGATCGGAGTCATTGTGGATGTGGATACCGAGGGGGGTGGTGATCGAAGCTCGCACCTCCCGAATGATCTCCTCTAGCTCAAAGGGTAAGGTCCCGCCATTGGTGTCGCAGAGCACGATGCAGTCTGCACCCGCTTCCTCAGCGGCTTTGATGGTCGCCAGGGCATACTCCTTATTCCCCTTAAAGCCATCAAAAAAATGCTCCGCGTCGTAGATGACCTCAGGTACGTGCCTCTTGAGGAAGGTGATGGACTGATAGATTACATCTAAGTTCTCTTCCAGTGACATGTCCATGGCTGTCAGGGGGTGGATGTCCCATGACTTGCCGAAGATGGTTATCGCCTCTGTGCCTGCCTCGAGCAGCGAGCGGATATTGGCATCTTTCTCCGGCGGAACCCCTTTGCGGGATGTGCTCCCAAAAGCCACTACTTTCGCTGTGGTAAGGGGGATCTTGCCCACGGCACGAAAATATTGGACATCCTTAGGATTCGAGCCGGGCCATCCCCCTTCTATATAGTGGATTCCAAGCTCGTCAAGCTTTTGGGTAATCCTCAGCTTATCCTCCACGGAGAGGGAGATATCCTCTCCCTGAGTTCCGTCCCTCAAGGTGGTATCGTAGATCTTTACTTTCATCATCAACTCCCCTTGCCCAAGTCAAAGGCCTCGTGGAGCGACCTCACGGCCAGCTCCGTATATTTGGCGTCTATGATACAAGAGATCTTAATCTCAGATGTGCTAATCATCTTGATGTTGATTCCCTCCCTGGCCAAGGCCCTGAACATCTTGGAGGCCACTCCAGAGTGGCTCCTCATCCCTACCCCGACCATGGACACCTTGGCCACTTCCTGTTCAGCGATGACATCCTGGGCCTCTAATTCTTTGGCCAGGGAGTGGGCTATCTTGAGGGCCTTGGGAAAATCCGCTTTAGAGATGGTGAAGGCCATGTTGGCATATCCCTCCTCTAGGCTGGACGTTTGGATGATCATATCCACCACAATGTTCGCCGCGCTGATGGCCTCGAAGAATCTGGCGGCGATCCCAGGCCGATCAGGGACCTTGGCTATCTCAACCCTGGCCTGACCTATATCATAGGTTACCCCTGATACCAGTGCTTTTTCCATTTCGGTATCCTCCTCGCAGACTATGGTTCCTTCATTTTCATGAAATGATGACCGGACGTGAATGGGTACCCCAGCCTTCTTGGCTAACTCCACTGACCGAATCTGCAGCACCTTGGCTCCCATGCTGGCCATCTCCAGCATTTCGTCATAACTGATGCGGCTGATCTTCTTCACCCCGTCGCATATGTTTGGATCGGTGGTATACACGCCATCCACATCGGTAAATATCTCACAGATGTCTGCCTTGAGGGCGGCAGCGATGGCTACGGCGGTGGTATCCGATCCTCCCCTGCCCAGGGTAGTGATATTCCCCTCCTCATCTTCCCCCTGAAACCCTGCCACCACTACTATCAATCCTTCACGGAGGTCTGAAAAGATCCTGTCCGCGTCCACGCTGGTGATCCTGGCCTTTCCGTAGGCGCGATCTGTACTAATTTTTATCTGATATCCGAGATATGATTTGGCCTTACATCCCATTGAGGTAAGGACGATGGAAAGAAGGGCTGAGGAGACCTGCTCTCCCGTGGCAAGGACCACATCCACCTCCCTATCATCGGGCTCTGGAGCCGACTCCTTGGCCAAAGCGAGGAGTCTATCGGTTTCTCCAGCCATAGCCGAGACGACAACGACCACATCATCCCCTCTCTCCTTGGTATTGATCACCCTTCGGGCGACATTTCGGATCCTGTCCAGGTCCGCCACCGACGTGCCCCCATATTTTTGCACTATCAAGGACATCTTCTCAAATAACCTCCTTTTGCATCCATTAGAATTCCAGGGGTCTCGGGTTGCAGGGCTTTAATGAAAGATAGACAGCCTGAGCCCTTGAGCCGTTGAACCCCTCTTGAACGTTACCCATCGGTTCTCTCAATTTCAATTCTGAACATGGGGAAATCAAAAAACTAAGTATATAATTTCTTTCTCAAGTGTTCAATTATCTTTTCATATCTTGCTCCCCGTGCCGTTACAATAATTTCTCTGCGTTCGGCGTCCAGATATCTCAGGGTTATCCAGAGAGACTCCTCCGGTACTGCATGGGGCACCTTGTCGGCCCATTCTATGACCACCACCCCATCTCCTTGCATATATTCCTCATAACCGATTTCATAAAGCTCTTTTTCATTCTCAAGCCGGTAGAGGTCTATGTGGAAAAGGGGAAGGGGACCGTCATATTCATTGATGAAGGTAAAGGATGGGCTAACAACTTCCCCGCTGTCAAATCCAATCCCCTGGGCTATTCCTTTGATCAAGGTGGTTTTTCCCGTCCCCAGCTCACCGGACAGGGCGACGACATCCCCATTTTTCAGCATCTCTCCTGCCAGTGACCCTATCCTCTCGGTCTCGTGGGGGGTATCAGAGACGATCTCCAGCATCCTTCCCACTTCCACAGGTCCTTGCCTCCTTAGCTTACACCTCCAGAACCACTTGGGCGACCCCATATTCTTCTTCATGAGAGATGCTCACAAAGATCTCTTTTATCCCCTTTTCCTTACAGAACTTCTCAGCCTCCCCCATTACCCTCATGTAGGGACGTCCGAGGGGGTCGTTGAGGATCTCTATCTCTGTCCAGGTCACCCCCTGGAACATGCCGATCCCCAATGCCTTTAGCAAAGCCTCTTTGGCCGCAAAACGGAGGGCCAGATGTCTGCCCGGCTGGGCCTTTTTCCGGCATATCGATAGTTCTTGGGGGGTGAATACCCTCTCGCGGAAGCGATCCCCCCATCGCTCCAAGGCCTTTTCAAACCTGTCTATTTTTATGATATCGATACCAATGCCGGAGATCATTTTTACAAAAGATAGCGAAAGGATAAAGAAAAAGCAACGATTTTTCAAATACTTGACCTTTACCTACCCCTTTGGCATAATAATTCATTCCCCTTGAACAGGTCAAAAGGAGAGAATTTTGAAAAAGGGTTATATAGTCATTGACCAATCGTTGTGCAAGGGGTGCGGACTCTGCATGGACGTCTGTCCCAAGGATCTCATCACTACCGCACAAGAGTTGAATATCAAGGGATATTATCCCGCAGAATTTAGGGATGGCGATGCTGAGAACCCCGATGGGTGTACCGGGTGTGCCCTGTGCGCCCTTGTATGCCCCGATATAGCTATTGAGGTATATCGTGAGTAAGAGGTTGATGAGCGGAAATCACGCCATCGGGGAGGCTGCCGTTAGGGCTGGTTGTCGGTATTACTTTGGCTATCCCATTACCCCGCAGAACGAGATGACGGAGTATATGGCGAACCGTATGAATGGGCTCGAAGATGGGGTCTTCATCCAGGCCGAGAGCGAGTTGGCAGCCATAAATATGGTCATCGGTGCAAGCATGGCAGGGGCGAGGGTTATGACCTCCTCCTCCAGCCCAGGCATTAGTCTGAAGCAAGAGGGGATCTCCTTTTTGTGCGCCATGGAGTTGCCAGCAGTCATCGTGAACATGACGAGGGGAGGACCAGGACTGGGGAATATCGCTCCCGCCCAATCCGACTATTTCCAGGCCACCAGGGGTGGTGGGCATGGGGATTATCGGACCATCGTCTTGGCTCCAAGCTCTGTACAGGAGTTAGTTGACGTCACCATCGAGGCCTTTCAGTTAACCGATAGATATCGGATACCGACGGTCATACTGGGGGATGGGATGTTAGGACAGATGATGGAGCCTGTGGAGTTTCCGGACGGGGAATTGTCAACCCCCCCGGCAAAAGATTGGACCATTACTGGCGCCAAAGGGAGGCCGAGCCGATTCATCAGGTCCCTATTGCTTGACCCTGCGGTAGAGGAAGAGCTTAATTGGAAGTTGGCAAGAAAGTATGAGAGGATCGCTGCAAAAGAGGTTAGATACGAGGCCTATAGACTGGATGATGCTAAGATGGTGGTGGCAGCCTTCGGCACCGCCGCCAGGATAGCCAAGGGAGCCATCAAGAGAACGCGAGAACAAGGATTGAAGGTGGGACTGTTGCGGCCTATCACCCTTTGGCCCTTTCCAGAGAAGATCCTCAAAGATCTGGCCAAGTCGGTGGGACATTTCCTGGTCTATGAAATGAACACAGGCCAGATGGTTGAGGATGTGATGTTGGCCCTCGGGGGCAGAGGGGAGGTCTTCTTTTATGGGAGGCCAGGCGGCGTCGTGATAACTCCTTTGGAAATGAGCAGAGTTATTTCCAGCAGATACTACCAGAAGGGACTGAACTGATGGGATTTCAGAAGGTATTCAGCAGGCCACGTTCCCTCAAGGATGCACCCTTTCACTATTGTCCGGGGTGTGGTCATAGCATCGTCCATCGCCTTATCGCGGAGGTGATTGATGAGATGGGACTCCAGGAGATAGCCATTGGGGTCCCTCCAGCTGGGTGTGCAGTGTTGGCTTACAATTATTTCGACATAGATATGGGGGAGGCTCCCCACGGCCGGGGAGCTGCTTTGGCAACAGGATTGAAGCGCGTCCTGCCGGATAGATTAGTCTTTACCTATCAGGGAGATGGGGATATCGCAGCCATCGGGACCGCCGAAACCATCCATGCTGCCAATCGCGGCGAGAAGATCACGATGATTTTTATCAACAACGGGGTCTACGGCATGACTGGGGGGCAGATGGCCCCTACGACCATCTTAGGTCAGGAGACCACCACTTCGCCAGGAGGAAGGGAGGAGGTGAGAGACGGATTTCCGTTAAACCTCAGCGAGATGTTGGCCTTGGCCAAAGGTAGTGCCTACATTGAGAGGGCCATCGTTAGCAATCCCAAGAGTATCATGAAGACGAAAAAGGCCATTGAGAAAGCCTTCCAGGTACAAATGGAGGATCTGGGTTTCTCTTTGGTAGAGATCCTCTCCCCTTGCCCTACCAGTTTGAAATTAAAGCCTGCCGCAGCCTGGCGGTGGGTGGAAGAGAAGATGGTGGAGTTCTTCCCCATCGGTGTACTCAAGGATGTGAACAGAGGGTAGATCGATGCTGATCAAGACGGTATTTTCAGGCTTCGGGGGCCAAGGGGTATTGATAATGGGTTATCTCATTGCGGCGGCAGGGATGGAAGAGGGGAAAAATGTCACCTACCTTCCCTCCTATGGTGCTGAGGTTAGAGGGGGTACGGCCAACTGTACGGTATCCATCTCCGATGAGGAGATTGCTTCTCCAGTGGCCTCGGAACCAGAATATGTGGTGGTGATGAATAAGCCATCCTTCCTTAGATTTCAAAACCAAGTCCAATCGGGAGGAATCATCTTTCTCAACAGTAACTTGGTCGATATGAAGCCCATCAGGGGGGATATCGAGGTTTGTGAGGTTCCGGCCAATGATTTGGCCGTCAAGATAGGAAGTGATAAGGCTGCCAATATGGTAATGCTCGGTGCCTTTACTAATAAAACAAAACTAATCTCTTCGGAGACTTTCAAAAAGGTCCTCAAGGAGGTCTTTGCCAGTAAGAACCCCCATCTCCTGGAGATGAACGAGATGGCCTTTTACGAGGGTTTCACGTATCTGGAGCAAGGGAGGGGAGGAGATGCCGGTTAAGCAGATATCGATAAGTCTGGAGAATGTCCCGGGAAAGCTCTCGGAGGTAAGCGAATATCTCGGGGGCAATGGTATAAACATCATTGCCTTAAGCGTGGCTGAGTCAACGGACATCAGTGCAATAAGATTTGTGGTCAACGATCCAGGCAAGGCCGTTAACGTCTTGGAGAGTCACGGGTACGCGATAAAGGTAAAAGACGTATTGGCGGTGGAGGCACCCAATCATCCAGGCGGGCTCAATGCTGTCTTGAAGCCTTTGAAAGAGGCAAACATCAACGTCAACTATCTCTATACCTGCCTGGGAAGAGGGGAGAATACCGTCCTCATCGTTGACGTAGACAAGATGGACTTAGCCATAAAAGTCTTGAAGAAGAATTGGGTCCGTATGTTGAATGAAGAGCTATATTCTATGTAGTTTTAAAGATCATCTGTAGATGGGTTTTTTAAAGGTAACTGTGCAGGCCAGACAGTAGGTAGTTTACCCCAAAATAGGTAAAGATAACGGCCATAAACCCCACGATGGAGAGGACGGCGGTCCTTTTCCCCTTCCACTCGCGGGTGTATCTGGCGTGTAGGAAGGCCGCATAGATAAACCAGGTGATCAAAGACCAAGTTTCTTTGGGATCCCAGCTCCAATAGCTGCCCCAAGCAGAACTGGCCCATGCCGCCCCTGTAATGACGCCCACGGTCAACATGGGGAATCCGAGGACAATTGATTTGTAATTTATTTCGTCTAACGTCTGGGATGAGGGAAGCCAACGTATGGGGCCTCTGGGGGATGAATCCCTTTTTGACTGCATCATATAAATAACGCTTATCCCAAAGGCGATGGCAAAGGCGGCATAGCCGAGGAAGCAAGTGATGACATGTATGGCCAACCAGTTGCTTTGCAGGGCAGGAATGAGGGGACGAATGTCGCTCTTTACCCCTGGTATGAGAGAGGTCACGGCGATGGTGACGGCAGCCAGGGGGGAGGCGATGATACCGATGGTCCTCTGATGATATTTTATATCTACGATCAGATACATCAACACTATGGCCCAAGAAAAGAAGACAAGGGATTCATACATATTGGAAAGAGGAATATATCCGTATCCTGTAGCATGACTTTCCCGCCAGCGGACTAACAAACCTGCTAGGTGGATGAAGAAACCGGTGAGGATGAGGCAGAAGGCGAATTTGCCGATTGTCTCCTTTTTGGTCACCACATAGAGGAGGTAGAGGAGAAAGGTGCCCGAGTAGATGAGCATGGCAACTTCAAAAAAATACGGATTATACAATTTGAGCCCCTCTTCAGCCTTTTACGATTGTGTTCCTTATCAAATATTGAAAAGGGTGTCAATGAATATTATATTAACAAATTATATTATACTTTTTGGGGAGGATGAAGAGTATGCATATTGATGATGGTAAAAAGTTCGATGTGCGTACCATAGAGAGGAACATCAAGGAGGGATTGGTTACCAAAGAGGAATACGGGCGATATCTTCATGAGTTGCCCGATGTATCGGACAAGCTGTACGGGAAAGAAGAGGAAGAGGGGGAATGAAGGACTTCGTGGTGGGGATTGATCTGGGGGGGACTAACTTGCGAGGAGCGGCTATAGACCTCGAGGGGAATTTTCTGGCAAGGTCTTCCACATATTCACCTACCCTGTTGTCAAAAGTGGATGGAGTGGAGAAGATCCGAAAGGAGATTGGGGGGCTTCTAGAGCAAGGGATTTCGCGTGGATACAAGCCCGTGGGGATAGGTGTAGGGATACCGGGGGTCTTGAGCAGAGATGGGGTTCTCACCCAATCTCCCAATTTACAAAATTTGGCTGGTATTAATTGGAGGAAAGAATTAGGGGGCTCCTTTTCACTGCCTTTGAAGAT
>CP070817.1:733307-747114 GCA_020344255.1 Deltaproteobacteria bacterium | reverse complement strand
GTCATCCAAGAGGGCCAAGGAGGCCCTGCCGGTGCGCACTTTCCCCAATTCCTTCTCCAGAGAGGAGAGGGTTTTCTTCATCCTCGTTTCACATTCGTTGATGACCTTAGGTTCCATTGCATCACCCACCTATTAATGTCCCTTCTTTTTCCCCTAAGATTATCCTCTTCATACTTCACTTAGCCCCGATGTTGAAGACCACAAGGGGAAGTTGATTATCCATGCACAGAGAGATGGCAGAGGAATCCATCACCCGCAACCTTTTTTGTAATAAATCATGGTATGAAATGTAATTAAATTTTACCGCCATCGGATTTTCTAAGGGATCAGAATCATATACACCGTCCACCTTTGTGGCCTTGAGGATGATCTCCGCCCCTATCTCCATAGCCCGCAGGGAAGCTGCGGTATCCGTGGTGAAGAAGGGGTTCCCTATTCCCCCTACATAGATGACTACCTTCTTCTCCTTCAAATCCCTGAGGGCATGGGCGCGTACAGATGGACCCACAACTTCTCCTATCGGGAGAGCTGATTGCAGAGAGGTGGGAACTCCTATTTCCTCCAGCACGTCCCTCAAGGCCAAGCCATTGATGATGGTGGCCAACATACCCACTTGATCCGCCGTGACCCTCTCTATCCCATAATCAGAGGCCTGGGCCCCTCGGATGAGATTGCCTCCTCCGATTACCAATGCTATTTCTAGTCCTAAGTCCCGAACCTCTTTGATCTCCTCAGCCAATGCCTGTAACGCCGCAGGATTTATTCCCGCTCCTCCCTCTCCCGTCATCACTTCACCGCTCAACTTTACCAATATTCTATTGTATTTTGGTCTCTCTCTCATTTGGAATAATCACAGATAATCCGGTGCCGAGGCGGGAACTATCTCTTATAAGACCTCGCTGAGTTGATACCTCGTGAATCGTCGCACATTGATATTCTCCCCTAATTTCGCTATGGTATCAGAGATTAGATCCTTAACGGTGATTTCAGGATCTCTAATATAGGCTTGTTCCAACAGGCAATTTTCTGTGAAGAATTTTTCCACTCTCCCCTCTACTATCTTTTCTACCACCTTCTCCGGTTTGCCAGAAGCCATTGCCTCTGTCCGAAATATCCCCTTCTCCCTCTCTATGACCTCCTCTGGGACGTCTTCGCGACCAATATAGAGCGGGTTCATGGCGGCGATGTGCATCGAAATCTCTTTTACTAGGTTTTGAAAATCTTCTGTCCTGGCCACAAAATCTGTTTCACAATTCACTTCCACTAAAACCCCTATCCTGCCTCCAGCGTGAATGTAAGAGCCGATAAGGCCCTCAGCAGCTACCCGACCTGCCTTCTTCGCCGCTTTAGCCAACCCCTTCCTGCGAAGGAAGTCGATGGCCTTATCTATATTTCCCGCACACTCCATCAGTGCATTCTTGCAGTCCATAACCCCAGCCCCTGTTCTCTGCCTCAGTTCCCTAATAGCAGTAGATATCTCCATGTGTGCAGACCTCCTCGTCTTTTCCGGCGGGACTAGGCCTCCTCCTCATCGTAGAACTCTTCTTCCCCCTTCTCAACCTCTTCCCCCTCCTCCAAAGCCGCCTCCATTGATATTTCTCCCTCCATCTCCCCCTGCATCTCCTCCTCACGGAGGCTCTTTCCTTCAATCACCGCGTCAGCAATCTTAGAGGAGAAGAGGCGAATGGCCCTTATAGCATCATCATTGCCCGGGATTACATAGTCTAACTCATCGGGGTCGCAATTGGTGTCCACGATTGCCACCGTGGGAATCTCCAATTTTCTCGCCTCACTCACCGCTATCCTTTCCCGCTTGGTGTCGACCACGAAGACGGCTCCAGGGATCCGGTCCATGTCCTTGATCCCACCCAAAGATTTCTCCAGCTTTCCCCTTTTTTTCTGCAACTTGAGGAGTTCTTTCTTGGGAAGACGCTGAAATTCTTCTTTCTCCTCTATTTTTTCCAATTCTTTGAGTTTATCGATGCTCTTTTTTATTGTCTGAAAATTAGTAAGGGTACCTCCCAACCAACGGTGATTCACATAAAACATGCCACACCGGGAGGCCTCTTCATAGATGACCTCCCGTCCCTGTCTCTTCGTCCCGACGAAGAGGACATTTTCCCCTTTGGCTACAATTTCTCTGATAAATTCATAGGCCACATCGAGAAGCTGAACCGTCTGCTGCAAGTCGAGAATATAAATACCATTTCTCGCCCCGAAGATATAAGGCTTCATCTTGGGATTCCAGCGTTTCGTCTGATGTCCAAAGTGGACACCCGCCTCTAATAATTCTTTCATCGTGACAACGGACATATTACCTCCTTTTGGTTTTGTCTCCCGCCTCCTTCAACTCGTTTGGAACCCCCATGGCACCCCCAAATCGATCAGGAGGCGTGTTTATTGTGAATGACCTTTAACACAACCCCTTCTCTTTTGCAAGAGAAAATTTGGTCTCCAGCATTCCTTGAAAAACTCCCCTTCCTTCTGCTATAGTGCGAGTGGGGTTAAGGGGATGAATCATACAAGAAATGGCAAAAAGGACGATCTACACAAGATCATCAAGGAGGTAACAGGAAAAGTCCTAAGGCCCGAAGAGGTGGACGAGCTTGCCTCAGTCTTGCAGGACTACTTTGAGCAGAGGGTACAGGCGTCCCTCAAGACAAAGGAAATCAAAGGGGAGATTGCCGAATGTATTTCCACACAGATGCGAAAGAGGGAGGTTGTTAAGATGAAACAGGCCTTCGTTGCCATCATTGCCGCCCTTCGGGAGAGCACGGATCTACGGAGTTGCGCCCTGTTCTCTGTGACCGGAGGCGAGAAGCTGACCCTCGTGGCAAGCTATCCACCTATCGAGGGAGAAAAGGAATTTGCCCTCCCAGACGCCCCCCCTTTATGCGATCTAATGGTGAGTGGAGGAGCTACTGCTCCTCCATATATCCTTTTGGAACAGCCCCGAGAGGATCTTTTCTGTGAAGAGATGCTGCGGAACCTCCTGGGTACACGAGAAGTCAACGCCATCGCCGGAATCCCCCTCCTAATGGGAGGGAGGACCCAGTACCTCGTCACCTTTCATGCCTTGGAAGGGAAGAGGGGGTTCACAAAGGATGATGGGCAAATCTTTACCTTTTTAGGCAATGAATTGACAAAGCTGATGCGAATCGAAAGATTGGAGGAGGTTGTCCACGACCTCAGGGGCCACGCTATCGCTGCGGATGGTTTTGCTCGAAGGGTAAAGAGAATGCTGGAGGAAACCGGCTACGACAAAAGGCGAAAGAGAGTTGATCAAGGTCTAGAGGTAATCATAGAGGAGACCGAGAGGATTCAAGACCTAGCCCTTAGCCTATACGAAGAAGGCGAACAACAAAAAGTAAACGTCACAAAGAGACTACTCCGCCGTTTTCAAATAAGCCAAGAAATCATTAATGAGTTGAGGTTACGCAATATCAGATTAGCCATGGGGGAGTTGGATCGATCCCTGTGGATCCGCTGCATTCCCCTGCAGTTGGAGCGAGTCTTCAGTAACCTCCTGGACAATGCCATCAATGCCCTCCGCGAGGAGGGGGGCGAGTTAAGGATCAAAAGCTATCGGGAGATGACATGGGCCTGCGTGGAGGTCACCAATACAGGTGTTATCTCGGAGGATAAGAGAAGGGAGATAGAGGGAGGGACGGTGAAAGGGATTGGATTGGGGATAATCCAACGGTTGGTACAAAATATGGGTGGGACCCTCCAACTTCGTACGGGTGAAGGGTTCACCACCTTTAGGATCTTCCTCCCTCTGGTAGAACAAGAGACAAGGTCATGATGCCGAATATTATCGATCGCTACATCTTGAAAGAGATCTTAGTCCCCGCAGGGATCGGTGTGGGGATTTTCACCTTCGTCTTCTTGGTGAGTAAACTATTCCGGGTAACGGAGATGGTGGTAGAAAAAGGAATTCCTCTGGGATATGCGATAAAAATCTTCTTGTGTCTCATCCCTGCCTTTTTGGTCTTCGTCGTCCCCATGGCCTTTCTACTAGGAGTACTCTTGGCCCTGGGGCGATTATCCGCGGACCATGAGGTAATCGCCCTCAAGACATCAGGCGTGGGGCTCTACCGTCTGAGTCCTCCGGTTTTCTTCCTCTCGTTGCTCACCTTCCTCTTCACCTCCTTCCTGGTGTTCTATGCCGTTCCGTGGGGAAGTAAAAACTTTCGGGAGACGCTCTTTAAGCTCGCTGAGACCAAGGCGAAGCTGGATATTGAAGAACGAGTGTTCAACGACACCTTTGACGATCTGGTCATCTATGTAAACAAGCTTTCCCAGACGGGGAGGATCTTGGAAGGGGTCATGATATACGACGAGAGAGATCCCGCAGTGAATAATACCGTCCTCGCCCGCAAGGGGTATCTCGTCACCGACTCCCAGGCCCAAAAGGTGGTCTTGCACCTGTTCGAGGGAAGCATTCACTCTCAGGAGGTGAAGGGGAAGGCCTATCGTACTATCAACTTCAACACCTATCAATTCAATCTATCGCTGAAGGAGGAAATAGCAAAGGCGCGCAAGAGAGGGGGGATAAGGATGTTGGAGAAGGAGATGTCCATCGGGGATTTGCGGGAGAAGATCGAGAGGTACCGGAGGTTGGGAAGGAATATCCGCCCTCAATTAGTGGAACTGCACTTCAAATATGCCATCCCATTTGCCGCCCTAATCTTCGGCCTCGTAGGTATCCCCTTGGGAGTGCAGCGAACGCAGTCAGGGAGGTCCTGGGGATTCGTCTTGAGCCTTTTTATCCTCCTCCTCTATTACGTCCTCTATTGTGTGGGAAAGGATTTGGGCAGCAGCGGGGTTATTTCCCCTATCGTCGCTGCTTGGTTCCCCAACATCCTTCTGGGGACCTTAGGAATCTACCTCCTCGTGAAGGCAGCCCGGGAGACACCCATGCAGATCCTCATTTGGGGGGATAAGTGGATAAAATTTTTTAGGGAGAAGTGGAAGGGATTTTCCCGCGAGATGTAGATCCTTCTACAATCACAACTCCTTTTCCCATTAGCCATGGCGAAAAGGATGGAGCCGCAGGGGTTTCAAGGATTGAGGTTAATCACCCGCCACATTATTAGGGAGTGTTTGAAGATCCTCTCCCTCGCACTGGCCACCTTCTTCCTCATATACTTTGTGGTGGAGCTCTTCGAGAGGATCAATGTCATCATAGTCTATAAGGCCTCCCTATACTTGGTGCTGGAGTATTTTCTCTATACCATCCCTCTTTTCCTTACTCAGACCCTCCCTTTTGCTACCCTCTTGGCCACCTTGATAACCCTGGGGATCTTTTCACGAAACAACGAGATCGTAGCCATGAAGGCCCATGGAATCAGTACTTACAGGATCATCTTCCCCCTCTTTGTGCTGGCCGCCTCGGTCACTGTCCTTATCTTCTTCTGTAACGAGACCATTGTCCCCTACTGCACCCGCAAGGCCTATTATGTCTGGTCAGTAAAGATAAAAAAGGAGGAAGAGCGGGCCTTCTTCAGGCTCAACAAGATCTGGTACCATAGCGAGGACGTCATCTACAACATTCGCCTTCTTGAACCGAAGAAAGATATCCTGAAGGGGGTAACCATCTATCGGTTCGACAAGGAGTTTAGCCTCCGCCAACGCATAGACGCCCATGAGGCCCGTTGGAAAGGCGATGCTTGGACCTTCTATCAGGTGGTCAGTAGGAAATTTCCCCCTAGAGGGGGAGTAATTACAAAAATATACCAGGAGAAGGATATACCCATACCCGAGAAACCGGAGGACTTCGAAAAGGGAATGAAGCGCCCAGAGGAGATGAGTTATCGGGAACTTCAGAGTTATGTGGAGAGGCTCAGGAGGGAGGGATACGATTCCACCCGCTATGTCGTCGACCTCCATGCCAAGGTGGCTTTCCCCTTTTTGAGCCTGATCATGGTCATGATTGGGAGCCCTTTGGCACTCATGACAGGGCAAAGACGCGGGGGGGGGATTGCTCAGGGGGTGGGGATCAGCATAGTGCTTGGGTTCATATATTGGTTGGCCTTTTCCCTCTCCATCGCCATGGGACATGCCGGCGCCCTACCTCCTCTGGTCGCTGCCTGGGCGCCCAATGTCTTCTTCGGTTTGGTCGGGGGGTATATTCTGGAGAGTATCCGTCAATGATAAGGGGGAGTTGAGATGGCGATAATGGAGATCAGCGTCGTGCCTGTTGGGACGGGAAGCCCAAGTGTCAGCCGCTTTGTTGCTGACTGTGTGAAGATATTGGAAGAAAAAAGGATAAAATACGAGGTCACCTCCATGGGGACAGAGGTGGAAGGGGAAGTAGGGGAGTTGCTGAGGCTGGCCGAAGAAATGCATTGTGCACCCTTTACAAAAGGGGCACAGCGGGTGGTTACCACCATCAAGATAGACGACCGCCGTGACAAAAAGTTGAAAATGGAGGAGAAAAAAGAGGCGGTCCGCAAGAGGCTCAGCGAGATGGCTGCAGGACGATAACCACCATATAAGAGTCCAGATTAATGTATTTTAGGGTCACTCATAGTTCATCTTTCCTGGTCACCTGCCCTATTTCGGTGGGATACTTGTGGTACAAAGCTCCTGCTAGACACATATCTCATGTCGGAGGTAATGGTAGAGGCAACGGAAAAGGAGTGTTCCATATCATAGTTCCCGGTGAGATAACCTTTTGCCCTGTTGGGTTTCTTTGAAAGCCTTGCTCCTCATCTACTCTTCGGCCCAACATTTCGCGTCTCGGATACTATACCTGCCCCTTCACCTTGCCCGCCAGAGTCTTCGATGGGAATCTCCCCCCATCCTTGATTTTCCCCCTAAAACAAGCTAGGATAGATGCTGCTGTAAAAATGCTTCATGGTACTATATTGTTGATCCACTTTGGCTCTCAATTTTCTGGCCAATACTTCGGACCCTCGAATTCTTGAATCCTTTTTTTGGAACGGTTATTTTCATAGGCTGGACTTAAGGGAAACCATCATGAGTGTTTAAAGGGAGGTGAATATGATGAAAGGAATCGATTGGAAAACCTTCCAAAGGCTGCGAGGAAGCGAGAAAAAAGAATACTTCATGCAATTTGGAAACATATTCCATGTCATTATGTCCCAACAATTTGATCGAAAGTTTCTAGACGAGATATGTGAGCTGGCCACCAAGATCAGAGGGATATCGAAGGGGAACAAGGGTGTCAAGTTCCTCCAGTCCCTCTTACAAGGGAAGAGAGCGATGTTGTATTTCGTCCAACCCTCCACCAGGACTTTCCTCTCCTTCATGGTAGCGTGTCAAATATTGGGCATCCAGTGTTCCGAGGTGAGGGACACATCTACCTCCTCGGAGCTGAAGGGTGAATCACAAGAGGACACCGTTAGGACCTTCAGCAGCTACGTGGATCTTATAGTGATGCGCCATCCCCAGGCGGGGTTTGCCGAGAGGATCGCCTTCCTCCTGCATCAGATCGGCAGACCGGTGCCTGTCATCAACGCCGGTTCCGGAAAAGACCAACATCCCACCCAGGCCCTGTTGGACATCTATACCCTGCACCGCTCCTTCGAGAACTATGGCGGGATCGATGGCAAAAAGATCGCCTTTGTAGGGGACCTGCTGAGGGGGAGAACGGTGAGGTCGCTGGTTTATCTGCTGAGGAACTACGACGGGGTAAAACTCTATTTCGTCGCCCCGAAGGGTCTCCAGATGGGGGAGGATCTCAAGAAGTACATGAGCGAACAAAAGGTGGTGTTTGAGGAGGGGGAAGACCTCGGGGAGGTCATACCCTTGGTGGATGCGGTCTACATGACCAGGATCCAAGATGAATATGATGAGGCGGGGGAGTCAAAGAGGATAGACTATTCTAGGTACCACTTTAACAAGGAATATCTGGATATCCTCCACCCTAACGCCATCATTATGCACCCCCTGCCCAGAAGGGGTGAGATACCCGTGGAGATTGACGAGGATAGAAGGGCCATATATTGGCGTCAAGTTCGCAACGGAATGTGGGTAAGGGTGGCCCTTATCGCGAAGATAATGCAGAAAGACAGGGATATAACGGAATATTAACGGATGACGTGGCCGATCCTCCTCCAGCGGACCTTATAGATGAGGGACGGGGCCCGCCAGTCCCACGACCAATAACTGATGAAGGCCTTTCCCAAAACATCATTGATGGGCACGAAGCCCCAAGAGCGGCTGTCTTGGCTGTTGTTCCTATTGCCCCCCAAGACGAAGAGGCAGCCAGAGGGGACAACGTGAGGACCATAGTTGTTCTTCGCTGGCAGTCCCCACAAGGAGCTAGTGTGGCTGTAGACGCCCCAAGCATCTTCAAGGGGGCGATCATTAATATAAATCTTCTGCCCTTTGATCTCCACCTTTTCGCCTTCAAGCCCAATCACCCTCTTGATGAAATCCTTGCTTCTATCGCGTGGGTAGATGAAGACGATGACGTCACCACGACGAGGTTTTGTAAATGTAACTAACCTCTTGCCGACCAAGGGCATTCTGATCCCATAGATAAATTTATTGACCAATATATGATCCCCCACTAGGAGGGTGGGTTCCATGGAGCCGGAGGGGATTTTGAAGGCTTGAACCACAAAGGCCCTGACAAAGAGGGCGATGAGCAACGCAATTACAAAAGTCTCTCCATATTCCCTGATTTTGCTCTTGTTCTTCATCTCGGGCATCCGCTCGGACCTCCCTTCACACGTCGCGTAAGAGGGCCAAAAAGGTCTCCTGGGGAAGACTCACCTTCCCCATCCGGTCATCCCCCTCGCTCCGACATTCTCATGAGTCCGTTATTATCCTTGCCCCCTTGATATCTTCCTCCGCGGCAACTTTGTCCTTTACCGCTTGGGCCTGCTTCAGACTTTTGTATCCACCCAACCTAACCCTGTACCAAAGACCCCTGCCCTCTATCTCTACGGGGACCAGTTGGGTCCTATATCCCCTATTTGCCAACCTATTTCGCAGAGCCTCCGCTTTTCCCTCCTCCCGGAAGGAGCCAACCTGGACAAAGTAAAGATCCTTTTTTTCTGGGACCTTCTTTAGCTCTTTGACCCTCCCGGTCGGGGGAGAAGTTACCGTTAGCCTCTCCCGTCCTCCCTTCTCTTCCCTTTCTATCTCTCTATCGGGACCCTCTTTTTTTGTCAGAGTCTCATAAAAGGTGAATTTCATCTCCTCCTGTTCTTTCTCAGGCGCTGAGGGAGCCTTAGTCATCTTGCCCCTGCCTGGAGGCCCCTCCCCTTTGCCGATCCTACTCGGTGGGGGTGTGCCATGGGAGATATGCACCCTGTCACTCTCCCATTGTGTCCCCACCCGTACCCCCAACATGAATATCACAAAGGCAAGGACCATCCCCCCCATGATGGCGGAGAGGCGTTTGAGCTGGCGGCGTTTCTGTGCCTTAGAGATAGGTGCTCTATAGTCATCCATCACATCTCCTCCGGGGCTACGATCCCTAGTAGTCCCAAAGCGCTCTGCAGAACCGCTTTAATGGACTTCGCCAAGAAAAGCCTCGCTTTTGTCATCTCCTTGTCCCCTGAGATGACCATATGCTTGTTGTAGTAACTGTGGAAGAGCCCGGCCAGATCTTGGAGATAAGAGGTCAGACGATGGGGTTCCAAGGAGAGCGCCATTCCTTCCAATAGCTCGGGGAAGATGGCCACCCGCTTTATCAACCCTGTCTCTTCCGAGAGGCGCAACAGAGAGGCGTTCACTTCGCTGAAGGTTGGTACATTTATCCCCCTCTCCGCTGCTTTCTTGAAGATACTGGCTATCCTGGCATGGCCATATTGTACATAGTAGACGGGGTTTTCCAACCCCTCCTTTTTGGCTAGCTCCAAGTCAAAGTCCAAAGGGGAGTCGGCCCTGCGCAGCATGAAAAAATAGCGGCAGGCATCCACTCCTACTTCATCCATCACCTCTTGCAAGGAGGTGAACTCGCCTGTCCGAGTGGACATGCTCACCTGCTCACCCCCCCTCCAGAGGTTTACTAACTGCACGAGGACGACCTTAAAGCTGGATTTATCACATCCCAGGGCCTGGATTGCGGCCTCCATGCGAGGGATATACCCATGGTGGTCGGCTCCCCAAATATCTATTAAGAGGTTATATCCGCGATCATATTTATCCTGATGGTAGGCAATGTCCGAGGCGAAATAGGTAGTCGCACCGTTGGCCCTAACTACCACCCTATCCTTTTCGTCGCCAAAGAGAGTGCTCTTAAACCAGAGGGCCCCGTCTAATTCATAGATGTAGCCCCGTCCTTGCAGCTCTTCCAAGATCCGAGGGGCCAGCCCCCGGCGGTAAAGATCTCCTTCCCTATACCACCTATCAAAGGAAACCCTGAACCTCTTCAAACCGTCCTTTATCGACCTCAAAATGACATCCGAGGCTTTTTGTCCGAGGAGGTCCACAACCCGCCCCTCGGGCAAGGGGAGATATCTATCCCCCTCACCCTCTTTGATCTGGCGAGCGATCTCCCTGATGTATGCGCCCTGATACCCATCAGCGGGGAACTCGACCTTTTTTCCGCATTCCTGTAAGTAGCGCATGTACACAGACCGGCCCAGGAGTTCCATTTGAGTTCCAATATCATTAACATAATATTCCCGCTCCACCTCGAAACCAACCTTCTCCAAAATGTTGGCTAGGGCATCTCCGAAGACGCCAATCCTCCCATGCCCGATATGCAGTGGACCGGTGGGGTTGGCGCTGAGAAACTCCACCAATACCCTTTTTCCCGCGCCTAACTCCCCTTCTCCGTACCTCTCCCCTTGCCGGTCTGCCTCAGATAAGAAATGCCGCCAGTAGTCTTCCTTGAGGAAGAAGTTTATGAAGCCAGGTCCCGCCACTTCCACTCGGTCGATGATCTCCTCCTCATCCTTCAACCATCTCAGAATGGTTTCAGCTATCTCTCGCGGGGGCCTCTGTTCTCGGGAGGCCATGACCATAGCGATGTTGGTGGCATAATCACCATGCCTCGCCTCCTTAGGGTACTCCAGGGTCAAGGGAGGGAGGGGGCCGTCGGCCAACTCGCCCCTCTCCTGTCCTGTTTTGATGGCCTGCATGATGATCCCGCTCAAACCCTTTTTCACATCATTACCGTTCCGTCAAGGAAGTATATACCTCTGGCCTCCGATCTCTTAAAAGGGGCCACTCCTTCCTCACCCTGGAAACCTCCTCGAGGGCGACCTCTACCAGCAGGATCCCCTCCTGGAGTCCTGTGGGCTCATCCACTAGATCCCCTTCAGGGGAGAGACAGAAGCTCATACCGTAGAAATCCTGTTTTGGTTCACTCCCCACCCTATTCACCCGCAAGATAAAGAGCCCGTTTACGATGGCGTTGCCAGCCATCACCTTCAGCCATCTCTGTTGAGAGGCAAAGGCTGCTGCGGTTGGGGCAAAAACGATCTGGGCCCCCTGCAAGGCCAAAACCCTAGTCCCCTCGGGGAAGAAGTTGTCCCAACATATCTGAACCCCTATCTTGGCAAGACCGAGGTCGAACACAGGGAATCCCTTGTCCCCGGGAGTGAAGTAGGCCCTCTCTTCCCAGAGGGGGATCTGAGGGACGTGGACTTTCCGGTAGGTTCCCAAGATCTCCCCTTCTCGATCGATCACTACGGCCGTATTAAAATATTTGTCCCCATCCCTCTCGAAAAATGGGCAGATCAGGGCCACGCCCTTTCCCTTAGCCAAGGCCCTCATGGTCTGTAAGGTGGGACCATCCAAATCCTCTGCCAACATGAAGTTCGCCTCATTGATATCCCGAGGAAACCAATGGGTGTTGAATAGCTCCTGAAAGCAGATGATCTGAGCTCCCTTTTCTGCGGCCAGCTCTCCCATCGTTAGGGCCTTTTGAACATTATCCTTTTTATCCTCTCTGCAGGCCATCTGTACCCCAGCGATCTTAATCTCCATCACCCCTTTCATGCAAAAGATAGAACAAAGTACATCAAATATCCTTCTTCTGTCAAATCGCCAGGTGTCAATCCCTTGATCGATAACTTTTCAGAAGAGTCCTCCTTGACATCATGACAAAAGAAGATTATAAATAAAGATCTCATAAAAAGGGGCGCAGAATGCCTAGGCAATGTGAAATATGTGGCAAAGGTCCCCTCAGGGGACATAATGTCAGCCATGCTAACAATAAGACCAAAAGAGTTTGGCGTCCAAATCTTCAAAGGGTAAGGGTTCTCCGTGAAGGGAAGGTAATCAGGATGAGGGTTTGCACCAAATGTATCAAGGCGGGTCTTGTCATCAAAGCCCCGAGGGTCCCTGCCACCCCCTAATTCGCTCCACTCTCATTACCCCCTTTATTTTTTGCAATGAATCGATTACCTTTTTTAGCTGCTTTACATTCCCGATCTCAATATCGAAAGTACTCACCGCATTTCCGTCACTGGAAGTCTTGATCTGGGCCCCGGTGATGTTGACTCCGTTTCCCGAGATGGACGAGCTGATGGCGGCCAACATCCCCCTTTTGTCGGTAGAATAGACCCGAATCCTGGTGGGGAAGGTGGAATCTCCTTCCAGAGCCCACCGCACCTCTATGCGTCTTCTTGGATCTACAGCAAGGGCGTTAATGCAATCCATCGTATGAACGGTCACCCCCCTTCCCCTGGTGATAAAACCCACTATCTTGTCCCCTGGCAGGGGGTCGCAGCAGCCACCAAACCTCACGAGAAGATCATCTATCCCGTCGATCTTCACAAGTCCCTTAGACCGGCTGGTCATCTTCTTGATGACCCTCTCCAGCCTCCCCTCACCCTCCTTTTTCTCATCTATCTTGACTTTCTCTGGGGCCAGACGTCCGATCACCTGTTGAGTTGTGATCTTTCCATAACCGATAGAGGCCAAGAGCTCCTCTTCGTTGGTGAGACTGAACTCTTGGGCTACCTTGTGAAGATCCCCAGATTTTCGGAACTTGGAGAAATTCAAGCCCAACTTCTTGAAATCCCTTTCACATAGCTCCCTTCCTAAAGCAATGCTCTTCTCCTTTTGTTGCGCCTTTATCCATTGGAGAATTTTGGTCTTGGCCCGCGAGGTCTTCACGATTTTCAACCAATCTCGGCTGGGATGGTGCTTAGGCGACGTGATGATCTCCACCGTGTCTCCGTTGCGAAGCTGGTAATTGAGCGGGACCAGACGGCCGTTCACCTTTGCCCCCACACATTGATGCCCAACATCAGTGTGTATGCTATAGGCGAAATCGATAGGGACGGCACCTTTGGGGAATTCCTTTACCTCACCCTGGGGGGTAAATACGTATACCTCGGCTGGGAAGAGATCCACCTTTAAGGTCTGGAGGAACTCTCCGCTGTCGTCTAGGTCCATCTGCCACTCGAGTAGTTGTCTCAACCACGAGAAGCGCCTCTCGTCTTCCTCTTCGATCATCCCCCCCTCCTTATATTTCCAATGAGCGGCAATCCCCTCTTCCGCTATCTTGTGCATATCCCAAGATCTGATCTGGATCTCTATCCTCTCTCCATAGGGGCCGATGACAGTGGTATGAAGGGATTGATACATATTCGCCTTGGGAAGGGCAATGTAATCCTTAAATTTACCAGGTACAGGAGGCCAAAGGGAGTGAATCACCCCTAAGGCTTCATAACACTCCTTGACGGTCCCCACAATAATCCTGTAGGCCGTGATATCATATATGTCATGAAACTCTATTGCCTGTCTGTTCATCTTCTGGTAGATGCTGTAAAGCTGTTTCACCCGACCCCTAACTTCTCCGTTAATACCGAACTCCTTGAGTTTTTCCAAAATTATTCCCCTCACCTCCTCTACATATCTCTCCCGC
>CP070817.1:729123-733207 GCA_020344255.1 Deltaproteobacteria bacterium | reverse complement strand
TGCGTTGCTGTATGGTTGCGAGCTGTCGCCCTCCTCCTTTCCTCGTCCACCTGCAGGAGGACTTTATCCCCCACTCTGACCTCTCCCTCCTTGACCGTTACTGCATGTGCGATTAGCTCACGAAGGGGGCGGACGGTATCCGTCACCTCCAACAGGAACCCCTCTCCAGTGATTACTCCCCTATCACCGAGCTGCCCCCCTGCCTCTCCATAGAAGGGCGTTATCGAGGTGATGATCTCCACCTGCTCCCCCTGTTTGGCAGAGGGGACGGAGTGATCTCCTCTGAGGATCTTTATTATCTCTGACTCGATCTGAAGGGTTTCATAGCCGACAAACTGGGTGGTCACCCCCTCAGAGATCATCTCTTTATAGACAGGTGAACGCCGCTCACCTACCTCCTCACCCCATGCTTCTCGTGCCCGCCTCCTCTGGACCTCCATGGATCGTTCAAATCCCTCCAGATCAATGGTCATCCCCTCTTCTCTGACGATATCCTCGGTCAGGTCCGCTGGAAAACCAAAGGTATCGTAGAGCTTGAATATTATCTCTCCGGGGAGGACGTGGACTCCCCTTTCCCTCAACCGTTCTACCTCTTCCCACAAGATCTTTAACCCATAGTCCAAGGTTTCAGAAAACCTTTCCTCCTCCCTGTGCAGGATCTGGGTGAGATATTCTCTTCCCTCCTTTACCTCCGGATAGGCCTCCCCCATTACATCCACTACCTTTTCCGCCATGGGGACGAGGAAAGGACCCTCGATTCCCAGAAGTTTCCCATGTCTCAAGGTACGGCGGATAATTCTGCGCAACACATATCCCCTCCCCTCATTGGCAGGAAGGACCCCATCGGCAAGGAGAAAAGTCACCGCCCTGGCATGGTCGGCGATCACCCTAATTGACACATCCCTGCCTTCATCAGATTTATATCTCGCTCCACTGATTTCCTCAAGGCGCGCTAATATCCCCTGAAAGAGATCGGAATCGTAATTACTTTTCGCCCCCTGGACGACCGCTGTTATCCGTTCCAGTCCCATCCCCGTGTCAATGCTCGGTTTCGGCAGGAGGGTCAAACTTCCGTCGTTCTCTCGATTATATTGCATGAATACCAAGTTCCAAAGTTCCAGAAAACGGTCACAATCGCAGCCCACTTTGCAATCTGGAGAGCCGCATCCCACGTCTTCTCCCTGATCGATTAGGATCTCAGAACAGGGGCCACAGGGGCCGGTGTCTCCCATGGCCCAGAAGTTGTCCTTCTCCCCCATGCGTATGATCTTGTTTGCAGCCAGGCCAATCCGCTCCCGCCAGATGGAAAAGGCTTCTTCGTCATCTTCGAAGACCGAAACCCAAAACGTCTCTGACGAGAGGTGGAGGTGCTCGATGAGGAACTCCCACCCCATCTCAATAGCCTCTTCTTTGAAATAGTCGCCGAAGGAGAAGTTCCCCAACATCTCGAAGAAGGTATGATGACGGGCCGTTCTACCCACGTTCTCCAAGTCGTTGTGCTTTCCACCTGCCCGCAAGCACTTCTGCACCGAGGTAGCTCGCTCATACTCCCTGGTCTCCTGTTGCAAGAAGACCTTTTTGAACTGGACCATTCCTGCGTTGGTAAACAGAAGGGAGGGGTCTTCATAAGGTACCAGAGGGGAACTACTGACGACCTTGTGACCGCGTTGGTTAAAATAATCCAAAAAGGCAGCCCTTATGTGCTCCCCTCTCATCTCGAAAACCTTTCGACTTCCGCTTCCTCCTCCTTCTTCTCCTCTTCTCCCTTTTCGAACTCATCCCAGCTCATATCGCTGGTGGCCAGGATACCCTTAACTCTGAGGGCAAAGTCGTCGGGGCTGCTGCTGTGGCGGAGGGCCTCTTCATAGGTGATCAATCGCTTCTTGAGGAGGGACATCAGGGACTGATCAAAGGTTTGCATACCATAGGTGGCGACTCCCTCAGCGATGGCCTCGTGGATCTCATGGCTCTTGTCTTTATCAACGATGCAGTCCCTTATGCGGGAGGTGGAGACCATGATCTCCACCGCGGGCACTCTCCCTACCCCGTCGTTCCGGGGTAGCAGCCGCTGGGAGATCAACCCCTTCAAAATCCCGGCCAACTGGAGCCGGATCTGTTTCTGTTGATAGGGTGGGAAGACGGCAACAATCCTGTTGACCGTCTCCGCAGCATCCAGGGTGTGAAGGGTGCTGAGGACGAGGTGCCCCGTTTCAGCCGCCAAGATTGCTGTCTCAATGGTCTCAAAATCGCGCATTTCCCCCACCAGGATTACGTCGGGATCCTGACGTAAGGCCATCTTCAGGGCTTGGGCGAAATTATCGGTGTCGTTCCCTATTTCCCGCTGACTGATGATGCCCTGTTGATCGCGGTGGAGAAACTCGATGGGGTCCTCGATGGTAATGACATGACAGCGTCTGTGTTGGTTGATATGATCAACCATAGCCGCTAAGGTGGTCGACTTGCCGTTGCCGGTGGTGCCGGTCACGAGGATCAGCCCTCGGGCCTCCATGGAGAGCTTTTCCAACACCTCCTCCGGCAGGTTCAGTTCCTCAAATCCCTTGATTCCAAAGGGTATAACCCTCAAGGCGATGGAGATGGTCCCACGCTGCTGAAAGATGTTGACCCGAAACCTCCCCAATCCGGCGATCCCATAGCCCATATCGATCTCTCTGTCCCGCAGGAAACGCTCACGCTGCCGCTCAGTCATGATTTGATAGGCAAGCTTGGCCACTTGGCTGGAGTCCATGGCTGAATGATCTTTCAGGTGGACTAAATCTCCGTCGATCCTGAGGATCGGGGGCTGACCGACCTTAAAGTGGAGGTCCGAGGCGCGGTTGTTCAGTGCGGTGATCAGTATCTCATTGAGATCCATCTCCTTCCTCCTTTTCCTCCTGAGGGAGGTTGTAATGTTCTCGGATCTTGCGTTCTATCTCCTTCCTCACCTCTGGGTTCTCTACCAGGAAGGCCTTGGCGTTTTCTCTACCCTGACCAATCCTCAAGTCGCCGAACGCATACCAGGTACCCACCTTTTCAAGGATATTGAGGTCAGCGCCGAGATCCACAATTTCTCCGTCTTGAGAAATCCCTTCTCCGTATATGATATCGAACTGCACCTCCTTAAAGGGAGGAGCCACCTTGTTTTTCACCACTCGGACCTTGGTCCGATTCCCCACCACGTCCTGTCCTCGCTTTATGCTGGCTATCCTCCTTATATCCAACCTCACCGAGGAATAGAACTTGAGAGCGTTGCCCCCCGGGGTGGTTTCCGGATTACCGAACAGAACCCCGATCTTCATCCGGATCTGATTGATGAAAACTACAATGGCCTTTGATCTGCTTATGGTGGCCGCCAACTTCCTCAGTGCCTGGGACATAAGCCTGGCCTGCAGGCCCATGTGGGCATCTCCCATATCACCTTCGATTTCTGCTCGAGGTACCAAGGCCGCCACCGAATCAATGACGATCACATCCACTGCTCCGCTCCGTACCAAGACCTCCGCGATCTCAAGGGCCTGCTCCCCGGTGTCGGGCTGCGAGAGCAGGAGATCCTCCACCTTTACCCCCAGCCTCTGTGCATAGTTTAGATCAAGGGCATGCTCAGCATCAATAAAGGCTGCTATCCCATCCTTCTGGGCTTCAGCCACCACATGGAGGCCCAACGTGGTTTTCCCTGAGGATTCGGGCCCGAAGATCTCCACTACCCTCCCTCGGGGCAGTCCCCCTACCCCCATTGCAAGATCCAGGCCAAGGGAACCGGTGGAGACGGTTTGGACCTCTGCTGGTCGCACTTCAGAACCAAGGCGCATGATGGCCCCTTTGCCAAACTGTCTCTCAATTTGGGTGACGGCCGCGTTGACCGCCTTCTCCTTCTCTTTGTCCAGTTCCATGGTAATCCTCCTCTGAACCCTCTGAGGGTTTTCAGTCTTCCCCCGCCCCTGAAAAGAGCCTTGTTCTTCCTTTAAACCTCCCGTTGAAGGATCTCCCCGCCAGCTACCCCAATAGGTTCTCAACCTGTGTCAGCGGGGGGCTTCAGGTGGTGAAAACCCCGGAAGTAACGGTGGAAAAACTCTGCAACGGAACGACC
>CP070817.1:724175-729023 GCA_020344255.1 Deltaproteobacteria bacterium | reverse complement strand
GGCCCGAGAGCAGGCCAAAGGTCTGGGTTTTGACACTATAATCCTTGACACAGCTGGCCGTCTCCATATCGATGAGGGGTTGATGGGGGAGCTGAGGGACATAAAGGCATTATTGAACCCCGAAGAGATCCTCCTTGTAGCCGATGCCATGACCGGGCAGGATGCGGTCAATGTCGCCAAGGGGTTCAATGATGCATTGGGGGTAACCGGAGTCATACTGACCAAAATGGATGGAGATGCCCGGGGAGGGGCCGCCTTGTCCATAAAGGCGGTCACTCAGAGGCCGATAAAGTTTGTCGGCACCGGCGAAAAACTCGACGCCTGGGAGGTCTTTCATCCCGATAGGATGGCTTCCCGGGTATTGGGGATGGGTGATGTCCTCTCCCTCATAGAGAAGGCGCAGGCGGCCTTTGACGAGCGCCAGGCTGAGATCTTGGAGAGGAAACTGAGGAGGGATGAATTCACCTTGGAGGATTTTCGAGATCAACTGTGCCAGATCAGAAAGATGGGTCCCCTGGAGGATATACTGGGGATGATCCCAGGATTGGGCAAATTAAAGACGGACAAAATATTCCGTCCGGACGAGAGGCAACTGGTGCATCTGGAGGCCATCATCAATTCCATGACCAAAGATGAGAGGAGAAATTATCGCATTATCAATGGGAGCAGGAGGCTACGCATAGCCAAAGGAAGCGGCACAACAGTTCAGGATGTCAATAAACTCCTGAAACAGTTTGCAATGACAAAGAAAATGATTAAGCAGTTGAACAGAAAGGGAGGAAGGGGGCTTTCCCCCAATATGCTTCCCTTTTGACTTTCCCTTGGTCCATGGCCTTAAAGAACTCTCAATTGGGAAGGGGGGTGAAAACAAGAAGATGGCAGTGAAGATCAGATTGGCGCGGTTTGGGTCTAAGAAGAAACCTTTTTATCGCATTATTGTGACTGATGCCCGGGCCCCAAGGGATGGGAGGTTCATCGAGAAGATCGGCACCTACGATCCCAAACAAGATCCACCGAGCATCCACGTCGACAAGGAAAGAGTAATGAAATGGCTTCTGGAGGGGGCACGACCTACCCCCACGGTAGTCCAGTTACTGAAGCGGGTTGGAATCAATGCGATCACCAAAGAGGCAATGCAGGGCTGAATGGACGGCCTAAAAGGTTGAATCACAAAAGGAGGTTGGAAAATGAAGGAGCTCATTGAGTATATCGCCAAGGCATTGGTGGATAATCCCGATGCAGTGAAGGTGACCGAGATCGAGGGTGAGAAGACATCCGTCATTGAACTTTCCGTAGCTAAAGAGGATTTGGGGAAGGTCATAGGCAAACAGGGGAGGACAGCCAGGGCCATTCGGACCATTTTGAGCGCTGCCTCCACCAAGGACAATAAAAGGGCCGTCCTTGAGATCATAGAGTAGCCAAAAGGCTGTGGGTGAAGACCTCATTGTGATTGGAAGGGTCTCCAGGCCTCACGGCGTGAAAGGGGAGATCAGAATTGAGTACTTCAATCCTGAAGATCCCCTTTTTTTCTCCCGCTATCAGATGATTTATCTCCAAGAGGAGGGGCGAGCCAGACCCTATCGACCCATCAATGTCCGCCCTCACAAGCACTTCATCTTGGCCAAGTTGGAGGGAATCCGGACCATGGAGGAGGCAGAGAAGCTGAGGGGGAATTTGGTTCTCGTCGATGCCGCAGAGCTCCCCCCTCTGGGAGAAGATGAATATTATTGGCATGAGATCTTGGGGATGGCCGTATATACGGAAAAAGGGGGGGTTGTGGGGGAGGTAGCAGAGATCTTCCGTACGGGGAGCAATGACGTCTATGTGGTGAGGAAGAAAGAGAAGGAATTTCTGATCCCCGCCATCAAAGACGTAATCATCGGAATAGATAAGGACGCACGCAAGATGGTCATCCGCCTTTTGGAGGGGCTCTTAGAGGAAAATGATCTTTGACATCCTCACCCTCTTTCCCGAAATGTTCCACTCTCCTTTGGAACATAGCATCCTCGGGAAGGCTCGCAAAGAGGGTTTGATCAAGGTCAATCTCATCAACATCAGGGATCATGCCGAGGGGAGGCATCGGGTGACCGATGATTACCCTTACGGTGGCGGGAAGGGGATGATTATGAAGGCAGAGCCTATCATCAAGGGGGTACAAGCGATCATGTCAGAGGATCCAGGGGCATGGGTTATCCTGATGACACCTCAAGGGACACCCCTGAAGCAGGAGGCGGTGAAGAGGCTCGCCCAATTATCCCATCTTGTTCTGATCTGTGGCAGATATGAGGGGATAGATGAACGGGTGAGGGATTTTGTGAATGAGGAGATCTGCATTGGTGACTACGTCCTCACGGGTGGAGAGCCGGCGGCCGTAGTGCTAGTGGATGCGGTCTCCAGGCTGATCCCTGGGGTCCTTGGACATGAGGGAGCAGCAGAGGATGATTCCTTTTCACAGGGTTTACTGGAATATCCCCAATTTACCCGACCGAGGGATTTTGAGGGGAGGAGGGTCCCCGAGATGCTCCTCTCCGGCGATCATCAAGCCATTGAGAGGTGGAGGAGACGGGAAGCCTTGCGAAGGACCTGGGAGAGGAGGCCTGATCTGCTGGTCAAGGCAAAGCTTTCCAAAGAAGATCTGGAGATTCTCGAAGAGCTGAAGGGGGCATCAGGGTCAGGTTGAGGAGATCAGGCAAGTCATTTGACCATATCTATATCGCCCTCATTCACTATCCTGTCTATGACCGACAGAAAAGGTTGATCGCTACCGCCCTGACCACCCTGGACATACATGACCTGGCCCGGCTGGCCAAGACTTTTGGTTTGGGAGGGTTTTACCTGGTTACCCCTTTGCGGTCGCAACAGGAATTGGCCAGAAGGCTTATCGATCACTGGGTGAAAGGGAGAGGGGCAGCATACAATCCAACCCGAAAAGAGGCCCTTTCCCTGGTAATGATGGCTGACGATCTGGGTGGGGCTTTACAGGGGATCGAAGTAGAGGCAGGCCGGAAGGTGAAGACGGTGGCAACAGCAGCGAGCCGTTACGCCGGGGCGAAGTCTTATGGTGAGATGGCTGATCTACTCCAAAACAAGGGGGACGATCCCTATATCATCCTCTTCGGCACAGGGTGGGGGATGACGCGGGAGATGATTGAAGAATCCGATTTTATACTGGAACCGATAGAGGGAATAGGGTATAATCATCTGTCCGTCCGGACAGCGGCTGCGATTATCCTGGATAGACTCCTAGGAGGAAGAATAAGATGAACGTCGTAGAGAGCCTAGAGAAAGAACACCTGCGCATGGACCTACCGGAGTTCAAAGCAGGGGATACGGTGAAGGTCCATTTCAAGATCCAAGAGGGCGACAAAGAGAGAATTCAGGTATTTGAGGGGGTGGTCATTCGCAAGCGAAGAGGAAACACCAGAGCCACCTTCACCGTGAGGAAGGTTTCGTACGGCATTGGGGTAGAGAGGATTTTCCCTTTACACTCCCCCCATATCGACAAGATAAAGGTGGTAAGCCGGGGGCGGGTCCGTCGTAGCCGCCTCTACTACCTGCGCGAAAGGAAGGGGAAGGCGGCCCGAATTAAAGAAAAAAGATGAGGTCGTTCAAGAAACATGATGGCTCACTTCAGAAGGCTTGCCCTGGAAATCACCAATCAAAAAACCCGTCGGAGACCGGACACATCTCTGAGAGATAGAAACCTTACCAATTAAGGTTTGGCTTAAAACAGTTGAGGCCGCCCGGTAACCTCAAGACAGTGGAGAAGAAATGCACCTGGGTCATCCAGTGATCCCTGACCAGGCATCAGAGGAGAAATCTCTCAGCGCCCAGGGCTACAGACGAATAGCGGGGGTGGATGAAGCAGGCAGGGGTCCCCTGGCTGGTCCTGTCGTAGCTGCCGCGGTCATAATCGCCCCGGAGGACCGGATCCCGGGGGTGCGTGACTCCAAAATGCTAACCCCTACACAACGAGAGGAGTTATACCAAATTATCACCTCCCGTGCCATCAGCTGGGGGGTGGGGCTCGTGGGCCCCCGGGATATCGAAAGGCATAACATCCTGCAGGCTACTATCAGAGCCATGAAAGAGGCGGTCCTGCGTCTGGATCCATTGCCCGATTTCCTCCTGATCGATGGCACCTGCTCCATCCCCATTGATATCCCCCAGAGATCTTTAAAGAAGGGTGATAATCTCTGCCCATCTGTCTCTGCAGCCTCCATCTTAGCCAAAGTAACCCGCGACACACTGATGCTGGAATACCACCGTCTCTATCCCCAATATAATTTCGTTCGCCACAAGGGATATCCAACCAGGGAACATCGAGAGGCTATCCGTAAGTATGGATGTTGCGAGATCCATCGAAGGACCTTCAAGGGGGTAAAGGAATTTATAAGGGGCTATGAATGGGAGATAAGAGGAAGGTTCTGGGGGGGAGGGGAGAAGACCTAGCCGTCAGGTATCTCCGAAAAAGGGGCTATAAAGTAATCGAGAGGAATTACCGGTGCTTGTGGGGGGAGATTGACCTCATCGCCCGCAATAAAGGGACTCTGGTCTTCGTTGAGATCAAGGCCCGTAGTTCGTCCGGGTTCGGCCTTCCTCAGGAGGCGGTGGATCGCTTCAAGCAGAGGAAGCTCGTTCAGGTGGCAAAGGCCTATATGGCACAGCACCACTTGGAGGAGACCATTGCCACCCGTTTCGATGTGGTGGCTATTCACCTCACCCCTTCCGGTCCGGAGATAGAACTGATCAAAGATGCCTTTCAGTTGGGATGAACAGCACTTTCCATATGGAAACTCGGGTTTCGTTCGAAAAGATCAGAAAAGTAAAAGGAAAATTAAAATGTTT
>CP070817.1:720328-724075 GCA_020344255.1 Deltaproteobacteria bacterium | reverse complement strand
TCCTCGTGAGCTTTAAAGGCCATCTTCTTTTGATCTCCTCGCCCCCTGATGGTGACGATCACCCCATGATCCAGAAAGAAATCGGACACCTCAACCGCCTGATCTAGAAGACCACCAGGATTATTCCTCAGATCCAGAATCATACCTTTTATCCCCTCCGGGTTTTCCTTCTTCAGTGCCTCTATGGCCTTTGTGACGTTCGCAGAGGTCTGCTCCTGAAACTGCAGTATCCGGACGTAACCATATCCCTTCTCCAATGTCCTAGACTTTACGCTCTTGATCATGATGATGTCCCTGACGATGGTGAAATCTTGGGGCTTGGGTAACCCCTCTCGCATGATGGTGATGATGACCTTAGTCCCCTTTGGCCCTCTCAACCTCTTCACACACTCCATGAGGTTCAGCCCCTTCGTCGACTCCCCCTCAATCTTCAATATTTTATCCCCTGCCTTGATCCCCGCCCGGTGTGCTGGGGTATCCTCAATGGGGGCGATGACCGTCAGGATCCCATCCTTTATGGTGATCTCTATCCCCAACCCACCAAAACTACCTTTCGTCTCCACCTGGAGTTCTCGGTACATGTCAGGGGTGAGGTAGGCGGAATGGGGATCGAGGCTATTGAGCATCCCCTCTATTGCTCCACTGATGAGTTCCTCGGTCTTTTTCTCCTCCACATAGTTCTTTTTGACGATCTCCAAGACCTCGGTGAAGATCTTCAGCATCTCATAGGTCTTGTTAGACAAAGCCGAGACTTTATGGACATAGAGGCCGCCTAAAAGAAGGCCGAATACAAACCAGAGGAGTATCAACCAACCTATCTTTTTGCTCTTGAACATGTCTCCCTCCATTGATTCATCTTTTCTTTGACCTCCCCCTGTGGGGGAAGGCGAGCCATGTGAGAGGGTCCTCAGACTTGCCGTGGTGTCTGATCTCAAAATAGAGCATGGGACCTTCTAAGGACCCCGTGCTCCCCACCAACGCCACCACCTCACCCATCTTCACCTTACTCCCCACCTGCTTCAGGAGGCGAGATGCATGGGCAAGAATGGTGTAGTACCCATCTCCATGGTCGATGATCATCAGATTCCCGTATCCCTTGAACCAAGAGGCGTAGACTACCTTACCCCCGTAGACCGCCTTTATCTCTGCTCCCTCCCGTGCCTTGATACCAATTCCCCTCTTCCTTCCCTGAGGGGAGAAGAGGCTGCCTTTAACAGGTGGAAGGAGTTTTCCCCGCAGAGCTTCAAACCTAGCTCCTTTTAAGGAGGCAGCCTTGAGCCGTAACCTATCAATCAGGAAGCGTAGCTCTTTCTCACTCTCCTTTAACTCAGCGATTGCCTTCAGATATGCTCGTCTCTCGGCTTTTACAGACGCCAATAGTTTGGATTTTTTCCGCTTCTCCCTTTCTATTTCCTTTTTTTTGGCCTCTATTTTTCCTTTCTTCCTCTGCAGGTCACTTTTTCCCCGTATCAGTTCGTTCTTTCGCTCCTCCCTCTCCTTGATAGCCCTCTGGTACGCCTCAAGGAGTCGCGAATCACTCTCAATAATCATTCGAAAGGCCTTATACCTTCTCAGAGCGTCGCTGTAATCCTCAGCCGAGAAGAGGACTCTTACCAGTCCCACCCGATGGAGTTTATACATGGCCCTCACCCTGGACTGAAATCTCTCCTCCAAGGCCGTAAGGAGTCTTTCCAATTCCGCTATTTCCCTTTCATGCTTGGCCACATTTTTCCCCAGTACCTTCATCTCTGCATTGAGCTTTCTGAGCTCTTTCTTTTTTCGATTCAACCTGCGTCCGATGTTATCGAGGGCATCTGTAATCTTCCTTTCCTTCTGTCTCTTCTTACGGGCCTTTTCCTTCTTTTCTTGTAGCTGTTTTTGGATTTCGGTAAGGTCTCCCTTCTTCTTCTGAATAGTCTCTTCCACCTCCTTCACCCCTTTGCTCCACGAAGGCGAAGGGAGGATAAAAAGAGTAGCGATGAACAGAATGAGCAGCATCTTCATATTCTAAAACCCCGCCGCTTTCCTTAGGGAGAAGAACCCTCCCAGCAGGCCTGAGGCCATCCCCACCCCCAGGATCCCAGCAATCAGGTCAGGGGAAAGAAAACTCAGCCGCAACTGGCCGAAATAGAGACTTAAATAGGGAGATACCTCGAGGGAGAAGACATGGAAGAGAAGAAACAGCAGCAGGAGGGAACCCGCCGCCCCAAAGAGCCCCTGGAGCCCACCCTCGAGGTAGAAGGGCAATTTTACAAAGGCATTTGTTGCCCCCATCAGCCTCATGATCTCGATCTCCTCCCTTTTATTGAAGAGGGTCAGGCGTGCGGTGTTGGCTGTGACCGAAACAATGATGATCACCAGAATCCCCCCCAGGACCCATGCCCCCCACCTGAGGATGTACAGAAATAATGAGAGCCTTTCTAACCAAGCCCCTCCGTATTGAACCTCCTCTACCTCTTGTATGTTAAGCAATCTCGCGGCCAACGCCCTAATACGCTCCGGGGTCCTGAAGTTTTCACCCAGTTTAATTTCCAAGGAAGCCGGGAATATCTTCTCTTTTAACCCCTCCAGCACACCCCCATAGCCAGCGAGATCCCGCTTAAAAGACTCCATGGCCTTCCGCTGAGAGATATACCTCACCTCTCGTATCCCCTCTTCCCTTTGAAGTTTGTTCTTGAGCTGGAGAGCCTTTTTTTCTCCTACCCCATCCTTGAGATAGAGGATAATCTGCACCTTCTTCTCCCAAGCCTCCAGAAAGAAGTCGAAATTGAGGGATAGGAGCAGAAAAGAGCAAAAGAGAAAGAAGGAGATGGCGATGGTCCCTATGCTCAGGAACTGGGTGACACCATTCTCCTTCATATCCCCCAATGCCCTTTGGATGAAGTAAGAGGCGCCCATCCCTCCTCCTCACCCCACCAGTCGTCCTCTGTAAAGGGGCAGGGCCCTCTTCTTGTATTTGGCTACCAGGTTTGTATCGTGGGTCGCCACCACCACCGTGGTCCCCAAGGAGCTAACCTTCTCCAAAAGATCCATTATCTCCACTGTGATCCCTGGATCTAAATTCCCGGTGGGCTCATCTGCCAAGAGGATGGAGGGAGTATTGACCAGGGCCCGCGCTATGGCCACGCGCTGTTGTTCCCCCCCGGAGAGCTTAAAAGGAGTTTGTTTCACCACCCTCTCCTCCAACCCCACTATCCGCAAGACCTGTCTGATCCTCTTCGGGATTTCACTCATTTTATACCCCAGGGCAACCAAGACCAGTGAAATATTTTCATAGACAGTCCTGTAGTTTAATAGCTTAAAGTCTTGAAAGACGAAGCCTATTTCCCTGCGTAAAAAGGGGATCTGGGAGTTTTTAAGTCTGGTCACATTTTTTCCATTGACCAATATCTCGCCCCGGTCAGGCATCTCAGCCCTGATCATCAATTTCAACAGCGTCGTTTTACCCGCCCCACTGGGTCCGGTGATAAAGACAAACTCTCCCTTCTCTATCTTGAAGCTGATGTCGGCCAGGGCCTCGATATTCCCCGGATATGTCTTATATACCTGGAAAAACTGAATCATAAAATTGAGCTAATTCAAATATTTTTAGAAATATAGTTAACATATTCTGGCAATTATCGCAAGGAACAGTGCGTGGTCGACAAAAAGGGGAGCTGAGGTGGGCGAAACTACTCTATTGATGGCGAGCGATTGCCACAATTACTCCTTTTCGAGGTCAGCTAACGTTTTTTCTATGGCCTGGGC
>CP070817.1:716243-720228 GCA_020344255.1 Deltaproteobacteria bacterium | reverse complement strand
CCGCCTCAAAAATTCAGCCAAGGCGGAGGGACAAGAACGAATCTACATTCACGGAGAGAAAGAGTTTGAGCTCGAGGAGAAATACCGGAAAGAAGGCATCCCTCTCTACTTTAAGGTCTACGAAGATCTGAAAGCCATCGCCGCCGAAGTGGACGTGAGTTTTGATTTGTGAGATCAAACCAAGGTGAGGTCTGTATAGTTAGAGGGAAGTTAATGTTGCCACGAGCGTTGGCTGCTTCTGGGCAAAAGCCTCTCCTCAAGGAGAGGGGTTATATATACATCTTTCAAAAAGTTACGATATATGAATCATATCAAGAGATTTATGAATGGTTGTAAATCATGGATTTGTAGCAAAGATCTACACTTTTTGTTTGAAACGCAAATCAACGGGAATGGTTGATGGTAAGAGATTGCAGATTCCATCTATTCATATCCAGGCTATCTTTCTTTACCGTCTGATTTCAGGAAAACAGCAGTCGGATACCTGAAAGGGCCAGCAATATGAGAATGAGTCGATAAAAGAGCTGTTCTTTGACCCTCTTGAAGAACTTGACGCCTAAAAAAACCCCTAAACCGGCAAACGGCATGGAAATCATTCCCCAAAGGAAAGCCTGGTAAGTCAAAATGTTCGACAAGGCATAGAAGGGTATCAACAGGCAAGCCAGGGTCATAGCCCATATCAGAAAAGTGGTTTTAAATTCCTCTTTACTAAGCCCGCAAAGGTTGAGATAAGCCACAACAATTGGCCCAGCTGCCAAAATGGCTCCACCCACCACTCCGCTGAGAAATCCAACGAACAGCCCCCATACCTTATTGCGCAATGAGGTCGCCGCTGAGACTTTATAGAGGGACCAAAGGGAGTAAAAGAGAATAAAGGAACCGAGTAACTTTCTTATAGTTCCTTCACTTAAGATCCCAAGGAGATACACCCCTATGGGAAGACCTAATACAAGCCCCACAATAAGCGGAAGGGCTAACCGGGCGGTCATGTGTCGTCGAAGGCCATAGAGCATAAAACCTGTGTATATTGGACACTGGATAGCAATCATGGGCAGGGCGATTTTGACATTCATCAAGTAAGGCAAGAAGGCAAGACAGGTCAGAGCATAACCGAACCCGAACATGCCATATATGAACCCTGACAGCACCAGCAAGGCGCAAACAGGTATAAGAAGGGGTTCGAACATGATCAGAGTAGTTACGTCTTGAATGCGTTTACCTGAACTAGTTCCGAGACAAAGAACAATAAGAAGGCAAAGGTCCCTCTACCACCTTCGATCACATCCATTGCGCGAAGTGCTCTTCGTACTCTCGCTCAAGGGTCTCTTTGTGACGTAGCTCCTCCTTGACGAGTTTGGAGAATAAGGTTTCAAGCTCCGTACCCTCATAATTCCCGAGGAGCATGTGGTAGAGGTTGTAAGACTCCTGTTCCCTCTTAATCGCGAACAACATCACCTCCTGGGCACTACTGTCCGGACCGATATTCTCTGCGACCATATAGTCACTCAGGTGCAGGTCCATGATCTCTTTTTTCCCTCCTATACTCTCCATTTTTCCGCTTTTGAGGGCATTTTCCAACAGATTCATATGGCCCATTTCCTGATTTGCAAGATCCTCCAGAAGGACCTTAGCTCCAGGGTCTTTGACCATGTCTCGAAACATCAGATAGAGCTCACGGGAGTCATGCTCTTTGCGGATGGCGAAGGTCAAAACATCTTTGAGAGATTCAAACTTCATGTGCACCACCTTATCGTATTTATTGAGAAATTCATTCCCTTGTCGATGACCGTCCTTATCCTGGGGTACATAATAAAAAAATGACCATGGTTGTCAAGGGACAAATCTATGACTACCTCTTCGCAATGGTATCAGAAGTGCGACGATGAGTTCGTTGAGAAATATTCTGGGGCAATGTCTGTTTGCATGGTTCACAAAATGGGGTTTATCTATGTTATTATGAATTCAGTCGAATATTGGACAGTGATAAAGAGCTTCTCAGCAGTATTGCTTCTTTCCATAGCCGTGATACATTCAGAGAAAAGCTGGGCGATCTGATGCTCTTCAGAACTCTGGAAGAGGTTTCAACAAGAGTCAGTGCCACAACCAAGAAGAAGGAGAAAATCTCCCTCCTTGCCCGTTTCCTGCTCCAAGCCAAAGGAGAGGAAATTGCCCTGGCAGCCTATTACCTTTCTGGCCGGCTCCCTCAAGGTCGTCTTGGGATTGGATGGAAGATGCTGCAGGAGGCCGCGGAAGACCTCTCCCGCTTGCCTCGCCCCCTCTCCCTACTGGATATAAATACCTTCTTGGAGTCTCTATCCTCAGAAAAGGGGCCTGGATCACTGGAGAGAAAGGTACGCACCCTCCGGGAACTCCTCTCCCACACGAGCGAAAAAGAGAGGAATTTTCTCATTAGGCTGATCATGGGAGAGATCCGACAGGGTGCCTTGGAGGGGCTGCTCCTGGAGGCTATCGCCCAGGCCTCGTCCTTTCCCCCAGAGCTGCTCCGCCAGGCCCTTATGTTTTCAGGGGATATCGGTGAGGTGGCGCGGGTCTCTCTGGAGGAGGGTGCTGCCGGCCTTGCCCGATTCAAACCGAGGCTCTTCCAACCCATCTCCCCCATGCTGGCGAACCCAGCCGGCGGGGAAACCGAGGCTTTGAGGCGTCTGGGGGAGGCAGGTTGGGAGTATAAGATCGATGGAGCACGCACCCAGGTCCACAAGAAAGGAGAGGAGGTCCGGATCTTCTCTCGCCACCTGAAGGAGGTAACGGAGAGTGTCCCCGAAATCGTCTCTTGGGTCAAGGGACTTCCATTAGGGGAGGCAATTTTCGAAGGGGAGGTCATCGCACTCCGCGAGGATGGCGACCCCCTCCCCTTTCAGACTACCATGCGCCGCTTTGGCAGGATCCAGGATGTGGAACGGATGCAGAAAGAGATCCCCCTTAGGCCCTTTTTGTTCGATCTGCTGTATCTCGATGGAGAGCCCCTCTTCCAGGCGACATACCGGGAACGGTTTGACTTCCTAGTCGAGAGGATCCCACCTGGATACTTAATCCCTCGAATAATAACGGCCGATGAGAAGGAGGCACAGGATTTCCTCCTCAAAAGTCTGGAGGCAGGACACGAGGGTCTTATGGCCAAGGGGCTTGACTCCCCCTATATAGCTGGGCATCGAGGTTTCTACTGGTTGAAGATAAAGCCAGCCCAGACCCTCGACCTGGTGGTCCTGGCGGCTGAGTGGGGGCACGGAAGGAGAAGAGGGTGGCTAAGCAACCTCCATCTGGGTGCCAGGGATTTTGAAAGTGGGGGGTTCGTCATGTTGGGCAAGACTTTTAAGGGACTGACCGATGAGATGCTCCAGTGGCAGACCAAGAGACTCCAGGAGCTGGAGATCAGTCGTGATGAATGGACGGTCTATGTGAGGCCCGCATTGGTAGTGGAGATAGCCTTTAGTGACCTCCAAGAGAGCCCCCGGTACCCAGGAGGGTTAGCTCTCAGGTTCGCCCGGGTGAGGCGTTTCCGGGAGGACAAATCCCCCATCGAGGCCGACACCTTTCAGAAGATCCGGACCATCTTTGAGACGAGCCGGAAGTAGAAAGGGTCCTTAACTTCATCACTCTCTGGACTATGTTAAAACTCCCCTTTGATCCCCTTAACAGAGCAAGAGAGGCTGAAGAACTGGTTATGAAGGAGCTGAGGAGAAAGTACTACCGACTCAGGCCGGCCAGATACTATGGGGGGATTGCCACCGCCGACCTGGTTGGATGTAACGTCCTCTGTGCCTACTGCTGGAATTACAACAGAAACTTAAAACCATCTGAATGTGATGGCCGGTATTACCACCATACGGAGATCGCCAAGAGGCTCTCGAACATTGCCAGAAGAAAGGATTTCAACAGAATAAGGTTAAGCGGGGCAGAGCCCATCCTCGGAGAGAGGTCGTTTGATCACCTCGTGGGTGTACTGGAAGAAATCAAGAACATAGAT
>CP070817.1:711744-716143 GCA_020344255.1 Deltaproteobacteria bacterium | reverse complement strand
GTACATATACTGATGGCTCGGCCAAGCGTATACATCCTTCCTTTTTCTATATTGCCCAGGAAGTGTCAGTTTGCAATAAGAATTCGAAAAAATCTCTGGTTTTTGGTTACCACTTTCTCACTCTGTTTTCAATAAGGAACCATTAAACTAGTTCCCTTGCCCCCTTCCGTAGTTGGTATCCCTTCTTTTTCTCATCTCAAATCATCCATATGATGGGCTTCAATGGTCTCTTCTGTATTTCTCATAGCTTCTTCCATTGTTCCACCCTGTGAATAAAACATCCAGGCCAATTCCGGAACTTCTACCTAATACCCCCCTTCTACAGCTTGATGAAGGACTGCTATGAACTCCATCACATACTTCCTCAATCACCTCATTATAGAAGCTTCAAAAACTCCTCCTCTGTGAGCCCCGGCTTTTTTAAATTGCTGCTTTCAGTAAATCTATCTTGAGTTCCTTTGAAGCTGGGGCGATTATGACCTGGCCATCTAGCATCTTTCTATTGACTCTTTTTTTGCCGTCTTCGTATAGACAGAGGAACGATTGGAAAACAATGTGTAAAATGCACCTTTAAAATAGATTTACCCCGTAATTTGACGAATTCAATAGGAATATTGTAACATTTAATTGATGCGTTTGTCATTTCAGAAGGGGTGATGATCATGGAAAGGTCTTATTCCCATTTTCTTGATGCTATTGATCCTCCCTTCTCTTTTGCCTATACTCCTTCCTTTCCCGTTGCAAGCGGAGGAGTGGGATGTTAGCTCATAGGGGCGTTGCTAGATACCGCTTGTTCGGTGACAGAATACGACAAGCAGGGGAGAAAATATCACCGACTCCGCACCATACAATAAATAATGAGGTCGACATGTCTCACCTCTTGAGCGCACTGAGGATGATCTAACAGGTGATGTGAATAGACTGCTACGACAAGGAGGCAGCGAATCGGCACCCGCATGATCATTATGTTGATTAGAGAAAGAAGAGGTTGGAGTTAGAGATGGTATCTTTAGGTATCAATACAGCCATTGTGGAGGAGTAGATCAAAATCCCTTCCATTGGGGAGGTAGAGTCCAGAAAAATATAGTATCGTCAAAAGCATGGTAGAATTAAAGGGTTGGAAGGAATATTGCATAAAAATATCAACAGGAAGACCTTTAAAGCCACAATGAGATATATAACTTTAGAATAGTATTGGTTCAGGAAATGTTGCTCTATGTCTTTACCTTTGCCCTTTCTTTTATCCTGTCACTCTACCTCACCCCTGTCATGCGCGGGGCGGCTCTCCAATTCGGGATCGTTGACAATCCCGATGGCAAATTGAAGAGACACAAGGAGCCCATCCCCTATCTGGGAGGGATCGCCATCTACCTCTCCTTCTTGCTCGCCTTGGCCTTCAGTTTTAAGTTCGATCAGGAGGTCCTGGGACTGCTCCTTGCCGGGACCATCATCTTGCTTTTGGGCCTCATCGATGACCTCGGTTTTCTCAAGCCTTGGGTCAAGATCGCTGGGCAGATGGTTGCGGTCTTGGTATTGGTGAGGTCAGGTATCTTCATTAAACTGGTCTTTCTCCCCACCTATGTCAGCATCCCGTTGACCTTCCTTTGGTTAGTGGGGATGGCCAACGCCTTCAACATCATCGACGTTATGGATGGACTCTCTGCTGGCGTCGCCTTCTTTGCTTCCCTGGCCTTCTTCCTCGTTGCTCTCATAAATGGGAGAATAATGATCGCCATTGTGGCCATCACTCTGGCCGGCAGCCTGTTGGGGTTTCTCAGATACAACTTTACCCCAGCCAAGATCTATATGGGTGATGCGGGGAGCATGTTCTTAGGGTTGATGATAGGGGCTCTGGCGATGATCGGCAGTTACACCGAGAAGAACGTCCTCGGCTTTTTAGCCCCGGTGGTAATCTTGAGTATTCCCATCTTCGATACCCTGCTGGTCATGTTTATCCGATGGCGTAAGAAGATCCCCATTTTTCTGGGGAGTCCCGATCACTATGCGCTGCGCCTTCGGACAGTCGGGCTTTCCGCAAAAGGGGTAGCCTGGCTGAGTTATGGTGCTGCCGTCGTCTTCGGGGGGTTAGGGCTTCTCATCATGAGTTTGTCCTCCCCCTATCAGGTGGCGTCTTTAGTGGTATTATTGGCCGTTGCGGGATTGGTGGCTCTGTTCTTTTTGCAGAGGGTGGAGGTGACATGATCGTTATCCTGGGTGCTGGACTCGCGGGTTTGAGCGCTGCCCTTCATCTGAAGGAGAGCGAGTATCTGATATTCGAGAGGGAAGGGGAGGTGGGAGGCCTCTGCCGCTCAGTGGTCCAAGATGGTTTTACCTTTGACTACACCGGCCATCTTCTGCACCTCCAACATCCTTACACCCAGAGGCTCCTGGAGGAACTATTGCCGGAGTTGCCCCTGAGGCACCAGCGTCGGGCAGCCATATACATTGCGGGCAAATATATTCCCTATCCTTTTCAGGCTAACCTCTGGGCATTACCAAAAGAGATGACCAGGGAGTGTTTGCTGGGATATATCCAGTCTTATTACGGTGATGCACAAGGAGGAGAAGATTTCCTCAGTTGGATATATCAGGCCTTCGGCCCCGGGATTGCCAAATATTTTATGATCCCCTATAACGAAAAGCTCTGGAAGATCCCACTGCAGGAAATCTCCCTGGAGTGGGTTAATGGATTCGTCCCTCGCCCGACCCTCGAAGAGGTCATCGATGGAGCCCTGGGGGTCAACCGCAAGGGGTTTGGTTATAATCAAGAATTTTTCTATCCTATGCAAGGGGGGATAAAGACCCTTCCCCAGGCCCTCCTGTCCAGAATCAAGGATGTCCAACTAGGAAGAGAAGTCGAATCCATCGACATCATGGAGAGAGCGGTGAGATTTCATGATGGAAACGACGTGACGTACCATACCTTGATCTCGTCCCTCCCCCTGGATGAGCTCCTTCAGCGTGTCGTAAATCTCCCCGAGGAGATAAAGAATTTAATAACGAATCTCCGATATGTGTCCGTCCTCAACATAAATCTGGGGGTAAAAAGGGCACTGATATCGAATTATCACTGGATCTATTACCCTGAACCATCATACCCCTTCTATCGGCTGGGTTTCCCAAGCAATCTCTCCCCCCTTATGGCTCCGGAGGGGACCAGCTCCCTCTCTGTGGAGATATCTTATCTCCCCCCGATCCCTTCTTCGCTGGACGAAGTCCGGAAGCGAACTTTTTCCAGCCTGATCTCCTGTGGGATCTTGAGGGATGACGATGAGATACTGGCCGAGAAGATGCTGATGGTCAAGCACGCCTATGTGATCTACGATCCATTCCGACACCAGCATCTCCCTCGAATCCTCCAATTCCTACGCTCGAAGCATATTTACCCGATAGGAAGATATGGACTTTGGGGCTATGCCACTATGGAAGAGGCTCTCCTGCAGGGGAAGGATATGGCCGAGGGCCTCTCATGAAGTCTGTCAACGTAGTTCACATCATCACCAAGTTGGAATTGGGTGGGGCCCAACAGAACACCCTCTTTACGCTCGCTCACCTGAACCGAGACCTCTTTCAACCCTATCTGATCACAAACCATGAGGGGATCTTGGTGCCAGAGGCACAAGCCCTCAAGGGCGTTCGGACCTTTTTCCTCCCCGAGCTCATCAGAGAGATAAACCCCCTTATGGACGTACGGGCCTCGTTCAAGATAAAGGGGATCTTAAAGGAGATAAAGGAGGGAGATTCGACACCTCTGATCGTCCATACCCACAGTTCCAAGGCAGGTATTGTAGGGAGATGGGCGGCAAGATGTGCGGAGGCGGACGTCATTATCCATAGCATTCATGGCTTTGGCTTTCACGACTATCAGCCTCCCCCCATCAGGGCCCTCTTTGTTTTTTTGGAAAAGGTGGCCGCCGGGATAACCGATGCATTCATAGCCGTCTCCAGGGCTAATATGAAACAGGGGGTGAATCTGGATATCTTCCCCCCAACGAAGGTGATCCTCATTAGGAGTGGGATCGAGTTAGAGGAGTTTAAGGGGGTGAGCGTCAGCGGGGCGGAGAAGAAGGCGGAATTAGGAGTTGACCCCGCCCTTCCCTTAATTACCATGGTCGGATGCCTCAAGCCCCAAAAGGCACCTTTGGATTATGTAGAGGTGGCCCATCTGGTCCTTCAGAGAAAAGAGGCCAATTTCATCCTGGTGGGGGATGGGGTGTTGAGGGAGAAGGTGGAGAAGAAGGCCGAGGGGTTAGGTCTAAAGGGGCAGTTCAGACTCCTTGGATGGCGGAGGGATGTCCCCGAGATCTTGGCTGCCACCGACATCTTTGTGCTCACCTCTCTGTGGGAGGGGCTTCCTCGCGTCTTACCTCAAGCCATGGCCATGGGGATACCAATCGTT
>CP070817.1:707936-711644 GCA_020344255.1 Deltaproteobacteria bacterium | reverse complement strand
CAAAGAGATTCATATCGCTGAACCCTACGATCCCTTCACCTACAAAGAACTCCATCATATCGAAGGCTTACTGCTCTGTAAGCGAGGGGAGTCAGTCCAAATGCTCTTGGACGGAGTCACGCAAAGGACGGGCAACCTCCCCTGTTGCCCCTCAGGAGGGGCGTTAGGAGTCGGCAATCCCATCGCTGCAACGGGTGTAATGAAGATCATCGAGATCCTCCTCCAACTCAAGGAGGAAGCTGGTAAGAGGCAGGTCCCTGGGAAACCCACATGCGGTCTTGCACAAGCCTGGGGTGATCTAATGCAGGTGGGAACGGTCGTCGTGATGAGAAGTTAGGCAAAAGGAGATGAGGATATGGAGATTATAGAAAAGGATGTGGCCATCACCGCAACCAAGCTGAGCGCCAAACAGATTTCAGAAGGGCAGGTTCTCTCTATAAAATGGGAACCGAATCTCAGATATGCATGGGATAATGGTCCAGCCGTGGGTCGATATTTGGCTGAATTGAAGAATGGGAGGATAACAGCAAGGAAATGTAATAAATGTCACCGCATCATGATCCCTCCCCGTATGTTCTGCGAACTCTGCTGGAGACCTACCGATGAATGGGTATTTGTCCAAGATACGGGTATCGTCAATACATGGGTCGTCAGCTATGTCGATTGGAAGGCGACCAGACTTGACATCAAAGGTGGGGTAAGGCCCATCACGCCAGCAGTGATCGAGATCGATGGTGCCTCTCAGGGGATGGGTATCCTTCACCTTCTGGATGAAGTTGATCCTTGGAAGATCTACCGAGGGATGAAGGTGAAAGCACTATGGAAACCTGCGAAAGAGAGGATGGGGGCGATTACTGATATTAAATACTTCAAACCAATTGAGTGAACCCTGTTAGAAATTTACCTCTAAGAGGTACAGCAAGACGGAGAACATTCTAACGGGGTGAAGGGGGTGACAGTATGGCATTGATCGAGCGATATCAGAAGACGACGGATATTACCCATTGGGAAGGCAAAATCCCCATGAATTACATCTATACACTTGGAAGAGCGGGCGAGAAGTTTTTTCGTGAGATCATGAACGGCAAGATTTTCGGGGCCCGATGCGATGTGTGTACAATCATCTATGTCCCTCCTAGGACTTATTGCGAGAAATGTTTCGCCAGATTGGAGGATCGCTATGCCAATGTCGGGACGAGGGGAACGGTCCATACCTTTACTCAATGCCATGAGGCATACGACGGAACAAGGAAGGAGAAGCCTTCCATCGTCGCCATGATTCGAATCCAAGGAACCGATGGCGGCCTTGTTCATTGGCTAGGGGAGGTCGATTTCAAAGATCTTTACATCGGGATGCCGGTGGAGGCGGTCTTCAAAGCAAAGAAAGATCGGGCAGGAAGTATTTTAGACATTAAGTATTTTAAGCCCATCCAGTAAGAGGCTTTGGGAGGGGATTCACCGCCTTTCCTCCGCCTCCCCTTCTTCTTCAGTCGGAGGTTCTTCGCCAGCGAGGCGATATTCTTCGTCTATCCATTTGCCCAGATCAATGAGCTTACACCGCTGGGAGCAAAAGGGGCGATAAGGATTCTCCTCCCAGCGAATCACTGTGCCGCAACGAGGACAACATGCTGTCACTTTTTCTTCCACCATCTGCTATCCCCTGCAGCCCCCTTTTCTTCTTCCAAAGAGGTAAATTCTTTCAGGAGCTCCTCCTGCCGTTTGGTGAGTTTTTGGGGTACCTGAACGGCAATCTCGATGATCTGATTACCCCGGCCACGGCCGTTGAGATGGGGAATCCCCTCGCCTTTCAACCTGAATATCTCCCCCGGCTGGGTTCCCTTGGGGATCTGAATTTTTTTGGAACTATCTAAGGTGGGGATGTCAATCTCGCCCCCCAGGGCCGCCATGGTAAAAGGTATGGGCGCACGGTAAATAATGTCATCTCCCTCCCTTTCAAAGAACTCATGGGGATCAACATAGATGAGGACGTAGAGATCACCCGGAGGACCTCCCCTCTCTCCTTCCTCCCCCTCCCCCCTCAATCTAAGCCGAGACCCGCTGTCCACCCCCGGAGGAATTCTGAGGGAGACCTTCTTTCGTTTCTTTACCAATCCTCCCCCACCGCACTGCTTACAGGGGTTGGTGATCACCCTGCCTTCACCGTGGCAATATGAACAGGTGGTGCTGATGGTAAAAAAGCCGTGAGACCTTCTGACCTGTCCTCTTCCATAACAGTGAGGACAGACTTCAGGCGCAGAGCCTTGCTGGGCACCTGTCCCATTGCATGTATCACAACGTCCCCGCTTGAAGATCTCAACCTCCATCTCCTTGCCGAAGGCCGCATCGGTTAGAGATATCTTGAGATCATACCTAAGGTCGGCACCGGCGGTACCCGCCCTTCGGGATGTACGCGGGGAAAAGCCAAAAAATTCCTCGAATATGTCGCTGAAGGAAGAAAATATGTCATCAAATCCCCTAAAACCGGTAAAACCAGTACCTCTTAGGCCCTCATGACCGTAGAAATCATATATCTCCCTCTTTTTGGGGTCCCTTAAAACCTCGTAGGCCTCTGCTGCCTCCTTGAACCTCTCTTCCGCCTCTTTGTCATCAGGGTTGCGGTCTGGATGGTACTTCAGGGCCATCTTCCGATATGCCCTCTTTATGTCCTCTCCGTCGGAGTTGCGAGGTACCCCTAATATCTCATAGTAATCTCGCTCAGCCATGGGTTACCTCAACTCTATCCCGAGTTCTTGGGAGACCAGATAAGCACACCCCCACAGGGCAGCGTCATCCCCCAACATCCCCTTCACCACCTCTACGCTCTCCATAGGATATCTGAAGGCCCTTCCCTTCATCTCGTCCAGGGCTGAAGAAATGAAATATTCCCATGCCCCGGCTACATTACCCCCCAAGACGATCATAGCGGGGTTGAATATATTTACCAAATTGGCCATTCCTACCCCGAGATATCTCCCCATCTCCTGGAATATCTCCTGAGCCAGTCGCTGCCCTTGCCGTGCAGCTTCATAGAGTTCATAACTTGATTTTGCCTCCTGTCCCAGTTCCGCTGCTCTCCTCATAATCCCGGCGTTGGATGCGTATGCCTCTAAACACCCCCTGTTTCCACAATAGCACGGAAGGCCATCTTCATCAATCACCATATGCCCTATCTCCCCTGCCGTGCCATAAGCCCCGCGATACAGTTTCCCACGTATGACTATCCCTCCGCCTAACCCCGTCCCCAGGGTAAGGCAACAGAAGTCCTCCACTCCCTGGGCTGCCCCTCTCCAGCCTTCTCCCATAGTGTACATATTGGCATCGTTATCCATCTTCAAAGGCAGAGAAAAGGAGCCCCCTAGTTCTTTCCTCCAATTAATACCAACCAAATTTTGTAAATTGGGGGATTGGGTGAGAACCCCGTCTTTGTTCAAGACCCCCGGTATCCCTATACCTATCCCCACGGGCCTGTATTCACGCGAAATCCCTTGCTCTAGAAGCCCCCCAATCTCCTTTCGGACCTTCTCCACTCCATCCACTTTTGACAACAGGGTGGGTGAATATGTGGAAGACCTCGTCAGAAAATTCCCCTCGAGGTCTATAACCGCTCCTCGCAAGTTAGTCCCCCCCAGATCAATCACCACCACGAAGTCCTTCATTCCCCCTCTTCCTCTTCTTTCCCGTACAGCTTGTCCGATACATCGGGCAACT
>CP070817.1:690296-707836 GCA_020344255.1 Deltaproteobacteria bacterium | reverse complement strand
TTTGTTTGCAAACTTAAAACAGAAAATCCGTCTAACGAGATTACGATGCCATGTTCTTGTTTATGATCTAAGGCTATCACGTAACTTTGGGACAAAGTCTATCATTTAGATGTTCTGACTTTTACGACCGGGGTACGCACCTTAGCTCTCACTTTTTGTCCTTCATAAATTGTGGTTAGGTAAAGAAAACATTATACATACATTAACCTCAATACACCGCAAAAACCTGTAAAAAATATTGATACACTCAAATGGCTTTATATACCCCTTTAAACGCCCACTAATAGACACGCAGTAACTATTACCTTAACACGATATGTTCTATATAGTATTATTTCGTGGTTCATAAAATCTCATTTATCCGCAAAATAAAATCTCATTTAAGTGAAAACTGACAGTAATGATGGGAATTACCGGAAAATTGGAATCTCCCTGACCACCTCGTTCGTATCTAACGTCCAGATTGCGGCCGCAGATCTCTCCGTGTCTACCAAGGCCGCAGTCGGGATCTCTTCCCCCTTGGGGATCAAGGGAGACCCGGGGTTGATCAAAGTGAGGGAGCCCTTCTGGAGCAACTGGTAGATATGGGTATGGCCGGTAATGAGGAGGTTGATCCGATATCTCTCACCCAACTCCAAAAGGGCATCCATCCCCAGCTCATGGCCGTGGAGCATAAGCAGAGCCAGGCCATCGATGAAGCTATAAACATAGGGAGATTGGATGGAGTAATCCAGGAGGAGTTGATCCACCTCTGCGTCGCAGTTCCCCTGAGCGATGAGGAGGGAGATCGGGGATTGGCTAAGGGACAAGGCCAGGGATGAGGGGTCATAACCATCGGGCAGGGCATTGCGGGGACCATGATAGAGGAGATCACCGGCGTGCAGGATCAAATTCACCTGGGAGAGGGGACCCTCAAAGGCCTTCTCCCATCCCATCAGCCCCCCATGGGTGTCGCTGATGATGCCCAGTTTCATCGACGCAAGAGCCGCAGGATCTCTTTTTCAAAGGCCTCGGCTGCCCGAGGTCCAGTGGCAGTGACGATCAGACCATCTACCTCCACCATCTTCCCTGTATACTGACCCCCCTTCTTCCTCAATTTGGCCTCCTCGGAGGCCCATACCGTGGCCTTCTTCCCCCGAAGGACGCCTGCGTTGGCGAGAATTACGGGAGCGATACAGGTGGCACCCAGAATTTTACCCTGGGATACGGCCTCCTGAGCAAGGTGATGGGCCACAGGGTCGTGCCAAAACTCCTGAGCCCCTATTCCTCCCACGAAGATCACCGCCTCGTAGTCAGCCACCTTCACGTCTCCGAGCAGGATCTGGGGCTTGACCCGAGCCCCGAGCATACCCTTAGCCTCCTTCAGAGACGAGGAGGCTACGCTCACCTGATATCCAGCTTCCTCCAAGATGGCCTTGGGCCTGGCAAGTTCCTCGTCTCGGAAACCACTGTGGCCGATGACCATCAGGACGCCCTTCCCCTAGGCAAGAATGTTTCCAGCCAGAACAGCAAGGAACATAAAGAGAATTAAACATACCCATCTCTTTCTCAAGACATACCTCCTTTCCGTAAGAGAATACCGGAGATCTCTTCTCATCCCTATCGCACGATGTGATGATAATCTGAAGAAGGAGAGGGTGTCAAGGATGGTCACGCCCTGGGGTGAAACTGACGGTGAAGCTTTCTCAGATACTCTTGATTTACATGGGTGTAGATCTGAGTGGTGCTGATATCCACATGGCCCAGCATCGCCTGGACGAACCTGAGGTCCGCCCCCCGCTCCAAGAGATGGGTGGCAAAGGAGTGACGAAGCGTATGGGGAGTGATCTTCTTGGTGATCCCGGTTCGGAGGGCATACTTTTTCAACATCTTCCAAAACCCCTGCCGGCTGAGCTTGCCCGCCCTATTGTTCAAGAAGAGATAGGGGCTATCCCTCCCCTTTAGGATCACCGACCTCACCCGTTCCAGGTATAGTTTCACCTTTTCCATGGCCGCCTCCCCAATGGGGACGATCCTCTCCCTGCTTCCTTTTCCCCTGATCGTCACAAACCCCACCTCCATGTTTAGGCCACCGAAGGGGAGATCGACAAGCTCCGAGACCCTCATCCCCGTGGCATAGAGGAGTTCCATCATTGCCCCATCCCTGACTCCCCGGGGGCTCTCAGTATCAGGTTGTTCCAATAACTGTTCCACCTCCCGAACAGACAGGATATGGGGGAGGGTCGGACTCACCCTGGGAAGCTCCATATCCTCTAAAGGGTTTACCTCCAGATATCCTTCCTGGTTCAGGTATCGGTAGAGGCCGCGCAGGGCTACCAAACCCCTGGTAATGCTCCTGAGCGAAAGCCCCTTCTTTTTTAATGCCATGACAAAGGCCATAACGGTGAGCTTGGTGGTCTCAGAGAGGGAGGAAATTCCCTCCTGTTCCAAGAAGTCCAAATAGGCAATGAGGTCTCGGCTATACGCCTCGAGGGTGTTGCGAGCAAGGCCCTTTTCCACCGCCAAGTAGTGGAGAAAGGGGTCTAAAATCTCTCCCCTCATAGGTCTACAATCTCGGCTTCAAGGGTGTCCAAATGGCCGATGGCCGCAGTACAGTGCCCATAGAGCCATCCGCCACACTCCCCTGGATTCACCGCCAGCGTCTCACCTACTCTCTTTACCTCGGGGATATGGGTGTGGCCATAGACGACGAGCCGATATCGTCCGCTGGCCTGCACGGCCTCGAGGATGGGCATCTCGTGGGCTACCAGAATCTGCCAACCCCCCTCTGCGAATTCCATTGGCGAGGGGTGAAGCCTCCCTTCAGATGCCTTCTGCAATCCCAGCCTCTCTCCATCGTTGTTGCCGAAGACACCGAAATAGGGGCACCTGAGGTGTCGGTTAAGGGCTCGGAGGGAAAAGGGGGCGATGTAGTCCCCGGCATGGATAACCATTTCCACCTCCTCGGTATTGAATAGCTCGCAGGCCCGCTCCATCATAGGCACATGGTCGTGGGAATCGGCCATGATCCCTATCTTCCTCTCGCCCCTCCCTCAAACGCCTGTATGCCCAAATCCCCCTGCACCCCTGGTGCTGCCGGGGAGTTCATCTACCTCCTGGAGCTCAGCTCGGCAGACATCATTGACGACCAACTGGGCGATTCTGTCGCCATCCCTGATCACGAAGGGTTTATCCCCTAAGTTGATCATGATCACCCCTATCTCCCCCCGATAGTCTGCATCGATGGTCCCAGGGGAGTTGAGCAGGGTCACCCCATACTGCAGGGCGAGCCCGCTGCGGGGTCTCACCTGGGCCTCGTACCCGTCTGGGAGGCCGATGGCGACTCCAGTGGGGATGAGGCGCCATCGGCCTGGGGTCAAGGTAATCTCTCCTTCCTCGAGGCAGGCGAAGAGGTCCATCCCTGAGGAATCAGGCATCATATAACGGGGAAGCCTTACCCTCTCTCCCCGTAACCTCTTCACCTGCACCCTCACCATTTCACAGATGCAGTTCCTGCCACGGTAGTTCCCCCTCCTCTATAGTCCCCAAAAGGGTGAGACAGAGGGTACTGGAATCGAGCATCTCCTGAGCCACATCGGTAACATCCTCTTCCGAAACCCCTTCCAGTTGGTCTAGGGCCTCCTCCAGGTGGATGTGGCGGCAGAAGTATATCTCGTTCTTGGCCAGTCTGCCCATCCTCCCGTCGGAACCCTCCAGGCTGAGGATCATGCTTCCTCGGAGATATTCCTTGGCCGCCAACAGGTCTTCTGTCTCTATCCTCCCCGCCCTTATGGCCTTTAACTCCTGGAGAACCAAGGCGACTGCCTCTTGTACTTCCTCCTTGGTGGTGCCTGCATAGACCCCGAAGAGGCCTGTATCCGTGTAGGTGTTGAGGAAGGAGTATATGCTGTAGGTCAATCCCCTCTTCTCCCTGATCTCCTGAAAGAGCCGTGAGCTCATGTTCCCCCCCAACATGGTGTTCAGGGTATGGCCGGCAAACCTGAGCCTGTGACCGTATGGTATCCCCTTGCTCCCTAGGCAGAAGTGGACCTGCTCCAGATCCCGGTATTTAACCTTAATCTGGGCCTTTCCTCCCTGAGCTCCCTCCCGCTTTCCCCGAGAGGGGCCAGGTTGGAGAGGGCCGAGTTCGGCCTCGACCAGACCCACCAGCTGCTGGTGATCCAGCATCCCTGCTGCGGCCACGATCATCTTGTCTGGGGTGTACTTTTCCCGGAAAAAGGTGAGGATCTCGTCACGTTGGAAGGAGAGAACACTCTTCTCCACCCCAGTTATGGGGTATCCCAGGGGATGATCCCCCCAAAAGGAGCGGTGAAAGAGATCGTGGATGTAGTCATCAGGGGTATCCTCGAGCATCTTGATCTCCTGCAAGACCACCATCCTCTCCCTCTCTATCTCCTGGGGGTCAAAGATGGAATGGGCCAGGATATCGGCTAATATATCTATGGCCAAGGCGATGTCCCTGTGGAGGACCTTTGCATGGAGGCAGGTATATTCCTTTCCGGTAAAGGCGTTGATGCTCCCCCCCACTGATTCGATCTCCCTGGTTATGTCAAAGGGGCTGCGCCTCTTCGTCCCCTTGAAGAGGACGTGTTCAATGAAATGAGAAAGGCCGTTCTCTTTGGCTGCCTCGTCTCTGGAACCCGTTGTAATCCATATCCCGAGGGATACTGACTCCAGAGTCGGGATCGCCTCTGTCACGACCCGGATGCCGTTATCTAATACAGTCCTCTGATAGGGACCCATTTTGCACAAAAAAAGACCGATCTGTTCGGCCTTGTTTGCTCTCAAATGGAGGTTGGGGGATTATCAAAACCTCCTCCTATCCCCTTCACCCTCCCTTTTCTGCCGGTCATCTAGGAGGACTGCCCGCCGGCTCAACCTGATCTTCCCGTTGCTGTCTATATCGAGGACCTTTACCCGAATCTCATCCCCCACCCGGACGATGTCAGAGACCCTTCCCACTCTCCCTTCCGCCAATTGGGAGATGTGTACCAGACCTTCCACCCCGGGCAGAATCTCCACGAAGGTGCCAAAGTCGACGATCTTCTTGACCTTTCCGGTGTACACTTCCCCCACCTCCGCCTCTTGGGCAGATTTCCTCACCAGTTCAATGGCCTCCTCGATGGCATCGGCAGACGGCGAAGCGATCTTTACAATCCCGCTATCCTCGATATCTATCTTCACCCCTGTCTTGTCGATGATGGACTTAATATTCTTCCCCAAGGGTCCGACGACGTCCTTGATCCGATCCGGGTTGATCTGAATGGTCACGATGCGGGGGGCATGTTTGGAAAGATCCTCTCTCGGCTTATCCAAGGTCTTACCCATGACATCGAGGACACCAAGCCTGGCCTCCCTGGCCTGGTGGAGGGCTTCTTGCATGATTTCCTTACTGAGGCCAGGAACCTTCACATCCATCTGAAGGGCAGTGATCCCTTCTGCTGTCCCGGCCACCTTGAAGTCCATATCCCCATGGTGATCCTCCTCCCCAGCGATGTCAGTGAGGATGGCTACTTGATCATCCTCCTTCATCAGGCCCATGGCAATGCCGGCCACTGAAGCCTTTATGGGAACACCCGCATCCATCAAGGCGAGACAACCGCCACAAACAGTGGCCATGGATGAGGAGCCATTGGACTCCAATACCTCAGAGACGACACGAATTGTATAGGGGAACTCCTCAGTGGAAGGCAAAACAGGCAGCAATGCCCTCTCAGCCAGGGCACCGTGCCCGATCTCCCGCCGACTGGGTGCTCGCAAAAAGGAAATCTCCCCTACACAGAAGGGAGGGAAGTTGTAATGGAGCATGAAGGTCTTATAGGTCGCACCTCCCAAGAGAGACTCCACCTTCTGTTCATCCTCGGAGGTGCCGAAGGTGGTGACTGCCAGGACTTGCGTCTCCCCCCTGCTGAAGAGGCTGGAACCATGAGTACGAGGTAGTACGCCCACCTCACAGCTGATCGGCCTGATGTCAGTAAATCCCCTTCCATCGATCCTTGTTTTCTCTTGAAATATGAGGGAGCGTACTTCCTCTCGCTCGGCGTCCTCAAAGGCCCTCTTTATCTCTAACCCGACTTCTCCCTCTGCCCCACCGAATCTCTCCATGGTTTCTTGGAAGATCTCGGTTATCCTGTCCCTGCGCTCGATCTTGTGCGAGATATGAAAGGTGTCTCGGAGGAGCGGCTTCGCAAACCCTTCTACATCCTCCCACAGAGGACCACCCTCTTCCGAGGGCATGTATGGCCTTTTTTCTTCTCCACGGGTCTCCCTGAGCTCATCCTGCATATCGAGGATCGGTTTGAGGGCTTCATAGCCATAGAAGATCCCCTCGAGTATTACCCTCTCATCTACGATCCTGCCCCCTCCCTCTACCATCACCACCCCTTCTCGGTTCCCCGCCACGATGAGTTCCAGTTCGCTCCTTTCCAAATCGTCGGCAGTGGGATTGATGACAAAGTCCCCGTCGATTCTGCCCACCTTGACCCCCCCAACGGGCCCCATAAACGGGATGTTCGATGCCTGCAGGGCAGCCGAGGCCCCGATCATCCCTAAGACGGACGGATCGTTCTGTTGATCGGCAGACAGAACGGTTGCGATTACCTGTGTCTCGCTGAGGAATCCCTTGGGGAAAAGGGGCCTGATGCCCCTGTCTATCAAACGGGAGGAAAGGATTTCTCGGTCGGTAGGGCGTCCCTCCCGCTTAAAAAAGCCACCCGGGATCCGCCCTCCCGCAAAGGTCATCTCCATATAGTTTACCAACAAAGGAAAGAAGTCTGTCCCCTCCTTTGTATCCCTACTGGCCACTGTTGTGACTAAGACAACGGTCTCTCCATATTGGACGAGGACGGCACTGTCTGCCTGCTTGGCAACCTTCTCGGTCTCAATGGAAAGCCGCCGCCCCGCCCACTCTTTCTCCACTCTCTTGCCCATGGAACTCATCTCCATACGGGAATAAAAAGCACTACTTCCTAAGGCCCAGCTGTTCGATCAGCTTCCGGTAGCGCTCCACATCTTGACGTTTCAGATAATCAAGGAGTGATCTCCTCAGACTGACCAGCTTCAGAAGACCTCTTCGGGAGTGATGGTCCTTCTTGTGTACCTTGAAGTGCTCTGTGAGATAGTTTATCCTCTCGGTGAGCAGGGCTATCTGCACATCAGGTGACCCGGTGTCGTTATCGTGCAACCTGAATTGTTCTATGACCTCTCTTTTCCGCCCGGCATCTAAGACCATTTACCTTCCTCCCTGATCCATCTGTATTCCTTCGTTCATGTCTATCACAAGGGTGACCTTTTGTAAATACAACATCATGGAACACCCTCAGAGGCCTGAGCAAAAGACCTTTCTCCCCCCTTCTTAGCTCCCCCACGGCAACCAGTTCTCCCCCTCCTCTCAAAAGCACCCTCACCAGCTCTTCCCTCCCCTTGCATCCATGAGGAAGCCTATCCAAAGTTATGGCTTGGCCTTGACGGATCCGAAGGGCATGTTCTTCTCCCACCGCGACCGCGGGCAAAAAATTCAGGGCCTGCGATAACGGGACAATCCGTTCCTCTAATTCCTCCTTCTGCATCAATTCATTGACATCTGTCAGGGAAAGGGCATCCTTCAGGGAGAAAGGGCCGCTCCGTGTTCTGCTCAGCTCCGCTAGATGGGCGCCACAGCCCAACTCCTGCCCGATGTCGTGGGCCAAGGTGCGAATGTATGTCCCCTTGGAACACTCGACATAGAGATGGAGATAAGGGAGATGGACGCCCTTTACCTGTAGCTCGTATATCTCTACCTCCCGGGATTCCCTTTCCACCTCCCCCCCTCTTCTGGCAAGCTTATAGAGGGGCCTCCCTCTATATTTTAGGGCGGAGTACATGGGGGGAAGCTGCCTTATCTTTCCCTTAAATTGCTGGATTGCCCCCTCCACCGCTTGACGAGAGAGATCATAGGTGCCCAAATCCACCTCTGTTAGCCTTTTCCCTTCCCTGTCCTGGGTGTTGGTGGTCACCCCCAGCTGAATGGTAGCCTCATAGGCTTTTGTCCCTCCCTCCAAAAAAGGGGAGAGCTTCGTCCCCTCTCCCAACAAGATGGGGAGGACCCCCGTGGCCAAGGGGTCGAGGGTCCCCAGATGCCCGATCTTTACCCTCTTCATCCCCTTTTTTAGCTCCCGAACCACATCGTAGGAGCTAATCCCCGCTGGTTTATCTACTACTAACAACCCATTCATCCCATGGGATAACCCCACCATCAACTACCCTCGTCCTTATCCTTCAGGCCACGCAATAGCTCTTCTATATGACTCCCATATTCCAGTGAGTCATCGAAAATAAAAGTGATCTCGGGCATATACTTGAGCTTAATCCTTTTCCCCAGCTCCCTCTTTATGTAACCCTTGGCGCTCTCCAACCCCTTATAAGATTCTCCTTTCTCCCTCTCACCCCCAAAGACGCTGTAGTAAATCTTGGCCACCCTCAGATCATCAGAAACGGCGACCTTGGTAACGGTGACAAATCCTATCCTCGGATCCTTTAGTTCTCTGATCAGGATCTGGGAGACCTCCTCCCTGATGAGGTCTCCCACCTTCTCTGCCCTTTTAAACCTCATCATAGTTAAAATGTAAAAACTCTATATCCGATCTGACCACCTCCACCAATTCCATCCCTTCAATGTAATCGATCAATTTATCCAAGGAGGAATTGATGAACCTCTTGTCGTTCCCCACAAGGCATATCCCTACCTGCGTCCTCTGCCATAGATCTTGTCCCCCCACTTCGGAAATGGAGACGTTGAATCTGTCCCTCACTCTCGTCATGAGACTCCTGATGACCTGTCTTTTCCCCTTCAGAGAGGAGCCTTGGGGGATGATAAGATCAAGATGGCATACCCCCACCACCATCTCTTGCCTCCCTCTAACGGGCTATCTCTTTATAGGTATAGGCCTCGATGACGTCCCCCACCTCCCAATCATTGTACCCCTCCACCCCTACGCCACATTCATAGCCGGCTTGTACCTCTTTTACATCATCCTTGAAACGCTTCAGTGAGGTGACACTCCCTTCATAAACGACCTCTCCATCCCTGAGGAGCCTTACCGCTGCACCTCTGACCAATTTCCCCTCGTTTACATAACTGCCGGCCACAACCCCAACCCTGGAGACGCGAAAGACCTCCCTCACCTCCGCCCTGCCGAGGGAGACCTCCTCCTTTACCGGCCCCAGGAGGCCTTTCATGGCCTTGTCCACATCGTCGATGACATCGTAGATGATGCTATATTCCCTAATATCAACCTGTTCCTGCTCTGCCAGGCTTTTCGCTTTGCCCAGAGGAATCACGTTAAATCCAATGACAACAGCATCGGAGGCCGCGGCTAGGTTTACGTCCGTCTCCGAGATCCCCCCGACTCCTTGATGGATGACATCAACCTTTACCTCTTCGGTGCTCAATTTCTCCAGGGCGTCATGAACAGCCTGGATGGAACCATGGGTGTCTCCTTTGAGGACCACCTTTAATTCCCTCATCTCCCCCTGCTGAATTTTCTCATAGAGATCGTCCAGGGACAGCTTCTCCGGTCTTATTCCTACCTCTCCTCTCAACCTCTTTTGGCGATAGAGGCTCACCTCTTTGGCCACCTTTTCGCTCTCCACACAGATGAAGTCGTCCCCTGCTTCTGGTATCTCGGTGAAGCCAACAACCTCTACTGGCGTGGACGGTCCCGCTCCTTTCAATTTCCGCCCCCTCTCGTCCAGCATGGCCCTCACCCTGCCATAAGTGGACCCTGAAACAAAGACATCGCCAGCCTTAAGGGTCCCCTCTTGTACCATCACGGTCCCCACTGGACCTCGCCCCTTATCGAGTCTGGCCTCGATGGCCACACCTCTAGCGGATTTATCGAGGTTGGCCTTGAGATCCAGCATCTCCGCCTGCAAGAGGATGAGCTCTAGTAGATCATCTATCCTAGTCTTTTTCTTGGCGGAAACCTCAGCGAAAAGGGTTTGCCCCCCCCATTCCTCAGGGACAAGGCCCAACTCCGTCAGATCTCGCCTGACCTTCTCCGTGCTTGCCTCGGGTTTGTCTATCTTATTTATGGCCACGATAATGGGTACCTGCGCGGCCTTGGCGTGATCGACGGCCTCAATGGTTTGGGGCATCACCCCGTCGTCAGCTGCCACAACAAGTACTACAATATCCGTCACCTGTGCCCCCCTGGCCCTCATAGCGGTAAAGGCCTCATGTCCTGGGGTATCGATGAAGACTATGGTCCCCCTGTCAAGCCCCACCTTATAGGCCCCTATGTGCTGGGTGATGCCTCCAGCCTCCTCATCTACCAGACGGGACTCCCTGATGGCATCGAGCAAAAGGGTCTTCCCATGATCCACATGCCCCATAATGGTGACCACAGGGGGCCGAGGGAGGAGTTTGTCAAGATGGTCTTCTGTCCTCTGCAGGATTTTATCCACATCAATAGCAGCACTCTCTACTTCATAACCGTATTCACTGGCTACCAATGAGGCGGTATCCACATCGATGGTCTGATTAACGCTGGCCATTGTCCCCAGGTCCACCAGTTTCTTGATCACCTCATCCACCCTAACTCCCATCCTCTGGGCTAATTCTCCTATAGAAATCACCTCAGAGATCTTGATTATCTTTTTGATCTGTTTGGGGGTCGTGATTTGGGGCTTTAGGTAAGGACGGGTGACCACTTTCTTTTTAACTGGTCTGGACGCAGGAAAAACCCTCTCACCCCTTCGCACCGCGGGGACCTCCTCAAACTCCTCTTCTTCGATGGTGACGACCTCTCTCCTCTTTCTCCGCCTCTTCTTGGGCTTCTCCTCAAACTCCTCTCTCTCCCTTCTGTCTACCTTCTTCCTCTCTTGCTCGCCCTCTATCTCCTCGATCAATACCACTGGAGTCACGCCTTCTACGATCGTGGGGGGTCTTTCCTCGGGGGCGACTTCAACCTTTTCGGACGGTGGAGGTGTAGGCGTCACTTTGAGCTCCACCCTCCCTATCACCCTGGCGGGCCTCGTCTTTTCCTTGGGTATCCTGGCAACCCTGCGTTCTTCCTTCTCAGCCTCCTCTTTGGGTTTAGAGACCTCTTCCTCCTTTTCCTCAATCTCGGGGCCAGGGGGCTCTGGGGCCACTTCAGGGGCAGCCGCCACCACCTCCTTTCCCTCCTCGGCCTCTTTCTCCTCCGCAGCCGGCTCCGCCTCTACTACCCTTTTGCGCCTGCGGATGACGGAGGGTTTGATCCTCTGTTCTATGATCTCCACCTTTTCTTCTTCCATGAACCTACTCCTCCCCCTCTCTTTCTGTCAAAAGTCCCCTTAAGAAACCCTCCTCTGCTTCATGGCGCAGGGAGACCCGTAAGGCGTGGGACAATCTTCCCTTCTTCTTGAGAAGAGAGTCAATACATCCTTCCTGTGGGCAAAGATATCCTGCCCTTCCGGGGAGTTTCCCGCCATCATCCATTACCAGCCCTCCGTCCTTGTACACGATCCTCATCAGCTCACCCTTGCCCTTTTTCTGACCACACCCGAGACAGCTCCTGACGGGAACATGTTTGACCTTCATTCCCCCCGGTCTATATACCCCTTGGCTGCTTGAATCAAGTTTTCCGCCTTCTTGCGACTGAAACTGGGGATCTTGGCGAGGTCTGCAGCATCCGCTTGGAAGATATCCCGCACACATGCATACCCTTCTTCCAGCAGGAGGGAAGCGGTCTTTCCCCCCACCCCAGGCAATCTCTCCACGGGATCGTCTCCTCGCCTGACCCGCTCCAATCTTTCCTCTTCCGAGATGGAGGTGATGCCGGCCAACACCCTGGCAGCCTCCACAATCTTTTCCCCCTTCTTTTCGCCGATGCCGCATATCCTCCCTAATTCCTCACCATCCACCTCGGCCACATCCTCGATAGTGTAAAATCCCTCATCATAGAGGATCCTGGCGATGATCTCCCCGACCCCTGGTATGGCCTTAAGACGCTCGATCACCTCTTCGGAGAGCTTCTCCATCTTTGATTCGCTCTTGATGTCGATTTTCCACCCCGTGAGCTTAGACGCCAGGCGGACATTCTGGCCCCGCTTGCCAATAGCCAATGATAGCTGGTCGTCCGCCACAACAATCTCCATGTATTTCTCATCATTATTGATGTACACCTTGGATACCTTGGCAGGGGATAGGGCGTTGCATACAAACTTGGCTGGATCATTGCTCCAGGGGATGATATCTATCTTCTCGCCCCTCAATTCCTGCACCACACTCTGCACCCTTGAACCCTTCATTCCTACACATGCCCCGACGGGATCCACATCGGGGTCTTTACTGTAAACTGCTATCTTGGACCGCTCTCCAGGTTCCCTCGCCGCACTCACAATATGCGCTATCCCCTCGGAAATCTCAGGGACCTCTAACTCAAAGAGTTTCGTCAAAAAACCAGGGTAGGTTCTTGAGAGATAGATTTGACAACCGATAGGTGTTTTTTGAACGTCTAAGATATAAGCCCGGACGCGATCTCCTCTCTTATATACCTCACGTGGCACTTGCTCTCTCTTAGGCAAAATGGCCTCTGTTCTCCCTATGTTCACAAATATGTTTCCTCGCTCGATCCTCTGGACAAATCCCGTGACTACCTCGCCCTTGCGGTCCTTATACTCATTGTAGATGGTCTCTCCTTCCGCATCCCTGACCCTCTGAATAATGACCTGTTTGGCGGTCTGTGCGGCTATCCTGCCCAGGTCATCGATGCTCAATTTAATCCCCAAGCTGTCTCCGCTTTCCACCTCTGAGTCCATGTCTTTAGCCTCCTCCAAAGATATCTCCAGGTCAGGGTCTTCCACGTTTTCCACCACAGTCTTAAATTGAAATACCTCGACCTCTCCCGACTCCTCGTTAAAATGGGCTTCGATGTCCTTGTGGATACCGTATCTCTTCTTGGAGGCCTTCAACAGGGCATCTTCCAGGGCTTCGATAACGACCTTCTTGTCTATACCTTTATCCCTTCCAACTTGTTCGACGAGATAATTTAGGTTCTCAACCATTTCAATCCCCTTCACAATCGATTTATCTCTATCTCGAGGTTAGCCTTGAGGATAGAAGAGAGGGGGATAACGAAGATCCCCCCTCCTTCCACCTTTACCGACACCTTTCCCTCGGTGCAGCCGAGCAAATCCCCCCTGAAGTTCCTTCTGCCCGATACATAGTCTTTCGTCCTTATCCGCACCTTCCTCCCAGCATAAGAGATAAAGTCCTTTTCTTTCTTGAGGGGCCTGTCCAGACCAGGGGAGGAGACCTCCAGGGAATAAGAGGTAGGTATCATATCCTCCACATCTAAAAGCTGCCCCAGCTCTCTGCTCACCTGGGCACAATTATCCACTGTCACCCCCCCCTCTTTGTCTATACAGATCCTGAGGACCCAACCTTTCTTTTCCCATTTGTATTCGATGTCCACCAAAGAGAGGCCTTCAACTTCAAGGAAGGGATGTACGATTCCCTCGACCTTTTTCAGCATTCCCTCTCTGTCCATGACAAATTATTTGCCCTCAACAAAAAAGCGGGCTAAGATACCCGCTTTTAAAAGCAGGATTAATTTAGGATAAATTAGCATATTAAATCTGAAAATGCAAGGGTTTTTTGCCCTACTTAGGGAATAATGAAGTGGAATTCCGTCTCCCCCCTCTCGGTCTTGTCCCCTACCGAGCAACCGCATCGGGTACAGAGGTATTCGTATTTTTCCCCGTCGGGCAGGACAAGGAGGAGCTTTTTACGCACAGGGGTTGCCATTTTGCAACGAGGGCAAAACAGAGATGTCGCCTCAAAATTTCTGTACTCTCCCTCTGATGCCATTGATGATAAAATAATCCGTTGAATACCTTTCGTCAAGACTAGCAGAGCTTTGAATCATTTGTTGGTCTAAGTCCCTCATAGAAAGGCGATACAAAAAGTGTCATTCCTGGTGACAAATTTTGTCATTAGAGTGACAACCTTTTTTAGCATGTCAAACAAAACAGACGATGGGAAAAATCAATTTCCTGAGGGCAAACACTCATATATGGTTCTAAAATAACCTGACTTCAGCGAAAACATGTTTGCTTGAACTTCACCATCCGGATTCTACTCCCTTTCAATTTCCCCTGCGTCTTCAAACCAGAAAGGTGAGCTTTCAAAGGCCTCACATCTTTACCATTCATCACCATTCCTACTCATTCCAGAGCCAAACACTATTACAATTTTTGGGATAATGCTCGTTCCATCGCCCACCCATTTACCCGGTCTCGATGGACTGGGGTGAGCGTCACCATGGCTTTGGCCACCAATACTTCCTCCCCATGCCGGAGGTCGTAGACCTCAGACTCCCCCACCATAATCTGTCCCCCCTCCTTGAGGATGCGCGAACGGCAGACTACCCTATCGCCAAAGGCCGGTCGCAGGAAATTGATCTTAAACTCGATGGTAAGGATGCGATAGTCCTCCGGGACTAGAGTGAAGGCTGCATAACCCGCTGTATGATCGGCCATGGTCGCCATCACCCCTGCGTGAATAAAGTTGTCCTGCTGCCGGTGCTCAGCCCCCACCTCAATCGTAGAGACAAAACGCCCCTTCTCCGCCGAGATGACCTGAATGCCGCAGTGTCCGATGAACCCTTGCACATAATCAGCCTTGAGATGTTCCATTCTCTCCGGGCTCAATTCCACCATCATTCACCCTCCCACAGTATGCCTCTCTCTCCATTTTCATCTATTACTCCCCAATGTCAACCTTTTTCAGGGCTGGACATCCGGGGAGAGATATTGTATTGTAAAAGCATCGGGATGTGGCTCAGCCTGGTAGAGCACCGCGTTCGGGACGCGGGGGTCGCTGGTTCAAATCCAGTCATCCCGACCATTTTTTTAACCGCATTGAGGGGGTATAACGATCGTTCATATTCTCCTCGTCCTCTTTGCCTATCTCGTGGGTTCCATCCCCACAGGACTGCTCCTTCCCAGGGCCATTGCCGGGATAGACCCGAGGCATAGGGGGAGTCATAACATCGGTGCCACCAATGTGCTACGCACGGCCGGTAAGGCCTTAGGGGCAATTACCTTGGCCGGTGATGTCCTGAAGGGCCTCATTCCTGTTCTTCTAGCCCTCCAGCTTGGCAGTGGGGAGAGGTGGATCGGGGCGGTGGCCTTAGCGGCCTTCTCAGGCCACCTCTTTCCCGTCTATCTCAAATTTAGGGGGGGTAAGGGGGTGGCTACTGCTCTGGGCCTCTATCTACCCTTGGTACCCCTGGCAATCTTTCTCAATCTCTTTATCTTTGCTGGGGGAATCATAATAAGCAAGATGGTCTCAGTGGGATCACTCTCATCCGCTGCGGCTATGCCTCTACTGATCTGGCTGTTAGGATATCCTAAATCATATCTGATCTTGAGCCTTATCGTTGCAGGGCTGATTTTCTATCGACATAAAGAGAACATAAAAAGGCTGCTGCGCGGAGAGGAGAACAGGATATGGGGGAGATCATAACCTCTCCCATAACGATTTCTTTTTCCTTTCCTTTTTTGACAACCGCCTGGCAGGCCCTTTTTCGACATATCTAGCCGATTCCATTTCATCGAGATCAATTCCCTTCAAGTCGGCGTAAAGAGCCTCATCCATCTTCCTCTCGAATTCGCCCGATGAAATGGAAGGTACCCCTACCCTCTCAGCATAAGCTTTTATCCCCCTGTCAGAGGTCACCACGGCGCCTTCCCTCAAATCTCCCAACCTCCTCATTATCCACTCATCGGCGGTCTCCCCCTTCTTGGTGAAGACTACCGTGATCCCCCCCTGGCTCATATCTCTGCTGGCCAGATGGGAGCTTCCCCACCCATCAAAGACCACCGTTATCTTGTGGCCTCGGACCCTCCTGTATGCCGCCAACCTCTCCAATAGGGCCTCTCTCCCGCTCTCCAGATCTAAAGCATCGAACTGTCTCAGAGAAGGAGACTGCTTGATCACATTATAACCATCTATTAGGAGCTTTAAGGGCATAGAGAAGGGGATAAAATTCAGAGATAGGAGATCCACAGGCTATATCTGTCCAGTTCACCTCGCGCAGCCCCGAAAAAGGTGGTCTGGATCTCCCTAGTGACAGGTCCTGGGCTCCCCGAACCGATGATTCGGTCATCTATCTCACGGACGGGGGTGACCTCGGCTGCCGTGCCGGTAAGGAAGACTTCATCGGCTGTATACAGCTCATCCCTGGTGAACCTCTGCTCTTCCAACTCAAAGCATTTATCCTTAATAATGGCTATGACCGAGTCCCTCGTGATTCCGGGCAGGATGGAAGTGGGGGGAGGGGTCTTTATCCGCTCATTCTTCACCTTGAAAATGTTCTCCCCGGAGGCCTCGGACACATATCCTTCAGTATCCAGCATCAAGGCCTCATCATAGCCCAGCCGTACTGCCTCCCGTTTGGCGAGCACCGAGTTTACATAGTTGCCAGAAATCTTGGCCTTGGTCATCATAACGTTCACGTGGTGGCGGGTATACGAAGAGGTCTTGACCCTGGTCCCCCTCTTGAGAGCCTCCTCTCCTAAATAGGCTCCCCACTTCCAAGTTACAATCGCCACCCCGGTGGGATTGTCTTGGGGGTTGACCCCCATGACCCCATCCCCGATAAAGACGACGGGCCTTATGTACCCTTCATTAAGGCCATTGACCCGCAGAGTCTCCTTGCAAGCCTCCATGATCTCCTCGCGGGAAAAAGGGATCTCTATCTCGGCAATTAAGGCCGATTCGAAGAGCCGATCTATATGCTCCTTCAACCGAAATACCCCGGATTTACCATCATGACACAGGTAACAGCGAATCCCCTCAAAGACTCCCAAACCGTAATGGAGTGTATGGGTGAGGATGTGCACCTTTGCTTCCTCCCAGCGGATGAACTCCCCATTCATCCATATCCTCTCCACTCTCTCCACCATGTTTGCTTCCTCCCCTTATACCCTTAAAGACTAGCCCCTTCCTTAGGTCTTGCCGATCTTGTCCAAGATACCGTTTATAAATCCACCCGATTCCTCCGAGCCGAACTTCTTGCCCAGATCAATCGCCTCGTTCAAGGCCACCTTCGTGGGGATATCGTCACAATACATGAGTTCGAAGACCCCCATCCGCAGGATATTCCTATCTACCCGGTCCATCCTGTCCAGCTTCCAGTGCTCCGAGTGTCTTTCGATCAATCTGTCAATCTCCTCTCTGTGTTGATGAACCCCCTCAACGATCCGAGCAGCAAATTCCTTCACTTCCCTCGATGGGGAAAAGTTCTTCCAAAACAACTCCAGGGCCTCTCGGGGATCAAGGGGATTGACCTCTATCTGATAGAGTAGCTGCAAAGCGATCTCCCTGGACCGGCGCCTCTTTCCCAACGTAAAGCCCACCTCAGGCCGGTCAGGCCTCAATCTCTCTTCACGCCCAATTCCCGATAGAGGTTCGCCATCTCAATGGCCGACAAGGCTGCATCCCACCCCTTGTTGCCCGCCTTAGTGCCAGCGCGCTCTATGGCCTGCTCTATTGTATCGGCAGTGATCACCCC
>CP070817.1:684144-690196 GCA_020344255.1 Deltaproteobacteria bacterium | reverse complement strand
TACAACCGACCATGGAGAGGCGCGAGTCGTCATCCATCGCTTCCATATTCTCGAGACCACAGAGGCCTTCATTGGCGGGTTCTCCTATGATCACAGTCAACCCCTCACTTTCATAGGCTTCTCCTTCCAGGGTCTTCGGAATGGAACACTACACGTTACAATGGGAGATATTGCCGCATTTAAGACACCCTGCCGTCCATACCCTCTGTGCCCCCCCCCGAACAACATGGCCTGCTACAGAAGGGGCCCTTCAGGATGGTTTGCATTCTGTCCTTGTCTAGGTTATAAAAAATGTGAGGGAAATGTTGATGGACATCATTATTACCCATATCAATGCGGATTTTGACGCCTTAGCGTCCATGTTGGCCGCCCATAAGGTTTACCCGGGGGCCAAATTGGTATTCCCGGGGTCTCAGGAAAAGGGTTTGCGGGATTTCTTAGTCCGCTCTACCTTTTATGTCCTGGAAGCGGATCGGGTGAAGGACATAGAGTTGGAAGATATCAGAAGGCTTATCATGGTGGACACCAGGCAGAGATCTCGCATAGCAAAATTTGCTGAGATTGTGGATAAACCCGACCTCGAGATCCATATCTACGACCACCATCCCCCTTCAGCAGACGATGTAAGGGGGAGCTTGGAGGTCATAGAGGAGACAGGGGCCACAATTACTGTTCTTCTCAGGATATTGAGGGAGCGGGGGGTTCGAATCACCCCTGACGAGGCCACAGTCATGATGTTAGGGATCTATGAGGATACGGGGTCTCTCACCTTCAGCTCCACCACTGCGGAAGATTTTTACGCCGCCGCCTATCTCCTCGACAAAGGGGCGAGCCTCAATATCATCTCCGATATGATCACCAGGGAGTTAACCGCTGAGCAAGTTTTCCTGCTTAACGATCTTATCCGCTCGGCAGAGCGATATAATATCCGAGGGGTGGAGGTGGTGGTAACTACTGGTTCGACCGATAGCTATATCGGAGACGTGGCGGTTTTGGTCCATAAGCTGAAGGACATGGAAAACCTCAATGTTGTCTTCGCCTTGATCAGGATGGAGGATCGAACCTATCTTATCGGCAGGAGTAGGGTGGAGGAAGTCAATGTGGCCGAGGTTGCCTTAGAGTTCGGGGGAGGTGGGCATCCTACTGCGGCCTCTGCCACCATCAGGGATCTGACCCTCGTACAGGCCAAAGAAAGACTGCTGGGCCTCTTACACGAGGTGGCCAAACCAAAGATAAGGGCCAAGGATATCATGATCCATCCTCTCAAGACCATCCAGGAGAAGGACACCCTCGAAGAGGCCCATGGGATAATGAGTAAGTACTATAACATCAATGTGTTGCCCGTCTTGCAGGAGAAGGAATTGGTGGGTCTGATCACTCGGCCAACTGTGGAGAAGGCAACCCTCCATGGCCTGGGGGGTCTTTCGGTAGGGGAGTATATGACTACCGATTTCACTGTTGTGGAGCCTGAGACCCCCCTACGGGATGTACAGGGTTATATAGTTGGTGAGAATCAAAGGTTTCTACCAGTAGTGGAAGAGGGAAGGTTGATTGGGGGCATCACTAGGACAGACCTCTTGCGGGCGTTGCACGATACCCTCACCCCTTCTCCCCTGGGTCCACACTATGCGAGGAAAAAGGTAGTTACCAAGCTCATGGAAGAGAGATTGCCTCCCGAGGTCATCTCCCTCTTGCGTGAGTTGGGCCAGGTGGGGGAGGAATTGGGATATCAGGTATATGCCGTGGGAGGGTTTGTCAGAGATTTGATCTTGAGGAGGGAGGATTACGATATCGATGTGGTGGTGGAAGGAGATGGCGTCCACTTCGCCCAGGTCTTCGGTGCCAAAAGCGGATGTCGAGTGAAAGTACACAAAAAGATGAAAACAGCTACCATCCTCTTGTCCAATGGATACAAGATCGATGTGGCCACAGCGAGGATGGAATACTATGAACGCCCGGCTGCACCTCCGACCGTAGAACTGAGTTCTATAAAGATGGACCTCTTCCGCCGGGATTTTACCATAAATACTCTGGCTGTCGAGCTGAGACCAGGGGCCTTCGGCCGCCTCCTCGACTTCTTTGGGGGCCAGAGGGACCTGAAGGAGGGGGTAGTCAGGGTTTTACACAACCTCAGTTTTGTTGAGGACCCAGCACGTATCTTTCGAGCTATCCGTTTCGAGCAGAGGTTTAGCTTTCAAATCGGGAAACATACCTCAAACCTCATCAAGAACGCTATCTCCATGGGTTTTTTGGAAAGGTTAAGCGGATCGAGGCTCTTCTCAGAGCTGGAGCTGATCCTGCGTGAGGAAAACCCTCTCCCTATTCTCGAGACGATGGCGGAGTTCGATCTCCTTCAATTCGTCCATCCCCGTTTGGAGTATAATGCCCAAACCAAGGCCCTCCTCAACAGGATATATGAGGTAATCAGCTGGTTTAACCTCCTCTTTTTAGAGGGGAGCTACCTGAAATGGATGGTCTATCTCTTTGGTTTGACCGATCGGTTGCAGCTAGAAAGGTTGGAAGAAGTAGTCCAGAGACTCTCTTTACCCCCGAGGCACAGAAAAAAATTGATAGAGGGGAAGAGGGAAGGGTTGAGGATCCTGCAAAAGGTTCGCAGAAGACGGATGAAACCCAGGGAGATATATTCCCTTTTCAAACCCCTTCCCATCGAAGTCCTGCTCTATATGATGGCTAAAACGGAGGAGAAGGAGGTAAAGAAGGCGATCTCCCTCTTCTTCACCAAACTCAAAGATATGAAGGTGAGTTTGCGGGGGAAGGACTTGCAAGAGTTAGGCATCCAACCAGGCCCTGTCTACCGTGAGATCCTTAATTCCCTCCTCTTGGCCCGCCTCGAAGGCAAAGTCAAGACCAAAGGTGATGAAATACGGTATGTTCGCGCCAATTACTTGGCCGAGGACGTTTGACTTTATTGGTCCGCTCTGATAATTTATGGGAAAATTTTATCCCTGAGGCAGCTGTGGGTTCAACTGTGCAACAGATCGCCATTTTAGTCCTTCCTATCCTGATGGCTGTGACTTTGCATGAAGTTGCGCATGGATGGGTGGCCGACAGGTTGGGGGATCCGACGCCACGGTTGGCAGGCAGGCTTACCCTCAACCCCATCAAACACCTTGATGTGGTGGGGACCTTGGTCTTTTTCTTCACCAGGATGATCGGTTGGGCCAAGCCGGTCCCGGTGAATGCCTTCAATTTTAAGGATCCTCGCAGGGATATGATGTGGGTGGCCTTGGCTGGTCCGGTGACGAATATCTTGCTGGCAGGAGTCTTCGCTCTTGCTTGCCGATTCTTGCTCCAGCTTTCCCTCCCCTCCTTTCCCCTGCTTCTCAAGATATTTATCCCTGTTCTGCTCATGTTAAAGGTGGGTGTGGTGGTCAACCTGGGGTTGGCAATCTTTAACATCATTCCCATCCCACCCCTTGATGGAGGTAGAGTTTTGACGGGGCTTCTTCCTCCTGAGCAGGCTGAGGCCTTTGCCAAGATAGAGCCCTATGGGTTTTTGATTCTCATCTTCTTAATCATCGCCCGGGTAGTCGAGTTCCTGGTCTTTCCCATCATACGGTTTGGAGTGCAACTCTTTTTAGGAACCAATATTTAGGGAGGTAACCAGGGGGTATGGAGAATAGGCAGGTTGTGAGCGGCATGCGCCCTACTGGAAAGACCCATTTGGGGCATATTCATGGTATCCTGGAAAACTGGCGAGATCTCCAAGACGAATATGACTGCTTCTATTTCGCCGCAGACTGGCACGCGTTGACATCTGAGTATAAGCAGACCTCTATCATCAAGGAGAGTTTAACCGAGATGTTCGTCGACTGGTTGAGCGCGGGCCTCGACCACCAGAAAAGTACTCTCTTTGTTCAGTCGTGGATCAAGGAGCATGCAGAGCTCCATCTCCTCTTCTCTATGATTACCCCCCTCGGGTGGTTGGAGCGTAACCCCACCTACAAGGAGCAGCAGGAGGAGCTAGGGGACAAAGAGGTGGGCACCTATGGATTTCTCGGATATCCGGTGTTGCAGGCCGCTGACATCCTCATGTACAAGGGTAATTATGTCCCCGTAGGGAGGGATCAAGTACCTCATTTAGAGATTACCAGGGAGATAGCCCGCAGGTTTAATTACCTGTATCGAGAGATATTCCCGCTTCCGGAGGCATTATTGGCGGAAGTTCCCAATCTAGTGGGGATTGATGGCAGAAAGATGAGCAATAGCTACGATAACGCCATCTATATCTCTGACTCCGAAGAGATCCTAGCGGCAAAGATCGGGCAGATGATCACCGACCCTCAAAGGGCATACAGGAAAGACCCCGGAGATCCCGATGTGTGTAGCGTCTTCTCCTTTCACCGCATCTATACGGAGCCCGATGTCGTCCGAGAGATAGACAAGGAGTGTCGTCGGGCTGGTATAGGGTGCAGTGACTGCAAGAAAATCTTGATCAAACGGGTGAAAGAATATCTGGCCCCCATCCAGGAAAAGCGGAACTATTACCTCACCCATTTAGGTGAGGTGGAAGAAATCATCCGAGAAGGGACAAAAAAGGCGAGAGGGGTGGCGCAGAATACCATGGTTGAGGTGAGGGAGGTCATAGGGATATAGCCATGGAGCCTTATCGGGTGAAGATCGATGTCTTTGAAGGACCTTTAGACCTATTGCTTTATCTTATCAAGCGGAATCAATTGGATATCTATGACATCCCCATCGCCTTGATTACCGAGCAATACCTGGAATATATAAGGATAATGAAGGCTCTGGATCTCACTATCGCGGGGGAATTTCTGTTAATGGCGGCTACACTTATGTACATCAAATCTAGGATGCTCCTTCCGTCAACCATCGAAGAAGAAGAGGAAGAGGAGGAAGATCCCCGGATGGAACTTGTCCATCGCCTTTTGGAATATAAGAAATTCAAAGAGGCGGCCGTGCGTCTGTCGCATCAAGAGTTATTGGAAAGGGATATCTTTGTCAGGCCTGCTCAGGAGATCGAGACCAAGGAAGGAGAGATAGAGGCAGGTCTCTTCCACCTCATCGATGCCCTGCGCGATCTCCTGAGGCGCCAGAAGGTGGAGGATCTCTATGAGATCACAGCGGAACGGGTAACCCTGCGGGATAGGGTGAGAGAGTTATGGGATAGACTCCAAGGGGTAGGTGAGGCTGTACCTTTTTCGTCCCTATTTACCCCTTTCACCTCACGGGAGGAGTTAATCATCACATTCCTCGCCCTTTTGGAGCTGATTAGAGCGGGGATATTGCGGGCCTATCAGAAGGATACCTTCGGCCCCGTCTGGGTAACACATGTCGCAACGTCGTAAAGGATAGAAATGAAGAGGATCATTCTGATTACCGCTTTGGTCTTCATCCTGTTCTCTGTCTGCGGCTTAGGATGGGGAGAAGAGACCTTTGTAGTCTTGGGCAAGAGTGAAAGGGGAGATGATGTCTCGCAGCCTACCTTGGAGATGGCTGTAAAGGATGGGTTAAGGGGTGCGGTAGAGGAGGCAGTGAGGGGTATGATCACATTCCAGGCAATGGAGAGAAACCATGAGATATTGGCCGAAGGGGTTTACAAGAAGGCTGAGTCATTTGTCCTGAGTTATAAGATCCTGGGGGAGACTGCCCTCCCCACCGGATATAATGTATTGCTTGAGGTCTTGATTGATACGAAGGCCATCGAGAAGCGTTTGGAGTCGCTCGGGCTCTTAGGGAAAGAGGAAGAAGGTCCCCTTCCCAGGAAGATCAAATTTGTTGTGGCGGGTGTCAAGAGTTATCGGATTTATCTTCAGGTGGAGGAATTCCTTAAAAAGGATGAACAGGTTCAGACCTTTGTTCTCGCCGAGATCGAGCCCACCAGGTTTATCTGGAGGGTAGTCTTGAAAGGTGAGATCGACAGGTTGGCCAATAAGCTCCTCCGTCAGGAATTCGGCGGCCTCAGAGCTCAGGTTGTAGCCTTAGCTCCTGAGGAGTTAGAGGTCGAATTATCAACCCAAGGTCCTTCTGGGCAAGGGGGAGGTGAATGATGACGAAACACCCAGTCTTG
>CP070817.1:672443-684044 GCA_020344255.1 Deltaproteobacteria bacterium | reverse complement strand
CTCAAATTGGGAAATATCTTTATTAGCTTTCCGAAAAAACTGAATCATTAATTGAAAAAAAAATCTATTTGTAATACTGTGCACAAAGTAATTATAACGGCCGTCAATTCAACAAAGAGTGGGGTAAGGAATGGCAGAGATAAGGTTTCATGGGAGAGGAGGGCAGGGGGCAGTCACTTCGGCGGAATTATTGGCTTTGGCCGCCATTAACGAAGGAAAATATGCCCAGGCCTTTCCCAGCTTCGGCCCGGAGAGGAGGGGGGCTCCGGTAGTGGCTTTCTGTCGGATAAGCGATGAGAAAATTAAGATTAGGGCTGCCATATACCAACCGGATATTGTCTTGGTACTGGACCCTAGTATTCTGCGCCTGGTTGATGTTGGTAATGGTCTGAAGGGAGACGGGACTTTGGTAACTAACACCAGATTTTCTCCCGAAGAGATCAAGGATGAGTTGGGAATACAAACCAGGTTGGCTACGGTGGACGCTACTAAAATTGCCAGGGAGGAGCTGGGTTTGCCTATCACCAATACTACTATGCTGGGGGCATTGCTCAGGGCAGCACATCTGGTGGATAAGGAATCAGTTATTGAGCCTTTGAAGGACAGGTTTGGGAGGTTGGCGGAAAGAAACATCAAGGCCTTTGAAAGGGCCTATAATGAGACAAGAATATTGGAGCAGGGAGGCTGAAGTGGCTAAGCCAGAGAATGAAATTACTTGGAGGGATCTTGAAGTAGGTATCGTTGTTAATGAACCAGGTAATGCCAGCGTATACTGCACCGGAGATTGGCGATCGCAACGGCCGGTTTATGCCACGGAACGGTGCATTAAATGCGGTACTTGCTACATTTATTGTCCTGATATGGCTATCAAGATATTAAGAGATGGATATATTGAGCACGACCTCTATTACTGCAAAGGGTGTGGGATATGCGCCCAAGAGTGTCCAACGGGAGCAATAACCATGGTAGAGGAGGAAGAGTAAATGGCGACAAGAGTGGGAATGGAGGTTTCAATTGCGGCCGCGGAAGCGGTGAAACAGGCGAATGCGGATATCATCGCGGCGTATCCCATAACTCCTCAGACCCACATCGTGGAACACCTCTCGGAGTTAGTGAATGATGGTGAGCTAGATGCTGAGTTTATCCCGGTGGAATCTGAGCACTCGGCCATGAGCGTATGCGCAGGAAGTTCAGCTGCTGGGGCCCGAACCTTTACCTGCACTAGTTCCCAGGGTTTGATTCTGATGAGCGAGATTGTTTATGCCGTTGCTTCTCTCAGACTGCCCATGTTGATGATCTTGGCAAACAGATCCCTCAATAGCCCGCTGAGCATCTGGAACGATCATTCCGATGTGATGTCCGTCAGGGATTGTGGATGGATTCAGGTTTTTATGGAGAATGGGCAGGAAGTTTATGATCACGTTTTCATCGGATTTCGCGTGGCAGAGGATAGAAATGTCATTATACCTTTCATGATGAACATAGACGGCTTCATGCTCACACACGTTATTGAACCCATTGGGCTGCTGGAGCAGGAAGTGGTAGACCGTTACCTACCTCCATTTCAGCCTCTATACCGGCTTCATCCGAATAACCCTGTTACTATGGGAGCCTTTGGTCCACCTATTCTTTTCACCGAAGCTAAAAAGGCCCAGGACGAAGCCTTCAACAAGACCATGCCCCATATTATCAAAGCATGGCAAGAGTTTGGAGATTTGACGGGAAGGTACTATCACCCTATAGAGACGTATAGAACGGATGAGGCCAAGATCGTTATTATCACGCAGGGAAGTTTAGGCGAGACGGCCTCTATCGGCATCGATATGATGAGGGAAGAAAAGGAGCCCGTGGGGTTAGTGAAAATAAGGCTCTGGCGCCCCTTCCCCTTTGCGGAGTTAAGAGAGGCCGTCAAGGAGGCAGAGCTCGTGGTAGTGATGGATAGGGCCATCTCCTATGGTGGACCAGGAGGGCCCTTGGCCGGGGAGGTCCGGTCAGCTCTCTACCCCCAAGAAAGTCGCCCACGGGTGGCGAACTTCATTATTGGGTTGGGGGGCAGGGACGTCGCCCCAGAGGATTTTGTACAGATGGTCCAGCAAGCCAAAGCGCAGCCCGGCGAGTGGTATGAGATATATGGAGTGAGGGAATAATGGACGAATATCTCGACAGGTTAAACATTTATGCCTCAAGATTAGTATCACAAAAAGAGTACTTTGTCCCGGGACACCGAGCCTGTCAGGGGTGTGCCGAAGCGCTGGCATTACGACTGGTGGCCAAGACGCTGGGGAGAAATAACATTGTTGCTTGTGCGACAGGGTGTATGGAGATCGTTTCGTCTCCTCTCCCCCTGACCTCATGGAAAGTTCCCTGGATTCACGTCGCGTTTGAGAACGCTGCAGCTGTGGCATCGGGAATCGAGTCTGGGTTGAAGGCGTTGATGCGGAAAGGGAGATTGCCCCGGCAGAAGATAAATGTGATGGCCATGGCTGGTGATGGCGGAACCAGCGATATCGGACTTCAAGCACTCTCTGGTGCACTAGAAAGAGGGCATAACATGGTCTACGTATGCTTTGATAACGAAGCATACATGAATACAGGAATTCAGCGCTCCTCCTCCACCCCCTTCGGTGCATCTACCACTACTTCTCCTGCAGGAAAGGTGGTACCTGGGCAGGTCACCTGGAAAAAAAACATGCCTGAGATCACAGCAGCCCACAATATCCCCTATGTGGCCACGGCGTGTTCCAGCTATCCTTTCGATTTGATGGAGAAGGTTAAAAAGGCAGCCGATATAGAGGGACCTGCCTATGTCCATATCCTGTCTATCTGCCCAACGGGGTGGCGTATACCCCCACAATTAGCAATACATGCTGGGCGTATGGCCATAGAAACAGGGATGTTTCCTCTGTATGAAGTGGAAAGGGGTAAATATAGATTGAACATAGACCTCCCAGAGCTCAGGCCAGTGGAGGAGTACCTCAGGTTCCAGGGGAGATTCAGACACCTAACCCCAGAGCTGATCGAGAAGATCCAACAGAGAGTTCGGGAGGAATATGAGAAGTTGAAAAGAAAGGTAGAGATGACGAACGAGGATTGAGGTAATGGAGAATACCCAATTAGAAAAGATTTTAAAGAACTATCAGTATCAGGATTTTAATCTTTTGGCGATCCTGCAGGATATCCAAGCTATAGAGAACTATCTTCCTCGTGGGACATTGGAAGAATTAGCAAAAAGACTTGATCTTCCACTTGCCAGAATTTACAAATTGGCCACCTTTTATCGGGCCTTTAGCCTTACCCCTCGGGGACGTCATTTGGTCACGGTATGCACGGGCACAGCCTGCCATGTCAGGGGGGCAGCGTTAATCCTTGATACACTAGAGAGGGAGCTGGAGATAAAACCTGGTGAAACGACCCCGGACAGGGAGTATACCTTAGAGACGGTGAACTGTCTGGGATCATGTGCTTTAGCTCCTCTTTTGATAATAGATAGCAAGTATCATGGAAAGATGCTTGGGACCAAAGCGCTATCGTTGCTCAAAGGAGAGGAGAAGGATGTATCTGAAGGGTCCTGATGAACTGGAGAGGCTCCGCAAGCAGGTCATAGAGGGGAAAAAGGCGGAGGAGGGACAAAAGAGGGTTGTCCTCTGTACGGGAACTGGATGCCGGGGGGCAGGGGCATTGGAGGTCTCTGAGGCCTTCCAGAAAGAGTTAGACCGAAGCTCAGATATCGAGCTAAAAAGAACATGTTGTCACGGTTTTTGTGAAAGGGGTCCCATAACGGTTATAGAGCCTATGGGAGTATTTTATCAAATGGTGAGCCCTGAGCAAGTGTCCCAGATTATTGCCGAGACGGTGAAAAAGGGTGAAGTGATAGAGGATCTCCTCTATAAGGATCCCAAAACGGGGGAAAATATCCGTTACGAAAAGGATATCCCCTTCTACATGAGGCAAATGAGATTGGTTTTCGGCCATAATCGTCTGATTGACCCGACGCGAATAGAGGATTATCTAGCAACTGGAGGATACAAGGCCTTAACTAAGGCCCTCTTTGGGATGTCACCCGAACAAATCATAGAAGAAGTGAAGCGTTCTGGACTACGGGGCCGAGGAGGAGGGGGATTTCCCGCAGGCCGGAAGTGGGAGAATTGCCGCCGTGCAGGTGCTGATGTTAAGTACGTAATTTGTAATTGTGATGAAGGAGATCCTGGCGCGTATATGGACCGCAGCCTAATGGAGGGGAATCCCCATCGTGTCCTGGAGGGAATGATTATCGGTGCCTATGCCATAGGAGCTTCTGAAGGCTATGTGTATGTCAGAAATGAGTATCCTCTTGCCGTTCAAAACGTGGGGATAGCGATCAAGCAGGCTGAAAAGATGGGATTACTGGGGGAGAACATCCTCGGATCTGGATTTAAGTTTACCATCTCCATTAACAGAGGGGGTGGGGCCTTTGTGGCAGGGGAGTCCACTGCCCTCATGGCGTCCATTGAAGGACAGGTGGCCGAACCGAGGGCAAAGCATATCCACACGGTGGAAAGCGGCCTCTGGGAGAGGCCGACGAATCTCAACAACGTGGAGACATGGGCCAATGTCCCTGTGATCATAGAAAGAGGGGCTGACTCGTATAGCAATATCGGAACCGAGGGTAGTAAGGGGACCAAGATTTTTTCTCTGGTGGGAAAGATCAACAATACCGGGCTTATTGAAGTTCCCATGGGGATGACACTCCGGGAGATCGTCCATGATATCGGAGGAGGCATACCCGGGGGGAAGAAGTTCAAGGCGGTGCAGACCGGAGGACCTTCGGGGGGATGTATCCCCGAGGCTTTGATGGAACTTCCCGTAGATTTCGATGAACTGACGAAGGCTGGCTCCATGATGGGCTCCGGCGGGATGATCGTGATGGATGAGTCCACCTGCATGGTGGATGTGGCTAAATACTTTACAAACTTCCTGAGGGATGAGTCTTGTGGAAAGTGTACCTCTTGTCGGGAAGGGACTCTTCGAATGTACGAAGTTTTGGATGATATAACAAAGGGAAAAGGGAGGGAAGGGGATATTGAACTCTTGGAGGAGCTCGGCTGGGTGACGGCAGAAGCATCTCTCTGTGGGTTAGGGCAGACAGCGCCAAACCCTGTACTGTCAACTATCCACTATTTTAGAGATGAGTATGAGGCCCATATTAGAGATAAAAAGTGTCCCGCAGGAGTTTGCAGGGATCTGATTACCTACGATATTGATACTGAGTTATGTATTGCCTGTGGAAAATGCAAAAAGGAGTGTCCGGTGGAGGCCATCACTGGTGAAAAAAAGGTTCCCCATGAGATTGATCAAGACAAGTGCATCAGGTGCGGCACCTGTATGGAGGTGTGCCCCGAGGATGCGGTGAAGGTGCAATGATGTCTGAGAAGGAGCTTGTTAGGTTTAAGATCGATGGTCTGGAGGTGGAGGCCGAGAGGGGATCGATGCTCCTCCCTGTCGCCTTGGATTACGGTTTTGAGATCCCTCACCTTTGCCATCACGAAGCCGTCTCACCTTATGGGGCATGTCGCCTCTGTTTGGTAGAGGTAACCAAGAATGGCCGGACGAGAATGACAACCTCCTGTACTTATCCGGTGGAAGACGTGATAGAAGTAAGCACTGACACTGACCAAATCCGCCGTGCTCGTCGATTACTCTTGGAGCTCCTGCTGGCCAGATCCTCTCGGGCCGAGCTAATACAGAGGGTGGCCAAGGAAGCAGGAGTTACGGAGACTCGATTCAAGGCGGTTGATGACGATTGCATCCTCTGTGGCCTCTGTGAGAGAGTCTGTAGGGAGGTGGTGGAGGCCAATGCCATCAGCTTCGTTAATAGGGGTGACAGAAAGGAGGTAGCCCCTCCCTTCTGGGACCCCATGGCCTGCATCGCCTGTGGCGCTTGCGTGTATATTTGTCCTACAGATTGTATTAAGATGGAAGAGAAAGGTGATGAACGGACGATCGTCAGGTGGAAGAGGACCTTGAAGATGCAGAAATGCAAATCTTGCGGGAAGCCCTTTGCCCCTCTATTTCAATTGAACTGGATCATCGACAAGGCCAGTCTGCCCAAGGACTTTTACGACGTTTGTCCCGTGTGTAAGCAGATGGGGTGAAGTCACCTTTTTGCCTTGGAAAGGGGGTGGAGAAAAGTCCATCCCCTTTTTTCTTGAAAAGTAAGGAGAGATGATTATGTTTTCAGACAGAAAAGTCAATTAGAGAAGGGAGGTGCTGATGATGCCCGTAACCAGATGGGAACCTCTAAAGGACCTTATGGCCCTGCAGGAGAGGATGAACAGGCTCTTTGAGGAAACCTTCTCCAGGGGTCCTAAGGAAACAGAGCTAGGCGCCTGGTCGCCTGCTGTGGATATTTTAGAGAAGGGGGAGGAGATCATCCTCAAGATGGAGGTCCCCGAAATAAATCAGAAGGATATAGAGATCAAAATGGAGGGGAATATCCTCACCATCAAGGGCGAGAGGAATTTAGAGGCGGGCACCAAAAGGGATGATTACCACAGGTTAGAACGCCCTTATGGGAAATTCATCCGCTCCTTCAGCCTTCCCAATACTGTGGATCAAGGGAAGGTCAAAGCTTCCTATAAGGACGGAATATTGAAGTTGGTCCTCCCCAAAAAAGAGGAGACTAAACCAAAGCAAATCCAGATAGAGGCTGGGTAATAAGGGGTTAGGGGCATGTCCCCCCAACCCCTTATTTTCTGCGGTACCGTAACTCAGTTTTCCAATTTTATGGGATTTTTTTTCGCAAAAACTCCTCCAACACCCCCTCTATCCCTTTCTCTATAAGCCTCGTGCTGATCCTTACTTCCGGGTCCTTCAGATTTCCCCTCAAGCTAAAAGGTATGGTGAGCCGGCCTTTTTTGTCTTTAAAATATCTCCACCCCTTCTCGGAGAGGTCTTTGGTCGCCGAGGGGGGCAGGTGGGCCTCCCCTTCCATCTGAAGCTTCAGGTTCAGGTCCATATCTCCCCACATCCTCATTTCCATATCCTTGTGGGAGAGGAGGACGTCCGGTAGGGAAACCTTTCCTCGCTGGACGGCAAAGGAGAAAGCGAGGTTGTCAAAGGTAGTCTTCTCCCTCCCCCACCCTTTACCGCCCATAGCCCGAACTATTTGGTCGACGATGTTTAACCAGGACAGCTCCCCCTCCCTTATCTGAAGCCTACCACTACCTGTGAGATCCCTCTTCAGGGATGCGAGTGAAAGCCCCGTTCCCTGGAGAGACATACGCCCATCAAGCCTCCCCTTGATCATTCCCTTCCATGAGGTGAGGTTATTCAAGACGGCGTTGACATCTATCTCTGTCATGTGGGTCTTCATATGGAAAGGAGCAGGGTACTTGGCTCTATTGAATCCCCCGGATCCCTCCAATTTTCCTCCCAAGACTGTTAAAGAAAATCTCTCTATCGCCAACTCGTCACCCCTCATTTCTCCGGCCAGGAATAGATCGTGAAAGTCAACTCCCTGAAATTTCCCATCCTTGACCCTGAACCTCCCCTTTACATCGAGTCTGCTGGGCTCCGGGACTCTTTCCTCCTCCTTTGTTTCTGTCTCGCCGGAAGTTCCCTGCTCCTTCTTTTTCTCCTTTTTGACCAGGGCGATGTCCATTTGGGAAGAATCTGCCTCCAGGAAGAGGGACGGTATACCATCATGGGGGATCGTGAGGTCGCCCTTGAGGGACAGGTTACCTTTCAAGTTGACCGCTTTTTGCAAAGGAGGAAATTTAGGGCTCCATTGCTCTAAAACAATTCCCTTGGCTGAGGAGAAGGTCAGTTTGCCCGAGGGTTTCCTCTGGAGATTGCTGAATCCTCCTTCTATTTGAAAGGGGGTTTCTTCTATCTGGAGGTTGGATGTTAGTGTCAACTCCTCCTGCTCCCAGGATAGGACGGCCTCCGGGCGCAGTGTGAGGTCGAGGTCGTCGATCAACCTGTCCGTCTTTTCTCCCAAGGAGAAGGCCTTCAGGAAAATCGCACCATGAACCTTGAGGGAGGACCCTATATTCCCTTGGAAGTTTAGGTCTCCTTTCAACCCGCCCTGGATGGCAGGGCCTTTCCCCTGTGCCAGTTTTTTCATAAGGTTCTTTAACCGGGGGAAGTCCACCCTTAAAACCCCCTCCAAGGGGATCCTTTTCAAATCGGTGGTTTCTCCCAGGGGTCCCAGCCATCCCTCCACCGAGACATCGCCCGGTGCCCATTTTAAGGAGATATGATATTTTACCCTTTTCTCTAAGGAGAGGTCTTTCAGGTTCAAGTCAATCGCCTCGATTTCGATCCGGCGAGCGGGAGTGGTACTCCTGTCTAGGTAGACGAAGTCCCCTCCCTCTATCGAGGCCCTGGACAGGTAAAGCCCGCGGAGCGCTTTCGATTCTGCCCCCTTCACCCTCCCGGTGTTCAAGTTTCCCCCCCTTTTCTTCCTGATCTTTTCTTCCATGAGGGGGATGTTCAACCTCCCCCTCTTATCCCTCTCGACGAAGACCTTGGGTTCTTGCAGGGTAAACCCTGCTACCTCCTTCCTCCCCACCAGGAGGGGAAGAAGTTTAACCCTGACCTGTAAGGCCTGTATGGAGAGGAAAGGGGTGGGAGAGAACTCAGATGGGTTGGAGATTACCAGGTCATCTATCTTGGCTCCCAAGGTGGGTAGGATCGTGATCCGCAATCCCTTCAGAGAAACTTTCCTCTCCAGGGCCTCCCCCAATCTTGCCTCGACAATACCCTTGTATCGATCCAGCCTGATGAGGTAGGGTAGAATGAAGGCTGCGGCGACGAGCAGCAGAAACAAGCAGGAAAGAACAATGGCCGCAATCTTTGTTCCCTTCTTCATGATCTTTCCCTTCACAAAATTGGACAGTTCACATTACAGTTTATCTTGCAGACCGTGCTAGGAATCAGATTATCTTTGGGGCTCGATGATTACCTTGATGGATTCCCCGGCCTCGGCTACCAGTTGGAAGCCCTTACTTGTCTCCGCCAGAGTCAACCGGTGGGTGATCATCTCGTGCACAGGCACCCGGCGGGCACGGATCAGTTCTATGGCTATTGCAATGTCGAGGGGGCTGCCTGCATAGGATGGTATCAATGTGATTCCGTTGCGCCAGAACTCATAGAACGGGAGAGGGAAATCCACGCCCGGCTCGATTGGCGCAAAGAATAGCACGGTCCCTCCGCGATCCACCGATTCCAGGGCCTGGGTGAAGGCAGGCAAGGCTCCGGTGCAGACGATCACCAGATCGGCAAGGCTATCTTCGTTAGCCTGGTGCAGGCGGGCTGGGACATCTTCTTCGGCGTGGATCACAGCATCGGCCCCGAAGCGCTGTGCCGCGTTCAGGCGGTATGAATTGATGTCCGTGGCCACTATTCGCCCGGCACCTGAGGCGCGTGCCAGGGCCACATGAAGCAACCCGGAAATACCGCTGCCGATGACGAGGACAGTGTGACCTGGCTGCAGGCGGGCTAGCCTCTGACCTCGGACGACGCAGGCAAGGGGTTCGATAAACGCCCCATCCTCGAACGATATTTCATCAGGTAGTAGGAACACACCACGGTCCACATTGATCTGGGGAACACGCACGTATTCAGCAAAGCCACCGGGATCATAATTGGTACTGAATAGAGTGTCGCAGACCGTATGATATCCATTCAGGCAGTAATGACATGTATTGCAAGGCACGTGGTGAGAGACGAAGACCCTGTCCCCAACTTTATATCGCTCCAGCCCCTCCCCAACTTCGACGATCTCTCCCGTGATTTCATGGCCCAGTACCAGAGGAGCCCTTTTGATGCGATACCATTCCATCACATCGCTGCCACAGATACCACAGGCTAGCACTTTCACCAACAGCTCGCCCGGGCCAATCTGCGGCGTTGGCATTTCCTCCAACCGCACGTCTTTGTTGTTGTAATACATTGCCACTCGCACGTTATTTTCCTCTGGCCGAAGGATTGCGACTCGTGCAATGAGTGCAGGGAAAACGTCAGCCCCCGGGAATACACCGATTGACGGCCTTGCCGGCCCCGGTTCTCCGCTGGTCAGCGGCGCTTTTGCTGCTCACCACTTTTGAGGCTGTTGAACAGGTCGTGAGCCTCTTTAACGGTAGCGTTCTCGTGGATGATAGCCCGCAGAGCCCTGGCCACGGCTACAGGATGATCATTTTGCCAGACGTTCCGGCCCAGATTCACACCCGCAGCCCCGTTCTGCATACCATCATTGACAAACTCGAGTACCTCAAGCTCTGTCTCGCATTTGGGACCACCTGCCATCACCACCGGAACGGGACAGCCATGTACGACGCTGTCAAACTTTTCGCACCAGTAAGTCTTCACCACGCGGGCACCCAGTTCGGCAGCGATCCGACAGCTCAGAGCAAGGTACCGCGCCTTCCTTTTTTTCAGCTCTGTCCCCACGGCAGTAACCGCCATAACTGGAATGCCGTACTCTTCGCATTCATTGACAAGGTTAGCCAGGTTTAACAGCGAATCATGCTCGTACTCACTTCCAACAAAGATAGAGAGCCCCACAGCAGCGACATTGAGGCGAACAGCTTCTTGCACAGAGGTAGTAATTCCCTCGTTAGCCAAGTCTTGTCCAACCATGCTTGTACCGCCGGATACTCTAAGGATGATCGGTTTACTGTTAGCGGGATCTATACACGAACGCAATACACCTCTCGTAACAAAAAGGGCGTCACAATACGGGAGAAGTGGCTTGACCGTCTCGCCTGGTTTCTCCAACCTACGGGTGGGACCTTGGAAATACCCGTGATCTATCGGCAGAAAGAAACAATGGCCGTCAGGTTGGATCAGTTGCGACATACGGTTTTGCATTCCCCAATCCATTTCAGTTACCTCCCCTGTTCGTTTACGGCTTTTTCAGAGATGATAGTCACTGGTAAAAACTTGCTTTTAATTGCACGAGTATAGAAGAAAGGTGTTCGTCGGTCAAGCGAAAAAGCCTACCTCACTCTCTGGGGAGTTTACCCTCCCCGATCTTGCGTTGGAGAGGGAAGACCCTCACCGGCCTTCGCATACAGCAGAACATCAAGTACCCCTTTTGAACTTCTCCAGGCACTCCCGGCTGCAGAAATAGCAGACCTCTCCGTTGATTTGGGCTTTGAGCGACGTTTCCTTGGGGATGTAGGTATGACATTGGGGGTCCTGAACCAGCTCCTTATCGGCCGATTCCACACGGTGTCTTCTCAAGATCTTCTCCTGGCGCTTGGACGGAAAGAAGACCTTCTTGAAAAAATAATAGAAAAGACAGAGAAGGACAAAGAGAATGAGGTATCTCATAGGATAATAATGATACAAAGGTGGTGTTTTGTCAATTTTGTCTCCTCATGTAGCTCATACCCTTTTTTGTGGTCTTGAAGGGGAGTGATCCGCACGTGGGAGCTGTTATAGGGACAAATTACACTCTTCTTCTTCTGTCAGAAGCTGGAAGGACAACAGTATGAACTTAATACTCATCGGGGTAAGGGTGATGGAAAGACCACTCTGGGTAGGAAGTTTCCCTAGCGGATGGGGCTGAGGTACATCAACACCAGTGAATATCTGGAGAGTGCCTGCAGCAATACT
>CP070817.1:668064-672343 GCA_020344255.1 Deltaproteobacteria bacterium | reverse complement strand
TGGAGAAAACCCCAACCGATTGCAGCACTACTATCAATATCAGGTCATCATGAAGCCCTCGCCTCTCGAAATCCAGGAGATATATCTGGATAGCCTGCGCAGCCTGAGGATCGATCCCTTGGCTCATGACATCAGATTTGTGGAGTACGATTGGGAGTCCCCTACCCTGGGGGCCTGGGGGTTGGGCTGGGAGGTGTGGCTGGATGGTATGGAGATCACCCAGTTCACGTATTTTCAGCAGGCAGGGGGTATTGACCTGAAGCCGGTTTCGGTGGAAATTACCTATGGAATCGAGAGGATCGCCATGTACCTACAAGGGGTGGACAATGTCTTCGACCTGATCTGGACTGATGACATACGCTATGGTGACATCCATCACCGCGGGGAGGTGGAGTTCTCCCGTTATAACTTCGAGGAGGCCGATGTGGGGATGCTCTTCCGGTTCTTCGAGATGTACGAAGGGGAGACGAAGAAATTGATAGAAAAGGGACTAGTTCTTCCCGCCTATGATTTTTGTCTAAAGTGCTCCCACACCTTCAATCTTCTTGAGGCAAGGGGGGCTATCAGCGTCACCGAGAGGATGGGCTTTATTCTCCGGGTGAGAGAGCTGGCCCGCGGCTGTGCTGATCTCTATCTGCGGCAGAGGGAGGAGATGGGTTACCCCTTGTTGAGGAAAGAGGAATGAAGAAGGGGATGTTGTTGGAAATTGGGACAGAAGAGATCCCCTCTCGTTTTATCCCTCAAGCCCTGGAAGGAATGGGGGAGACCCTCAGAAGGGAGCTGGAGGTCCAACGGGTGGATTGGGGTGAGATAAAAGTGATGGGCACCCCGCGGCGACTCGCCATCTTTGCCGAACTGGAGGAGAGACAGCGCTCCTTGGTGAAGGAAAGGATCGGCCCTCCAAAAAGTGCCGCCTTTGATATTCAGGGAAGGCCCACCAAGGCTGCCATGGGATTTGCTCAGAGGGAGGGTGTGCCGGTGGAAGACCTGGAGATCCTGGAGACGGACAAAGGTGAGTACCTCTTCGTGCGCAAGCAGGAAGAAGGGGGGCAGACCCACAGTATCCTCTCAGAGATCTTGCCCCGACTGATCACGGCCATCCCCTTTCCGAAGTCGATGCGCTGGTCCGGCCTGGAACTGCGGTTCGCACGCCCTATCCATTGGATCTTGGCTATTTTTGACGGGGAGGTAGTTCCCTTTACTCTAGAGAATTTAACCAGCGCTGCCTTCACCTGGGGTCACCGCTTTCTATCCCCTGACTCCTTGGAGGTGAAGGGTTTCAGGGAGTATCTGGAGGGACTCCGCCAGGCCTATGTCATTGTGGATCCCACGGAACGCAGAGAGCTGGTCCATCGCGAGGTCATGGACGCGGCCCAAAAGGTGGGGGGGAGGCCCCTTGCGGATGAAGATCTTCTCGAGGAGGTCACCTACCTGGTGGAGTACCCGGTAGCTGTCTGCGGCAGTTTCGACGATGGATACCTCGATCTTCCTAAAGAGGTCTTGATTAATGCCCTGCAACAGCACCAGCGATATTTCCCCGTAGTGGACGCGGGGGGGAAGCTTCTACCCTATTTCGTCGCTGTGAGTAACACCAAGGCACGGGATATGGAAATTGTGAGGGAGGGAAATGAACGGGTCCTGCGGGCCAGGCTTGCCGATGCCCAGTTCTTCTTCCGAGAGGATCAAAAGGTCCCACTGGAGGAAAAGGTGGAGGAGCTAAAGGGTGTGATCTTCCAGGCCAAGCTGGGGACCTCTTATGAAAAAGTCATGCGACTGCGTGACCTGGCAGCCAGATTGGCCGAGGAGCTGGCACCCAAGGATAAGGAGGTGACGGCAAAGGGGGCCTATCTTTGCAAGGCGGATCTGGTCACCGAGATGGTGGGGGAATTCCCTCAGCTACAGGGAGTAATGGGGAGGGAGTACGCCCTGCTCGGTGGCGAGGATCCAGCAGTGGCCCAGGTAATCTACGAGCACTACCTGCCCAGGTTTGCTGGGGATGAACTTCCTACCACTACAGCTGGGGACCTGGTCAGCATCGCCGATAAGCTGGATACCATCATAGGATGTTTCGGGGTGGGTTTAGTCCCCACTGGTACTTCTGATCCCTTTGCCCTGCGGCGACAGGTCTTGGGTATTATTCATATCATCTTGGGCAAGGGTTATCCTATTTCATTGCAAAAGACGATCAGTATGGGCCTGGAGCTTTTGAAAGAAAAGGTGGAACGACCCCCTGAGGAGATCCAGGCTGATGTCCTGGCTTTCTTTCGGGGCAGGTTCGTCAACCTATTAGCCTCCCAGGGATATCCCGGTGATCTCGTCGAGGCCGTGTTGGCCGTCCAAGGAGATGATTTAGTAGATGCCCGGGCCCGGGTGGAGGCCTTAGCCAATTTCCGGAGGAGGCCCGAGTTTGAACCCTTGGCCATAGCTTTCAAGAGAGTGGCAAACATATTGAAGGGGGTGGACTACAAAAGGGAAATTAATCCCTCCCTCTTCGAGACCCCCCAGGAGCAAGACCTCCATAGGCAATACCAAGAAATCGAGGGGAGGGTTTCAGACCTGATAAAGAGAGGGGACTACGAAGGGGCATCGGTGGAGTTGGCCAAGCTCCGTGCCCCGGTGGATGATTTTTTTGATCATGTCATGGTCATGGTTGAGAATGAAGAATTGCGACAGAACCGCTTGGCCCTCTTAGGCGAGGTAGCCGGGCTCTTCTCCCAGCTGGCCGATTTCTCCCGAGTAGGGATAGGCGATCAAGGTTAAGATGAAAGAAGCGAGATAGAGAGGGGAATTTAGTTGTTGTGAATAATACCATAGATGAGGAGGAAGAGATGCCCGAATATGTCTATTTCTTCGGTGAGGAAAAGGCAGATGGAAACGCCCAGATGAAAGCCCAGTTAGGCGGCAAAGGGGCCAATCTGGCAGAGATGACCAACATCGGTATACCCGTACCTTCGGGTTTCACCATCTCTACGGAGGTCTGCCGCTATTATTCTGAACGCGACAGTGCTTATCCCCCTGAGCTGAAGGGTGAGGTGGATGCGGCGCTTTCACGCATGGAGGAGGTCATGGGGTCCAGGTTTGGCGACCCTGAAAATCCCCTCTTGGTCTCGGTGCGCTCCGGTGCTGCCATAAGCATGCCCGGGATGATGGACACCGTCCTCAATCTCGGTCTTAACGATGAGACAGTACAGGGATTGGCGCATCGCATTGGAGATGAACGGTTCGCCTATGATTGCTATCGTCGTTTTGTGGCCATGTATGGCGATGTAGTCCTGGGTCTCAAGCCCCAAGAAAAAGACGAGCTGGACCCCTTTGAGGTGATTTTGGAGGCCAAAAAGGCAGCGAGGGGAGTCCGCTACGATCATGAGCTGAGTGCCCAAGATCTACGGGAGCTGGTGCAGGAGTACAAGGAAGAGATTAAAAAGAATCTGGGCATCGATTTCCCGGCAGACCCCAAGGAGCAACTCTGGGGTGCCATTGGAGCTGTCTTTCGTTCCTGGAATAACCCCCGAGCCATCGCCTATCGGGAGCTCAACGCTATTCCCGATGACCTGGGGACCGCCGTGAACGTCCAGTCCATGGTCTTTGGCAACATGGGGAAGACATCAGGCACAGGAGTGGCCTTTACCAGGGATCCAGCCACCGGCGAAGATGTCTTCTATGGAGAATACCTGATGAACGCCCAGGGAGAAGATGTGGTGGCCGGGATCCGCACTCCTCAGCCCATTAACAGGCGACAGAAAAGGGATAAGGACGTCCCCTCCCTGGAAGAGGAGATGCCTGAGATCTATCTACAATTGGAGGATATCCGCACAAAGCTCGACCGTCACTTCCGGGATATGCAGGATGTTGAGTTCACCATTCAAGAAGGGAAGCTGTGGATGCTTCAGACCAGGGCAGGGAAGCGCACGGGGTTGGCTGCCTTGAGGATGGCCGTCGATATGGTGCGGCAGGGTTTGATCGCCAAAGAGGATGCCCTTATGCGTGTGGAGCCCGACCAGCTCAACCAAGTGTTGCGGCCTATCTTTGACCCCAAGGAGAAGAGAAAGGCCATCACAGAGGAACGTCTCTTAGCCCACGGTCTGAACGCTGGACCGGGGGCAGCGTCCGGTAAGGTAGTCTTCAATGCCCCCGATGCTGAGGAGTGGGCCGCACAAGGAGAGGAAATCCTCCTGGTGAGAATCGAGACTTCCCCGGAGGACATACGGGGAATGAATGCAGCCCAAGGGATTCTCACCGCCCGTGGTGGAATGACCTCCCACGCGGCCTTGGTGGCGAG
>CP070817.1:663715-667964 GCA_020344255.1 Deltaproteobacteria bacterium | reverse complement strand
GTAGTAATTTCATCCAACATTTTATCTTTAAGAATAAACTCCGAGCTCTGTAAACGTTTTCTAACAAAGCACCCTGTTCCAGCAAGTTTTCTGCAATCTTAACGCCTTGTATGAAGATGATATATGAAAATTAAGTTGACTTGGGTTGTAAAGGTGAGTCATGTAATGACCTCACCTTTTTCCCCCTTCATCCAAGCATATAGATTCTCAATCAATAGAACCCTACAGAGCACCTTGTCATCGTCTGTGAAATTGACTATATTATATGCAAGTTCTCTACTTATGCCTGAAGGAATGAAGGGTAAAGGCGAGAGGCATGCATGCGATGAGATTAACTCAAGGGGTGGACCTCTGGCAGGCATTACCAGAGCAGAATCAACTCTCCCTCACCCTCTTTCTGTGGCCAAATGAGAAGTGTATGAACCTTTTGGGAGGATAAAGTGAAGATATTCAAGGAGGCAGAAGATCTCTTTGAGGAGATGAGAAAGTTACATATCCAGGCCGAACGGCATTTCTTTGATCTCCTCTCCCCAAACAAAGTTCTTCCATCGGCAGAGGGGAGGTGGCAACCTCTTGCCGATGTGTATGAGACGGATGAAGCCTGGGTGATCAAGGTTGAACTTGCTGGCGTACAAAAAGACGACTTGTCCGTGACCATGAACGAGGGGATTCTGACGGTAAAAGGGGTGAGGAGAAATGAGTTCGAGGGAAGATGGCGCACCTATCATCAGGCAGAGATAAACTACGATGGCTTTGAGCGCAGATTTCCCCTCCCGGAAAAGGTCCTTGAGGGGGATATCAGGGCCATTTACAAGGATGGGCTTTTGACCATCACCATCAAGAAGCTTTCCACCCCTCCTCCGGAGGAAAAGAGGGTAACAATCAATATAAGAGAAGAATGAGAATATGGCAGAAGAAGAAAAAGAGCAAGTAGTTGGGGTGAGCGACGAAGGAGAAGCACCCAAGATTCCTCCTGAGCTCCCTCTTTTACTCATGGAGGATATGGTCATATATCCTTACACCGTGGTCCCCTTGATTATTAAGGACCCTAATCTCATTGCTGCTGTCGACGACGCCCTCTCCCGTGAACGGATCGTCGGGGCCTTTATGCTCAGAGATAAAGAAAAAGGGGCATTTTACCAGTTAGGCTCAGCTGTCCTCATACACCGGATGCTGAAATTCCCCGATGGGAGCATGCGCATGTTGGTCCAGGGGCTGGCCAAGATCGCCATCGAGCAGATGATCCAGGATGAACCCTTCCCCAAGGCTCAGATCGGGGTGCTGGAGGAGCGGGCGGAGAAGAATGAGAGGGTGGAGGGCCTCATGCGGGCCATCCTGGGCCAATACCAAAAGATGATAAGCCTGGTCCCTTACATCCCCGATGAACTCCAGGCTGCTGCCATGAACATTGAAGATCCCTTGCGCCTAGTTTACTTCATCGCTACTTTGATAAAGATGAACCCCGAGGATAAACAGGAGATCCTTGCACTGAATTCTGCCGAGGAAAAGCTGAAGAGGGTTTCTTCTATCTTGCAGAGAGAGGTCGAACTCCTGGAGTTGGGCACGAAAATCCAATCTGAGGTCCAGGACAAAATGACCGAGAGCCAACGGGACTATTTCCTCCGAGAACAGCTCAAGGCCATCAAGAGGGAGCTGGGGGAAGAGGACGAAGTGCAGATGGAGATCACGGAGTTCCGCGAAAAGATAGAGGCCGCGGACCTCCCCGACCATGTCCTAAAAGAAGCCGAGAGGGAATTAAGCCGCCTTGAGAAGGTTCCCACAGCATCTCCCGAATATGGGGTCATCAGAACCTATCTTGAGTGGCTGATCGAACTCCCGTGGAATCGGGAGACCAAGGACAATATGGACCTGGACAGAGCCAAAGGGATATTGGACGAAGACCACTACAACTTGAAAGAGGTAAAAGAGAGAATCCTCGAATACTTAGCGGTACGAAAGCTTAAGGAAGAGATGAAAGGCCCCATCCTCTGCTTTGTCGGACCCCCTGGAGTGGGCAAGACCTCTCTCGGCCAGTCCATCGCCAGGGCACTAGAGAGAAAATTCATGAGGCTTTCCCTTGGGGGGATGAGGGACGAAGCGGAGATCAGGGGGCATCGTCGAACCTATATCGGTGCTCTCCCAGGAAGCATTATTCAGAGCATCAGGAGGTCCGGCTCAAAGAATCCGGTCCTCATGCTCGATGAGATCGACAAGGTGGGGGCTGATTTTCGGGGGGATCCATCTTCTGCCCTCCTGGAGGTTCTCGACCCGGAGCAAAACGTCTCCTTTAGAGACAACTATATCGATCTTCCCTTTGACCTCTCTAAGGTCTTCTTCATTACCACCGCCAATGTCTTGGAGACTATCCACCCCGCCCTTCGGGATAGAATGGAGATTCTGAGGCTGCCCGGCTATACGGAACACGAAAAACTCGGCATCGCTAAGCAATATCTAATCCCCAAACAGATGGAGGAACATGGTTTAGGGACGGGAGATGTAACGTTCACAGATGAGGGGACAACAAAGATCATTTCCTCCTATACCAAGGAGGCCGGGGTGAGAAACCTGGAGAGAGAGATCGCTAGGGTCTGCCGCAAGGTGGCCTTCAAAAAGGGCCACGGGGAGGGGCTAGGGGACACCATTACCCCTGAAAATCTCCGTGAGTACCTGGGGCCAGAGCATCACTTCCCTGAGGTCGCCATGCGTACCTCCCGCCCTGGGGTGGCTACCGGTTTGGCCTGGACTGAGGCAGGTGGCGATATCCTCTTCGTCGAGGCTACGAAGATGCCCGGCAAGAAGGGGTTTTCCCTGACCGGGCAATTGGGAGAGGTAATGCAGGAATCTGCCAAGGCAGCCTTGAGCTACGTGCGTACCAAGGCTGAGGAGCTTGGGATCGAGAAAGACTTCTTTGAACAATACGACCTCCATGTCCATGTACCCGCTGGCGCCATCCCCAAAGATGGCCCTTCTGCCGGGATCACTATCGCCTGTGCATTAGCCTCTGAACTCTCAGGTCGTCCGGTGAGGAGCGACGTGGCCATGACAGGGGAGATCACTCTCAGCGGTCTAGTTCTCCCGGTAGGGGGGATAAAGGAAAAGGCATTGGCGGCCAAAGCTGCGGGTATTAAGAAGGTAATCCTCCCGGCCCGTAACCGAGGCGATATGGAAGAAATCGGAGAGGAATTGAAGGAAGGGATAGAGTTCGTCTTTGTTGAATTTGCCGACGAGGTATTCAAACTGGCCCTATCCGATTCAGCCGGGGAAACCAGCGCCTCCCAGAGAGAACACAAGGCTTCAGGATAACACCATGTCCCTTCAAGAGATAGCTGCTAAGAGGCATGCTCAAGGGCTGGAACGAAATCTGACAGGAGTCTATCACTTCATCAAGGATAAATATGGTGAGTTTCGTGAACTGTGTCGGGTCTTCAACCCGGAGCGAGGGTACTCCTCCACGACCGCTAAGGAGATTAGGGAGAGATTTAAGGACATCAACGCCAAATTTGCCGAAGCCAGATCGTTGCAGCAGTTGATACGGACCAAATACAAAGGGATTGTACAGCTGAACCCACAAAGACTGCGGGAATTGGAAGAACTCTACTTTATGTACAAGAAGGACTACCGCTATTTCGAGCATAATCAGAGCGAGTGGGAACAAAGGATATTTAGGAAAAAAGAATTACCTCACCGCATCATCTCCCACCTCCAAGACCTCTATCGGCAAAAACCCGACCTTCCTTCTTTGATCCTCTGCTTTCAAGGTAGCCCTTCCTCCTTGGAGAGCGTAAAGAAAAGGATCAAACTGGGCAGAAGGGATATCTGTGAGGAGAGGGAAGGGGAGATCTGGTTCTTTTTGGCGGGGATAAGGCCCCTGGAAAGCTCTATGCTCCAGCGCAAACTCCTCGAGACCATCTTCCAGGGCTTGGACAGAGAGATCAAGGGGGTGGTGTTAACAATAACAGAAGGGGATCAGGGGGCAGAGGAGGCTCTGAGAAATATGCACCAGGCCTTGGTTGGCGTGTTGGAGGGCGAGATCAAGATCCTGTGAGCTTACCCCGCAGTTGACCACAGGCTAACGATGTTGGTGATACTATCCTTTTTGCCGATCTCCTTGGCGACCCCGAAGATCTGGTTCAGGATCTCCGCAGGAGTGAGATCCCTTCCCAATACCCCTTTGCCAGTGAGGCAGAAGTAACACCCCATAGCACAGCCGACCTGGGTTAAGATACAGAGGGTGAGGCGGCCCGCAGTG
>CP070817.1:656997-663615 GCA_020344255.1 Deltaproteobacteria bacterium | reverse complement strand
TCATAGCGGATCTGATATTTGAAATTGGCCCCTGATGGGGGCTGGAGCAGATACCTTAACTCCTGGTTCAGCGGACAGCAGGGGCCAATGGTGGCCCCGTAGACAGGCATATAGGAGAGAATAAAAAGGAGGATTATCACACCGTATCTAAGGATACCCCTTTCGTCCACAATGGCTACCATCCCCTTTCCATTTCACCTCCCCATCTTTCACTCTTATGAAGGCCCTCTTTTTGGCCTATTCGCCTAAGAGAAACACTCCATTTTTCTGTAACACAAAAAAATGGCCTAAATCATCAACTCTGGGGGTAAAGAGCGGGGACAAGATTGGGCCTGAACCTCTTGTTCTCTCCCATCCCTCGTCCATATCACCGTCACCGCCTCATCCTTGGGTGCATCGCTGTATCTGATACACAGGGAGGCGGCCCTCTTAACATCCTCTAGGCCCCCACCAGAGGGGATGAGGAGGAGCGGCCCTGGATACCCCTTCACCCTGAGGAGATCATCCCCTGGGGCAGCCATGCGCGAGATCTTTTCATTATCCTCCGCATGCCTGCCCACTATCACTTTCACATCGGCGGAAAGTCGAAGGTGTCTGCCCACCTTTAAGAGCTCTATGTCCCTAATGCCGAAAGAACCTCGCTGTTGAAAAAGGTCGCGCAGGCGACGAGAGAAGATCGGTTCAGTGAGAAGACATCCCCCGGCAGGGGAGAGGTAATCCCTTATATGGTATGTCTTTGCCAATTCCATCTGCCTCTTCCGGGAGCGACCTCTAATGTTGAGGAGTTTCTCCCTCGCTACCTTCCCCTCCCTCTCCGGGATGGTCTCGGGGAGCAGCTTGGCACTCAGGGGGCGTAAAATTCGCCCTTCATAGCCCGACTCCTTCTCCACCACCCTGAGAGCCGATTTGTTCTGGGACATGGGGCGCTGTCCTAACACCTCGCCGGTGAAAAGGAAATCACCTCCTTCTTTCTCCATCACCCTTCCCGCCTCTCGCAACATGAGGGCATGACAGTCAATACAGGGGTTCATGTTACTGCCATATCCATACTTGGGATGGCGTAGCATCTCCAAATGCGGGCCGGTTATATCCAAGACCCACAGTGGGACCCCAATGCCTTGGCCGCCTGCTCCGCCCCCTGAGAGCTGAAAAAGGGGGTCCGAAAGGAGACTCCCATCACTTCTATTCCCTGTTCAAGGATGATCTTGGCCGCTAAGATGCTATCCAACCCTCCAGAAATGAGCCCGATCGCCTTGGTCATTTCCCCTCCATCACGAAGTGAGCGATACGTTCCTCAAATCTCTTGTTCAGCCCCCCCGTGGTCTTGGGGCTCCATCCGAACACCTCCTGCCAAACGTCATCCCTCTCCATACAGAGATAGATAAAAAGATCCTTATCGTAGGCCTGCAGCCAGGAGACCATCTTCTGATACATTTCCACCCTGATCGGCTTCACGTAACGGAGCTTGCCATCTTTACCCGGGATCAACTCCCCGGAGAATATCCTCGTGTGAGGAAATCTTCCCTGGGCTACATGCTTCAGGGAGGGGGAGCAGCGAAGCCCACCAAAGCTTATCCAAATCACCCTGCGGGGGTCGATGTATTCAAAGAGGAGGTCCACAGTCTTGCGGTATCCCTCCTCCCACCCCGGATAATGGATGAGGGGATCAAAGTGAAACCCCAGGGGGTAACCAACATCCTGACAGAGGCGTGCTGCCCTCAATCTCTCGCCCAGCTGGGCGGCCATATGCTCATCTTCCTCTATTATTCTGGAGGGGTTGAGGGACCAAGAGACGACAGTTCTCCCCTTATGGTCCAACGTCAAGAGGTGGTCCACGCCGGAGGCCTTAGTCTTGAGCTCTAAGACCCCATTCTTCTTGCTGGCAAAAAAGGGAACGGCCTCCGAAGAAAACCCGACAATCCCGTCTAATGCCAGACTATCCCCCAGCTCCCCTGTGCCGAACCTGAAGAAACGATGGGGGTGTCTCTCCAAGATGTCCTCTATCTCCCGAAAGACCTTCTCAAACTCCGGGTAAAGGGTCAAAAAGGGGTTGTTCAAATACCCCTGGAGAATACAGTAAGAACAATCCATAGGGCAATTGCTCATTACATTGATGATCTTGTAGCCGCAACAGATATGATCTCTCGTCCCAGGGCAATCCTTCACTAGCCTCCCCTGGTAGCTGCGAATAAGGATGATCTGCTTCCCCTCCTTCCAGGGATCTTGTTGACAGGAGACCAGTTCATCAATCAACGAATTAAGATTGCCTATGTGTGCCCTAGGGAGATGGCCGAGACCTTGCAATATCCTCTGGACAGAGGGATGGGTCTCTAAGGAGGGTTCTAGATATACCTGTTTTATGGGGAACACCTTCTATCTCTTCTGCAACCGCATAATGATCTGAGATGGCAGACCATCGCGATTCGCGGAGGTAACCGATATGACATCTACATCTCTCCTCTTTTTGATTGACGCTACAAAGGGCTCCCTTCCGTAGTGGATAACTCCCAAGAGGTGCCTCTCCTCTTGATCCAGGATCTGCTTGACCATCTTCCGAAATCTCTGAGAGAAAAGTTCCATCTTCCCGATCTCGTCGATGACGATGAGCTCCTTGCCCCGCAAACTCGTCTCCAACTCCGGAAGGGCCATGGCCTCGAAGAGGGATACATTCACCCCGTATCTTCCCACCCGGTACCTCCCCTTATAATCGATGTGGGCTAGGACACCTTCTTTCCCATCCAAGGTCTTTACGGAAAATCCGACCCTTCTTCCCCCCTTTCTCATCTCTTGGGTAAAAAAGCCCCCTGCCGTGAGGTCAATTCCCTGGAGAACCTTTTGGATGACTGTGGTCTTCCCGATACCGGGTGGGCCTGTGAGCAGAAGTTTCATTCTTGCGAAACTATCGGGGATGACCCACAGGGATAATGAGGAGGGGTTCATGTTGAGGGGGAACCTCTAAGGCATCAGCTACTTTATCATCGGAGAACGCCCCCACTATACCCGCCCCCAACCCCAGCGCAAAGCATTGGAGAAAGAGATTTTCCCCTGCATGGCCCACCTCCATGTGCACATATCTGACACCTCGCTCCCTGTATTTCCCTGTGGTCCTCCTGTATTCTGCCGTGATGACCATCATGATCGGGGCCTCAGCCATCCACATCTGCCATAAAGAGGCATGCGCCACCTCTTTTCTCCTATCCCCTGAGGCTATGATCTCCAAGGCATGGCCCATGGGAAGATAATGATACACTCCTCCCTCAAGACCTTCTACCCCTTTCTCTCCCACCACTATATAGAGGTCAAGGGGGTATAAGGCGCCGGCAGAGGGGGCCGTCCTCCTCTGCTGCGCATCCCTGATGCCATAAGTTGCCCAGAGGAGTTGGGAAAGTTGGCCTAGGGTGAGGGCTGTAGGGGCAAAAGACCTCACCGTTTCACGAATGGAAAGGGCTTCCTCGAGAGACATGCTCCCCTTTGCCACTGGCTTTGGTAAGCTGATCACCTTCTCTTTCCCCTCTGCTCCTGGAGGAAGGCCGGAGAAGAAAAATAGAGGGTCGTAAGCCCTGCCGAGAAACAGGCCTTTAGAAATACCCCCTCATCTCCTCGCATAGCCTCTCCGGATTTTTGTATCCTATTGTTTCTCCGTGGAGCTTCTCAAAGTAACTCACGTCACTGGCCCCCACCGGAGGTAAGAATCTCCTGGTAACTATTCTGGCGTTTACCCAAAAGGAATCACCCTGATTGTATTCCCCCGAGTAGAGGGTCAGATTGAAGCTGTAGTGATTGAAGTCATGGAAGTAATGAAAGGCCTTGATCAAACCCAGGGAAAAGTCCCGTAGATCTTGATCGGAAAGATCGATGATGGAGCGTCGTTCACGGAAGATGGCCATGATGTCCACAAATCCTCGAGGAGCATAACTCGTCAGCCACACGGTATTGCCCACGGCCCCTATGTACCTCTCGCCAAGCTCTTTCTCTTTCAGGATCAACTCATCCCAATAGCTTTTCCGCCACCTCCGCTGATAGTTCCTTCCCCCTAGGATCAACTCCCATTGATGGTTTGTGGGTAGCTCACCCCCGATGATCTGAAAATGGGGATGGATGACACTTCCCCCCGACATAGGGAGGTAGTTCCAGTTGATGGAGAAAAATCTCACCGTAGAATCTACTTCCACCACCCTCCGCAGGAAGACCTGGGCTGTGGAGAAACCGTTAAAGAGGAGTTCCTCAGTAAAATCGGAGAGCGGGACATGATGTGTTTCGGTGAGAACGGTGACGGCGCAGTATTTATCAAAGAGGAGCCTGTTGGGAAATACACACACCTCACCAAATTGAAACTTTCCCCCTTGTATAAAATCGCCTGTAAACCGAGGGGTGAGTTTCTCCAGAGAATCAGAACAGAAAGGGCACTGTACATCCCCTGCCCTCCCCAGAAACTCATCCATATCAAGCCTATCAAGCTTTCTGATGGGGAGGTCAAGAACCCTAGCCGTCCTTTTTGTCAGCGGGTCCCATCTTGTCTCTAAGGTCAAGGTCTTCTCCTGATACTCCCGTTGGGGATCCAAAATCGTTGTTTGTTGTAGCCTTCTTTTGAACTCTATGCCCATCTTCATCCCTTCATTTTGGAAGTCAAAATTATCTTCCCCTATCCTCACGAGAGGAACCAAAAGATTTTGTCGTCATCTTTCATCCATGATTTGGCCGTCTGACTTATCACTCTCATACCGAACAGGGTCAGGGGAGAGATTTCGGTGACGAATCCTCCCTTTACGAGGGTTCGGAGATGCATTCCCTTGAAACAAACCCAAGCACACAGATGCCAAAATGCCCTTTTAGCCCTCTTCTCCCATAACGTATTGTCACGGTAAAATCTAACAGGGTAATGGAAGGGTGTCAAGGTTACCAGGCACAATCAGACCCTTGTTTTCCTATGGAAATTTGTCCCCTGCATGACGTCGTTAATCATGCTTTTCAAGTTGACAACTCCCTTCTTCTCCCCTAGAGTTATGCAGAAGGATCAAAAGGGGTGCTCAAATGATCAACAGATATACAAGAGACAGGATGGGTGAGCTTTGGAGCGATATGAACAAATATCGCACTTGGCTGAAGGTTGAGATCTTGGCCTGTGAGGCCTGGGCCGAGCTGGGTGATATACCCAGAGAGGCCTTGCAGCAGATCAAGGAGCGGGCCAGGGTTGACCCCCAACGCATTGAGGAAATCGAGAGAGAGACCAGACACGACGTGGCGGCCTTTGTGAGCCAACTGGAAGAGGTGGTGGGCGACGCGGGTAAATATATCCACCTCGGGCTCACCTCTTATGATATCGTTGATACCACCCTCTCCCTCCTGCTTCGGGAAGCAGCGGAGATCATTATAGAAGACATAGATGGCTTGCTGGAGGCGATAAGGGAGAAGGCCTTTGAACATAAGGAAACGGTTATGATCGGCCGGACTCATGGGGTGCATGCCGAACCCATTACTTTCGGTCTGAAGATGGCCATCTGGTATGAGGAGATGCTCAGGCATAGGGAGCGGATGGAAAGGGCCAAGGAGGGCATAAGTGTTGGGAGGATATCAGGCGCCGTGGGTACCTTTGCCAACGCCCCTCCGTATGTGGAACAATATGTGTGTGAGAGGTTGGGCCTGAAACCCGGTCCTGTCTCTTCTCAGATCATCCAGCGGGATAGACATGCCGCGTTTTTCACCACCTTGGCTCTCCTTGCCTCTTCCATAGAAAAATTCGCCGTCGAAATCCGCCACCTGCAACGCACCGAGGTCTTGGAGGCTGAGGAACCTTTCGCCGAGAGGCAAAAGGGCTCCTCGGCAATGCCACACAAGAGAAACCCCATTGGGGCGGAGAACCTGTCGGGATTGGCCAGGGTAGTGAGGGCCAACTCCTTGGCTGCCATGGAGAACATCCCCCTGTGGCACGAAAGAGACATCAGCCATTCCTCGGTGGAAAGAGTGATCGCCCCAGACAGTACCATCCTGGCAGATTACATGCTGGCTCGGCTCACCCACATCCTCAGAGGACTCCAAGTATATCCCGAGCGGATGAGGGAAAACTTAGAGTTAACTCACGGGCTCATCTTCTCTCAGCAGCTCATGCTGGCCCTAATCAGAAAAGGTGTTTCACGGGGGGATGCCTATCAGTGGGTACAGAGGAATGCCATGCGGGTGTGGGGCCAAAAGAAGGACTTTCAGCTCTTGGTTACGGAGGATAAGGATATCGGAAAAATCCTAAGCAATAACGAGATAAATGCTATTTTCGACTTGAATATTCATCTCAAGTATGTTAATGAAATATATACTAGGGTTTTTTCTCCTCAGTCCTGAAAGTGGGGGCTTTGCAATGGCTGGGGAAGAGAGGGGAAAAAAGGAAGCTTTACGGCCTCGCTAGCTCTCATCCTGGCCATCATTGCCCTCGTGATCTCCCTGATTGCTTACCAGAGGCCCGGGGGAATTGGATCAGGAGGTAACTGCCCTCAAGGTCAAAATTGCTGAGCTCAGAAAGCGGGAGGAAGGGCTTCGCAATAAATTGGCAGCTGCCTTGGAGAGGGTGGGCGGCTCTATCAAGAAAGAGGGCTCTACTGAAGAAAAAAAGAGGTGAGTAATCTGTGT
>CP070817.1:651596-656897 GCA_020344255.1 Deltaproteobacteria bacterium | reverse complement strand
TCACCTCCTCCATCAGCTTGTCGGCGGGGACTACCTTACTCACCAGACCCAGTTCGAGGGCCTTGTGGGCATCGAAGGTCTCCCCCGTAAACAGGATCTCTTTGGCCCGGGAGGCGCCGATCAGTCGCGGGAGCAACTGTGTTGCCCCTCCGCCAGGGATGATCCCCAAGTTGATCTCCGGTTGGCCGAAGCTGGCCTTGTCAGAGGCGATTCTGAGGTCACACCGCATGGCCAATTCCAACCCTCCGCCCAGAGCGAATCCATTGATAGCGGCGATGACCGGCTTTCCGATGGCCGCTACTTTGGCATACGAACTGGCGCTGCAGGCGAGAAAGTCCAAGATCTCGACCAGCGATTTGCCCTGCACATCCTTGACGTCGAGGCCGGCGGCAAAGGCCCGTTCTCCAGCCCCAGTGATGACTACTACCTTTGTTTCTGGATCGGCGTCGAGCTCCCCGGAGACCTGAATGAGCTCTTCGTACATCCGGCGGTTCATGGGGTTCATGGGAGGGCGATTGAGGGTGAGGGTGGCAATCCCTTGCTTTTTCTCCAGAATGATGGTCTCATATCCCATAGGCCTCTCCCTCCGTTACTTTTTGTCGTACTTGTACCAACCCTGGCCTGTCTTTCTCCCCAGCTTGTTGGCTCGCACCATGGCCTTGAGGGTGTGGGGCGTCACGTGTTTGAGTTCTTGGTTCATCTCTCGGTGGAAATACTCGGAGACATAGTAATTGATGTCGAGACCAGTCAGGTCCATCAGCTCAAAGGATCCCATGGGGTGGTTGAGGCCCGCCTTGACCGCCGTATCGATATCCTCAATAGAGGCAATTCCTTCTTCATAGATCTTGATAGCCTCCATTAGTTGAAGCATCATCAGGCGGTTGACGATGAAGCCCGGGGTATCCTTCTTGACCAAGACGGGGAGTTTGCCCAACTTCTCGGTGAGTTCCCAGGTGACTTTAATGGTCTCCTCGCTGGTCTCCAGACCCTTAATCACCTCCACCAGCCTCATCAAGGGGGCGGGGTTGAAGAAGTGCATCCCCAACACCTTGTCCGGGCGCTTGGTGGCGGCTGCGATCTCGGTTATGGACATAGACGAGGTATTGGTGGCCAGGATGACCTCCGGGCGGGTGAGTTCATCCATCTCCTGAAAGACCTGCTTCTTCAGCTCGAGGTCTTCTATCACAGCTTCAATGACAAAGTCTACATCCTTCAGGTCGGAGACCTGTGTAGTACCCTTGATCCTGCTCAAGGTAGCCTTCTTATCATCTTCGGAGAGCTTTCCCTTCTCCACGCTCTTGGTGAGAAACCCCTCTATGGTCTTCATCCCTCGCTGGACGAACTCATCAGCTATATCCCTCATTATTACCTCGTAACCTGATTGGGCACAAACCTGTGAAATCCCATTCCCCATAGCACCGGCCCCTAACATCCCTATCTTTTTGATCTCCATCCTCCATTTCCCTCCTTTGATTGAAATTTTCTTGCTCTGGAGCTCCCCCTCAGCAACTCACCTCTGTTTAGTATAATTGACCCTGAAAGTCAACCCACTTATTGAGAAATCTTTCATAAAGTCTCCTCCCGATCTTTGACATTCCCCAAGAACGTAAGCAAGAACCCAGGATGATGGGCCCTTTTGTCCTTGACAGAAAGCGAGGGGATATGATATGGAAAGTTCCGATAACCATTTGTTCTTATAGGGATTTAGGGGTGAAAGGGGGAAGAGAGAAAACGGGTAAGGAGAGGGGGAGTTTTTTGTATTCCCTAAAATTGACCATCCCCCTCTTAATCTTACTGGCAGCCCTGTCTGTCATTGGTACCCTTATCCCCCAAAACGCCCCCGAGCAACAGTACCTCCAGCTGTACAGTAAAGAGACATATTCCATTCTCAGGGACGTCGGTCTTCTGGATATGTACCACTCTTGGTGGTTCATGGGTGTGCTCGTCCTTTTGGCGGTCAACCTGAGCGCCTGTTCTTTGAAGCGCCTTCCTGGGGTCTGGCGACAGGTAAGGGAGGCCAAGAGGGGCTACGCCAGACTGGCGACCTATCTCACCCACGTGAGCGTGCTCCTCATATTATTGGGTGGCCTCGTTGGTGCGGTGTGGGGCTTCAAGGGGTATGTGCAGATTGCGGAGGGGGAGAGCGTGGAGGGGATCTTCCTCAACAATCCCCAAAGGGCCAGGATCCCTCTTGAGTTTACGGTGCGATGCGATGCATTTCGCGTGGATTTCTACCCTGACGGTTCTCCGAAAGAATATATCAGCACCCTTACCTTTATGGAAGGTGAAAAGGTGGTCCTCGATCACGTGCCCCTGCGGGTGAACCATCCCATAACCTATCGGGGCCTCACCTTCTACCAGGCCTCCTACGGGATAAGCGACCGCTCCTCCAGGGCTGTAGTGGAGGTGCGAAAAAGAGGAGGCAGGGGAAATTCCATCACCGTGAAGCTCGGTCAAGGGGAGATGAAGCCCATCCCCGGGACAGGGGCCCAGATCGGTTTTATGAAATATCGGGCCAAGGTTCATGACTTCGGGGAGGGAATCCTGCTGGTCCTCTTCACCCCCGGCTCCGTCCCGGAAAGCTTCTGGCTTTTCAAGCGCTTTTCCGGGATTGAGGGTTTGCAGGTAGGGGATTTCATCTTTGTGTTTAAGGAATTAAAGAAAAAATATTACACGGGAATTCAGATCACCCACGACCCCGGCGTGCCTATCGTCTGGGTGGGGTGCAGCCTGCTAGTGACCGGAATGGTGCTCACTTTTACCTTTCGCAAACCGCAGAAGCGGGAGTTCGCTCAGGAGGCCTAGGTGCCAGGGGAGGTTAGGGTTATCGTGCTGGCGGGCAACGGTATCAACTGCGAATATGAGACCGCTTATGCCTGCAAGCTGGGGGGGGCAGATAAGATCGATATAGTTCACATCTATGAGCTCCTCTGGGGTGAAAGGAGACTAGACGACTATCACCTCTTGTGCCTCCCGGGAGGTTTTCTGGATGGTGATGATCTCGGCGCGGCCAAGGCCTGCGCCAATCGGTTCCGGCACGCCACGGCAGGCAGCAGCGGGGAAAAATTCTGGAATCAACTGATACGATTTATCGAGATGGGGAGGTTGATCTTGGGTATCTGCAATGGCTTTCAACTGATGGCTAAATTAGGCCTAGTACCTGCCCTGGGGGGAAGGTATGGGGAGCAAAGGGCAACCCTGACCTTCAATGATTCTGGTCGCTTTGAAGATCGATGGATTCATCTGAAGGTCAACCCCCGTTCGCCGTGTGTCTTCACCAAGGGGTTGGAGAGGGTCTACCTTCCGGTCAGGCATGGCGAGGGTAAATTCCTGCCTGCCAGTAAATCGATCATGAGGCAACTCAGCGAAAAGGAGTTGATCTGCTTACTCTATACCGATGAGACGTATCAGGAGGCAACGACAGAGTATCCCTTCAACCCCAACGGCTCTGTGGAGGGAGTGGCAGGGATATGCGATGAGACGGGGAGACTGTTTGGGCTCATGCCTCATCCCGAGGGCTATCTTCATCGGACCCATCATCCGAGATGGACCAGAGAGGAGCTCCCTGAGGAGGGAGCAGGTGTTGCCTGCTTCAGAAATGCCGTGGGATATGTCAGAGAAAATATACTCTGACCGAACGAATCAAAGAGACTTTACTGGAGAGGAGGTGAAAGGATGAATAAGACGGGGCTCGCTCTGCAAGTAGCAAACAGGGCGAAAGTAAGTCAAAAGGTGGCTAAGGTGGTAGTAGATGCCGTCTTTGAAGAGATGGAGAATGCCTTGCGGAGAGGGGAGCGGATAGAGATCAGGGGATTCGGGAGTTTTGTGATCAGAAATTATGGTAGTTATAAAGGGAGGAATCCCAAGACGGGGGACGCGGTTCAAGTCAACCCCAAAAAGCTCCCTTACTTCAAGGTTGGCAAAGAGCTGAAAGAGATGGTAGACTTGAAGAAGTAGGAAGGCTTCGATGGAGGAACCTCGAGGGGTGGTGAGGGTTCAGGCTCTTGCTACCCCTCCTCAACGCCAATACTCCCCGAAGATTTCTCTTGCCGTCTCCACAACCCTCTGAATCCGGGGGTACCCTTTTTCCTCCTCTTCTTCGTATTTTCCCCTGTCCAATGTGGAATCACCCGCCATCGTCCTGATCACTTCCCTAATAGAGCGGGCTTGACCCTCCACGTCGTACCCCCCTTCCAAGGTGATAACAAACCTCCCCTCGCACACTATTTGGGCAATATCCATGATGATGTCGGTGAGGCGGGCAAAACCCTCTTCGGTAACATCCATCCCCCCCAGAGGATCCCGGTAATAGATGTCGAAGCCAGCCGAGACCAGAATAAATTGTGGGCTATACGCCACGGCAATAGGTCGGAGGATATGGTTAAACATATTGGCGTAATCGATGTCACCGGGGCCAGGGGAGAGGGGGACATTGACGGTGTATCCCTGTCCTTCTCCCTCACCAATCTCGGTATAGTGGCCGGTGCCAGGGTAAAAGGGGTACTGGTGGGTGGAGAAGTAGAGTACCTGGGGTGTTGAATAAAAGGTTCTCTGGGTGCCATTACCGTGATGGAGATCCCAATCGACGATGAGAACCCGTTCTAAACCATACCTGGAGAGTGCGTATCTGGCCCCGATGGCAACGTTGTTGAAGATGCAGAAACCCATGGCCCGATTCCCTTCGGCGTGATGTCCAGGGGGCCTCACCAAGGCGAAGGCATTATTCAAATCATCACCCATCACCGCATCGATGGCCGCCAAGAGTCCACCTGCGGCCAGAAGAGAGACCTCATAGGTCTTCGGTGAGACCACCGTGTCAGGATCGAGATGCCGCATGGGACCCCCAGCGGTGGCGGCGATTCTCTCTACGTACTCCGGATCATGGACCGCGGTGATCTCACGCGCTGCCGCTTGTCGGGGGGCGATCTCCACAAAGAGCCCCTGCAGATCATCGAGGGTCTTGTAGATACGGACCAGGCGCTCGGGGTTTTCCACGTGATAGGAACCGGTTTCATGCTCCAAATACCTCTCATCCCTTACGATTCCTGTCTTTGTCATGCGATGCTCCTCTTGAAAAAGGGTTCAAGGATTTCAGGATTCAAGGGTTCCCTCAGTTCCATCTTCTCACACAATGCCTCCGTCCACCGCGATGACCTGACCGGTGATATAATCAGACCACGGGGAGACGAGGAAGATGACGGCCCAGGCCACCTCGTCGGGCCTCCCCATTCGCCCTAAGGAGGTGGAATGGACGATGGCCTCCACCCGTTCACGGGGTAACTGAGCTACCATATCCGTCTC
>CP070817.1:648356-651496 GCA_020344255.1 Deltaproteobacteria bacterium | reverse complement strand
CTCTGGATAGGGAAGAGAGTGGAAAGGGGATCTATTATACCTCCCACTCCCTGGAGATCGCCCATGACCTGGAGGCGCCGGTGGTTGTGCTGCACCTGGGTATGGTGGAAACGGAATTGCCAAAGAACGGTTTACAGAAGCTCTACCGGGAGGGGGAATGGGAAGAGGAGGGGAGCGAACTCCTTCAGAGGGAACTGGAGGAGCGACGACGTCACAAGGAACCACACCTAGACGCCCTCTTTTTTAGCCTAGAAAGAGTCCTGAAGAGGGCGGAGAAATTGGGAGTGACCCTGGGGATCGAAAATCGATACTACCTCCAAGAAATTCCCGATAAGGAGGAGATAGGGATCATCCTCGATAAGTTCCGCGGGGCTCCCGTTGGATACTGGCACGATATCGGCCATGCCGCTGTCCTTGAGACCTTGGGGGTAGTGAAGCATGAGGAGCTCTTGGAGCTCTATGCCCCCAAGATGGTAGGGGTCCACCTACAAGACGCCCGTGGAGTGGACGACCATAGACCCCCGGGTGAGGGGGAGGTCGATTTTGAGATGGTAAAAGGATATCTCCCGGAGGGGGCGATAAAGGTAATGGAGATCCACCCTCCGGCGACAGCGGATGAAATCGTGAATGGGCTGGACTTCTTAAAGGAAAAGGGGATAGGAGCTTAATAGAGGAGGCATCGTTCCCTCCTGGCTAAGAAATCCTCTAACTCCTTCCCCCATGCGACTTCCATCTCATCCAGGTTTCTCCCCTCCTCTAATTCCTTCCTGATGCCATCATCTCCGGCGATGATGTCAAAAGGAACTTTGTCAAACTCGTACTCATAGGGAGGAGGACGCCAGGCGAACTCTTTGGGCCATTTCTCCATAATCTCTTGGATGATGGCAAGGGTGGTGTAATATGGCTTGAAGGAGTCGGGGTTGGTTACATGTAACTGGAGCCCATGGCAGGATTGCCCCTTCCATTTGTCGAACTGGGGGATAAAGGAAACCTCTCTGAAGGTCACTCCAGGAAGCCCTCGTCTCTCCAATCCCTGATTCAGGGGATGAGGATCTATGTAGGGGGCCCCAAAGAACTCAAAGGGCTTGGTGGTGCCCCTCCCCTCCGACAGATTGGTCCCCTCTAAGAGGACCTGGCCGGGGTATACCAGGGCGGTGTCGGGGGTGGGGATGTTGGGAGAAGGATTTACCCAAGGGAGGCCGGTATGGGAGAAGAGATAGTTCCGGTTGTACCGTTCCATGGGGACTACCTCTAACTCTGCCCCTATCCCATTTTCTCCGTTGAAGAAGAGGGCCAGCTCCCCCATAGTCAGGCCATGACGCATGGGGAGTGCCGAGAAGCCGACGAAGGAGCGGAATTCCTCCTTCAAGAGGTTCCCTTCTACCCTTTTGCCACCGATGGGGTTGGGGCGGTCCAATACGGTTACTTTCTTGCCATACTTGGCCGCTGCCTCCAGACAGAGGCCCATGGTGGTGGCGAAGGTATAGACCCTGGTTCCTACATCTTGCAGGTCGATCAGCAGGACATCGACCTCCTCCAGCATCTCTTCGGTGGGTGTCCGGGTCTGGGAGGAGTACAGGCTGAAGATGGGAACACCCAACTGCGGGTCTCCTGTGTCCTCTGATGCCACCATGTTGGCCTGCAACTCACCCCTGATCCCATGCTGGGGGGCAAAGAGAGCTCTGAGATTCCCCCCGGCGAGCTCTGCCAAGACTTCCTTGGTGTGCCTGAAAGATGAATTAATAGATGCCTGGTTAATCAGGAGGCCGATCCTCGCCTCCTTGAGCCATGACGGGGAAAAGGCCCTAAATCTCTCGATCCCCAAGATTACCCTGTTCATCCCTCACCCTTCTGAAGAGCCCCTGGGAGAAGGCCAGGTCCTCTCTCTGTCTCAGCCTCTTCAGGTCTCCCGATCCTCTATACGGATATCGTTCCTTGAGCCTCAAAATTCGGTAAATGGCCTCAGCGGTTCTCCCTCGGGGGATGTTCCCTGTCGAAACCCCTCGTTCCAAGGTCTCTAAGAGCCCATCGACCTTTCCTTGCCCCACCAATAGAAGGTCAATCCCTGCCTTCAGGGCTATTATGCCCCTCTCTTCCAAGGTTCCCCATCGGGAGAGGGCCCCCATCGTGAGGTCGTCGGAGATTAGTAGTTCATTGAAACCAAGGTCCTGGCGCAACAGACCCTGAATTATGGCTGGAGACAACGTGGCGGGGACCTGGGGGTCCAGGGCGGGGTAGGTGAGGTGTCCGGTCATAATGGCCGCCACATTGGCGCGAACCGCCATATGAAAGGGAACCAGTTCGACCTTTTCCAGCTCCTCTCTGGATCGCTCAATGATAGGGAACTCATGATGGCTGTCCTTGGGAGTGGCCCCATGGCCAGGGAAGTGTTTGGCACAGGCAGCTACCCGTTCCCGTTGGAGCTCCCTGATATAGGCGGCCACCATCCCTCCCACCAGTTGGGGATCGCTGCCGAAGCTCCTCTTGCCGATCACGCGGTTTTGTGGGTGCAGGAGAAGGTCGGCCACCGGGGCCAAGTTCATGTTGATTCCCATGAGTGCTAACTCCTTCCCGGTGATCCGGGCTACCCTGCCTACCACATCAATATCCCCACTTCTTCCCAAATCCCAAGGGCTGGGGAAGAGGGTGATCCCTTCCCTTATCCTCGTTACCGGGCCGTGCTCTTGATCGATGGCCACCAACAATGGTAGCCGCAACCCTCTGCAAAGGGAGACCTCTTGCAGTCCCCGGATCAGCTCGGCCACCTGCGATGGATTGCGACAGTTCTTTGCATAGAGAATGATCCCCCCTACCCCACCCTTGACAAGCCTTTTGATCTCTTCCGAGGGGGTAAGTCCATCAAACCCCATCATCACTACCTGGGCGATCTTGCGCCTCAACTCATCCATTTTCCATTCAGAGCATAGTCTCTTTCAGACCGTCGAAGGGCAAAAACCTTGTGTGAGATCTCTCCGCTCGGACAGTCGTAAAATCCCCTCAAAAATGTCGCTGGAGGGAAATCAAGAGATCTCAGGTTGGTTCGGGCTCATCATTACCCATGAAGATAGCATATCTTTGAATGAGAGAGGAGAATTTTTTGAGTGATATTAGAGAAGACCCTTCCAAGGTTTCTATATACG
>CP070817.1:645171-648256 GCA_020344255.1 Deltaproteobacteria bacterium | reverse complement strand
TTACCTTACACGATTTCCAGCAGATCCAGGGGGATGTCCTCTCTTTACCTGCCCGGATACTCACCCCTTATCTCCTTACACTGAATTCCTCCGATCCCGCGATTGATGAGGCACAGGTCTACCTCCGCGATTGGGACCAACGCTTTCATATCGACAGCGTCCCCGCCACTATCTATCAGATGACCATCCTCCACATTTTGAGGGAGACCTTCGGTGATGAGTTGGGAAAACTTCTGCCTCAGTATCTCGATATCCGCTATGCACTCCTTAATTCTCCCCACCAGAGGGGATTTGACCTCCTCCTCAAAATCATCGATGACCCCGCAAATCCATGGTTTGATGACATAAAGACAGGAACCAGGGAGGCCAGAGACGAGATTCTCCTCCGCGGTCTCCAGGCTGCGCTCAAAGAATTAGTAAGCAAACTCGGCCCAGAGATGGAAGAGTGGAGGTGGGGGAAAATCCACAGATGTCTCTTTGCACATCCCCTGGGGGAGAGGTGGCCTTTAAACTACATTTTCAATCCCCCACCAGTCCCTCTTATGGGGGAGAAATATACAATAAACCACGCAGGATTTGACCCCGTCCATCCCTTCAACGTCAAAACCATCGCCTCTTACCGTCAGATCATCGACCTAGGTGACCCCTCCCGCTCAGTCTACGTTCACCCACCCGGCCAATCCGGCCATCCCCTCCACACCCATTACCGAGATCTCCTTCCCCTTTGGTCTCAGGGGAGATATCATCCCAGCTATTTTTACAAAAGGGATGTCCAGGCACATAGTCCTCACCTGCTGGTCCTGATCCCGTGTGCCAACAGGAATAATGAAGAATAATCTTGACTTATTTGGGATCTCCTATAAAATTTTAGGACGGATAAGCTGTGAAAGGGGCGGGGTTGCATGTATGATGGAGGGGTTAGAGCATATAGATTTTCATGGCGTAACTCCCTCTTCTTGAAATCCACCCTTATACTCTTGGCGGCCTTTCTTGGCTTCTTCCTCATTTTAACCCTTTTACATCTCTGGAACTTCAAGAGTTTGGGGAAGGATCTCAATCGGCGGGAGATCGAGAGGCTGGAGAAGGGGGTTAGCTTCGTCTTGAATAAGGAGAAGTGGGGGGTCAAAAACCTCCTGCAAAGTATCCTCTGGAACGAGGAATTGCACGTCAGGGTGCGAAATGACGACTCACCGTGGCTACGAGCTGCCTTGACAGGTGAGATGACGAGCCCTTTCGCCTCAGCAGGGGTAATAGACAATCGGGGCAACTCCCTTTATGCAAAACGACCCATCTTCAGGGAGGATGACCTGCAAGATCTCATCTCTTTTTTGCGAGAAGGTGGGGGAAACGAAGGAATTTCCACATTCTACTGGCGCCATAAAGGAAGTGTATATCTGGTGGGGGTCGGCAACCTCACTCCCGGCGAGCACAGTGGGGGGCAAGGATGGCTCTATCTAGCCAAAGAGCTCAACAAGGGATATTTGGTAGGACTTCGCCATTTTTCCGAGGGTGAGATAGAGATTGCGCTCCAGTCAGGAAATAAGCGATCGTTTGCCCTGCGAAATTGGCGTAAGAAGCCAGTGGCTTGGCTCTCCATACGCCCCTCTCCCTATTTTGTCTCTCTTTTCATGGCCGTGGAGAGGGTGTATCTCTGGCACTCCTTATTTATCCTCCTTGTTTTCGCCCTCACCATGGTCCTCTTCTCCATGAGGCTCAGGGAGAGGATAGTGAGGGAGTTTAATAAGGTCATCAATGCCTTCGAGAGAATTCACCGAGGAGAATACCCCCAGGAGCAACTCTTCGTGAAATCAGAGGATGAATTTGGGATCTTCGCTCAGGAAATCCAAAAGGCCTCCCAAACTATCTCTCAACTCCTCACCACCGATCCCCTTACCAAGATTTACAACAGGACCTATTTTTATAGACGGCTAAAAGAAGAGGTTCATCGGGCCCAGAGATATAACCGTCCCCTATCCTTAATCATCTTGGACCTGGATAACTTCAAACGGGTGAACGACAAACTCGGCCATCAAGCTGGTGATCAACTCCTGAAAGATGTGGCCTCAGGTCTCACGGAAACTCTCAGAACGAGCGACATCCTGGCCCGCTGGGGAGGGGAGGAATTTGCCGTCATCCTGCCGGAGACGAAGGCGAAAATGGCAGTAGAAGTAGCTGAGAGACTCCGCATGATCATCGAATCACTCGCCCTTGATGACCATGAACAAAGAGTGGGGTGCACAGCTAGTCTGGGAATCGCCGTCTTGAGAGCACGGGAGGAAGAAGAGAATCTCATACGTCGTGCGGATCAAATGCTCTACCGGGCCAAAGAAAACGGAAGGAACCAGGTGGCTATCTCTCCAGAGGAGGCCTAAAGCATCTTTCGCAAGGTCTCCACGGCTATCTTACGTGCCCTTTTCACCCCTATGATGAACTTCGGGGAGGAGAACAGGGGACGCCATCTTCCATCAAACAACTCATCCGAGACCACCAACAATCCCCCTGTCTTTATCCCTCGGGATATACCAAAGCCAAAAAGGGCGGAAAGCTCCATTTCGACCCCCAGTACCCCCTCTTCCTGATACCTCCTCACCTTGCCCCTCGTCTCACGATACATGGCGTCCGTGGTCCATATTGTGCCCTGATGGTAGGGTACTTTGTTCCTCTGGAGCACCTCCACGATGATGGCCTGAATCTCCTGCTGGGGCCGGCTGGGAACTCCTGGGGGCAGATAGTGGAACGATGTCCCCTCCTCTCTTATGGTTTCAGTGGGGATGACTATATGCCCCGCCCTCACCTTTGGTTGTAGAGAGCCACAATAGCCCAAGAAGAGGACCTTCTCCATTCCGAAAGATGCTAGCTCCTCTGCGAGGGCTACTACATTGGGGGCACCAATAGGGGATAGGGCCAACGTCACCCCCCCCTCTTCCACGTACCCCCGGTACACCTCCCTGTACGCCTTCCATGGCTCCAAGGGCTCAGCCTGTAATGCCTTTGATAGGGCCCTCAGATCATGACGGTTGACGGCGATGAGGGTGCAGGACTCCACCTGCAGGGGCCCACCACTGAAGCCCCTGCGAGTGAGATT
>CP070817.1:640375-645071 GCA_020344255.1 Deltaproteobacteria bacterium | reverse complement strand
TCGAAGGGTAATGAGGCCTATCTCCCCCAACGCCTTTCGGTTTACCCTGATCTGTGCCTTTTCCTTGACCCCAGCCAACCAATCCTGGAAGGCCATCTCCTCCCTTTCCTGCAAGATCCTCTCAGTGACCGCCTCTCTCGCCTCCATAAATCCCACTTCAGCTCGCTCCCCCTTGGCCACCACCTGGAAGATGTGATAGCCATAGGCGCTCTGCACAATGGAACTTATTTCCCCCACCTTCAGAGAAAAGACCACCTCAAATTCCTTTGGCATCTCCTCTCGACCGAAAAACCCCAAGTCACCCCCCTCTTCAGCCTCCGGCCCGGTGGAATATCTCTTCGCCAGCTCTTCAAAGGGCTCTCCCCTCTTGAGCTTTTTTAGGATCCTCTTTGCATCGTTGAGATTGCGGACCACAATTTGTCGAACCCTCACCTGCTCAGGCATCACAAACTCATTTCGATGCGCCTCATAGTATTCCCTCAGGGTCTTTTCATCGATGGGGGGAAAAACCTGGGAGATCCGGCTGATGACCTTCTCGATCAGGAGCCTTTGGCGCAGCCTTTCTTTCCATTGAAGAAGCGGTATCTCCCTCATGATCTCCTCAAATGCCCCTTCGGGGTAACCCCTTTTTACGGAGGCAAAGGCCTCCTCCAATTCTTCATCGCTCACCGTTATCCCCGTCTTTTGGGCCTCGTGGAGGATAAGCCTTTTCTCGATGATCTGATCCAGGAGGACTTCTTTCAGTTTCTCTAAGGAATCCTGCCCTTGTGGAGAGAGGGAGGGATTATAGCCTTCAACCAAAGGGGAGAGTTCTTCGGTGAACTCCGTAACGGTAATGGGATCACCATCGACCTCTGCCACCACCTCCGAGGGTAGATCCCTCTGACAGGAGGTCAAGAGGGCGCAAACCATGAGGGCCAAGATAAAGAAGCGTAAGCAATGCCTCATGTACCCCCTTCCTCCATGTCTAACAACTCCTCATGTATGACGATTTCAGCTTCCTCCCGCAGCTCTTCCAGATATGCCGTGATAATCTCCCCCCTCTTTTTTTCCTGGAGAAAGCTTTTGATCTCTTCTTTTGCTTGAGGAAGTGTCCGCTGATAGGGTTCCTTCCTATCTTCAAGGCGTATGATGTGATGGCCAAAGCTCGTTTTGACGATCCCGCTCAACTCCCCCGGCTCCTTGAGGGCAAATGCGGCCTTCTCAAATTCTGGGCCTACTTTTCCTCTCTCTATATAGCCCAGGTCCCCACCCCTTTTTCGGCTGGGGCTGATGGAATATCTTTTCGCCAATGCAATGAAATCCTCCCCTTGATTTAACCTCTTCTTGATCTCGTTGGCCTCCAGCAAGGTCTTCACCAAGATATGCCTTACCCTTACTCTCTCCCCCACCAAGAACTTCTCCTTGTTCTCCTGATAATAAGCTTCTACCTCTTCATCTGTGACTTCATCCTTCCCCTTCAAGAGTTGCACCAGGAGGGCTTCGATGATCAACCCCTTCCGAAACCTCTCTGTCTTGGCCAGAATCTCTTTGTCCTTGTCCAGCCCTTTTTTCCTCCCCTGCTGCAGGAGGATCTCCCGGTTTATGACATTCTGCAAAAACTCCTTCCTCGCCCCTGATGTGACCATCATTGGTTTGAGATAAGTCGGAAGTTCCTCCATCTCCTGGTTGAACTCCTCAAGGGTGATCACCCTATCGTTTACCCTTGCCAGCTCATTCCCCTTCGGCGATTCAGCCTTTTCACACGACAAGGCCCAAAAGAGTAAAAAAAAGAGCGACAATAACCATAAAAGCCTCCCTTTTTTTGCCATGTTATACCCTTTTTTTGGAAAGGCTATCATATCCCGCCAACCCTTGCAAGATATTTATAGTCTCACTCAACACGTCCCTCCAATCCTTTTTTTTGGGTGTATAGATCAACCTCATCTCCGGGGTTAGCCTATATCTGCCATCCCCCCTCTCTATGAGGTCCACTACCTTCTCCGGCGAGACTATCCCCTCGGGGGAAAAAGTCAGCACTGCCGTGTTATCCCTGAGCTCGAATCTCTGAACAGAGAACTTACCCAGCCATATTTTCAACCTGATGACCTCCAAGAGGTTTAAGAGGGGTGGAGGGAGACGACCAAATCTGTCTTGTAGCTCGGCCTTTATTTCCTCGATCCCTTCCTCCTCATCCAGGACGGAGAGCCTTTTGTAGAACATAAGACGTTGATTGTCATCCGCGACATATTCAACCGGAATAAAAGCTTCGATAGGCAAACGGATCTCAGGGGTTACCTGCTCCTTCACTTCCTCACCTTTCAGCTCCCTTATGCCCTTCTCCAACAGGCTACTGTACAATTCAAAACCCACCGCAGCTATATGGCCAGATTGGACGTGACCCAGGAGGTTGCCCGCCCCCCTGATCTCCAGATCCCTCATGGCAAGTCTAAAACCGGAACCCAGCTCGCTTAACTCCTGGATGGCCCTGAGCCTTTTGATGGCTTCCCGGGACAGCTGCGGCAGGGGGGGGATGATCAAATGGGCAAAGGCCCGCTGAGCCGATCTCCCCACCCTCCCCCTCAGTTGGTAAACGTCGGCCAAGCCAAAGCGTTCCGCATGATTAATGATAATGGTGTTGGCGTTGGGAATGTCCAAGCCGGACTCGATTATACTGGTACAGACCAGGAGGTCTATCTCCCCTCCCACGAATCTCAGCATCACCTCTTCCAAGGCCCTCTCCCTCATCTGCCCATGGGCTACAGCCAAGCGGACCTCTGGAACCAGTCCCCGTAGCATGGAGGCCAGCCCTTCGATGTCCTGCACCCTGTTGTGGACAAAGAATACCTGACCACCCCTGGCGACCTCTTTGAAGATCGCCTCCCTAATCGCCTCTTGATCAAAGTTGACGATGGAGGTGCGGATGGCCTGACGATTGGGGGGAGGCGTATTTATCAAGCTGAGGTCCCTGATTCCCAACAAGGACATCTGCAGGGTTCGAGGGATGGGGGTAGCGGTAAGGGTAACGCAGTCAACCAATTTCCTCATCTCTTTTAATCTTTCTTTGTGGGATACTCCGAATCTATGCTCTTCGTCTATGATCAAGAGACCCAGATCGCGGAAGGAGACGTCGTCTTGGAGGAGACGGTGGGTCCCGATGATGATATCGATCTTCCCTTCCCTGAGCTGTTCCACGATTTCCCTCTGTTTGGAAGGAGGCTTAAACCTGCTCAAACTCTCCACTATCACCGGGTAATCCTTCAGCCTGGAAGTGAAGGTCAGATAGTGTTGCTGAGCTAAGACGGTGGTGGGAACCAAAACGGCCACCTGTTTGTTATCCAGGACGCCCTTGAAGGCTGCTCTAACAGCCACCTCTGTCTTACCATAACCCACATCGCCACAGATCAACCTATCCATGGGCTTGGGCTGCTCCATATCTTCCATTACCCCTTCAATGGCATCCCCCTGATCGGGAGTCTCCTCGTACTCGAAGGCCGCCTCAAACTCCTTGAAGTAGGCATCGCGAGGAGAAAAAGCGAATCCCCGAAAGGCCTTGCGAACAGCATAGATCTCAAGCAGTTCTTTAGCCACCTGTTCAACTGCCCGCTTCACCTTCTTTTTGGTCCTGTCCCAAGAAATCCCACCTAACTTATCGAGCCTGGGTGACCTCTCTCCCGTCCCACTATATTTATGGACCAGGTTCAGCCTATCCACCGGCACGTAGAGTCTATCCCCATCCTCGTACTCTATCAGGAGGTAATCGTTCTCCACTCCTTCCCCCTCCAGTCTCACTAACCCTTGATAGATCCCTATCCCATAGTCGACATGGACCACAAATTCCCTCGGCTTGAGCGCCTCAAAGTCCGAAAATGGGGTGGGTTGCGCCCTCTTGCCTCGACCGACCCTCCTCTTCAGGCCGAAGATCTCCTCTTCGGTCACCACTGCCAGCCCCTCTGAAGGGAGGCGGAAACCGGCCTTGAGGCCCCCTACGACGATGGTCAGGATGCCGCGATCCCTCAAGGGGTGGAAGGGGAAAGAATCCCTCAACACCACCCTCACCCCGAAATCCTCTAGGAGTTCCCCCAACCTCTTCCCCTGCCCTGGTGTTTGCGCGGTCAGATATACCGCCCATTTCTCCTTTAACCACTCTTTGACCTCCCGCGCTAAGACCGTCAGACCAGCAGTCCTAACCTCCCTCTTAAGATCCTCGTTGGAGGAGGCGAGCAAGGTGATCAGAGGACGAGCTTTCTTACCTGGTACGGTGGGCCCCCAGCCCTCCATCTCCACCCGTGGCCTCTGTTTGATCAAGGTAATAACCGCTGAAGGTGGCAGAAAGTATCCTTCCCTTCCACTTCTCCGCATTTGCTCCCAATACTCATCCGCCTCCCTATAGGTCTCCAAAGGACTATCCAAAAGGACGAGCGCTCGGGATGGGAGATATTCGAAGAGGGTGCCTTCCCCCTCCACCATGAGGGGGGTTACAACTGCCTCCCTGATCTGTCCCAATGACCTTTGCGTCTCCAGGTCGAAGTTGCGAATGGATTCTACCTGGTCTCCGAAGAACTCTATCCTGACGGGGAGCTCCTGGTCCAGGGGATAGATGTCCATGACCCCTCCGCGCAGGCTCATCTCCCCCCTCTCCTCCACCATCTCCACCCGACTATAGCCCAGAGATATGAGTTCCCTTACCAAGGTCTCCCTATCCCTCTCCTCCCCC
>CP070817.1:636421-640275 GCA_020344255.1 Deltaproteobacteria bacterium | reverse complement strand
GGTACTCCCGCGACCTGGAGATGGCCATTTGGATGAGGATCGCCGCGATGGAGGCGAGAGTGGTGAGGACGAGAACAGCGATGAGGTTGGCTATCCCTCCCCCCTCTCGGTCATCACCGCCAAAGATAGCACCCCAGCGGGCCATGGTGGCAATAAAGCTGATGGCCCCGGCGATGGTGGCGGCAATGGTCCCGATGAGGATGTCCCGGTGGCGGATGTGAGAGAGTTCATGTGCCAGGACCCCTTTTAGCTCATCTCCATTCAGGAGCCTCATGATGCCCGTGGTGACTGCTACTGCCGCATGCTGTGGGTTTCTCCCTGTGGCAAAGGCATTAGGGGCATCGTTTGGGATGACGTAGACCTTGGGCATGGGAAGTCTACCCCGCTGGGCCAGCTCCCTCACCATACGATGGAGGTCCGGCGCCTCAGCCTCTTTCACCTCCTGGGCCCGGTACATCTTCAAAACGATGCGGTCGCTGAACCAATAAACACTGAAGTTCATCACGGCAGCTAGGATTAAGGCGAAGATGGCCCCGTTGCTTCCCCCCAGCATGCCGCCGATCCACACCAGGAGGATGGTAAGCAGCGCCATGAGTACATAAGTCTTCACCTGATTCATACCTCTCTTACCTCCTTTTCCTTCAATGTGACTTATAGATGTATTTAATGGTCAGTTGCCCTTTACTTTGGAATTACCCTCCTTCGAGGGGCTTAGCTCCTCTTCCCCTCGAATCCTCGGCCCCTAGAATCCTTGAACACTTTTATTTTTACTTTTACCCCAATCTCTCACCTAGGGTCAACCGGTGGCCCCGGGCAAACTCGTCCCACCCCATCCTTCTGCCCCCCTCCATTTGGAGCTCTTTTATAAACAAAGAGCGCTCGCCGCAGGCCACCTCTATCGCCCTTTGCAGGGAGATGACCTCCCCCGGGATACCTTTGCCATCCCCTGTGATCCCCTGGTAAATCTTTATCCTCTTTCCCCCCCACAAGGTGAAGGCGACGGGCCAGGGGATCATCCCCCGAATCTGGTTCCTGATCTGGTGTGCCTCCCACTCCCACTGGATCAGGCCATCATCCTTCTTCAGCATCGGGGCATAAGAGGCCCCCTCTTCATCTTGAGGGATCGGTTGCAGGGTTCCTTCCTTCAGACCCCTTATAGTCTCCAGCAGCAGTTTAGCACCCAATTCGGCGAGCCTCTCGCCGAGTTCCTGGGCCGTTTCGTCCCTCCCAACCTCCGCCTCTTGGACCAGGAGGATGTCACCTGTATCCATCCCCTCATCCATGAGGTAGGTGGTTACCCCTGTCCGGGCCTCTCCTTTGATAATGGCCCAATTTATCGGGGCCGCTCCTCTATATTTGGGCAGCAAAGACGGATGAACGTTGACACACCCTAGCGGTGGTATTTCCAATAGAGCGGACGGCAAGATCTGGCCGAAGGCCGCCACCACGATCAGCTCGGGATGTAATTCCTTTAACAGGGAGATGAAATCTTGGTCCTTTACCCGTTCTGGCTGCAGGACTGGAAGACCGAGATCAGTGGCGAATTCCTTTACCGGTGGGGGCGAAACCTTCCTCCCCCTCCCTCGGGGGCGGTCAGGCTGAGTGACAACCGCGGCGACTTTCTCAGAAGCGGACAGAACCCTCAGGGCGAGAAGGGAAAAGGGGGCGGTCCCCATAAATACCACATGTAGACGCCTTCTTTCTGGGCTCATCACCGTTAAAATAAATTATAATCTTTTTTCTCGGGCTCCAGACCCTCCCGCATCACCTTCCGCATCTTCCTCTGGATGATCTCTCTCTTCAGACGGCTCAGCCTGTCGAAGAGGAGCACACCATCCAGGTGGTCGATCTCATGTTGTAAGGCTATGGCGAGGAGCCCCTCGGCCTCGATCTGCCTCTGCTGCTCCTTTAGGTCGTAGCCCCGTACCAGGACCCGTTCGGCTCTGGTGACCTTCTCATTTACTCCTGGCAGGCTCAGGCAGCCCTCCTCCCCAATGACCTTCCCCTCTGCCTCCACGATCTCTGGGTTGATCAGGGTTATGAGCTCCTTTTCCCCCTCTGAATGCTTTGCATCGACAACGATGAGCCTCTCGGAGACGCCTACTTGCGGCGCAGCTAGACCGACGCCAGGCGCGGCGTACATGGTTTCAGCCATATCCTCGGCCAGACGAACCACCCGGCCGTCGATGTTCTCGATATCCTTTGCCTTAGCCCGCAGGACCGGGTCCGGGTATACAAGTATCTTTGCCACGGGCATGCTTCTATAAACCTCTTTTTCTTAAATATAATAACATGAATACCGAGATTCCAGCCAACGGAATCCCAATGGCCTGGGTTGTGGAAAACAGCCCTCCGAGCATGCTTCCGCGGGGGTCGCCGCGTAGGAACTCCATAAAGAAGCGGACGACAGAATAGACGAGAGTATAAGACCAGAAGAGCTCCCCATGGAACCTCTTCGTCCTTCGCAGAAATATGAGAAAGGCGAAGATCAAAAAGAGACTGATGGAGCTATAGAGCTGGGTGGGGTGTAAAGAGATCCCCAAAGGGGCTAGCCCTCGAGGGTCTTTGAAGGTAACGGCCCAGGGGAGGGAGCATGCCTTTCCGTAACAACAACCGGCAAAAAAACACCCTATCCTGCCGAAGGCGTGCCCGATGGCTACAGAGGGGGCAAAGATGTCGGCTACCTGCCAGAGAGGAAGTCCAATCCTCTTGATATACCAGATACCTATTGCCACGGCCGGCAGGAGCCCACCGTAAAAAACCAGCCCTCCTTCCCATATCTTGAGGGCCTTTACTGGATCATGTGAGTACTCCTGAAGGTTCATGAACACAAAGAGGAGGCGAGAGCCGATCAGGGCGACCAACAGGACGTAAAAGGTGACATCGATGATCTTGTCCGGATCGATTCCCTCCCGTATCGCCTGACGCCTCGCCAGAAATACCCCCACCAAGAGCCCTAGGGCGATCATGACGCCATAGGTGTAAATATTGAATCTCCCGATACTGACGAGTACGGGATACATCTCAGCCCCCCTCTTTGGCGACCTTTCTCCCTCCCCACAGGATCTTGATGGCCAGGAGAGACACCCCGACAGTGATGGCAGCATCCGCCACGTTAAACGCAGGCCAATGCCACGTTTTGTAATGGAAATCAAGAAAGTCCACTACGCCGCCCACACGAAAGCGGTCGATCAGGTTTCCCACGGCCCCTGTAAAGATGAGGGAGAGACAGAAGGAGGTCCATAGCTCCCCCTCTTCAATCCGACGAAAGTAATAGAGGATGAAGACAATGGCCACTAAAGAGATGATGACAAAGATGAAGGAGGCACCTTGACGGTCGGCCATCAGACCAAAGGCAGCACCCTTGTTCAGTACATGGGTGATGTTCAGGACCCCCTTGATGACCTCCTTGGATTGATGGAAGGGGAAATAGTGCTCGATAAAGAGCTTGGTCACCTGGTCCAGGGCGAGGAGGAAGACAAATACGATCAAGAAGATCCGATACTTCCTCTTCATCAGCCCTCACCCCTAATCGTTTCGAAGCAGCGTTGGCAGATCTCCGGGTGCTCTCTGTTCGTCCCCACGCTCTTATCAGAAACCCAGCACCGCTGGCACTTTTCACCCTCTGCTCGCCCCACCTCTACCGTCAATTCAGCGGAGTCACTATCGCCGCCTAGTTCCACCTGCGAGACGATAAACAACTCCCTCAATTCGGGACCAAATCCCTGGAGGAAGCCATAAAGTTTTTGCGGTGCCTTCAGCCTCACCCTGGCGTCCAGTGAATGGCCGATCACCTTCTGCTGGCGGGCCCTCTCAAGGGCCTTGGTCACCTGCTCGCGAACCTCCCACAGCCT
>CP070817.1:629109-636321 GCA_020344255.1 Deltaproteobacteria bacterium | reverse complement strand
GTATTTCCCCAGAGGATACAGGAATTCCGTGCGCTCGAACTCCCGGGAGAAATCAATTGTTCGGTACACGAATGGCCTGATCCCCCACTCCTTACTGTCCTTCGTCTCCCGCCAGACAAGAAAAGGCCCCAGGACCTCCCACTCCTTGATGGTTTCGGATTCATAGTACGAAAAAAGGGGCCAAACTCCCCAAGACTTGCCATGGGCAGCTGGGAAAGGCAACAGGCATGCAAGAGAGAAAAAACACAAAAGTTTCACAAAGGCTTTGCTGGGCAAAGGTCTTCCCGCCACTCAGAAGAAAAGTCCCAATATGGTCGACAGGGCGGTTATGGGATATTGTTCCTGGAGTCCTTCCGACGCCTTCTGTACCTTCTTCATCGTTTTTGTGGCCTCTTGGTAGAGTGTCTCATCGCTCATAAGCTTGCCCAGGGACCCTTCCCCTTTTTCCACTTTGGCCATAACTCTTCGAAAACTGGCCATAGTCTCTTTGGCGTCGGCATACAGTCTTTCATCAGTGACGAACTTCCCCAGGCTACCTTCGCCGTTTTCAACCTTGGCAACAACTCTCCGAAAACTCGCCATGGTCTCTTTGGCTTCATTATAGAGAGCATCGTCGTTCAGCAATTTCCCCAGGGTACCTTCTCCTGCCCTCACCTTTGTGCTCATCTGGTCCAAATTTGTAAGGGTTCGCTCAGCCTTCTGGGACAGTGGCGTCAGACCCCGTGAGAATTCTTCTAGGTTGGCGACGATAGTGTTCACCTTCTCCCTGTTGTCCCCAATAATCTCCTTGAAACCGGAGCTCGCATCTCTGATGTTGACGATCAGCTCCTTGATCGCCTTCTTCGACTCCTCATCGCCAACGATCTCCCTCAAGGACTCCCCCAGCTCGCCTATGCCCCGGGTGGCGGATTCCAGAGAGGTGAAGAGCTGATCCATATCCGGTGCTGATGTAACCCGGGTGATAGTACCTCCTGGGGGGAGTAAAGGGGCTTCAGGAGAACCTGGCTTGATTTCGATATATTTGTCCCCCAGGACCCCGTGGGTCTTGATGATGGCCTCGGCATCCTGATGCATTTCTACCTGACCGATCCTCATCCACACCTTACCCTTCCCCTTCTCCAAGCCGATCTTTTCTACCTTTCCCACGGTTACCCCTGCCACTTCCACAGCGGCGTTGATCACCAGGCCTGAGACCGAGGGGAAGAGGGCGGTGTATACCTCCCCTTTCATCCGCTCGACCCTGCTTACCCTGAAGGACATAACAAACAACAGGATGATCCCCAGCAGCACCAGGATCCCCACCTTTGCTTCGGTACTGATCTTGCCTTCTTTCATCCTCACACCTCCTTTTCCTCTCCCCTCGCCAGGAAGGCCTGAACTACCGGGTTCGACGACCTTCTGAAGGCTTTAGGGGAACCTTCTTCCACAATCCTGCCATCGTGGAGCATGGCTATTTTGTGGCCGATGTGAAAGGCAGTATGGATATCGTGGGTGATGACCACAAAGGTCTCCCCCAATCTCCTCTGGGTTTCAATGATGAGCTCCTCGATTGCCTCGGCCATGACGGGATCGAGACCGGAGGTGGGCTCATCAACGAGAACAATCTCTGGGTCCAGGGAGAGAGCTCGGGCCAGGCCCACCCTCCGTTTCATCCCCCCACTGAGCTCAGCGGGCATCTTCTCCTCCAAACCCTCGAGTCCCACCTGCTCCAGCTTTTGGGCCACGATCTCTTTGATCTCCTTCTCCTTGAGTTTGGTATGTTCGCGCAGTGGAAAGGCCACATTTGCCCCTACTGTCATGGAATCGAAGAGGGCTGCTTCTTGAAAAAGCATCCCAAACTTCTTCCTCATCTCGTTGAGATCCTTACCCTCCAATCGGGTGATATCTAGTCCCTCAATTCGAATCTCCCCCCTATCGGGCCGGAGGAGTCCGATGATGTGTTTGAGTAGAACACTCTTCCCTACCCCACTACCACCCAAAATGACCGTGGTGCGGCCTTTGTCGATCTGAAGGGCCACACCATCTAAGACCTTTTGCTCGCCAAAGGTCTTATGCAACCCCTTGATCTCAATCATCTAAAACATCACCGCCGTCAAGATATAGTCCGCCATTAAGATGGTTACCGCCGCCAGGACCACACTCTGGGTCGTGGCCTTCCCCACCCCTTCGGCACCTCCGGTAGTGGTGAACCCTTTGTAGCACCCGACCAGCGAGAGGATGAGGCCGAAGACCGCCGCCTTGATGAGCCCGTTGTATATGTCATCTAAATCCACATACTTCTCCATATTGGCCACATAGGCCCCAGCGTTGATCCTCAGGATGATCACCCCCACAAAGTACCCTCCTACGATACCGACAAAGTCGGCGATGATGGTCAAAATAGGGACAACCACGATGCTGGCCATTACCCGGGGGACGATGAGATACTTGATGGGGTTCACCGCCATGGCGAAGAGGGCATCTATCTGTTCGGTGACTCTCATGGTTCCTATCTCAGCGGCCATGGCCGACCCCGCTCTGCCTGTGACCATGATGCTGGTGAGGACGGGCCCTAGCTCTCGAGTCATAGCTAAGGCCACAGTGACGCCCACCATGGTCTCCGCCCCGAACTTCCTGGTGGCATAAAAGGTCTGTAGCCCCATGACCATGCCAGTAAAGGCACCGGTGAGAACCACCACCAAGATCGACTTGACCCCTACCCTCTCCATCTGTTGGAAGAGGAGGTCAAACCTGAAAGGGGGATAGAGGGACCAACGGATGGTATTCAGCAGGAGGAGAAACATCCTCCCCATCTCCCTGAGGTACCCTGCTACCCCTTCTCCCACGGCATTGATGGCCTTCAGCATAGGCTAATCCTTATAGATGCGCGGAGTCCTCTTCCCCACCGAGCAGACGATCTCATAGGGGATGGTACCGATCCACTCCCCCAGCTCTTCGGGAGCGATCTCCTGGTCCAACTGCCTACCCATCAACACCACCTCATCCCCCGCTTCAACCCCGGGGACATCTGTGACATCTACCATGGTCCAATCCATACAGACCCTCCCCACCACCGGTACCCTTCTCCCCATTATCAATACCTCCCCCCGATTGGAGAAGAGGCGACTGTAACCATCAGCATATCCGATGGGTACAGCGGCGATGAGGCTAGGGCGTGGGGTGAAAAAGGTCCGCCCGTAACTGATGGGGGATCCCTGGGGGACTTCCTTGAGGTCTGCCACCCGGCTCTTCCATGACATCACCTGCCGCAGAGTGATCTTCTCCTTCAAGGAAGGTGAGGGGTAGGAACCATAGAGCATGATCCCCAGACGAACCAAATTGAGATGGGCAGCGGGGAGGTTGAACAGGGCGGCACTGTTGGCGATGTGGCATAAGGATGGGACTATCCCCATCTTTTTTATCTCCTCAATGGTCCAGGAGAACCTCCTCAGTTGTTCCTCGGCGAAAGAGGTATCTTCTTCATCGGCAGTGGAGAAATGGGAGGCAATCCCCTCTATCTCTAGATTCTCGAATCTCCGCACCTGGTCAAAAAAGGCAGGGGCCTCCTCGTAGAGGACGCCTATCCTCCCCATTCCCGTGTCCACCTTGATATGGACGGGGACCCTCTCGCCCGTCTTATCCGCCTCAGCGGAGAGCGTCTTGGCGATATCCAGGCGGTAAACCATGGGGGTAAGTCGATATCGCAATACCTGCTCCACCTCTTCTTGATAGATGCCGCTCAGGACGAGGATGGGTGTGCCGATCCCACCCTCTCTCATCTCCACCCCTTCCTTCACCGTAGCCACCCCGAGGAGGTCCACCCCCAATTCCTCCAACCTCTTGGATACAGGGACGGCCCCATGACCGTAAGCATCGGCCTTCACCACCGCCAAGAACTTGACCGAAGGGCGGATAAACTGGCGCAATTGTCCATAATTATAAACCAGGGCCCCCAGATCTATCTCCACCATAGTTGTATGTGAACAGAGGGACATATCAATAAATACCTCTTCCACCTGTCCTTTAATTAGCACTTGTCAAGGAATGTTGTCAACATCCCCCTTTCCTTGGCCAAACTTGCCTTTTACCCCGTTCAATGATATTTTTTGAAGTTGTTGACCACAAAAGGAAAAAACTTCCCTTATGCGCATCGGTATCCCCAGGGTCTTGATGTATTATAAGCTCTTTCCCCTCTGGAGCACTTTCCTGCAGGAATTGGGGATGGAGGTGGTGACTTCTGATGACGAGGTCTATCACATATTGCGGAGAGGTGTCCGATACTACGAAGACAGCTGCCTTCCCTTAAAGCTGTTGATCCCCCATTCTCAAAGTTTGGTGGGGAAGGTCGATGCCATCTTCCTCCCCCGTCTGATCAGCCTGGAAGGCCATTATATCCTCTGCCCTAAGTTCCGAGGGGCCCCTGATGTGTTGAGGTTGGCCTTCAAGAACAAGCTGGAGATCTGGGACGGGGTGATAGACATGCGTCAGGGGAGAAAGGGACTCCGTGACTTCTTCCTCGACGTAGTGAAGCGAACGGGGATAGACCCACAGAAAGTGCGCCAGGCATACCAGAGGGGGGAGGAGCGCTACCGGACATTTCGAAGGGAGCTGACTGATAGGATAAACACCATGCGGACGGAGGAAATCTTCAATCCAACGCTTCCCACCCTTGCAGTACCGGCAAAGGATTACCAATTTCAGGTAGCTATCGTCGGCAGGCCCTACAACCTCTTTGACCCCTTTATCAACAAAGACCTCCTCGCACTGGCCAAAGGATGGGAGACAAAGATCGTGACCTCCGATATCATCTCCCCTGAGGAAAAGGAGCGAATGGTCTCCCCGTTATCCAAGGAGATCTACTGGGAGACCGGCCGGGAAATCGTGGGGAGTATTCTCTATTTCGCTGACCAAGGCGATGCCGATGGCATCATTTTCGTCACCTCCTTTAAGTGTGGCATAGATGCCCTGATGCAAGAGTTTCTCAAAAGGACGGTGGGGACGAACAGAAAGGGGAATATCCCCTTCATGACCCTTACCTTTGACGAACACACCACCTTGGAGGGGGTGAGGACGCGCATGGAGGCCTTCTTGGACTTGATAGATCAAAGGAAGGAACATGAAGGCTAAGAAGAGAGTGGTCATCACCGGTATGGGGATCATCTGCGCCACGGGGGGAAACGTTGCGCAGTTTCTGGCCTCCCTGCGGGAGGGGAAGAGGGGGATTAAGGAGGTTACCCTCTTTGACGTATCCGGCTATCCATCCCGGGTGGCGGCGCAGTTGGATGGCTATGATCCCCTGGGGTTTTTCGACAGCAGGGAGCTGTGTCGCCTCTCCCGAGTCGATCAGTTCGTTTTGATCGCAGCTCAAGAAGCCTTCACCGATGCTGAACTGAGGCTCAGTCGAGGGCAGAGGGAGTATACAGGGGTCTGTCTCGGGGCAGGGGCAGGGGGCATGCTCTCGGCAGAGGCGTACCACCGACACCTCCTGCAAGGAGGAAGGCCACGCCCTTCTCTCCTCCTCCCCTTTGTCCCCAGCTACGCCACCGATCGGTTGGCCGAAAGATACGGACTTCAGGGCCCGAGAGCGACCATAGCCACCGCCTGTAGTTCCTCCGCTACCTCCATCGCCTATGGGGCGGAGCTGATCAGAGCAGGTGAGGCCGAGGTAATGGTCTGCGGAGGTGGTGAGGCTCTCAGTGAGCTTACCTTTGGCGGGTTCTGCTCCCTGAAAGTCATGGACCCGTCTCCCTGTCGCCCCTTTGACGGCTGCCGCCAGGGGCTCTCCCTGGGGGAAGGGGCGGCAGTGTTGATCATGGAGGAAAGGAAGAGGGCCCTGGGGAGAGGGGCAAAGATATATGGGGAGTTCCTGGGCTATTCCCTTGGGGGAGAGGCCTTCCATATCACCGCGCCGGAGGAGACGGGCACCGAAGAGGCAAGGATCATGAAGGAGGGCCTGCAGGATGCAGGGATTGAGGCGGAGGAGATCGACTACATCAACGCCCATGGCACCGGGACCGTCCTCAATGACCAGGTGGAGACCCTCGCCATAAAGAAGGTGTGGAAGGAGGAGGCCTATCAGATCCCCATCAGCTCCACCAAATCGATGATCGGACATTGCCTGGGAGCTGCCGGGGGGATGGAAGCTGTCGCCTCACTGTTGGCCATCCACCACCATTTCCTCCCCCCTACCGCCGGATTTGAGCAGGGGGATGAGATCTGCGATCTCGATTATGTCCCCCTGGCCAGAGGGGAAGAGGTAGAGACCGTCCTATCCAATTCCTTCGCCTTCGGTGGGAACTGCACCACCCTGATCCTTGGGAAGGAGGATTCATAAACCATATGGGAGAGGTGGTGATCACAGGGATGGGGGTGATAAGTCCTTTGGGCGTGGGGAAGGAGAAGTTTTGGGAAGGATTGGCCGAGGGTCGCCACGGGTTAGAGGAAATCGAAGAGTTCGACACCACCTCTTTGAGGTCGAAAAAGGGTGGCTTGGTTAAGGGGTTTAATCCCAAGGCCTTTATCCCCCCCATGAAGGTCAGAAGATTGGACAGGTCCAGTCAATTCGCCATCGCTGCCTCCAAGATGGCCCTGGAGGACGCCGGTCTCACGATCGGTGAAGACGTCCCCCCGGAGAGGATAGGGATCATCCTCGGCTCTGGCTTTTGCGGCTTGGCCAACTCCGAGGCATTTCACCGGGGCCAGGTGCTGAGGGGACCTGAAGACCTCAACCCCATCCTCTTTCCAAATACCGTACCCAATGCAGCAGCCAGCAACGCCTCCATTGAGCTGGGAATAAAGGGACCGAACAGTACAGTGGTCCAGTCCTTCTGTACGGCGGAGGCCGCCTTCCTTTTCGCCTATCAACAACTGATCGCCAAAAGGACCGAGGTGGTCTTGACAGGGGGGGTAGATGAACTGAGCCCCATCTTATACCGGGGGTGGAACGAACTGAGGCTAACGGCTTGGGATGGGGGCACAGGTGAAAGGAGCGCTCCGTATGACCTCAAGAGAAACGGATTTATCCCTGGAGAGGGGGCCGGGATCTTGATCTTGGAGAGGAAGGAAGATGCACGGCGGAGGAGCGCGCGGACCTATGGCGAGCTCCTGGGTTTTGCCGCGATGGGCGGGGCGTCAGATCCCGGCCAAAAGGTGGCTACTTCCATATCGGCCGCCTTGAAGAAAGGAGGCGTGAAAAGGGTCGATTTTATCGATGGCGCCGGGAACTCCTCCCCC
>CP070817.1:624711-629009 GCA_020344255.1 Deltaproteobacteria bacterium | reverse complement strand
CCCTGGCGTCCAGTGAATGGCCGATCACCTTCTGCTGGCGGGCCCTCTCAAGGGCCTTGGTCACCTGCTCGCGAATCTCCCACAGCCTTCTCCACCTCTCTTCCCGGGTCTCGTCGATGAGTTCTTCCTCCGGTTGAGGAAAGCTCATCAGGTGCACACTCTCCTCCTCAGGGAAGTGTTGCCACACTTCCTCGGAGGTGAAGGAGAGGATGGGGGCCATTAACCTCACCATTCCCTCGAGGATGTGATAGATGGCATTCTGGGCCGACCTCCTCTTGTGAGAGGAGGGCGAGGAGGTATAGAGGCGGTCTTTCAGGATGTCCAGATAGAGGGAACTAAGGTCCACAACGCAGAAGTTGTGCACGGAGTGATAGATGATGTGAAACTCAAACTCCTCATAGGCCTTTAGAACCCTTTTCACCAACCGCTGAAATCGGTGGATGATCCACCGGTCGATCTCCATGAGTTCACTGTAGGGCAGGGCGTGGAGCTCATAGTCGAAGTCATAGAGGTTGCCTAACATGTATCTCCAGGTATTCCTGATTCTTCGATAGGCCTCGGTGAGTCGATCGAGGATCTCCTGGGATATCTTTATATCGTCGCGATAATCCTCCGCTGCCACCCATAGCCTCAGGATCTCTGCCCCAAATCCTTGGATGACTTCGTCGGGAGCCATCACGTTTCCCGCCGATTTGGACATCTTTTTCCCTTCCCCATCCACCACAAAACCATGGGTGAGGACGCTGGTGTACGGAGGGATTCCCCTTGCCCCCACCGCCGCTAGAAGCGAGGAATGGAACCATCCTCGATGTTGATCGCTCCCCTCCAGATAGAGATCGGCCGGGAACCTCAGGTCGTCCCTTTTTTCCAGCACCGCAGCCCAGCTGACTCCCGAGTCGAACCAGACATCGAGGATATCTGATTCCTTCCGGAATTTCTCTCCCCCGCAGTTGGGGCATTTAGTCCCGGGAGGGAGGAGCTTCTGTGCAGGCTCATCAAACCAGATGTCCGCTCCCTCCTGCGCAAACCTATTGGCCACAAATTCTATGAGGTGCTTCCCTAAGAGGGTCTTACCGCATCCCTCACAGTAAAAGGCCACAATCGGGATTCCCCAGACCCTTTGACGGGAGATACACCAATCGGGGCGGTTGGCCACCATGCCGTAGATCCTCTCCTTCCCCCATTGGGGGATCCACTGGACCTCATCGATCCCCTTCAGTGCCTTCTCCCTGAATGCATTGTGATCTATGGAGATGAACCATTGCTCGGTGGAGCGGAAGATGATAGGGTTTTTACAGCGCCAGCAGTGGGGGTAGGAGTGTTCCGTCTCTTCCTCCTTCAGGAGGGCCCCCATTTCAGCCAGCTTTGCGTTTACAGAGGTATTGGCATCGAAGACGAACTCCCCTCCGAAGAACTCCACCTCCGGGGTGAATTTGCCGTCATCGTCCACCGGGGCATAGATCTCCAATCCATATTTTAGACCACTCTCATAGTCCTCCTGGCCGTGTCCTGGGGCAGTGTGAACACAACCTGTGCCTGCATCGAGGGTGACATAATCAGCGAGGATGATGACCGACTCCTTACCGAGAAAGGGATGACGGCACTTCAACCCCTCCAGTTCAGTGCCCCGAAAGGTCTCCAGCACTTGGTAATCCTGGACCCCCAGAGTGTCCATCACGATGTCTGCCAGGCCTTCGGCTACTATGTAGACCTCGTTGTCGACCTCGGCTGCCATATATTTGTAGGCGGGGTGAAGAGCGATGGCGAGGTTGGCCGGAATGGTCCAGGGGGTGGTGGTCCAGATGATCACCGAGATGTTCTTGCCCCGCAGGGAGGGAAAGGTCTTTCCCAGGTCGGAGACCATGGGGAACTTGACAAATATGGAGGGGGATCGGTGTGGGGCATATTCCACCTCGGCCTCAGCAAGAGCAGTCTTGCAACTGGCACACCAGTAGACCGGCTTCTTCCCCTTATAGAGAAAGTCCCCCTCCACAAACTTCCCGAATTCCCTGACAATGGTGGCCTGGTATTCGCAGTTCATGGTGAGATAAGGGTCGTCCCAGTCTCCCAAGACTCCCAGGCGCTTGAATTCATCCCTTTGGATATCGACAAATTTAGCGGCATAATCCCGGCAGAATCTTCTGATCTCAGATTTGCTCATACCCTCTTTGCGGTTTCCCAACATCTTGTCAACCTCATGCTCAACCGGCAGACCATGGCAGTCCCAACCAGGGACATAGACGCTGTCAAAACCGGCCATGAACTTGGCCTTGACGATGATGTCCTTCAGGACCTTGTTGAGGGCTGTCCCCATGTGGATGTGTCCGTTGGCATAGGGGGGACCATCGTGAAGGATATATTTCTCTCTTCCCCTGGCAGCCTTGAGAATCTCCTCATAGAGCCTCTTCTCTTCCCAGTGGTTGAGGATCTCAGGCTCCCTCTTTGGGAGGTCTGCTTTCATCGCGAAATGGGTTTGGGGGAGGTTTAAGGTAATTTTATAGTCCATAAGGCCTCTCCTGTTGGCTTTTTGCGGTCAAAATAGAAAGAGTAATAATTATCATAAAGGTCCTTCCATAGCAATACAATATCAATTGTGTTGTCCTTTGTTTCCCTCCCTTTTTAACGAGCTGAACCTCTTTGATGTATACGGCGAGGAGTGAACTCATCCCCAGTTTCCGCTTTCCTCATAGGCCATTCTCTACTTACGGCGTCTTTTATAAACAAGGCTATCTATCAACCTTCCCTCGGGGTTCCTGAGATAGGCAGTATCCCCTTTGTTGTTCCAAATGGGATATCTTGCGCCCCAGTAGAGGCGCAATTGATCCTCTCCTTCCACCATATTCCTCCCCTCTCCTGTAAAGAGGAGTAATGTGTAGCCTGGCCGAAGGACGGCCCAGGGAAAAGTATACTGCTTCCCCCCACGATCGGACAGGGAAAATCCCTTTATGTTGATACTTCTGGGGGAAATATTGCATATCCTCACATACTCCCCATTGAGATTATACCTGTCGTCGCCCTCGGCATTGGCGTTGAGGCGGGTGATCTTGAGGCCACCCTTGAACCCACGCTTCCCCCAGATTCCCATCCCTTTTGTCCTGGCCTCCTCTTGGAGGCCGAAGAAGTCACGATAGTACTTTATCGGCGCGAGGACAAAAAGGTGGGCCCAACCTACCTTCAGGAGCTGGGCATTGGCCATCTTCTCCTTGACATAAAGGTAGGCTAAGATGCGGCCATATTTGTCCTCCGTGATGTTTCCAAATTCCAACTCTACCATTCTCCCCTTCACCATCCGAGCGTTGTAATCTCTGGCCTTCCGCCAAAAAGGCTCACCGCGTTCAGGGGTATTGATCCCCAGATAACGGAGGTGCCGTCCATTATTGAAGACCACCGTATCCCCATCTATCACCTTCTTGACTCGGAAAGGGCCTTCTCGGTTTTGAGCGAAGACTGATGTGGGTGTCTGGAGAAGACTCCCCAGGGCAAAGAGGGATAGCAGTATTAAGAAAGGGATGATCTTTTTCACTCTTCTGAGATCTCCTTCTGTGAACAAGGAACCGGAGAAAGTCTACCACATTTTGCTTTCCCGGTAAAACGGGATGCCAGATGGGCATTAGCACTGAGGTGGAAGGAACAAAGATTATTGACAAATACTATTTTTAGTATTATAATGTTACGAAAAATAACACGGAGGTCCAAATGTCTCTGAGAAAGGTGATGGTTATAGTTGTCGCTGCAACAATCCTCAGTGGCTTTCTTGGCACACCCCATTTGGTATGGGCTAAAGAGGAACCAAGCGCAGAGGAGATAACCCTCGATGTTGTCATCTGCCGGCCTGCTGGCGTATTGTGCCTAGCGGCAGGGACGGTCATTTTCGTCGTCGCCTCCCCCATTGCCATCATTACCGGAAGTACAAAGACCACCGCCAAGAAGCTGATAGTTGAGCCGTATAAATTCACTTTCCAAAGGCCATTGGGGGAATTCTGACATATAACTATGCAGCCCCTCCTCCGGTACTAACCTGAGGATAATAAAAATCTCTTAGGTATCAAAGATACGTCCTGATGCAAACGGGAGGCTATTTACAAGACCGATGTCCCCTCTCATTCACCTGGAGATGAGCTGCTGTGTGGCCAATATATCTCCGGGAGTTGAGCGATTTGGTAGGGGGCACACCGTCGCCATCTCATTGATAGCCTTTCACTATGGACGTACCCCCCTTGAAATCCTCTCGCCAACGATAGATGCGGTCTTGGCCAGTTTCATCCAAGGCCTTTTGCCTCATTAAGGATGCCATGCTG
>CP070817.1:619515-624611 GCA_020344255.1 Deltaproteobacteria bacterium | reverse complement strand
TCCCACTACCTGAATTCCTTGGACGGGGTCCTGATGGTCTTCTTTGTGATGACAGTGGCGGCGGCCGAGGCGGCCGTCGGCTTGGCCATCTTAGTCCTCCTCTACCGGGGGCGGGGGACCATTAAGGTGGATGAGATAAACCTCTTGAAATGGTGAAGGGAGCAAGGAGCATCCTATGATCGAACTTGTATGGTTGATACCTCTTTTCCCTGCCATGGGGTTTCTGTTCAACGGTCTAATAGGGAGATGGTACAACCTCGATAAGAGAATAGTCAGTTGGGTGGCATGCTCCGTCCTGGGTTTGTCGTTCCTCTTCTCCATTCTAGTGTTCTCTAGCCTCCTCAGGCTTCCTCCCGATGCCCGGGCTGCTGTGCCTGACAAGGTCCTCTTTGATTGGATCGTTTCAGGAGGCCTCAAAACGGTGGTGGGGTATAAGATAGACCCCCTCTCCATCGTCATGGCCATGGTGGTCAGCGGGGTGAGCTTTTTCATCCATATCTACTCCGTGGGATACATGCACGATGACCCAGGGTTCACCAGGTACTTCTCCTATCTCAACCTCTTCGTCTTCATGATGCTCACCTTGGTCTTGGCCAATAACTTCCTCCTGATGTTTGTCGGATGGGAGGGTGTCGGGCTCTGTTCTTATCTCCTGATCGGCTTTTGGTTTGAGAGGGATGCCCCCGCCAATGCGGGGAAGAAGGCCTTTGTGGTGAATAGGGTGGGGGACTTCGGTTTCTTATTGGGGATATTCATGATCTTCGCTCACCTCGGAACCTTGGAGTTCAACGAGGTCTTCGCCAAAGCCCATCTCCTCAATCCCGTAACCGTGACCTTGATAACGCTCCTCCTTTTCGTGGGGGCCACCGGCAAGTCCGCCCAGATCCCCTTGTATGTATGGCTTCCCGACGCCATGGAGGGTCCCACCCCCGTCAGCTCCCTGATCCATGCCGCCACCATGGTCACCTCGGGGGTCTATATGATTGCCCGTTGCCACGTCCTGTACAGCATGGCCCCTGTGTCCATGGCTGTGGTGGCTATCTTCGGCGCCGCCACGGCCATCTATGCCGCATCTATGGGCCTTCTGCAGTTCGATATCAAGCGGGTGCTGGCCTATTCCACCATCAGCCAGCTCGGTTATATGTTCCTTGCCGTGGGGGTGGGGGCTTTTAGCGCGGGGATTTTTCACCTCATGACTCATGCCTTCTTCAAGGGGCTCCTCTTTTTGGGGGCGGGCAGTGCGATGCACGCCCTGAGCGGAGAGTTGGACATGAGGAACATGGGAGGGATATGGAGGAAGACCCCCATCACCTTCTGGACCTTCCTCGCAGCGACCCTGGCCATCGCGGGAATCCCACCGTTATCGGGGTTTTTCAGTAAGGATGAGATCCTCTGGCAGGCCTTCAGCAGTCCCCATGGCCATTTCTTTCTCTGGGTGGTGGGGGCAGCCGCAGCGGGAATGACCGCCTTCTATATGTTTCGGCTCACCTTTGTCACCTTTCTCGGGGAATGCCGGGCCTCGGCGGAGGCAAAGAAGCACATCCATGAATCCCCTCCCATTATGACCGTCCCCCTCATCATCCTGGCCGTCCTCTCGGTGATCGGCGGTTGTGTGGGAATACCCCATGTCCTCGGGGGGAGGAATTACTTCCATGAGTTTCTCGCCCCCGTCTTGGGTGGACACCCGGAGGGGGTTGGTCACGCCTCTTTCTCCTTGGTCAAGATGGCCTATGCCGGTGGAGGTGGAATGGGGGGAGGCGGTAGCGTCAACTGGGAGCTCATCTTGATGGTCATTTCCGTAATCATTGCCTTAATCGGGATCAGCATGGCCTTGTATTTTTATATCTTGAAACCCGATGTCCCCAAGAGATTGGCCCAGAGATTTAAGACCTTATACACCATCATCTTCAATAAGTATTATGTGGATGAGATATACCAAGCGTCATTTGTCGATAGTTCCAAGAAAATAAGCAACTTCTTCTGGCGGGAGTTTGACGATGGGGTAGTGGATAGGACCGTGAATGTGGTGGCGGGGCTTGTGCTCTGGTGGGGGAGGGTCCTGCGCAAGATCCAAACAGGGTACGTGCAGGGGTATGCCCTTGCACTCATCTTGGGTGCAGTGGTGATCATGATATTCTTGATGAAGTAAGGAGTCTTCCATGAACCAAATGGGGTTTCCCATTTTGACAACGGTTACCTTCCTCCCCCTGGTGGGAGCGGTACTGCTTTTGTTTATTCCCAGTAACCGTGAGGAGCTCCTCAAGAGGGTGACGCTGGTCATCTCGTTGGTGGAGTTCATCATTTCCCTGCCCCTCTTTATCTACTTCGATGAAGGAGTGGCAGGGATGCAGTTTGTGGAAAGGGTCCCCTGGATAAAGGAGTGGGGGGTCACCTATTTTATGGGGATCGACGGGATCAGCCTCTTCTTGGTGCTGCTGACCACCTTCCTGACAGTCCTCTGTATCCTCAGCTCCTGGACGGCGGTGGAGAAGAGGATAAAGGAATATATGATATCCTTCCTCTTCTTGGAGACTGGGATGATCGGTGCCTTCGTTGCCTTGGATCTCATCCTCTTCTATGTCTTTTGGGAGGTCATGTTGATCCCGATGTACCTCATCATCGGGGCCTGGGGAGGACCAAGGAGAGTTTACGCCGCTATCAAGTTCTTCCTCTATACCATGGCGGGAAGCGTGTTGATGTTGGTGGCCATCATTGCCCTTTACTTCCTCCATGGGGAGGCCACTGGGGAGTATACCTTTGACCTCCTGAAGCTCTATCAGGTTACCCTCCCCATCAAAACACAGTGCATAATGTTTGGTGCCTTTGGGCTGGCCTTTGCCATCAAGGTGCCCATGTTCCCCTTTCATACATGGTTGCCCGATGCCCATGTGGAGGCCCCTACCGCCGGCTCTGTGATCCTGGCCGGTATCCTCCTGAAGCTGGGGACGTACGGGTTCATCAGATTTGCCATCCCCCTCTTTCCCGCCGCTGCCTTCAAGGCGATCCCGATCATTTCCATCTTGGCCCTCATCGGGATCATCTATGGGGCACTGGTCTCTATGATGCAGGATGACCTCAAGAAGTTGGTGGCCTTCTCCAGTGTAAGCCACCTCGGATTCGTCATGCTGGGGATGTTTGCCTTCAATGTGCAAGGGGTGCAGGGGAGTATCTATCAGATGCTCAATCACGGAGTCAGCACCGGTGCCCTCTTTTTGATCGTTGGGATGATCTATGAGAGGAGACACACGAGGCTCATCGCCGATTTCGGGGGGCTCTCCCGTGTCATGCCGATCTTTGCCACTTTCTTCATGATCGTGGCCCTCTCCTCTATTGCCCTCCCGGGGACCAACGGCTTTGTGGGAGAGTTCCTCATCCTTTTGGGGACTTTTAAGGCCAATCCCGTATACGGGGTCTTTGGTGCCACGGGGGTGGTCTTGGCGGCAGCTTACATGCTCTGGATGTTTCAACGGGTGATGTTCGGGGATATCAAGCATCCGGAAAATCGAGGGCTCAAAGATCTCAACCTCCGGGAGATCGTGACTTTGGCTCCCATCGTCATCATGGTCATCTGGATGGGGGTCTTCCCAAAGTTTTTCTTCAAAAAAATGGACCTCTCCGTGGAGCACTTCCTCTACGACGTCAAGGCACGCTATGAGGCAGCGGTGACGGCATCACGGGCAGGGGAAGGAGAACCATCCCTTGCCAAAGGAGCAGGAGGTTCGAAGGTTACCATTGTGGTCGTAGAGGAGTAAGAGGGAGATGGAGATCTTCACGGTCAAGTTCTCGGCAGCAGATCTCAAGGTGATCGCCCCGGAAGTGGTGTTGACTTTCTTCGCCCTGTTGATCTTGATTTTGAGCGTCTTTATTCGCGGTGAGAAGAGGGGTTCACTCGGTTATATCACGCTGCTAGGGGTGGTCATAGCCTTTCTCTCGGTGTTCTTAGGGGTTGGAAAGGAATTAATCGCCTTCAATGGCATGGTGACGATAGATCCCTTCTCCACGTTCTTTAAGGTCATGTTCTTGATCATCGGTTTTTTGACCGTCTTGGCCTCCCTGGAATATACCAGGAGGGAGGGGATTGACTTTGGTGAATATTATGTCTTGGTCTTATTCGCCACCGTGGGGATGATGTTCATGGCGTCAGGGGTGAACCTCCTGATCATCTTTCTGGGGCTGGAGGTAATGTCAATCTCCATCTATGTCTTGGCCGGCATCATGCGTGAAGATGCAAGAGCGGTGGAAGCGGCCTTCAAGTACTTTTTATTGGGGGCCTTTGCCTCGGCCTTTCTCCTCTATGGCATAGCTCTGACCTATGCCTCCACGGGTACTCTCGATTTGGGCGGGATCGGCCGGGTCCTCACAGAGCGGGCATGGGTTAGCGGTCTCCCCATCCTGATTACAGGGCTTGCCCTTCTCATCATAGGATTCGGCTTCAAGATCGCCTTGGTCCCCTTTCATATGTGGACTCCCGACGTCTATGAGGGCGCCCCAACATCTATTACTGCCTTTATGGCCACTGGGGTCAAGGCCGCAGGCTTCGCTGCCTTTGTGAGGGTCTTCTTCTACGCCCTGCCCAACTTACAGGCCTACTGGACGGAGATCATGTGGCTCTTGGCTGTTGCCACCATGACAGTAGGGAATGTCATCGCCCTTTCCCAAGCCAATATCAAGAGAATGCTCGCCTATTCTAGCATCGCCCATGCCGGTTATATTATGGTGGCCTTTGTGGCCGGAAATGACCTGGGCAAATCGAGCATCCTTTTTTACCTCCTGGCCTATATCTTTATGAACATAGGGGCGTTTACGGTGGTGATCCTGCTGGGGAAGAGAGGGGAGGAAAACACCCTCATTACCGATTATGCGGGGATTGGTTTTAAATATCCCTTGTTGGCGGCTTCTATGTCCATCTTTCTGTTCTCATTAGCAGGAGTACCGCCCATGGCCGGTTTTATGGCCAAATTTTATGTATTCAGCGCTGCAGTGAAGGCTCAATACTATTGGCTGGCAGTCATCGGGGTGTTGAATAGTGCTGTAGCTGCCTATTATTACCTCAGAGTGCTGATATATATGTACTTCCGAGAGCCGGAGAAGGAGGT
>CP070817.1:605429-619415 GCA_020344255.1 Deltaproteobacteria bacterium | reverse complement strand
GCCGACGTGGAACTGGTGGCCCTTGGGACTGACGGGGTTAATGAGGGCGTGCGATCTGGGATGCTGGTCATCGACATGTCTACCGTTGCCCCAGCTACAGCTCGGAAGGTCTCTGAGGTTCTCAACGCCAAGGGGGTGGAGTCCCTGGATGCCCCGGTCTCGGGCGGGGAAGTAGGGGCGAAGGAAGGCACCTTATCCATTATGGTGGGGGGCACTGAGGGGGCTTTCCAGAGGGCTCTGCCGCTGTTTCAGGTTCTGGGCAAGAACGTTGTCCACATGGGAGGGCCGGGGGCTGGACAGGTCACCAAGGCCTCTAACCAGATGGTGGTGGGCTTGACTATACAGGCCGTATCTGAGGCCTTGACCTTGGCCGAGAAGGCGGGGGTAGATCCGGCCAAGGTGCGGGAGGCCTTGCTGGGGGGGTTTGCCCAGAGCCGTATCTTAGATCTGCACGGGAAGCGTATCATCGAACGCAACTTTCAACCCGGTTTCAAGCTCAGGCTTCACCGAAAGGACATGGGCATCGCACTGCAGACTGGGCGCGAGCTCTCGGTACCACTTTTCGCCACGGCGCAAGCCGCAGCCTTGATGGACGCGCTGCTGGCCCAGGGCAAGGGGGAGTTGGACCACAGCGCGCTGGCCCTTCTCGTAGAACAGCTTGCGCAAGTCTAAGTCAGACGTGATCACAAGCTGAGGTCACCCATAGAGGCTCCCACCGAGAGAAAAACTTGAATCTTTCCGTCTTTGACTTATGATGCTCCAAGTAAAGTGCAATGTCGCTTTGGTATTACATTCAGGGGAATGAGGGCAATCCCTCATGTGGGTGAGGGCTCGATAGCAAGATCCGCATAGGACCCACTAATTGATATCCGGTCTCAATCCTTCTGATAATCTCAGATCGAAGATTGTATCCTCAGCCAGATGTCTTACTGTATGGGAGGATGGTCTGATGGCCTTGTTCAACTCTCTTATTCCTAAATCGCCGATCCCCTCCACCCCTTTTCCAAGAATGAGAGGGGCGATGATGATCACTATCCTGTCGGCCAACCTTTCTTTCAAAAGGGCAGTGATCACTTCTCTCCCCCCCTCTACGAGGATCGAAGAGATACCCCTGGCGGCCAGTGCCTTCAACAGGGATCGCAACTCAACCCGCCCGTCTTCTCCCCTGTGAGTCACTAGGACCTCTTTCCCCCTCTCCTTAATCCTTTCATATTGCTTCCTATCATGCAGGTCAGTGGTGACGATGAGGGAATCTGCCCCTTTGTCAAGCACGTGGGAGTTAAGGGGGATGCGAAGTTGGCTGTCGAGGACGATGCGCAGAGGATTTTTCCCTCTGGTCCATCTGACGGTGAGGAGGGGATCATCCATGAGTATGGTACCGATTCCGACCACGACCGCATCGTGCTGGGCCCGTAAACGGTGCGCAAACCTCTTGGATTTCTCCGTGCTGATCCAGCGAGAGTCGCCTTGAGACGTGGCGATCCTGCCATCGAGGGACTGGGCATATTTTATTGTGACGAAGGGTAGGCCTGTACGGATGTACTTACAATAGACCTCATTGAGCCTGCGCGCCTTCTGCTCCAAGAGCCCCACCTTCACCTCTATGCCGTGTTCCCTCAAGATCTGTGCCCCCTTCCCGTTTACCAAGGGGTTGGGGTCGAGGGTCCCTATAACCACCCTCCCGATTCCCCCCCTTATCAGGGCATCTGTGCAGGGTGGGGTCTTTCCCCAATGGCAGCAGGGTTCTAAATTGACATAGAGAGTGGACCCTTTTATTCTGCCCATTGCTTTCTTGATGGCGTCTATCTCAGCATGATCAGCCCCAAACCTCCGGTGATATCCCTCGGCAATGACCTTTCCTGCTCTGACTATCACTGCCCCCACCATGGGATTGGGGCTTACTTTGCCCATCCCCTTACGAGCGAGTGCCAAGGCCTTTCTCATATATTGCTCATCTTCTGGCGAAAGGGGCATCTTATAACCTCAGGGAGGGGTTGGTAAGCTTTTCTTGGCGGATAGTGGAGGTGGGGGCAGGACCATAATTGTGACCAGGAAGCACCACTGTGTCATCGGGGAGGGTGAAGAGCCGATGGCGAATGGAGGCCTCCAAGGTATCCCAGGATCCTCTCGGGAGGTCGGTTCTGCCTACAGAACCTACAAAGAGGGTGTCCCCGGTGAAGACCATATCCTCAAGATGGAGCGAGATACTGCCAGGGGAATGTCCAGGGGTATGGATTACCTTCAAACCCAACTCCCCCACCCAGATGGTATCCCCATCCTTCACCAGGATGTCCGCTGGCGGGGATGGCTCCGCCTGAAAGAGGTCGAGGAGGTCGAAGGATGGGTGGCTCAAGGAATAACTTTCGGCCTCGTGGATGATGATCTTGGCCCCGGTGCGTCGCACCATCTCAGCATTCCCCATGATGTGGTCTATGTGAGCGTGGGTATTGAGTATATATTTGATCTCCACCTCGTGCTGCCGGGCGAATTCGATTAACCTTTGGATGTCATCTGCGGGATCGATAACCAGGGATTCTCCGGTCTCCTCATCCCCAACGACGTAACTGAAGACCATGTAATCCCCCACCTCAAATTGTCTGATGATCATACTGCTCTAATTTCACCATTGGAAAAGCAAATCGTTAGAAAGCGAATAATTTTAAAACAGATACACTACGATGTCAAAGAGTTCAAAAGTTGAGCCCCGGGGCTTGGTATGGTAATATTATACAATGCAAAAATTAAATTTCCTATCTGTTCATTGGAATAATTCCTCAGCCACGCTCATGAGCAAATCCTATTCTCACGAGGAGGATTCAGGGATCTATTTCCCCTAAGGATCCTTGCCCCTGGAATCCGCGAACCATTGGTGAAAAGCTGGGTAAGATACTTAATATGAGGGCGAGTTTCGTGATAAATTTAGAGACAGTGGGACGGAGATGATCGTCCTTGCCATTGAGAGTTCATGCGATGATACGGGGGCCGCTCTGATCGAGGAAGGCAGGAGGCCTCTCTCCAATATAGTCTCGTCTCAGGATGAGGTCCACAGGAAGTATGGGGGTGTGGTACCGGAGTTGGCCTCAAGACGCCACCTTGAGAACATCGTACCGGTGATAAAGGGGGCCTTACAGGAGGCCCATAAGACCTTGGATGAGGTGGATGCAGTAGGGGTGACCCGGGGACCAGGCTTGGTGGGTTCCCTTCTGGTAGGGATCATGGCCGGCAAGGCCGTCTCATATGCCAAGGATATCCCCATGGTGGGGGTGAACCACCTCATGGGACACCTTCTGGCCATCTTTTTGGAGAATGAGATTCCTTTCCCCTTTATAGGAATGGTGGCCTCAGGGGGGCACACTGCCCTCTATTTGGCCGAGGGGTTCGTGTCCTTTCGCTTTCTGGGGGGGACCAGAGACGATGCGGCCGGAGAGGCCTTTGACAAGGTGGCCAAGTATCTGGGTTTGGGATATCCAGGCGGGACCATCATCGAGCGACTGGCCCGTCGTGGAGACTCACAGGCCATATCCTTCCCTCGGGCATACATTGCTAAGGATTCTCTGGATTTCAGCTTCAGCGGGATAAAGACGGCGGTGGTAAACTATGTCCGCTCCCATCCCCCCACCGATGACGGGCTGGCGAATATTGCTGCCTCCTTTCAAGAGGCTGTGGTGGATGTGCTTGTGGACAAGATTATCTGGGCAGCTCAGCGTTACAAGGTGGACAGGGCGGTGGTGTCCGGAGGGGTGGCCTGTAATGGCCGTCTGAGGGAGAGGTTAAATCAAAGGGGGGAAGAGCTAGGTATACGAGCGTATTTTCCCTCCCCTCATCTCTGCAGGGATAATGCGGCAATGATTGGAGTGGCTGGATATCACCTGCTCAAGGAGGGTAGAAGGGACGGCTTAGATATAGGCGCCTTGTCCCGGTGGCTTTTTGGGCGAGAATAGGGCTATGACTTCATTGATGCAGGAGCTTCGAGGAAGAGGGATTTTACCAAAGAGGGCCTTGGGACAACACTTTCTCATTGACAGAAGGCTGGCAGAGAAGATCGTCCGCTTGGCCCCTTTGGACCCCGAGGATATCGTGGTAGAGATAGGTCCTGGAATGGGGGTTTTGACCTTCCTCATGCTTCCCCAGGTGAAGAAGGTAGTGGCCGTTGAGTTGGACCAGCGAATGGTGGCTTACCTCAGGGAGAAGGGGAAGAAGATATCTTCACTGGCCGTCGTGTACGGTGATGCCCTCCAATTCGATTTTCGAGGTCTCGCAGAAGAGGCGGGCGGAAAGTTAAAGGTGGTGGCCAACCTCCCCTATAACATATCTACCCCCATCATTTTCCGGCTCTTGGAGTCCCGGGATAGCCTGGCCCACCTTACCCTTATGCTTCAGCAAGAAGTTGCACAGAGGATCACTTCACCTCCTGGGAGCAGGGACTATGGTCCGCTGTCAATCTCTGCCCAGCTTTATACATCACCCAAGATATTGATGCGGGTTCCCCCGCACGCCTTTTACCCTCGGCCTGCGGTACAGTCCGCCGTGGTGGGGTTTGAGATCTTGGCGCACCCCAGGGTGGAGGTAGGGGATATGCGGTTCTTCCAAGGGGTGGTACGGGCCTCCTTCGCCCAGAGGAGGAAGACCATACTGAACTCTCTGAAAAACTCCGCCTTGGGCTTGGGTTCCAGCGGGGAAATCAGGGGGGTTTTAGAGTCCATTGGGATCGACCCCCGTCGCCGAGCGGAGACCTTGGATCTGGTGGAATTTAAACGCCTGGCCGAGGCCTTGAGGGGGCTACATAAAGACGATGACTCTCTCTTTCTGTTAGAACGGACTGCACAATGAAGGCTGATTGGAACGACTTTTAAAGTTTGGGAGATGGGGATTTGATCTTCCGTCTTCTCTCCGGGGGGCTGTCAGTGCTCACTTTCTCCGTGGAAATTGCGAGCATCTGGTTGTCTTGATGTTGGCAGGATGGCTTGCTCTATCTCCCCACTATCTGCAAGATCTCCTCTCCTCCTTCAAGTGAAAGGGTGCCCTTTTTGATCCCGATCTCCACTGTGAGACGGGAGATACTGCAGTATATATCAGTGAATGTGGGGCTCAATTCCTTTAAGGCCTCCAGATGTCCTCTTACCACATTTCCATCGCCACGAGAGATGGGCCCAGTCAAGGCCCTGACCGGTCCTAGCTTCTCAACGTTATTCACCGTTCCCTTGATCAAGGGGAGGAGGGCTTGGGCGGCCTCTTCCTGAGGGATCCCCATGGTTTCATACAGTGTATAACTGAGGTAGGAGAGGGTGACCAGGAAGTTGGAGGCTACCACAGCCGCCGCATGATAGAGGGGCTTATGCTGGGTGTCGATGGAGATGGGCTTACCGCCCAACGTCTTTACCAGCTCTATGAGGGGCGGAATGGCCTCTCGATCCCCCTCCAGGCAAAAGATCGAGGAGGGGATGGTCTTCACTGCCTCTTTGACATCGGCGAAGCTCTGCAAGGGGTGAACCGACGCGATTTGGGCACCACTCTCTTTTGCTCTATTTAGGATCGTAGAGGGGAGGGCCCCACTGGTATGGACTACTATCTGCTCGGGGCGGAAACCCTTCTTGTTGGCGATCGCCTCACAGACCTCTTGGATGGCGCTGTCGGAGGTGGTAATAAAGACCAGGTCTGCCCCCGGTACGACCTCTTCGGGGGCAACGGTAGCCTGGACACCACCCGGCAGGAGAGAAGCCGCCCTTTGAGCGGATTCCTGTCTCCTGCTGGCTATCCCTACGAGGGGATACCCCTTTTCTTTCAAGAGATAGGCCAAAGCCGTACCCACCACCCCTGCCCCCACAATTGCTATTCTGTCCCTCTTCATTTCCTGCCTCCCTCTGCCCCTCTGGAGCCTGATATCTCATATTGCCATGGCCAAGGTCAAAACGGCCACCCTCTCGGCCCCTGCACCCAGCAAAGTACGGGCGCATTCGTTGACCGTGGCTCCCGTGGTATAGACGTCGTCTACTAGTACCATGGATTTCCCTTCTATTACCTCCCTCCTTTCAACACGAAAGGCCCCCTTTATGTTTTTCCTCCTTTGTGCCCCCTTGAGTTCGGTCTGAAAGGGGGTGTCCTTTATCTTTCTCAGCACCCTTGCCCGATAGGGAATCCCCGTCCTCTTGCTCAATTCCCTGGCCAAGAGGAGGGCCTGATTGAATCCCCTCTCCCTCAACCTCCGGATGTGGAGGGGGACTGGCACCAGAAAATCCACCCGGTAATCCTGAGAGAGGGTTTGGAGGGTCGGATACAGTAAGTCCCCGAACACCCTCAAGAGGGGAAATTCACCGAGATATTTGAATCTATGGATTGCCTCTTTGAGTGCTCCTTCATAGAGGCAACAGGAGCGATGGAAATCAAAATACCACCGCTCCCTCATGCAGCGGCCGCAGAGGTGAGCCTCTTCAGTCTCTGAGGGAAAGGGGAGGCTGCAATGGGGGCAAGAGGGAAGACGGATGGGTTTTATGTCCTTTTGACAATCTAAACATATGAGGAGATTTTCCCCCTTGCCGCCGAGGGGGCTCTGGCAGATGGGTCAAACCGGAGGGACGATGAGGCCTAACAGCCTTCGAAAAGTTGGAGAGACCTTCACTCAAAAATCCCAGGCCATTAACTGAGAGGAGGGGGGAGAAAGGGGCACTTTGAGCGCCTCTTCGGTGCATACAGCATAGGTACCCCACTGACCGCATTGCGGGCAGAAAGGGAGCCACTCCTTCACCGCCCTCTGGCAGCTGGTGCAGCGATAGGGGACGTAAACCCCCCCTTCCAAGTCGAGTCCCTTTCGATATTCTTCTGCCGCCTGTTCATAATCGGCACGATGAGAATACACCACGGCTAACAAATAGTGATAAGAGGGGTGTTCGGAAAGGTTAGTCTCCATCTCACGTAACTTCTCCAGGGCCTCATCAATCATCTCCAGTCGCAGGCAGAGGCGGGCATAGAAGAAGGGGATGACGATGTTGTGTGGGTTCTTCTTAATTGCCTCCAAATAGATGTGGATGATCCCCCGTGGATCTTCTTGGGAGAGGTAGAGGTTTTCTAATTTGTTCAAAAAGATGATCTCATCGGTCCTTTCAAACCCCTTTTGCCAGACCTTGATTGCCTCTTTGATCTCTCCATTTTGGCTCAGCAACTCTCCAAGCAGGACCTGAGGTGGGCTAAAGGAGTGATCCTCCTTGATAATTTCCCTCAACTCCTTCACCGCCTTCTCTTTCTCCCCCTCTTCTACTATAAGCCTGGCGTGTTCGTATCTCAGTCCATGTTGAAGCTTCTTCTCCTGGTCAATCTCCTCCTCCGGGCTAATCTTGATGATCTTACTCTGGAGCTCCAATGCCCGATCCCATTCCTTTTCATCGATCGAGATATTCCGCAATTCGCGCATCGCCTCCAAGTTAGCGGGATTCAGGGCGATAATTTCGTTAAAGGCGTTGATGGCCCCCGGATAGTCTTGCGTCTCCTTATAGATCTGGGCCTCCCTGAAGAGGATTTCCAGCTGGTCCATCTTCAAGTCCTTGGCCTTTCTCAGGGTTTCAATAGCCTCCTCTGGCCTTCCCCCCTTTTGATAGATCTCGGCGAGTTTTAGGTAGGCCTTGGGGTCATCAGGCCTCTTCTTCAGGTATGCCCGGATCTGTTTCTCTGCCTTAGATAAGTTACCTTTAAAGAGAGCATCTGTGGCCAAGTAAAACCTCTCCCACAATTGTTCCCTCTCCTTTTTATCTTTCCTCTCTTTAAAGCCCCTCCCGATGTCCTTGACCAGATAAATGAGAAAGGTTATCAGGGCCCCCACGAAGAAGGCGCTTATGAGAACGATGGAGAGGGAGGTTTCTAAATAATTCCCCTTAAAATATTGAAATTTGATGTCCACAGGATTGAGATAGGAGATATAGATAAAGAGCCCCGAAAAAATGGCGATGAAGAGAAATATGAGTCTGACAGACATAAATCTTCCCCCTTTATCTGTGATAAGGTCTGTGTTGGATAATAGAGAGAGCCCGATATACCTGCTCTAAAAGGACAAGCCTGGCTAACTGGTGGCTGAAGGTCATGAGGGAGAGGGAGAGGATGGTATCACATTTCTCCCTCCAACCAAGACCAAAGCCATCAGCATCCCCTACCAGAAAGATGACTTCCTTGATCCCACGCTCCATGAGCCCTTGGAGAAACTGGGCGAACTCGAGTGAGGTAAAGCCTTTTCCCCCGTCCTCCAGGCCGATGATGTAGCTTCCCCGAGGTCGATGATTGAGGAACTGAGAGATCTTCCTCTCCTTTTTTCCCGACAATACCTCGGTGGGGAAGGATCTGTTTATTCTGGCCACATAATCCTCTATCCCTTCTTGGAAGGGGTCATCCCTTTGTCTTCCCCTAAAGAGGAAAGTAAACTTCAACCCTTTTCCTCCGGTGGATTTATCCTTGGGGCCTCTATCCAGAGGCCTTCTAGGTCGTAGTAAAGTCGAACTGGGTCGTAGAAAATGTGGATGACCACGTCTTCATAATCCATGAGGATCCACCTTCCCTCCCTCGTTCCTTCCACCCCTAACGGTCGAACACCATTCTCCCCCATCTTTTCTTCGATAAACTGGGCGATAGCCTGGACCTGCCTGTCTGAACGGCCGCTACAGATAAGAAAATAATCGGTGAGGGAGGATACCTTTTTAACGTCTAAGATGGTTATATGAAAGGCCTTCTTCTCCAGGGCAACCTTTGCGCAGAAAATCGATTTCTCCTCGGAGTCTTTAAAGGCCTCTTTCATGCAAACCCTCACCAGGGTTTGTCCTCATCCATGAAAGCGTCACCCTCCCTGCTTGATCTCCGGTATGGGGCTTGGCCCCGGATGTAAGGTTTAAAAATCCGAATGTTGAGATTTTTTCTGGACTCAACTTCACCATGAAGGATTTTCACGGTAATTACTATAACAAAGGGAGATTAAAAGTTAAAGTGATATATTTCACTCTCGGTAAAGCCCCTGCTTTTCTATATACTTCTCCACCTCTTTGGGGACCAGATATGTGATGGATCTCCCCTCTTTGATGTTCTTCCTGATTTCTGTCGAGGATACTCCAAAGGGGGTCACCTGATGCAGGTAGAGGGAGTGGCCTGAGGGGTGGAGGAAGCGGGCTCCATTACCTACCTTTTGGAAACCTTCGGATGTGAGCACCCGTGCAGTCAAGGGATCGAAGTTTGGACGAGAGATCACGATAAAGTCGCATAAGGTGAACAGTTGTGGGTAGTCTTTCCATGTCTCAAGCTCACAAAAGGAGTCGGCGCCCAAGATAAAAAAGAGCCTTCCCCCTCTTCCAAGGGTACGATGATAGTAAGAGACGGTCTCGATGGAATAGGACCTTCCCTCCCGCCTTATCTCCACGTCAGAAAGGCCGAAAGAAGGGTTGTCGGCAATGGCCACCCTTACCATCTCCCAGCGGTGCCTGGTGGATATGATAGGACGATCCAGCTTATGGGGAGGATTGGCGGCGAGGATGAAGATCACCTGGCTGAGTTGAAAGGCCTCCCATACCTCTTGGGCACAGCGGAGGTGCCCCATGTGTATTGGGTCGAAGGTGCCACCAAAAAGTCCGAGCTTCCTCTTTCCTCCCCTAAGAGGTCCTGATCTGTCCATTCCCGTAGATGATAAATTTGGTAGTGGTGAGGTCCTCAACCCCCATAGGGCCGAAGGCATGCAGCTTGGTGGTGCTGATCCCAATTTCCGCCCCCAACCCCAACTGATACCCATCGCTGAACCTGGTAGAGGCATTGACCAAGACGGTGGAGGAATCGACCTCCCTGAGGAATCGTTGGGCGTTATCGTAATCTGAGGTGATAATGGCCTCAGTGTGCCGAGAGCCATAGTGTTCGATATGCCGGATTGCCTCCTCTAGATTGTCTACCACCCTTACAGCCAGGATCAGGTCTAGGTATTCGGCATACCAATCATCTTCCTTCGCACCCTTCACACCAGGGAGAATACGACGCGTCCGACTACACCCTCTTACCTCCACCCCTGCCCCTTGGAGCCTTTCTGCCATGGGAGGGAGGAGACGGGGTGCTATCTCTTGGTGGACCAGCAGGGTCTCCATAGCATTGCACACCCCTGGCCTTTGGACCTTAGCATTGTAGCAGACCTCCAGGGCCATCCCCAGATCAACAGAGGCATCGACAAAAATATGACATACTCCCTTATAATGCTTTATCACTGGTATGCGGGAGTGGTCCATCACGAAACGGATTAGCCCTTCCCCACCTCTTGGGATGATGACATCGATGAACTCCTCCAATTTTAGCATCTCCTCCACGGCCTCCCTTTCGGTGTGGGGCACCACCTGTATGGCTGCAGGAGGGGCCCCGGCCTTCTCCATCGCCTCTTGGAGGATATGCCCCAGGGCCCGATTGGAGTGGATTGCCTCTGAACCCCCACGCAAAATGGCCGCATTTCCCCCTTTGAGACATAATCCCGCCGCATCAACAGTTACATTGGGTCTTGCCTCGTAGATAACTCCGATTACCCCCAATGGTATCCTCATCTTTCCAACCCAAAGCCCATTGGGTCTGCGCCACATCTTCACCACTTCCCCTACAGGGTCAGGGAGCAAAGATACCTGGCGTAGCCCCTCGGCTATCCCCTCGATTCCCCCTTCGGTGAGGGTCAGCCTGTCAACCATGGCCGTGGAGAGGCCTTTGGCCTCGGCATGTTCTAGATCTCTGCGGTTTTCTGCTAACAGAAATCCTTTCTGCTCTATGAGGCCCTCAGCCATCATCAGCAATGCTCTATCCTTCACCTCTGACGGGAGCTTGGCTACCTGTAATGAGGCGTCCCGAGCCCGTTGCGCAATTATTTTGACCTCTTCCTCTATGTCCATCCCTGCCTCCTAGAGGACTACCAGATTGTCCCTGTGGATCACCTCATCAGTGTATTTATATCCCAACATCTCCTCTATTTGGGAGCTCTGTCGCCCCATGATCTCGCGCAATTCGCGGGAGTCGTACTGCACCAATCCCCGAGCGAACTCCTTCCCCTGAGGATCAAGGCAGGACACAGGGTCTCCCCTGCCGAAATCGCCCTCGACTGCGATGATCCCGGAGGGGAGGAGGCTTTTCCCCCCCCTCACTATGGCTTCCTGCGCCCCCTTGTCCAGTTTCAACTCTCCTTTAGGCCGCAAGGTGAAGCCTATCCATTGCTTTCGCCTCTTGAGTTCTTCGCTGCGGGCCAGAAAGAGAGTTCCCATGCGTTCTCCTGCGAAGACCCGCTTCAATACCCGTTTGGCCCTGCCGCTAGTCACCACTGTGGGTACACCAAACTGAGCAGCAAGCTTGGCTGCGCCCACCTTGCTCACCATTCCCCCGGTGCCGATCTCTCTCTGCGATCCCCAAGCCATTTCCTCCACTTCTTTATTCACCCGTTCCACTAAGGTGATGAACCTCCCCCCTCTATGGGGCTCGCCATCATACAAGCCATCAATGTCGGTGAGGATGAGCAGGAGATCTGCGTCCACCAAAGAGGTTACTAAAGCGGCCAGCAGGTCATTGTCGCCAAACTTAATCTCCTCTACAACCACGGAGTCGTTCTCATTGATGATGGGAATTACCCCCATGTCCAACAGGGTGAGCAGTGTATTGCGTGCGTTGATATACCGTTTTCTCTCTTTCATGTCTTCGTGGGTGAGAAGAACCTGGGCCACCTTCAGACCCCAGGGGGCAAAGGCCTCCTCATAGACATGCATGAGGGTGCTTTGGCCTATGGCTGCAGCAGCCTGCAGCTCGGAGATGGTCTTGGGCCTCTTTGTGAGATTTAATCTCTCCATTCCTGCCGCTATGGCACCTGAAGAGACCATCACTATATGGCCTCCCTTTTTGTTGAGCCAGGCCAACTCCTTGGTCAGCCGGGAGATGAAGTCCTTGTTGAGACCTGTGCCCAATGAGACGAGGAGGCTGCTGCCTACCTTTATCACCGCCCGGCGCACACCCTGCATTATCTCATTTCTCAGCTCCTGCTCATCCATGGGCCTCTTCCCGGAACCTTTCCCATCGATGGCCTACTTCTCGCACCACATCGTCCACTCCCTCTCCGGTCAAGGCGGAGATGGTGAAGAGTTCCACCCCTTTTTCTTGAAAGGATTCCCTGATCTGGGGTATCCTCATCCTCACCACGGGAAGGTCAATCTTGTTTAATACTGCCAACTGGGGTTTCTCTAAAAGGGTGGGGTGAAATTTTTCCAGTTCTTCGTTGATTTCCTCATACTGTCGCCACGGATCCCCTGCAGGATCAGGAGAGACGTCCATGAGGTGGACGAGGAGCATAGTCCTTTCAATATGACGCAGAAATTTGCTTCCCAGACCAGCTCCTCGATGGGCCCCGGCGATGAGTCCGGGGATATCGGCCATGACGAAAGTCTTGAACTCCTCATATGAGACTACTCCCAAATGGGGAGTAAGGGTGGTAAAGGGGTAATCCGCTACTTTGGGGTGAGCGGCGGATATTCTCCCCAAGAGAGTGGATTTGCCCACATTAGGACGACCCACTAAGCCAACATCAGCTAGGAGCTTGAGCTCCAGCTTGAGCCATCTCTGCTGCCCCTTTTCCCCGTCTTCACCGAATCGAGGGGCTTGGCGAGTTGAGGTGGCAAACCTGGCATTTCCCCGTCCTCCCCTCCCTCCTTTGGCTGCCAGAAACTCCTCCCCCTCTGATGCGAGGTCCTTCAGAATCTCCCCCGTCTCACCCTCCTTTACCACCGTTCCAACGGGGATGAAGATGATTAGATCTTCACCGCTTTTGCCGGTTTGCTTTTTCCCACGTCCATGAGCCCCATTTTCGGCCTTATAGCTCTGCTGATACCTCAGGTCCAAGAGGGTTGACAGTCCTTTCTCGGCTATCAGGATCACATCCCCTCCCTTGCCACCGTCGCCACCGTCCGGCCCTCCCCGGGGGACAAACTTCTCCTTCCGAAAACTTACACACCCCCTCCCGCCATCACCCCCTTTGACCCAGATTTTCACCTCATCAATGAATTGCATGACAGCAAAGGGAAGGGAGATTATGAAAGGTATGGAGAGAAAAGACGTATCGACAAGGAGGGATTAGGAGACGGCTGATGCCGCCGTCTCAAAGGGGTATACGCTTATCTTCTTCTTCCCTTTACCCCTGGGCTCAAACTCCACAATACCATCGATCTTGGCAAAGAGGGTATAATCGCGGCCAACTCCCACGTTGTTACCGGGGAAGATCTTGGTCCCCCTCTGTCTTACCAAGATGCTCCCCGCCGTGACCGTCTGGCCACCAAATCTCTTTATCCCCAACCTCCGACCTATGCTATCTCTGCCGTTTCTGGAGCTTCCTCCGGCCTTTTTGTGGGCCATTTCTTCCTCCTTGAACTGTGATATCCTCGATCTTTATCCAGGTATAGTATTGTCGATGTCCTTGTTTCCGGCGATAATTTTTTCTCCTCTTGTATTTGAAGATGACGATCTTTTTGCCTCTCCCCTGTACCGTTATTCTTCCCACCACCTTCGCCCCTGCCACGGTGGGGTTACCCACTTGTGTCCCATCATCCCCCTTGAGGTAGAGGACCCTTTCTAATTCGACCTTTTGCCCTACCTCTCCCTCGATCCTCTCCACTCTAATGAGGTCTCCTGGGGTCACCCTGTATTGTTTTCCCCCTGTCTCCATCACGGCATACATATTTAGATTCCTCCGTTGTCAGTGTACCAGAAAGAAGTGTATAAGTAAACCCACATAAGAGTTTTTCCCTCTTCACTGGGCCTCCCCACCACGGATAAGCACTGCAGTGAGGAATTCCCCCTGGAATGGTTTCGAGGGGAGAAGTCCCCTGTAGTGAGAATTACAAAATGACCTATAAAATAGACGAATTAAATTCTCCGTAAAGTATTTTCGCGCTAATCTAAAACAATATTGGGAAGTTGTCAAGAAATAAAGGGCAGGCCTTGTGGACCTGCCCACATGTGCCACACTACAGG
>CP070817.1:592940-605329 GCA_020344255.1 Deltaproteobacteria bacterium | reverse complement strand
ATCCCTAGAATACTGGCCATCGTTTCCGAAGACCGGTGCAATAGCAACAACCCTTATTCCCTCATTTCGCCGCGTCCGCAAAAGAGCAGGTCAAGAATATTCACAGTGCGAGCTCCCTTTGTCAATAGGAGGAAGTCCGATGTAATTCAAAACGATGAATTAGACGTGAACCTTCTCCCAAGACATGGCGGTTTCAAACTTCAACGAGAGGTCAAGAAGCGGCACCACGGCTAATCACATGTCAAATAATTCATACCTCTTGAAGTTCACTATCCAGTGGTTATGAGGGAAATTCCCCCCCCACGAACTCAGGCCACTCCCTCAAGAACTATCTGTATGCACGGCATCTCAACTTCCGGCGCCGTCTAGCCCCCATCCAGGCTGTGGTGCTCTGCCCTCCGATACCACGAAGCGGGATCGACAAAATACTCCTCGGTATCCTTGAGAGAGAGATAGTGCTCATTTTCTATCCTCGAGAGGAGGTCGAAGAACTGCTGCTCCTTGGCATCGGAAACCATATCTCGTAGCTCAGCATAGTACTTTGCCCCCTTGGCCTCGAAATCAATCGCTGTCCGCACGGCCTCTAGATCATCTGCGTCTCCTTCTGGCATTTCATCAACCTTCTTGGTGATATCAGCCAAGACGTCTTTGACAATAGTATTCTTGACCTTAAGGGGCACGGTTTCTGGCCATTTTTCCTGTTTTTCCCACTTCTGGTGAAGTTGTTTCAGACGTTCGTAGTGTTCTAGTTCCTCGTCTCCGATCTGTTGAAACATCGCTTTACCGAGGGGACTTCTGGTTCTCTCTGCGTTCTTAAGATAGAACTCCCGCTCTCTCATCTCATTGTTGAGAGCCACCTCCAATGCGTTCAGACGTTCCCTTTCATCCATGACCATCCTCCTTCTGGATGTATCACGCACCGAACAAATGTCGATCACTTTCTCGTACTGTGGAAGTTCTATAAAAGTAGTAGTAGGGCGATGGAGGTATCAAGTATGACAAGTCACAATCTTTTTACCATTTCGGCCCTGTATTACCCTTCCTTCAACACCAGCCGATGGTAACGTTTCTTGCCCGCCCGCAGGATGATGGTCCCCTCCCGGAGATGCTCCTCGGTGATCCTCTCATCAATTTCCTTCAGACGTCTCCCATTTACATAACCCCCGCCCTGCAAGATCACCCTCCTCGCATCGCCTCTGGAGCCACACAAACCCGTCTCCGCAAAGAGCTCAAAGGCAGCTATTCCCCTCTCCAGTCGTTCTTTCTCCAAAAACGTGGTGGGCACTGCCTCTAGAGTCCCCTCCTCTCCGCCGAACACCATCCTGGCGGCCTCGCGAGCCTTGCTGGCCTCCTCCTCACCATGGGTGATCTTTGTGGCCTCAAAAGCCAAGACCTCTTTCGACTGACGCAGGTCAGCCCCTTTCAGCCGTCCGTATCCTCTGACTTCCTCCATGGGCAAAAGGGTGAACAGGGTTAAGAAACGTTCCACATCCCGATCATCGGTGTTTATCCAGTATTGATAGTATTCGTAAGGAGAGGTACGGTCAGGGTCCAGCCAGATGGTTCCTTGTGCCGTCTTGCCCATCTTCTCCCCCGACGCCGTTGTGATCAGGGGAAAGACAATGCCATATGCCACCCCCTTCTCCATCCTCCTGATCAGATCAACTCCGGCAACGATATTGCCCCACTGATCACTACCTCCCATCTGGAGGAGGCAACCATATTCCCGGTAAAGGTGCAAGAAATCATAAGCCTGCAAGAGCATATAGTTAAACTCCACGAAATTCAACCCTGTTTCCAACCTCGCCCGATAGGACTCGGCGGATAACATTCTGTTAACGCTAAAATGCTTCCCAATGTCTCGCAGAAACTCGATGTAATTTAACCTCGTCAACCAGTCGGCGTTATTTAAGAGGAGGGCCTTACCCTCACCGAAATGGAGGTACGTGGACAGTTGCCTCTTGAGACCCAGGGCGTTCTTCTCCACCTCTTCCCTGCTGAGGATCTGCCTCATCTCTTTCCTTCCACTGGGATCTCCAATGAGAGCCGTACCTCCACCCACTAAGGCAATTGGCCGATGGCCGCCCCGTTGCATGTGCACCAATGACATGATGGGGATCAAGCTCCCGACATGGAGGCTGGGGGCACTGGGATCGAAGCCAATATAGCAAGTGATCTCCCTTGACTCAAGAAGACGTCGCAACCCCTCTTCATCGGTGATTCCTTCGACAAAACCCCTCTCCTTTAAGATATCGTAGACGTCCTTCATCTCTTTTGTTGATCCAACGCCATCTTGATCCTACGGATCCCCAAACTGAGACCGGTCCCCTCATCCACCTCGATGATTACCCCCTGCAGCTCTAACCCCCCTTTAGCCGGCTCAAACTGGTTGGGGACCATAGTCAGAAATCTTTCCAGGGCGATCTCCTTTTTTATCCCGATTATGGAATCGGTGGGGCCGGTCATCCCAACGTCAGTGATATAGGCAGTGCCCCCGGGCAACACCCTCTCGTCAGCTGTCTGGACATGAGTATGGGTCCCCAAGACGGCACTGGCCTCGCCATCGAGGAACCAACCAAGGGCCATCTTTTCAGAGGTAGCCTCTGCATGGAAGTCCACGATAATTACCCCCGTCTCCCTCCGCAAAAAGGAGAGATGTTCCTCAGCTATCTTAAAAGGTGATTCCAAAGCCTTCATGAAGACCCGCCCTTCTAGGTTTAAGACGCCGACCCTTCTCCCATCAGGGGTAGTATATATTCCGCATCCCCTCCCTGGTGCATCAGAAGGGTAGTTGGCAGGCCGCAGGAGACGGAACTCGTGCTCCAAAAAAGGAATGATTTCTTTTTTCCTCCAGATATGGTTTCCGGATGTGATGACGTTGACCCCAAGATCCAGCAACACTTCAGCGAGCTGGGGGGTGATACCCATCCCCCCGGCGGTGTTCTCTCCATTGGCGATCACAAAATCGATGCTTTCGCCCATCAGTTCCGGGAGGAGCTCGGCCACAGCTCGCCTCCCTCCTCTTCCTATCACATCTCCGATGAATAATATCCTCAACTTTCACTCTCTTTCTATTTTGCGTACTCCACCGCCCTCGTCTCTCTAATGACCGTTACCCTTATTTGTCCGGGATAGCTCAGCTCTTTCTCAATTTTGTCGGCTATGTCCTTGGAGAGCATTACCGCCTCTTCATCCGAGACCTCCTCATTTTGGACCATGATGCGTACCTCCCTGCCCGCCTGAATGGCATAGGACTTCTCCACACCTGGAAAGGAGCTGGCGATCCGCTCGAGATCCTCGAGACGCTTTACATAGGTCTCGAACATCTCTCTCCGGGCCCCAGGCCGCGCCCCAGAGAGGGCGTCGGCTGCCTGCACCAAGACCGCTAATATATTGTTGCAGTTAGCCTCATCGTGATGAGCGGCAATGGCAGTTACCACCTCCTCAGACTCCCCATATTTCTTGGTCAATTCAGCCCCAATATTCGCATGGACCCCTTCTACCTCATGATCGGTTGCCTTGCCGATATCGTGTAAAAGCCCTGACCTCTTGGCCTGCTTCACGTTCAGATTCAATTCAGATGCCATTGTCCCACAGAGGAACGCCACTTCTATAGAATGTTGATATACGTTTTGGGCGAAGCTGGTCCTGTACTTCAACTTACCTATCATCTTGATTAATTCCGGATGCAACCCATGTACTCCTACATCGAAAGCAGCCTGCTCCCCTGCCTCTTTTATGTTCGTTTCTATCTCCTGCTCCACCTTGGCCACGATCTCCTCTATCCTTGCCGGGTGAATCCTCCCATCGCTAATCAACCTATCGAGGGCCACCCTGGCGATCTCTCTCCTGATGGGATTAAATCCTGACAGGATCACCGCCTCAGGGGTATCATCGATGATAAGATCCACCCCTGTGGCCGCCTCCAGGGCCCTGATGTTCCTTCCCTCTCTACCAATTATCCGTCCCTTCATCTCTTCATTGGGGAGATTCACTAACGAGACCGTCTTCTCTGCCACATACTCCCCAGCATATCTCTGTACGGCCAGGCTGATGATCTCATTTGCCTTCTTTGCTGCCTGCTCCCGCGTCTCATCCTCGATCTCCTTTATCCTCTTGGCGGCCTCATGTTTTGCCTCATCCTCCATCCTCTCCATCAGCAACCTCTTTGCCTCCTTGGAGGTGATATGGGCGATCTTCTCCAACCTAGCCCTTTCCTCCGCCAGCAGCTCCTGATATTTCATCTCCTGCTCTTTCACCAATTTCTCCTTCTCCGCCATCGTCTTCTCCCTTTTGTTGATCTCAATCTCCTTGGAATCCAAGATATCCACCTTTTTGTCGATATTGGCCTCTCTTTGCAGGAGTCTCATTTCCAGCCTTTGAACCTCAGCCCTCTTATCACCCATTTCCTTATCAAAATCGGCCTTGGTCTGATATAAGCTGTCCTTGGCCTGAAGGACAGCTTCTTTTTTTAACATCTCTGCCTTCTTCTCTCCCTCGCCTACTATCTTTTCGGCGACCTTCTCGGCTGACTCAAGCCTGGTCTGCCCCAACCTTTTTCGGATGAGAAAGCCTATCAAGAGACCTAACCCACTGGTACCAGCAAACGCAATACCCAATATAAAAGGAGAAATCTGCATAGAAGCACCTCCTTCCTGGTATCAATACAGAATGTGCGGGGGGTTACTTCAAACGAGAAAGGGGTGGGTTAAGGAAAGGACTAACGCACAAACTCAGTAAGAAACCTCCTGGATCTGTGTCTGGCTCTTGAGATCAATCTCTAAGAGATTTCTTTCACCTGCCGACAAATTCCTTTACCTCACCAAAAAGTCTTTATTTCATCAAAGGCCACGGGGCCTTTTAGGGGAGGCCATTCCGAAAAGATAGTCCTGCCCACTCACCTCTCTCTTCAGTATTCACCCCATTTTTAAGGCTATAAATTCCTCCAACCGCTCGGCCTTTTCCTCTATCCGCTGCACGATCTCTTCTTTTTCTCCTTTCTCCTGCAGATACTCATGGGCGATATTTAAGGCCGTCAAAACAGCTATGTGAAGGGTGTCTACCGTCTTGGTTCCCTCCGCAACCTCCCTCATCTTCCCATCCACATAATGCGCTACCTCTCTCATCCGTTCCTCAGAAAAATCACTCTTCAGCACATATCGCTGTCCAAAAATCTCAACCTCAACGCCCCTCTTCACCATCGCTGATCCCCTTTCTGTAACCATGAGGGTTGTTGGTGATTAAGGGGATCTCCTCCAGCCTCTTTATAAGCCGCTCTATCCTCGTGCGTGTCTCCGACCTCTCCGTCTTGAGGGAGGAAACCTCTTCTTTAAGCCTCTCCAATTCTCCTTCTTTTTCTTGAATCTTGGAAATAAGTTCTTCTCTCTCTCCCTTTAATTTGGTGTATCCCTCCAATATCTTGTTTAGTCTTTCCTCTAAAGCCTCAAACTTATCGAGTCCCATCTCCTTTTCCATGTATTGAAAAAATTTTAATCCCCTTTACGTCGAAAGTCAAGCTCTTCCTTGTTCAATGTCTTGAGGTTCTCTATTCAGAAGATAGCTCTCTATAAAGACATCTATGTCACCATCCAAAACATTCTCTGCATCTCCCCTTTCCACCCCAGTGCGGTGGTCTTTGACCAGGCGATAAGGATGAAGGATATAAGAACGAATCTGGTTCCCCCAAGCGATCTCCTTTTTACTCTTGTGTATCTCCTCCATCCTTTGCGCCCGTTTCCGCGTCTCCAGTTCGTAGAGGCGGGCTCTAAGGATCTTCATAGCTGTGGCCTTGTTTTTGTGTTGAGACCGTTCATTTTGACACTGGACCACAATCCCTGTGGGGAAATGGGTGATCCGGACGGCGGAATCGGTCTTGTTCACATGCTGCCCCCCCGCCCCACTGGCCCTGAAGGTATCTATCCGAAGATCTGCCTCGTCAATTTCAATTACCACGTCATCGGGGGTCTCCGGGTAGACGAATACAGAGGCAAATGAAGTATGACGTCTCTTCCCTGTATCAAAGGGGGAGATTCGCACCAAGCGATGAATGCCCACCTCGGCCTTCAGATGTCCATAGGCGTATGCCCCGTTTATCAGAAAGGTTACGTTCTTTATACCCGCCTCTTCACCACCGAGGATATCGACTATCTCTGAGGAAAATCCCCTGCGCTCTGCCCACCTCAGATACATACGCAACAACATCTCGGCCCAATCTTGAGCCTCTGTACCTCCGGCACCAGCATTAATGCCGACGATGGCATTGCGGTGATCCTCACCGTCGGTGAACATCCTCTCCAGTTCCAGCAACCTAAGCCCCTTTTCGGCTTCATCGAGCCTTCGTTGGGCCTCTTGCGCCTCTCCCCCATCCTCAACCTCCGCTATCTCCAAGAGGATCTCGATCTCCTCCAACTCTTTGGCCAGGGCATCCCAGGAGTCGATAAACCGCATAAGATTTCCCTTTTCCTTCGCTACATCCTTCGCCTGGTGAGGACTCTCCCAGAAACTTGGGTTCGCCTCCAGTTTCTCGATCTCTTTAACCCGCTTTCGCTTTCCGTCTATGTCAAAGGAACCCTCGTAAGTTTTCCAATCGTTCTATTTGTTCAGCATATATTTTTCTCAGCTCCTCCACCATTTCTCCTCTCCTATAAACCTAGACCGCCGTCTCCTCTAGCGTGTAATCAACGATCTCCTTTCCCTGCATCTCCTTCAGTGCTTTTTCAGCCTCACTTTTCCCCAGGTATAATGCTCTCTTATTGATTTCCTCCGTCCCCTTGGGAACCCGGCCAACGAGTGCCGACTCCAAACTTGTGATGTTCACCAGCTCTGTCAACTCAGAGATGGCCCCCAAGGCTACGATATTAGCCACCATCCCCCGGCCCAAATGCTCCCGTGCCAATTTAGTGAGGGGTATCCGAACCGCCCTAAGGCTAGGAATCTGGTTAACAAAGGTCGAATCCACCAACAAGGTACCACCCTCTTTGAGGTCAGGGAAATAGAGGTCACAGGAGGCCTGGTTCATAGCCAATAAGAGGTCTACCTTTTGCGGCTTTGGATAATCGATCTCCTCATCACTGACCACTACCTCAGATTTACTCGCCCCTCCCCTCGCCTCAGGACCATAACTCTGGGTTTGGACCACATGGAGCCCTTCATAGAGGCCCATGGCCTCCGCCAAGATGATCCCGATGAGTATCAACCCTTGTCCTCCCGACCCACTCAATCTGATCTCATATCGATATCCCACTCTCTGACTCCTCTCTTACACCGCTATCTCCCTGGCTCGCTCCCTGATTCTGTCATACTCATGCTGGTAAATGGGGAGTTCCCTATCCACTAAGACTCCGGTGATGATCTTCCCTTCAAGCTCTTCAGACGAAAGCTTCTGAGCCTTCTCCACAGGAATAGAGTTGTCCCTCTGCCATTTCAGCATGTCCACAGCGGTACCGAGCCTGTTGTACCTCCCATATTGGATGTGACAGTGGGTGATGGTCTCCACCACGCTGAAACCCTTCTTCAGCAGAGCCTTCTCTATCAAGGCGTCCAAACCTTTTGCGTTATAGACGGTCTCCCTTCCAACGAAGACCGCCCCTGCTGTCACCGCAAGTTCCGCAATTTTAAAGGCATGCTCTATATGCCAATAAGGTGCTGTAGTTGCCTTCATCCCGTAAGGGGTGGTCGGTGAAAACTGCCCACCGGTCATGCCATAGATATTATTGTTGAAGATGATGGCACTGACGTCGACATTCCGACGTGCAGCATGGATAAAGTGATTCCCTCCTATGGCCGTAGCGTCCCCATCCCCCATAAATACAATCACAGTGAGCTCGGGCTTGGCCAGTTTTATCCCTGTGGCAAAGGTGAGTGCCCGGCCATGGGTGGTATGAAGGGTATTGAAGTCCACATAGACGGGCATCCTCCCCGAACAACCTATCCCCGAGATAAGGACAATCTCATCTTTGGCGAATCCTATGCGATCGATGGCTCTGATCAAGGCACCCAAGATGATGCCGTTTCCACACCCAGGACACGAAACGTGAGGAAACTTCTTATCATGTCGCAGATATTTATGGATAAGTTTCGTTACCTCTTTCACGATAAGACCTCCGTGATCTTTTCAAGAATCTCCCCCGGGGTAATCAAAGTCCCATCTACCTTGTTTAGGGTTTCCACGGTAGACACCCCGTTATTCACCCGCTTGACCTCCCGGGAAATTTGCCCCATGTTCATTTCTGGTACGAGGACGACTTTTGATCTCCTGGCCGCCTGCTCCACCGCCGATCTGTCAAAGGGCCAGACAGTCATAAGCTTTAGCAGTCCCGCCTTAAGCCCTCTATCCCTGGCCTCTACCACGGCCCTCTTGGCAGATCGTGCCACGCACCCATAGGCAATGACCGTGATTTCCGCATCTTCCGTCCGAAAGGTCTGTGACATGTGGATATCAGGAAAATTTTGACTGATCTTCCTGAACAAACGCTTGATAAACGGACCGATTTCATCGTCGCGCGCGGTGGGAAACCCCCTGATGTCGTGGGTGAGACCGGTGACGTGATATCGATACCCCTCTCCGAAAGGGGCCATAGGAGGGACCCCACTCGGAGTGTCAGCATATGGGATATACCATTCGGGAGGGACCGTTGGCGTCACCCTATTGAAGATCTCCAACTCCTCCGCCGGGGGCATGGTAATCTTCTCTCGCATGTGGGCCACAACTTCATCTAACAGCAAAATTATTGGTGTGCGGTACCTCTCTGAGAGGTTGAAGGCGCGCACCGTCAAAGAAAAGCACTCCGGGACCGAAGCAGCGGAAAGCACAATGATGGGATGGTCCCCATGAGTTCCCCATCGGGCCTGCATCACGTCCCCCTGTGCTGGGAAGGTGGGAAGTCCCGTACTCGGACCTCCCCGCATGACATTCACCACGACACAGGGTACTTCAGCCTCACAGGCAAAACCGATGTTCTCCTGCATGAGGGAGAAACCTGGTCCGCTGGTGGCGGTCATAGCCTTGACCCCGGCCAAAGAAGCTCCGATCACCGCCCCCATGCTGGCCAGCTCATCCTCCATTTGAATAAAGGTTCCCCCTAGGTGAGGAAGCTTTACGGAAAGATATTCGGCGATCTCTGTCGACGGGGTAATGGGATAGCCAGCGAAAAAACGACATCCGGCTGCCAGGGCACCTTCAGCAACCGCCTCATTCCCCTGCATGAGAAGCTCCCTTCTCTCTGCGCCCATATCAATGTCCTCCTGTATCCTTTGAGGCGGTCCATGATCATCAATGATTCTTTTAAACGTGTTGCTTTACAATCATTGTAAAATTCCACAATGTCTGGACCGTTTATCTTCGACTTCCCAGGAAGGGACATCCAGCAGAAAAATTCAGGAGACTTGAACTCCTTGCCGTAGACCCTTACGTTTACCTGATGGCCGTTCTTTGCGCTCTTCCTCCTCAATGACCGTTATGGCAAAATCTGGGCACCGCAACTCGCACTGTATACAGCCAATGCACTTCTCAGGGCTTTCGGCATATGGATATCCTATGTCATCGAGGGCAAGACTCTGTTCCGGACAAAAGGCGACACAAATCCCGCATTGCTTACACCAAGCAGGGAATATATCTATATGAAACCTTTTTTTCTTTTTCCTTTTTGCCGGCTTTTCCCTTTGTTTCTTTTCAGTGTTAATTTTTCTCCTTTCCGCTCCTGTTTCCTCCATTATATTCTTAACCCCTTGAGGGACGTCGTGAGGACCCGAATTTTTCTTTCATTTAATATAACCTTTTTGGGGGATTTTTACAACTTCTCCCCAAAAAGAAAAACCCATAATCTAGAATTCCACTCGGTCAGGGGGGACAGATTGACAATGGGGTTTGGGATTATTATGATGTAATTTCAAGGAATAAGGGAAAAAATGCGCAAGGTAAAGGTAGAAGAAGCCATCGGGATGGTATTAGGGCATGACATCACCAGAATAGTCACGGGTGAGTTCAAGGGACCGCTGTTCAAGAAGGGGCACATCGTTCAGGCTCAAGATATCCCTCTGTTACTAGATACAGGCAATGATTTCATCTATGTCCTAGAATTGACGGAAGGGGAGCTTCATGAGGACGAAGCGGGAATCCGCCTAGCCCAGGCCATCGCTGGACCTGGGATAGAACTCACCCCTCCCGAGGAAGGCAAGGTCTCCCTGCGGGCCAAACGGAAGGGATTGCTGCGGATAGACATAGCCCTCTTGGAAAAAATCAACTCCATGGGAGACATCATCATCTCTACCCTCCACAATAATACCCCTTGCAAAGAGGGAACCACGATCGCCGCCACTAGGGTAATCCCCCTGACTATCGCCGAGGAGAGGATCAAGGAGGTGGAGGCCAGCTGCAGAGATACAAAGGTGGCGGATATCCTTCCCTTTCAGTTGAGCAAGGTAGGAGTGGCGGTTACCGGCAATGAGGTCTTCTATGGCCGGATCAGAGACAGCTTTGACGAAATGGTGGGGGGCAAGATAAGAGGTTACGGAGCTACCATTCTGGAGAAGGTCATCGTCCCGGATGACTCCGCGCAAATCGCCCGCTCCTTGCTGAAGTTGAGGGATATGGAAGCAGAGATCATCATAACGACGGGCGGCCTCTCCATTGACCCCGGCGATGTCACCAAAAGGGGGATAGAAGAGGCGGGGGCAAAGATCATCTCCTATGGTTCTCCAGTCCTTCCTGGAGCGATGTTCCTCTATGCCCTCTTGGACGGTATCCCTTTACTGGGGCTACCTGCCTGCGTCTTTTACTATCAAACCACCATCTTTGATCTCATCTTCCCCCGGGTATTGGCCGGAGATAAGATCACCCACAAGGAGATAATAAGGATGGGACATGGTGGACTCTGCCTGGGTTGTGAGGCGTGCCGCTTCCCCGTCTGCCCCTTTGGCAAAGGATGAACTAATGGCCGAGAATAACCCCCTCAGGAATATCCGGGTAATGATCAAGGGAGGCGGAGAGATGGCCAGTGGGGTGGCTCACAGGCTCTTCTGCTCTCACCTGAAGGTCCTCATGACCGAAATCCCGCAACCTCTCTGCATCAGGAGGGAGGTCTCCTTCTGTGAGGCCATCTTTCAGGGGGAAAAGGAGGTAGAAGGGGTGAGGGCCAAATATATCTCCTCCCCGCAGGAGGTTTATCCTACCTGGGAAGAGGGAAAGATACCGTTGCTCATCGACCCTGAGGGAACCTCTCGGAATTCTATACAGCCTCATGTTATTGTAGATGCCATCTTGGCCAAAAGGAACACCGGCACATATAAGGGTGATGCACCGTTAGTCATCGGGTTGGGGCCGGGGTTCTGGGCCGGAAAGGATGTGGATGTGGTCGTCGAGACCAACCGAGGTCATTACTTGGGAAGGGTCATTCCCGAAGGCCCAGCCCAACCAGACACAGGGGTTCCCGGGGAGATAACTGGGGTGAGCGCCCAAAGGGTACTGCGGGCCCCCAGAGATGGTATCTTTCACCCGGTGAAGAGAATTGGGGATACAGTTGAGAGGGGTGAGGTGGTGGCCTGGGTTGAAGAAGAGCCGATCAAAACGGCCATAGAGGGGGTAATCCGGGGACTGCTGCGGGAGGGCACAAAGGTACAGGGGGGGTTGAAGGCCGGTGATGTAGACCCGAGAGGAATGAAGGATCATTGCTATTCCATTTCGGACAAGGCACGGGCCATTGGAGGGAGCGTCTTGGAAGCCATCCTCGCCCACTTTAACCGTTAAGAGATGAACCACAGGGTAATCAGAGAGGTAAATAGGCTTTGGGAAAAGGTTTATCCCCACCTGTCCCGCTACATAATGGACCTCTATGGCCATCAGGAAGGAGATGTGCTGGAGTTGGGTCCCTTTTCGGGCGGCATCACCAAGGGGCTCTTCTCTTTCTCAAAGCATCTGAAGGCGGTAATTTCTTGGGATAGATTGGAGACCTTTGACTCCCTCGAAGAGGAGATAAGGGGATCCGCGCATGCCGAGAGGTTGCTCTTTAAACACTCGCCTCTCTCCCCTTTGGTCTTTCTGGACCAAAGCTTTGACCTGGTAGTCTTCCGAGGAGCCTTCTTCTTCCTCACGCCTTCTATCCTTGGGGAGGTTTACCGGGTGTTAAGACCCGAAGGACTCGCTATCTTAGGGGGGGGATATGGGCCCTACACCGCGCGGGCCCTGATAGAAGAGGTAGCCGAGGAGTCCAAGAGGCTAAACCAACTGCTGGGAAAGCCATGGATAACGAGGGAGGATTTGGTCACGATGGTTCGACAGGCCTCCCTGGAAGGGGAAGCGCAGATCTCGGAGGAGGGTGGTCTGTGGGTGATCCTGAAAAAGGGGAAAGAGCGGGCATTGGGAGCAGGAGAGTTTGGTTTCAGAGAAGCCCTCT
>CP070817.1:579832-592840 GCA_020344255.1 Deltaproteobacteria bacterium | reverse complement strand
TGAGAATCTCCCCTCGATATATTCTCTGACAGTCCGCTCTCATATCTGACTGCTCACAAGGGGGATAAAAGTGGGTGAGGATTAATTTCTTACAACCTGCCTCCTGGGCGATGCGGCCCGCCAGCGAAGGGGTGAGATGCCCTTTTACTTTCCTGCCCTCCGGAAAAGAGGCCTCCAAGATGAGGATATCCGCCCCCCTGGCCAGCTCCACGATATTGCGGCAGTAGTCGGTGTCGCCTGCATAGACCACGGTCCTCCCCAGGGGTGACTCCAGCCGATACCCTACGCTTTCTGGTATGTGCTCCATGGGGAGGGTAGTTATCCGGAGGACCCCAAGCTCTATATCCTCGGCCACGACCTCTCTAATGTGGATGCGGAACGTCTCCGGCTCTATCCAGCTTCCATAGACCCATTTCAATCCCTCGAAGTAGTCCCGGAAGCCTCTACCACCAATGATGATGAGGTCCTTCTCCCTGGGTTCTTCCTTGTACTTGCTGGCGAAGATCAGGGGGACTAAATCGGCCGTATGATCTGGGTGGGTGTGACTGTAGAGGACAGCATCGAGATCTTTGTAGGTAACCCCTACCTGTAACATCTTCACCAGAGTCCCGGATCCGCTGTCAAAAAGGATGTCTTGCCCTGCCTCTTTTATGAGATAGGCTGGGGAGCCCCTCGTAAGGGAGGGCACCCCTGTTCCCGAGCCCAGGATAATCAACTCCATCCCCGATCCTCCTTGTTAACGGATTAACCGTAGCATGGAGAGGGTCATTTCTTCAAGGTGGTTAAAGATTTTATTCCGAAAAAGTGAGGGACGGAGAAAAAAAGCAAAATTTTTTCTTGATAAATAGGGGGGAGGGGTATAAGATGGCCTCGTCTATTTCCTCTCACAAGGGTGCTTTGATGTCATCTTCCCAAGGCCGGAAACGGGGTAGTTCTACGCCTCATCTGTCCCTCTTGCATGAGTTTAACCAGGCCCTCGCCTCGGCCAAGGACATGAGCTCCATCTTTCATAACGCCATGGCCTTTTTACAGGGCATCCTGGAGATTAAAAATGGGATGCTGTGTCTCCTGGATAAGGCGAGAGAGGAGGTAGTCATCGAAGAGGTTTATGGGCCAGGGTTGCAAGGGGTGAAGGGAAATCGATGCAAGGTAGATGAGGGAAGAAGTGGTGAGGTCATCCGACTTGGTTGCCCTCTGGCGATTTCGGACGTCTTGGAAGAGCCCCTCTTGCGAGGGGTGGATGAGGAGATTGGACGTCCTGGTCTCTCTTTTATGTGCGCCCCCTTGCGGTGGGGGGATATCTCTCTGGGTATCCTGGGGGTCGATCACCCCCATCATTCGGCAGGGGAGGAGGGATTAGCGTTAGTGGGCGCCGTCGCATCTTTTATTTCCCCGGCTTTGATGGTGATGCGCTGGGGTGAGGAATCATCCCTGGATGAAATCCTGAGGCGCAAGTTGGAGACAGCGGTTGAGCGTATGGATTTGCAGACCGAGAGCCAGGGAAATCTTATGGCAGATGTCATCTCCCTGGTTGAGCGAACTCTTATTATTACCGCATTGAAGAAGGCGGATAATGTTCAGGTGACCGCTGCCCGTTTTTTGGGTATAAATCGAAACACCCTCAGAAAGAAGATAAAAGAACTGCGTATTTCTCTCCCTTAGAGCTTCACGGCATATTCAGCCACCAGATCGCCAACTTCATCGGTACCGTATCCCATTTCACCGGCCGAGAGGCCTTTGAGATGTTCCTTCAAAACCTGGATTACTGCCTCCTCTATCCGGCTGGCGGCCCTCCTTTCCCCTAAATGATCGACCATCATCTGGCAGGCGCATATCGCTGCCAAGGGGTTGATGACATTTTTCCCGGCATACTTGGGAGCGGAACCACCAATGGGTTCGAACATGGAGGTTCGGTGAGGATTAATATTTGCACCCGCTGCGATGCCCATGCCCCCCTGGATCATAGCCCCCAGGTCGGTGATGATATCTCCAAACATGTTGTCGGTGACGATGACATCGAACCACTCGGGGTTCTTTACCATCCACATACAGATGGCATCTACATGGGCGTAGTCTGTTTTTATATCAGGGTATTCTCCGGCCACCTCTTGAAAGACCCTCTCCCACAGGTCGGAGGCATAGGTGAGGACGTTTGTCTTGCCACAGAGGGTAAGCTTTTTCTCCTTTGCGCGCTGACGGCAGAACTCAAAGGCGTATCTGAGGCAGCGCTCCACCCCTTTCCGGGTGTTGATGGATTCCTGGATGGCCACCTCGTCAGGGGTCCCTCTCTTCAAAAATCCCCCTGCACCGGTATAAAGCCCTTCGGTGTTCTCCCTGATGATTGCAAAGTCTATGTCCTCTGGTCCCTTGCCCTGGATAGGGGTCATCACGCCGGGGTAGAGTTTGACGGGTCTCAGGTTGATATATAAATCGAGCTCAAACCTGATCCGTAAAAGGATCCCTTTTTCCAGGATACCCGGCTTGACGCCAGGGTGGCCGATGGCACCGAGATAAATGGCGTCCAACTGACGCAGTTCCTCCACGGCGGAATCTGGCAGTGTCTCCCCTGTTTTGAGATAGCGCTCTCCTGAGAAATCATAAGAGATGAGTTCCGCCTTGAACCCTTCCACCCTGGAGACGGCCTGGAGGACCTTTACCCCCTCCCTCACCACCTCTGGACCCGTTCCGTCCCCTGGGATTACACCGATCTTATATGATCTGTTCACCTATACCTCCTCGCACAAGGGTCCCTTGAGTATCCCCTCTCGCACTGTCTTTGGAGGGGTCACTGTTAAATCCACCACTGTTGAACCTACCCCCGGTACGTTCCCCCCATCGATGAGCAGATCTACTTTATTCCTGAAGACTTGGCACAGCCCTTGGATGTCGATGAGATCTTCACCCCCTGCAGGGTTGGCGCTGGTAGAGGTGAGAGGGGTTTCCATGGCCTCCGAGATCATCCTGGCGATAGGGTGGGAAGATATCCTCAACCCCAACTTCCCTTCCTTCCCGTGGAGAGGGAAGGGGAGCCCTTTTTTGGCCCAGAAGATGAGGGTGAGGGGGCCAGGCCAATATCTCTCTATCAAGGTTTTCCCCAGAGGTGGGACTTCTTCGACCAGGTCCGCTAGCATATACAGATCCTTGATCAAGAAGGGAATGGATTTACTCGCTTCCCGTCCCTTTATCCTATACACTCTTTGTACCGCCCCGGGGCAAAAGGGGTTGACACCTATACCGTAGAGGGTCTCAGTTGGGTAGATCACCACCCCTCCTGCCTCTATTATCTCCACGGCCTGCTTGATGTGCTGAGGAAGAGGATTTAAGGGATCTATCCTCATGACCTTGCCCATTCGTCGCGCCTCTGGAGAATCCGGGGATGGATGGTTCTCAGCCCCAGAGAAATTATACCTTATCGGAGGTTTCACGGTGCTTTGCCACTTCTGTTCCCATCTCTTCCACCTGGTGGGCCATCTCCTCTTTGTACTCCAAGAGCTTCTCTGTCAAATCTGGACGGTGGAGGGATAAGATCTGCATTGCCAAGATCCCCGCATTTTTGGCACCAGACCTCCCTACGGCCATGGTAGCCACTGGAACACCGGATGGCATCTGGACAGTGGCCAGGAGGGCGTCCATCCCTCTCAGGGGTGTCGACTCGATAGGGACGCCGATGACCGGTATGACGGTCTCGGAAGCGATAAACCCGGCCAGATGGGCGGCCCCACCTGCGCCGGCTATGATGATGTTTAGGCCCCGCCTTTGGGCCGACCGGGCGTATTCTCTCGTCTTTTCAGGTGAGCGATGTGCCGAGGCTACGGTCATTTCGTAGGGGATATCGAAGTGCCTTAATATAGCAGCAGCCTCCTCCATTATGGAAAGATCAGAAGAACTCCCCATGACGATCCCTACCAGTGGATTTTTCATGACTCTATTCCTCCAGCCAAGAAAGGGCCTTTTTCCCTATGTCCCTGCGGTAATGGACCCCTTCCCAGTTTATTTGGGAGACGGCCTCATAGGTTATCTCTATGGCCTCTCTTATTCCTCTCCCCAGGCCCGTCACACCCAGCACCCTCCCTCCTGCGCTCAGAAATTCTCCATCCTTAAAGCTGGTGCCAGCGTGAAAGACATACACCCCCTCTGTGCTCTCGGCCTCCTCCAGCCCTCGGATGATTTTCCCTTTTTCATATGCGCCGGGATAACCTTGCGAGGCCATCACCACACAGACGGCGGCTCGTGGATCCCATGAGATCCTCAGACCAGCGAGGCTTCCCCCAATACATGCCTCTACAATAGGGATCAGATCCCCGTTCATCCTCACCAGGACGGGCTGGGTTTCAGGATCCCCGAAGCGACAGTTGAACTCCAAGACCTTCGGTACCCCATCTTGTATCATCAGGCCAGCATAAAGGACTCCCCGATAGGGATAACCTTCTGCGGCCAAGGCCTTGATGGCCGGGATCATGATTTCCTGCATGATCCGTTGGTGAACTTGCGGGGTGACTACTGGGGCAGGGGAATAGGCCCCCATCCCTCCTGTATTGGGTCCTTTATCATCATCATAGATGGGTTTGTGGTCCTGGGAAGAAGCCATGGGCAGAACCCTCTCCCCGTCGCTGAAGGCGATAAAAGAAGCCTCCTCTCCCACCAACCTCTCCTCTATCACTACCCTTTCCCCTGCCTCACCGAATACTTTCTTCACCATAATACGATCCAAGGCCTCCAGGGCATCTTGCACCGTTTCGGCCACCGTAACTCCTTTCCCAGCGGCCAGACCATCGGCCTTTACTACAATGGGCGCCCCCTTTTTGCTGATATAGGCCGCTGCTTCATCCCTGTTGTCGAAGACCTGGTATTCAGCACTGGGGATGCCGTATTGCCTCATCAAGTCCTTGGCAAAGGCCTTGCTCCCCTCGATCTGAGCAGCAGCCCTGTTGGCCCCGAAGATCTTGAGCCCCTCGCCTTGGAAGAGATCCACGATCCCCATGGTCAAAGGTAGTTCCGGTCCCACCACTGTCAGATCTATCATATGGTCCTTGCAGATGCGAACCAATCCCTGCAGATCGGTGGCCTCTATGTCGAGGCAATGGGCTTTTTGGGAGATACCCCCATTGCCCGGAGCGCAATAAACTTCTTTCACCTGGGGGCTTTGGGAGATCTTCCAGACCAGGATGTGTTCCCGTCCTCCCCCTCCAGCTACCAAGACCTTCATTCTTCCACCTGCACCTTTTCCAGATAACTGGCGATGGCCCCATCATAATGGTAGGTATGCCGGAAGGCTTTTTTCGCCAGTTCAAAGTTGGTCTTGAGAGAGATAGACCCTCCATTCTCCCTCAACTCTTGGGTCAACGTGGCGTAGTCTGCAGGATCGACCACCACCGTTACATTTTGGAAGTTCTTCGCAGCAGCCCTTATGAGAGTGGGGCCGCCGATGTCGATGTTCTCAATGGCCTCCTCCAGGGAACACCCCTCCCTGGCCACGGTGGCCTCAAAGGGATAGAGGTTTACCACCACCATATCTATAGGCTCAATCCCCTGCGCCCTCATTTGGGAACGGTGCTCTTCCTTGCTCCGGTCCCCTAAGATCCCTCCATGGATCTTGGGGTGAAGGGTCTTTACTCTCCCCTCCAACATTTCGGGGAAACCCGTATAGTCAGACACTTCTGTTACCATCATGTCCTTATCCTTGAGGCTTTTTGCTGTACCGCCAGTGGAGAGAATCTCTACCCCCCAATCGGCCAGCCCCTGAGCAAACTCTCCTACTCCCCTTTTATCCGAGACACTCACCAAGGCACGATTGATCTTCCCCATAGACGACCTCCTCTATATAATTTAACGGTGAGCTAAAAAACGGGGGCAAGGCCCAAAACCAGTTCTTCGGCCTCTTTCCTTCGGGGGGCATTATCGATGGAAAAGAAGGGGGCCTGCCAGTTCTCGACGGTCTCTCGTATCCTCGCCTCCATTGAGCGCTCCTTTCTCACCTTCTTTTGTCCCCCAGAGGATCTTTTCGATCTTTTGGAGCAAGGGAAAGAAAGTTCCCCTGTCCAGGGCACATATTGATACCCCGTCAAAACGCTGGCGGACCTTCTCGGCAAATGCTGAGTCCACTTTGTCCTCTTTATTGAATACCCGTAGAAGAGGGATATGCCCCAAAGCTAATTCTTTTAAAAGCTCTTCAACGGAGGCCATTTGGTCCTCGAATCTTGGATTGCTCGTGTCGATCACATGCAAGAGGAGGTCCGCGTCATGCAGTTCATCCAAGGTGGAGCGAAAGGCCCCCAGGAGATCAGGAGGGAGATTCCGAATAAAGCCGACAGTGTCGGTGATGATCACCGCCCGCTCTCTGGGAAATCTGAGGCGACGGCTGGAGGTATCGAGCGTGGCAAAGAGCTTTTCCTCCACGTCCACGTCACTGTTAGTCAAGGCATTCAAGAGGGTAGATTTGCCGGCATTGGTATAACCAACGATGGAGACAATAGGGAGGCTTTGTCGCAACCTCTTGGAGCGTCGTTGCCACCTCCCTCTGCCCAGATGCTTCAGCTCCTTTTCTAGGTGATGGATTCTATCCTTGATCCGCCGCCGATCAATCTCCAACTTGGTCTCTCCTGGCCCTCTTCCTCCTATACCACCCATCAGTCTGGACATGGCGGTTCCCTTTCCCGTCAATCTGGGAAGGAGGTACTTTAGTTGGGCCAGTTCAACCTTCACCTTACCGTCTCTGCTATGGGCCCTCTTGGCGAAGATATCGAGAATGAGCTGAGTCCGATCGATAACTTTGAGGTCGGTCACCTCGGCTATGGCGTTGACTTGGGCAGGGGAGAGGTTCTGGTCGAAGACGATGATGTCCGCACCCGATTGAAGCCCTTTTATGATCAAATCTTTGAGCTTCCCTTCCCCCATGAGATATTTGGGGTGGATCTTTTTGGGACGTTGCACCACGACATCGATGACCTCGAGATCGGTGGAGTGTGTCAGCTCTTTCAACTCGTCAAGGGAGTCTTCAATCGGGTAGGGCCTCCCAGACGGGACCACACTCACCAAGATAGCGCTCTCCTTGCCATCGGTATGGTGGACCTCAAAACCCTTTTGAAATTCATCTTCCAACGAGTGGATGAAGTCGAGGAAGTTACGGTTTAACTCATTGGGGTTTTTGTAAGCCTCTATCCGCCATCTCTCCCCTCGCGAGTTCTCGGGGAGGAGGTATCCAAGAAGAATTTTTCCTGGAAGCCCCTGTGGATTTACCTCTACGGCGGCCATGAGGTCAAGCCTTAAGAGGGCCAGGTCGGTGAGGTCGTCCTGAGTGAGATCCTCTCCCTTCAGGTGTGTGTGGACACACCTCAAACCTCGGAGCCGCCCTCTTCCCCCCCTGTACTTGCTGAGGTCGGGGATGAGGATCTCTTTATCATCCCCAACAACGGTGAAGACGATCTCTCCTTTACGGCTGATGATGATCCCTATTTGGCGCCGTATCTCCAGGGAAAGCTCGGTGAGGTAACGAGTAACTTCGGGGGTAATGATAAGGTGGGGAGGGACCCTCCTCCGGTAGACTCTTTCCAGGTCTTTTATCTGGCTTGCCCTCAAGCCGTTGGTATTACCGTATACCTTTCTAATGGGTTCCCCTCGAGATAAACCGGAATCTTACCGGTAAATGTAGCAGAACGTCATCTTACTGTCAATGAGAGTTGTCCAACAGCTTTATTCAAATATTCTTGCATCCCTCCTCACTTTCCTCTTGAAGAAAATCGGTTCGTAGTCTAAACTTTTTTTGTGGGCAGGCCCAAAATCTTGGTGATAACCGGCCCTACTGCCAGCGGCAAGAGCGCCTTGGCATTGGAGATAGCCAGGCACTTCGGGGGTGAGATTATCAGTGCCGACTCTATGCAGGTCTATAAGTATATGGATATCGGCACGGGGAAGCCTTCCCTCGACGAGAGAAAATTGGTAAGGCATCACCTCATCGATGTTCTCTACCCTGATGAGGTGTTCAGCGCCGCCCTCTTCCGGGAGGAGGCCCGAGGGGTGATAGCGGAGTTGATGAAGAGGGGAAGGAGGGCGGTAGTAGTGGGGGGCACTGGCCTCTATATCAAGGGCTTAACCTCTGGGTTGATCAAGGGAGGGGAAGTGGATAATGCTATCAGGCAGCGGCTTCAATCGGAGGCCAAAAAAGAAGGCAGACAGCGGCTTTACCAGCGTCTGAAGAAAGTGGACTCGATCACCGCTTCTCAACTTCATTCCCATGATACCTACCGCATAATCAGGGCCCTGGAGGTCTACGAGAGGACGGGCAGTCCCATCTCTGTCCTTCGACAGAAACACCTTTTCCAAGAAGAGCCCTATCGAGTGCTAAAGATAGGCTTGATCTTGCAGCGGGGGCAGTTATACAGCCGTATTGATCGGAGGGTCGATGAGATGATGGAGCGGGGGTTGAAGGAGGAGGTGCACCGGCTCTTGGAGATGGGCTATTCCCCCTCCCTCAAATCGATGCAGGCCCTGGGCTATAAACAGATGGTAAAGCATCTCCTGGGGGTTTGCGACCTCTCCAAGGCGATAAGGAACATAAAGAGGGACACCAGGAGATACGCCAAGAGGCAGATTACCTGGTTCAAGGCCAATTCCCAGATACACTGGGCCGAATATCCGAGGGACAAAGATGCCATATTAAGGCTGATCGAAGGGTTTTGGCAGAATTAGAAGGGTGAGGAGGTGTTACATTGAAGGGCCCCATTAATGTCCAAGATCAATTTCTGAACTGGATGAGGCGAGACAGGACATGGTTGACTGTGGAGCTGATCTCAGGGGGAAAGCTCTATGGCACCATCACTGGATTCGACAATTTCTGCATTCACCTGAGAGGTAATGGAGAGCAGCTGATCTACAAACACGCCATCGCCGTTATCTCCCCTATGGAGAAGGAGGAATAGGGTGCAGAGAGAGGAGGTCAAACGGATTGTAGAATCCCTCCTGTTCGTCCATCCCCATCCCCTGAGCCTGGATAATATAATGAAAATACTGGGAAATGAGGTCGGGAGAAAGATAATCAGGGAAGTCCTCGGGGAACTCATAGCCGAATATAGGGAGATGGGGAGGAGTTTTCACCTCATGGAGGTGGGCGAAGGGTATCAATTCCGCACCAAAGCCGAATACGCGCCCTGGATTGGAAGGTTGAGGAAGGTGAGGCCGATAAAGCTCAGTCAACCCGCCTTGGAGTCCCTAGCCATTATTGCCTACCGCCAACCTATCGTCAGATCCGAGATCGAGCGGATTAGAGGGGTGGACTCGGGGTGGGTGGTGCACTCCTTGTTGGAGAAGGGGCTCATTAGGATCTTGGGGAGGAAGGAGGCGCCAGGAAGACCCCTGATCTATGGTACCACAAGACGGTTTCTGGAGGTCTTTGGACTGCGAGATATAAGTGGACTGCCCACCCTCCAGGAATTGGAGTCCCTGAAGGGGGAGGAGGCATAGCAGGTGGTCCTGATGCGGCTGCAAAGAGTCCTCTCCGAGGCAGGGATCTCCTCCAGGCGAGGCGGGGAGGACCTCATTCGTGCAGGGAGGGTCAGCGTCAACGGGGAGATAATCAGGGAGTTGGGGTTTAAGGCCGATCCTAATCGCGATCACATCAGGGTAGATGGGAGGCCGATCCCCCGCACCACCTCGAAGGTCTACTACCTCCTTTACAAACCCCGTGGGGTTATCACTTCCCTGAAAGACCCACAGGGGAGGCCAACTGTCAGGGATCTCATCCCAAGGATCAAGGCCAAGGTTTTTTCTGTGGGGAGGCTCGACTATGATGCCGAGGGGCTCCTGCTGCTCACCAACGATGGCGAAGTGGCCATGAGACTCGCCCATCCCCGCTATGGGGTCTCCAGGACCTACCTGGTAAAAATCAGGGGGGCATTGACCGCAGAGGAGATGGGGAGGTTGGAGAAGGGGATCATGCTCGACGATGGGATGAGCCCTCCCTTAAAAGTTGCACCGGGCAAGAGACTCGCAGAGAATTCTTGGCTGAGGGTCACGTTGCGGGAGGGGAGGAACCGGGTGATCAAGAGGACCTTTGAGGCGATTCGTCACCCGGTCTTGCGGCTCAAGCGGATCGGATTTGCCTCCCTTACGTTAAGGGGACTGCGCCCAGGCGATTATCGTTCCCTCACATCAAAAGAGATAGAGAGATTGCGTGGGTGGGGATGATACCCTGGTTGGAGATCCGCAGAAAGATCATGCACATGATCCCCCTCGCCATCCCCATCGGATATCAGTACGTCTCCAAGGAGAAGGCGTTGCTGATCTTGCTCCCCATCTTCGCGTTCTACTTTTTCTCTGATATACTCAGGCACTGCCACAAAGGGTACAGGGAGCTCTTCGACCGCGTCATGACCTCTCGCTTCCTCCGGGAGCGGGAGAAAAAAGGGCTCATCGGGTCGACCTGGTTCGTCTTCGGGGCGCTGTTGGCCATGGTCTTGTTCCCGAAACAGATCGCCATCACCAGCCTCTACATCCTCGTCATCTCTGATGCTTCAGCAGGCATTGTGGGCAGCAGTTGGGGGAAGATTTATCTCTTTCGGGAGAAGACCCTGGAGGGGAGCATCGCCTTCTTCGTCACCGGGATGATCGTGGTGGCCTTCACCATGAAGGGCAACCTCTTTTGGGGAGCGGCAGCAGTGTTGGGAGCTACCTTAGCCGAACTGTTTTCCTTCAAATTGGACGACAACCTGACCATCCCCCTGGTGGCGGGGGGAATTATGCTGATCGGGTTTTAGGGCACGTGCATGGATAGTTATATTTTTGGTTCTTGTTGAAAAAATAGCGGAAAAGTGTCCAATGATTGATCTGGTAGGATTCCGGGGTTGAAAGATTCTAGGGAAATGTCTTTTACTAGAACCCCGAGGGTTAGCCCCTCAAATCCTTCCCATTCCAACAACTAATCTGGAGATGAATTTTTTTGAAAAAGGTTTCAAAAGGGCCAGACCTCTACCTCTTCCCCTTCTTGAATTCCCTCCGATTCCATATCGATCCTGATCAGGCCATCCCCCCTCACCATGGTAGAGATAGACCCTGACTTCCCGAAGATGGGGGTGGCTACCAATGCACCCCCCTCAAGGTCTAATTTGACCCTCACATAGTCCTCCCTCCCCTGGGCTGATGGGATGTTCCTGGAGGCCTTAGCTCTGAGGGACCAGGATTGGGGTGCATCCCAGTCCTTGCGCCCACCCATCCTCCAGAGGGAAGGGGCCACCAAAGTCATGAAGATCACCATAGCCGATACCGGATGTCCCGGTAGCCCCCAGATCACCTTTTCCCCGGCCCTGGCCAAGATGGTAGGCTTGCCGGGGCTCACCGCCACCCCGTGCAAGAGTATCTCTGCCTGGGGCAGGGACCCGACGGCCTCGATGGTAAGGTCTCTGGTCCCCACCGAGCTCCCCCCAGAGATCGCCACCACATCTCCCTTATAAAGCGCCTCCTCCAGCTTTCTCTGCAGATCCCCCAGCTCATCCTTGGCGATGCCGAGATGGAAGGGTTCTCCCCCTGCCTCCAAGGTCAAGGCCCAGAGGGTGTAGCGGTTTGTATCCCTGACCTCTCCCCCGTGGGGGACGGAATCTATGGGGATCACCTCATCACCTGAAGAGATGATGCCTACCCGCGGCCGGCGATATACCCTCACCATCCCCTTGCCCAGGGTGGCCAGCGCACCCAAGTCTTGGGCTCGTAGGCGGTGGCCCTTCTCCAGGATCTTCTCCCCATTTTTGAGGTCCTCCCCTTTCTGGATCACATTCTCCCCCGGCGCTACGGCCCGGAAGATCTCGATGGTCTTCTCGTCGATGAGCTGGGTATGCTCCACCATGGCCACGGCATCGGCTCCCTCCGGGAGCATACCCCCGGTGCCGATCTTTACCGCTCCTCCTGGTCTTACCGCGATAGAGGGCCTCTCACCCATCCTGACGTCCCCCCATACCTCCAAGGGGGCGGGGCCTCCTTCTGAGGCCCCGAAGGTGTCCTCGGCCCGCAGGGCATAGCCATCCATCACCGAGCGGTTAAAGGGGGGAAAGTCCTCTGAGGAGATAATATCCTCGGCCAGCACCCTCCCCACGGCGTCCTCTAAGACGGCATTCTCTACGCCCAAGGGGGTGAGTCCTTTGAGGATCTCCTTTACCTGCTGGGTAGTCTGGACCTGGAAGAAATCCATCATTCACTCCCCAGGGTAATCACTAGGTCGCCCACGTTGACTCTCCCGCTTTTGGTGACTTTCCCGAACCTCCCTTCACGGCTGACGATATATGGCCTCCCCTCCTCCTTTGGTTTCTCCTTGCCGATGTGGCAGATCGAGACCTCAGCCTCACCGATCTTTAGCTTCATCCCTATTCCCAGCTTATCCAGGGGTATCCCCTCAATGGTGATATTTTCCGTATAGTCTTCATCGGAGATGGTGGATCTGATGGAGGGGGGTATGAGTGCCATAGCCTCTAGGGGGAGGATGCTTATCTGTCTATCCCAGTCGCCGGCATGGGCGTCTCCCACCAATCCCCAGCCCTCTTGGAGATCCCCCTGTCCCACATTCCTCTTGGAGATCCCCCTTTCTTCGGCCTTATTGACGGCTATAACTCTCCCCTTCATCTTTTTCTCTCTAGACCCTTATGAGGCTTTATCTTCATCCTTAGTTCAAGAAATGCCATTTTGCGAGGAAGGTTTCAGGGGCCAGGGCCCCCGAACAAGAGTTCACAATAAATGGGGGTTGCAATAACCGAGAAGCCAACTTTCACCGTTAGGTATTTTCGCGGTAAAAGTGTCCGCTTTTTCCTCCCTTTTTCTCCACCAGGCGGATATCGGAAATTATCATCTCCCGATCGACCGCCTTGCACATATCGTAGATGGTCAGGGCGGCGGCCGCCACCGCCACCAAGGCCTCCATCTCTACCCCTGTTTGCCCCTTCAGGCTGATTTGGGACTCGATCTCTATTCTGTGCTCTTCCTCCACCGGATGGAAAGTGATCTCCACCCCAGTGACGTTCAAGGGGTGGCACA
>CP070817.1:572577-579732 GCA_020344255.1 Deltaproteobacteria bacterium | reverse complement strand
AGTAGTGGAGGTGATAGAGACCAAACTCCCCCGGCCTCGGACCTATGAGGTCACAGAGACAGAGGAATTCTTTGAGGTTCGCGATCGGGTCATGGAGCTGTTCCGAGAGGAGATCACCGACAGCTTCCTCTTTATGGAGCTGAGCGGGTTTTGATATCAGGGTTCGGGGGTTCTCGTGGTCACGGATTCTTGGGAAAGACAAATACCGGCACTCATGATTCCTCAAACCCCCAGGTCGTATTTGGCTACTCTTCTTAGAGGATATTTCCTTCTTTTGCGGGTACGGGGACGTTCAAAGACGTTTATAACCTATATGCCTCTTCCACCTCCGATGCCACCACCACCACTGTTCCGGGAATCGTTCGATATATCCTTCGCTGAGCTTCATCAGACGGGATAGATTATGGATTATATCCCGCTCTTTATCCCCGGTCATCTCCAAGGGGAAGGGCTTTTCGACGATTATCTTATGCCTCCAGTCTCTATCGGCCACGACAAACATGGGCAGAATGGGCGCCCCTGTTCTCATGGCCAGAACCATCGGCCCTTTGAAGGTTGGAACGGGGTAACCGAAGAAATCCACCATAATTTCGTCATATGGGGGGTTCTGGTCCAGTACTATCATAAGGATTCCCCCTTCCCGTAGGTGTTGCAATGAACGTCGGGCTGCCAGTCTCTTTTCCCCGCCGTCGATAAATCCGATTCGTAGCTTTTCTGTGGCGCGGGTGTACCATCCGGCTAGATACCTATTCTTCGGATTCTTGATGATAGCCTCAACGGGATAGCCTTCCAGGGCCATTTTGGCTGCGATAAGGGGGAAGTTACCCAGATGGATGGTTGGGGCGACGATCCCCGTTCCTTTTTCTAACATCTCATCGAGGGTTTTCCTCCCTATGATCTCGATTCGCTCCTTCACTAACTCTGGTGACAGGGAGCAAAACTTCATCAGCTCCAAGAAGCCAGTGATCGTTTTGGCAAGGCACCCTTGATAGATAGCCTGGATCTCCTCTTGGTCTTTTCTTTCCCCGAAGACCAACCTCAAGTTTGCCCGGGCAATCTTTTCCCGCCTTCCGAGGCCGATGCGGCCCAGTTGTGCCAGCGTCCGGGACAAGGGGTAGATCCATGATAAGGGGATAACCCTGATGAGAAGCTCGAAGGGAGGGCCAAGAATAAAGGTGAACACCTCACCCACGCTCTCCCACCTTCGTCGCCATCTTTTTTTCATGGTAACGTCATAATTACTGTTTTTAGTTGCACTATATCGCCTCCTTTTCTTTGTTGTCAAGGATGAACGGATTCTTCAAACGTATCCTCGCTTTCAAGATTTGAGAAGAAATGGCTTCATTTTCTGGGCGGCAGGAGCTCTCATATGAATCTTCTCCTGGCTGAAGACGGAGGTATGATAATTTGACCATTGAGGCCCAAAACGTTATAATTTTTGCAGCCGGAGGGATGAAGAAGGAAGGAAAACTGTTGTAGCAAGCCGAGATTCCTTTGATCTTGAGGAGGTAAAACCATCCACCATTGACGGACCGTTTGGGAACAACACAGAGAAATCTTCTCCTGATTAACCCTTGGATCTATGATTTCGCCGCTTACGACCTCTGGGCCAAGCCTCTGGGACTGGTCTATCTGGCCGCTCTTCTGGAGAAAAATGGCTGGAGGATAAATTATATCGACTGCCTCGATGTCCACCATCTCGCCTCGAAGGTTGGATTAAAACCACCCAAGCGCAGGCCGGACCATCGGGGACATTTTTACCGTGAGCAGCTGGATAAACCACCTCCCTTAGGGGAGATCCCCCGCCGGTTTCATCGGTTTGGTCTCCCTCCTGAACTCTTCCAGGAGACCCTCCAATCCCTTCCCACCCCCCAGGCTATCCTGGTTTCCTCGGGGATGACCTACTGGTATCTCGGGGTGCAAGAGGTCATTAAAGTGGTTAAAGAGGTCTTTCCTGCCGTACCCGTGATCTTAGGGGGGATATATGCCACCCTCTGTGCAGACCATGCGGGAAGAATCTCGGGGGCTGATTTCGTCATCAAGGGGTGGGGTGAGGTCCAGATACTGGAGCTCTTGGAGGAGTTGACAGCTGTTTACCCTTTGTTTCTCCCCGATCTGACAGACCTCGACAGGCTGCCTTATCCGGCCTTTCGTCTCTATCCCAAAGGCGACTACGTCTGCATCCTCACCTCGAGAGGGTGCCCCTTTCAGTGCACCTACTGTGCCTCCTCCCTCCTCAACCCTGGATTTTTGAAGAGAGACCCCGTTAAGGTAGTTGACGAAGTCGCCCATTGGGTGAGGAGATACGGCGTGGAGGACATCGCCTTTTACGACGATGCCCTCTTGGTTGATCAAGAATTCGCCATGTCCCTCCTGCGGGGGATAGAGGGGAGTGGTATTAAGGCCAGATTTCACACCCCCAATGGGCTGCATGTCCGAGGGGTGACGGAAGAGGTGGGCAAATTAATGCGCCATGTGGGGTTTACCACGGTCCGCCTCGGTTTGGAGACCTCTTGTGCGGAGCGTCAGCTAGCCACCGGCGGCAAGGTGAGCAATGAGGACTTCAGGACTGCAGTGCGAAATCTCCGACAAGTTGGTTACTCCGCTCGGGAGATTGGGACCTATATCATGGTAGGACTCCCGGGCCAGAAGAGAGATGAAGTGGAGGAGACGATCCACTTTATTTGGGACAGTGGAGCCAGGCCATATCTGGCGGAATATTCCCCTATTCCAGGTACTCCTTTGTGGGAAGAGGCGGTGGAAACATCCCCCTTTGATCTAGAAGGGGAACCGCTCTTCCACAATAACACCATTCTCCCCTGCCGCTGGGAGGGGTTGAGCTGGAATGATCTTCGAGAGTTGAAAGATATGGTCCAGAAGGAAGTCCCCGTTGCAAGCTAGGGGCAAAGATGTTATAAGAGAGACTACTTATCGATGAGAGGAGAGAAATGCTCACCAAAGGGAATAGATATTGGAAGGTATTACCTTTTTTGGGGCTAGCCTTCGCCCTCATCCTCACCCCCCTTTGGGCGCAGGGCCCCAAATTCCCCCAGCCGGCCGATGCAGTCAATGACTTTGCGGAGGTGATCTCACCAGAGTATGAGGCCCAGATGAATCAGCTGGCCAGAGCCGTCTGGGATCAGACCGGGACCGCCTTGGTAGTGGCGACCTTTCGGAACCTGGGAAGTGAGAGCCCTGACGAGTTTGCCAACAAGCTCTATGAAGCGTGGGGAATCGGCAAAAAGGGGGAAGATAAGGGAGTTCTTATCCTCGTAGCCTTGGAGGAGAGGCGGATAAGGATCGAGACCGGTTATGGCGTAGAGGGGATCCTCCCCGATGCCAAGGTGGGGGGGATCATGGATCGATACATCGTCCCGTTCCTGCAAGCGGGCGAGTTCGGGAAGGGTTTGCTCAGTGGGATGATGGCCGTGGCGCAGGTGGTGGCCCAGGATGCCGGGGTTAAGCTTGATCTAGACCGATATGCCCCCAGGCCAGCGGTGCAACCCAAGGCGAAGAAAGGTCTGCCCCTCTTCCCGCTCCTCTTCCTCCTCTTCGTCATCTTCGGCCTCTTGGGCAGGGGTATGGGGTTTTTGCCCTTTTTCTTCTTGCCCTGGATCTTTATGGGAGGAGGCGGAAGGGGAATGGGCGGAAGCTTTGGTGGGTTTGGTGGAGGGTTCGGTGGCTTTGGCGGTGGGCTGAGCGGAGGTGGTGGGGCCACTAGGGGTTTTTGAGAGGAGGATAAAGATGGGAAAGGCGCCCAAAAGACCGGAGGATATATTTTCTGAATTTACCAAGGACTACCAGGATACCTACGGAGATGACCTGCTCTCCATCATCCTTTACGGTAGTGGGGCCAGCGGGGATTACATCCCGGGAAGATCGGACCTCAATTTTCTCATTGTCCTCACCGAAGAGGGGATCAAAGGGTTACACAGGGCCTTTAAGGTGGTGGCCAAATGGCATAAGCGTCGGGTAACGACCCCGCTGTTTATGACAGAGGAGTACAGAGACACCTCTCTGGACGTCTTCCCCTTGGAGTTTTTGAACATCAAGAGGCACTACCAGGTGGTCTGGGGAGAGGACCCTCTGGCCGATATCGCCATCCATAAGGAGAAGCTCCGCCTCCAATGTGAGCGGGAGGTGAAGGGAAAGCTCCTCCAATTGAGGGAAGCGTATCTCACCAGTGAGGGGAGGGGGAGAGATCTCGTGGCTGTCGCCTCCCAATCCATCACCGCTTTTCTCTCTATCTTTCAGGGCATCCTTTATCTGCTCGACCGGGAAATCCCCGATCGAAGACGAGAAGTCATCTCCACCATAGCGGCAGAGACGGGATTGGACGAGGGTCGCTTTTTGCGGTTATTGGAAGTGAAGGAAGGGAAGGCAAAGCCTTCCACGAAGGAGATGCAGAGCCTTATGGAGAGTTATGTCGAAGAGGTGAGGCGTCTCGCCTTCTGGGTAGATAAGTTGACTCATTAGCGAAAGGAGGGGGATATGGGAAGAGGGGCAAAGACTGGTTTGATCATCGTCGCCATAATCTTGATCGTGGTCCTGGGCTCGTATTCGTATATCAAGGGGATGTATAACAGCCTGGTGACTTTGGATGAAGGGGTCACGGCGGCCTGGGCTCAGGTGGAAAACCAGCTCCAGCGCAGGATGGACCTCATTCCCAACTATGTGGAGACGGTAAAGGGATACGCCCGACATGAGAGGGAGGTATTTCTGAAGGTTACCGAGGCGCGGGCCAAGGTGGCGGGGGCGGGGAGCATAAAAGATAAAATAGCGGCCAACAGCGAGCTGACAGCCGCCCTGAGCAGGTTACTGCTGGTGGTGGAGCGCTATCCCGATCTCAAGGCTAATCAGAACTTCATGCGGCTCCAGGATGAGTTGGCCGGCACTGAGAATCGCATCGCGGTTGAGCGCAGGCGGTATAACGAGGCGGTTCGGGCCTATAATGTACGGATCAGGAGGTTCCCCATCAATATCTTTGCAGGTATCTTTGGCTTCACCAGAGCCGCCTTCTTTGAAGCTGCGGAGGCGGCCAAGGAGCCACCAAAGGTCAAATTCTGAGCATTTCCCTTTCTTCCTCCCCTCTTGGGGTTGAGCTGATGAAGGCCATGATTCTGGCCGCAGGTCGCGGGACCAGATTGGAGCCACTGAGCAATCTCAGACCCAAGCCACTGTTTCCCGTAGTGAACCGACCTTTACTCGGTGTCATCATCAAGCAGCTAGAGGGGATGGGGGTAAGGGAGATAGTCATCAACACCCACCATCTGGCCGAAAAGGTGGTGGACTTCGTGCGCGGGAGAAGGTGGGGCCTGACGGTGGAGGTGAGGGTTGAGCCCGAGATTTTGGGCACTGGTGGGGGGGTCAAAAATTGTGCTGACTTCCTCGGGGATATGCCCTTCTTCTTGCTGGTGAATGCCGACATCTATCATACCTTTGATCTGAAACCTGTCGTACAGTATCACAGAGAGGAGAACAATCTCGCTACCTTGGTTCTCTGCGACGACCCTCGCCTCAATCAGGTGGGGGTGAATGGGGAGGGAAGAATCGTCAGCATCAGGGAAAAAGAGGTGCAAAAATCCCATGCTTCCGCCCGCATCTTGACCTTTACGGGAATCCATATCATCTCTTCTGAGATTTTTGGATACACCCCGTCAGAAGGATATTTCGATATCATAGGGCTGTATATTGATCTTGCCTCCCGAGGGAAGGCCATCAAGGGCTATCAGGCAAAAGAAGGATATTGGCGTGATATAGGGAGGGTGGAAGACTATCGCACCTTGCATCGGGATCTCTTGGGAGAAGAGGCCAACCCGGTCATCCATCCCACAGCCCAGATTGGGGAAGGTGTTAGGATGGAGGGGGTCGTCTGCGTGGGGAGGGGTAGTCATATCGGGGCGGGGTGTCTGATAAAAGACTCCATTCTCTGGGAGGAGGTCTCGGTGAAAGAGGGAAGTGTGGTGGAGGGGTGCGTCGTAGCGGATGGGACGCAGGTAGGTGGTAAACGGAGAGGGGAAGTCTTGACCCCAGAGGGGAAAGGTGACTGAAGGAGTGAAAGATGCCATGAGAAGTGCTCCTGCACCGGACGTGATCCGGTTTGTCAAGGAATATCTCCCAGAGGGTGAGCTGTCATGGGAGGAGATCGCGGGTGACGGTTCAGGGAGGCGCTTTTATCGGGTCAGCGCAAAAGAGGGGAACTGGGTGCTTATGGTCCACGATCGTCCTCCGAAGGATCGGCGTGGGGTAAGCGAGAACGATTCCTTTCTCTACATCGCGCGGCATTTGAGGGAAAAGGGGATCCCCGTACCGGAGATTTATGCTTACCAGAAGGAGAGGGGCTGGTTCCTTATAGAGGACTTGGGAGATCTTCACCTCCAGACCGAGGTCATAGAGAGAAGGGAGGATCAGCAGTGGGGAAAGGAGATCTATCAAAAGGCAATAGACCTCCTCATCCTCGTCCAGATAGAGGGACGAAAGGACTTTGACCCCTCCCAAACCCATAATCCACCCTATGATAAGAGTTTTATGTTGGCATGGGAGTCGGGGTACTTTCATTTCGTCTTTTTGGTCGGTTATCTCGGCCTCTCCATCCGCGACGAAGAACTCAGAGATGAATTTGATGACCTGGCCCAGAGGGCGGCGCAGGCCCCGGGAGATTATTTCCTCTATCGGGATTTCCAATCCAGGAACATCATGGTAAGGGATGGGAAATTTGGTCTCCTCGACTTCCAAGGGGCTCGGCTGGGCCCCCTGCAGTATGACCTGGCCTCCCTCTTGCTGGATCCCTATGTGGAACTGACACCAGAGATGCAAGAAGAGCTCCTGGCATACTACCTGCGGAGGATGCAGGAGCGGGTTTCGCTGGAGCCAGGGCGCTTCCAGGAACTCTATCCCCTGGTGGCGCTCCATCGCAATATGCAGATTTTGGGAGCCTTCGCCTTCCTGACCCGGGGGAGGGGGAAGGATTTTTACCAGAGGTATATTCCCCCTGCCCTGAAGAGCCTTCGGATCCTTCTCCAGGATCAGAGATTCAGCCTGTATCGGAATTTGCGGAGGGTTGTCTTTGAGGAGATTAGAGGGATATGAGGAGACGTCATCTGAGGAAAGCTCCCCCCGTCTCTCCGGGTGATACCATTGGTATTGTCGCGCCGG
>CP070817.1:559054-572477 GCA_020344255.1 Deltaproteobacteria bacterium | reverse complement strand
CTTCACCCTGTCCCAGAGGAGGAAGAGAAGAAAACCTGCGACGATATGCATGATGGTATTATTGACCGTGATGACTATGCTGAGGACCTTGAAGGGAACTAAACCGAGAAGGTCTATGCCCCAGGAGATGACCACCGCACAGACAGTTGCGGAGATAATGCCGATTACCACCAACTCCACCCACTGCCGTGGCGTTCTCATCCGCGGCTCCTTCCCAGAAGAGAGGGGGCCCAAACGCCCCCAGATTTTATATGGGACGTAGCCCAAAAGGAAGTTGCCGATGAAACCGAAGAAGGAGGCGGGACCAAGGGTGCCGAAGAAGTCGCCGATCAGGTTCCCAAATGCTGAACCCCAGGCGGCCGCAGGGCCGAATAGGAGGGAGAAGGCCATGGGAAGCATGTTGGCCGGTCTCAGCTCCGTATATCCAGGGATGATGACGATCACCGCCTTGAAAGCGATGAGGGCGGCAGCGTAAACAGCGGCACAGAGGGCCACCAAGAGGACCATCCGGGTATTCCTCCACAAGGTAAAAAGCTCCTTCATGCAGACCTCCTCGCCGAAGTGAGCACCTCAGGGGAAACCTCTCTCATCCTAAATCGCCTTTTGCCAAGATACTAGAGGAGTAACTAAAGATCAATAGGAGTAATGGAAATCATGGGGGATCGTTTTAACGATAAGGGGGATAAGGTCCATTGAATACGGTGAGTACAAAAGGGCGACTACGTGCTGAATGCTTTGCCGATCGCCGACCTTCCTATCCCATCGCCTCCCGGACCAGCTCGGCGATGTCCCTGGCCCGATATCTATCCTCAAGTTCCTTTTCTTTGATCCCGTCCACCAGCATGGTGTAGCAAAAGGGGCATGCGGTTCCAACCAACTGGGGGTTACACTTAACCACATCTTCTATCCGGGCATGGTTGATGCGGGTGCCGAGGTGCTCCTCCATCCACATCCTCCCCCCACCAGCGCCGCAACAGAATCCCTTCTCACGGCTGCGCTCCATTTCAACGAGCCTCACCCCGGGAAGGGTTCTCAGGATCTTACGGGGTGGGTCATAGATATGGTTGTGCCGGCCAAGATAACATGAGTCGTGATAAGCCACCTCCAGGTTCAATTCCTTGCTGAATTTTATGCGGCCCTGGGCGATCAGATCGGCCAAAATTTCGGTATAGTGGTAGACCTCGAATTCCCCGCCGAACAGGGGGTATTCATTCTTCAAGGCGTTATATCCATGGGGGCACAGGGTAATAATCTTCTTCACGTTGTAGCCTTTCATTACCTCAATGTTCTGCTGGGCCATGATCTGAAAGAGGTATTCGTTGCCCAACCTCCGCGCTGAGTCACCGCAACACCCCTCCTCCCTTCCCAAGATGCCAAAGTTCACTCCTGCTGCCCGCAGGATCCGCACCATTGCCTCGCTCACCCGCTTGTTGAGGTCATCGAAGGAGCCGGCACACCCCACATAAAGGAGGAATTCCGCATCAGCGTCCTCGGCCAAAGTCCGAACCTCGAGCTCCTTGGCCCAGTCCCCCCTGGTAGAGGCGCCGATGCCCCACGGGTTGCTGTTATTTTCCATGTTCCGGAAGGCCAATTGTACCTCTGGGGGGAAGCGGCTCTCCATCAAGGTAAGGTAGCGCCGCATCTCGAGGAGTTTAGGATAAGGTTCGATAAAGACGGGACAGTGATCAATACATGCGCCGCACGTAGTACAGGACCAGATCTCGTCCTCCAATATCGCCTCTCCGATCATGGCCCGCTCCTGGGAGGAAGACGCCGATGCCTTCTCTCCCTTCACTCCCCAGACCCTCATGTCTGCGATGACCCTTTTCCCCTTTTCCTGGAAGAGCAACTTGAGGTCTTGGATTACCTTTTTAGGGTTGAGGGGTTTCTCGGTAAAGGTGGCGGGACAATTATCCTGGCAGCGACCGCAGCGGGTACAGGCATCGAGTTGCAGGAGGTCCACCCATGTGAAGTCTTCCAATTTCCCCGCGCCGAAGGTCTCCGCCTCCTCCATGTCCTCGATGGGCCGCAGGGCAGCAGGAGGGTTTAAATTCCGGAAAAAGATGCTCAGGGCGGAGGAGATAATGTGCAGCAGCCTGGAATAGGTGATGTAGCCGATGAAGGTGAAGGCCAAGCCGAGATGAACCCACCAGAAGACCTTATGGATAGTCTTTACCCCATGGGAGGTTGCTTCGCTGAAGAAGAGGGATGCAGAAACCCAGCCCACGGGGGACCACCTACCCCAGGGCGGCTGCTGGGCCGCCAGCCTCGCCCCTTCCACGACGAATCCGGTGACGAGGATAGCTAGGAGCAAGGCCAGGGTAATGGCGTCATCCGCCTTGTTGTCTAGCATCGCCGGGCGCCAGATGTACCTCCGAGTCAAGGCCATCAAGACGCCGATGATGGCCAGAAGGCCCATCAGGTCCAAAATCAATGAGTAAAAGAGATAAAAGTCTCCATGCAGGAAGGTTATCCCCCAGATGGGGAGCGTGATATCCTCCTGCACAAAGATGGTGAGGGTACCTAAAAAGAGAATAGCGAACCCCCAAAAGATGAATAGATGCATGATTCCCGGGTACCTATACCGCAGCGTGCGAGTGTGACCCAGGGCAACGGTGATGAGGGAGCGGACCCTGGCCCCAAGCTGGTCAAGCCTTCTCTCTTGTCCGCCTATCCGCCAGAGACGGATTCGCTCATAAAGGGTGTAGGCAAAGATCAAGATGGGAATGGCGGCAAGGATATAAACTACCACCCTCACATCTCCCGCGTTCCACAATATCTCCCTTGCCGGAAGCATGTCCTCCTCCTATATGAATGATCATAGGTAACGCACTAAATATTTGCGCATAATAAAATCCTAAATTCGAAATCCTAAACAAATCTCAATGACTAGCAATCAACATTTGAAACAGCTATCAAAAACCAGGAGTTTTGGATTTATCTCTTTGAATTTTGATACTGTTTAGGATTTAAAATATTCGAGTTTCGGATTTGGCATGTGTGTAATTTTTATGTTGCTTCATGGAGAACAAGGACCTCTACCCCCTCCCCAATCCTTTATTAAAATTATTCCGCCTTCAGCTTCTTGACTTGTTCCGTAAGAGGGGGTACCACTTTGAAGAGGTCATCCACCACACCATAGTCGGCCTTTTTGAAGATGGGGGCCTCGGGGTCTTTGTTGATGGCCACGATTACCTTGGATGTCCCCATCCCCGCCAGATGTTGTATAGAACCAGAGATACCAGCGGCGATGTAGAGATTGGGGGTGACCACCTTACCGCTCTGGCCAACCTGGTCCGATTGGGGTCGCCATCCGGCATCTACCGCTGCCCGAGAGGCACCTACTACCCCGCTAAGGACATCAGCCAGCTCCTCCAAGATGTGATAGTTCTCCGGTCCTTTCATCCCCCGCCCACCCGAGACGATGATCTCTGCCTCCGTCAGGTCGGGTTTCTCGCCCCCAGTCTTCATGATATCTTTTACGGCGATGCGAATATCCTCTGGCTTCACATCAGGGGTGATCTTTATCACCTCGGGTTTGCGCGTCTCATCGGGCTCCAAAGCCAGCAAGACATTGGGGCGTATAGAGGCCATCTGGGGGGTTACATCGGAGAAAGACACCTCTGCATAGACCTTTCCCGCAAACATCGGTCTTCGAGCCTGAAGTGTTCCGGCATCATCCACAGCTATCCCCGTACAGTCGGTGGCCAGGCCGACCTTCAACCTCCCTGCTACTCGAGCGGAGAGGTCTTTGCCATTGGCAGTGGCCCCCAACAGAAGGATGGAGGGCTTCTCTTGTTGCACCAGGTCGCTGAGGGCCTTGGTAAAGCCACCAGTCGTATAGCCAGAAAGGGACTCTGCCTCTACACAGTAGACCCTTTCCGCGCCATAGGCCCCCAGTTTGGATGCCATCCCCTCAACATCCGCCCCGACGAGCACAGCGCAGAGCTCTTCGCCCTTCTGCTCAGCCAACTTCTTTGCTTCACCTAATATCTCAAAGGTCACCTTCCTTATCGTGCCATCCCTATGTTCTGCATATACCCAAATTCCCGCCATCTCTTTCTCTCCCCTTTCTTTCGGTTTTAAATCACCTTCGCTTCTTCTCTCAGGAGCTTAGCCAAATTCTCCGCCTTCTCCTCAGGGGTATCTCCCCCCACGATCGTGCCGGCTTGTCTCACCGGGGGAAGGGAAAACTTCAATACCTGGATCTGAGCCCCCTTCTTCCCCACCTCCTCCTCGCTGAGACCCAAGTCAGCCAACTTGATCGGCTTGAGCTCCTTTTTCTTGGCCTTCATGATGCCCGGCAGGGAAGGGTAGCGGGGTTCGTTCAACCCCTTGGTGGCGGTGAACACCGCCGGCAGAGAAACCTCTAGGACCTCTATCCCCCCCTCGATCTGACGCTGAACAGTGGCCTTCTTTTTGTCTTCAGAGAGATCAAACTTGACGATCCCCGTGATGGAGGGGAGGTTCAAAAACTCTCCCAGGATGTTCCCACCCTGGGCCAGATCATCGTCAATGGCCTGTTTACCGCAGAAGATGATGTCATAGCTCATCCCCTCGATGGCCTTGGCCAGGGCCTTGGCGGTGGAATAGGCATCCCCTCCCCCAAACGCGGGGTCGTCAAGGTGGACGGCCTTGTCTGCGCCCATGGCCAGAGCTGTCCTGATGGACTCCACCGCCCGCTCAGGGCCAAGGGTTACGATGGTGACGGTCCCTTCCCCCACCCGCTCCTTTATCTGCAGGGCCTCCTCCACTGCATATTCATCGTAGACATTCATGACAAACTTTATGCCCTCGTAGTTGATCTCTGTGTTGTCAGGGGTCGGCCTGATTTCCGCCTCGGTGTCGGGCACCTGTTTTAAACAGACGATGATCTCCATCTCCTCCTCCTTTTCCTATCGGCTTCCCTTTAATTGTGAATTTAGGCTCAAATTTCCCTCTTTTCCCTATCATACCTCATTAGCTACGTCAAGCCCTTTTGTTAAAAATCAAGCTCCTAAACTTGACAAGGGTAGGGGGGATGACTATGATAAATTGGGTTATTTTGTACCTTTCTTAACAAGCTCGGGCGATGGAGATATTAGATCTCGGGTCTATAGACAGGCATTTTATCAGGGCTGTCGAGGAGGAAAGTGGCCAAGACGTCTCTCACTGCTATCAGTGCGGGAACTGCACCGCTGGTTGCCCCCTCAGCTTCGCCTACGATATCCCGGTGCACCAGATCATGCGCTTGATCCAGCTGGGGCAGAAAGAGAAGGTACTGCGTTCACACGCCATCTGGCTATGCGCCACCTGTGAGACATGCACTACCCGCTGCCCTTGTGAGGTTGACGTGGCGCGTGTTATGGACACCCTGAGGATCATGGCCAGGAGGGAGGGGACGGTCTCGGAGGAAGGGGTACGGCGCTTTTACGACACTTTTCTGGATTCAGTGAAGCGCCATGGGCGGTTATATGAGGTAGGTCTCCTCATGAGATATAACCTCCTGTCAGGGAGGCCATTTGCAGATGCAGACTTGGGTCCTAAGGTCTTGGGCAAGGGGAAGTTGCATTTTTTACCTGAGAACATCAAGGGAGTTGAGGCCATTAAAGGAATTTTTGACCGCTTTGCCAAAAAGAGGGGTGCGTGAAGGGTAATAGATATGCATATTTTCCCGGTTGTTCCCAGAAAGGTACAGCGGTGGAGTATGAGATGTCCTCACGCAAAGTGGCCGAGGCTCTGGGAATCGAACTGGTTGAGGTAGAAGACTGGAGCTGTTGTGGCTCTACACCCGCCCACACGGTAGACCACCTCCTCTATGGGGCGCTCGCCGCTCGTAATCTCGCCATCGCCGAGAAGATGGGCCTGGCAACCGTCGTTACCCCTTGCCCCTCCTGCCTGGTAGCCTTTAAGAGTGCCCTGGAAATGGTCCAGGATGATGGAAAACGGAAGGAGTTGAACGAGCTCTTGGATCTCCCCTTTCAGGGAGAGATACAGTCCAAGTCCCTGTTGCAGATCATCTATGAAGAGGTGGGTGTGGAGGCCGTAGCACAAAGGGCCAAGAGGCCATTGGAGGGGATGCGGCTCGCCCCCTATTATGGATGCATCCTCACCAGACCCCCAAAGCGGGCCCAGTTCGATGACCCGGAGAACCCCATCACCATGGACCGGATCTTAGAGGCCTTAGGGGCGGAGGTTCCTGAATTCCCCTTTAAGACGGAGTGCTGTGGGGCCGCCTTCGGTCTGCCTAAGCGGGAATTGGTTCTGACCCTCAGCGCTAAGATCTTAGAGATGGCTCAGGAGATAGGGGCCGACGCTCTTGTAGTTGCGTGCCCTCTCTGCCAGCAGAATTTAGACCTGCGGCAGGGACAGATTACCTCCCGGGAGGGCGTGAGCGTCGATTTACCTGTCCTCTACATTACCCAGCTCGTTGGGCTGGCATTGGGCTTTTCCCCGCGAGAGGTGGGCTTAGACAAACATGCCGTGTCTCCCAATAGGCTCCTTAAAAAATGGGAGGAGAAGCTTAAAGAATGAGGATTGGAGTATTTGTCTGCCATTGTGGAACGAATATCGACGGGACGGTGGACAGCCATCAGGTGGCTGAAGAAGCCAAGAAATTTCCCCATGTAGTGTATGCCACCGACTATCTGTACACCTGCTCCGAACCTGGACAGCAGGAGATTCAACAGGCCGTTGGAGAACATGACCTAGATGGTGTAGTGGTGGCGGCATGCTCTCCGAGGATGCACGAAAACACCTTTCGACGTACCATAGAGCGGGCTGGTCTCAATCGGTATATGTTTGAGATGGCCAACATCAGAGAACACTGTTCATGGATTGGGGAGGATAGGGAGGCCAACACCCACAAGGCCATCGAGTTGGTGAGGATGGCCGTTGCCAAGGTGGCCAACCACGTTCACCTCCACCCCTCTTATTTCGAGGTGAACAAACGGGTGCTGGTGATCGGTGCTGGCGTGGCAGGGATGCAAGCGGCCTTGGACTGCGCTGATGGTGGATTGGATGTGGTTCTCGTTGAAAAGAAGAGCAGCATCGGGGGGAGGATGGCCCAGCTAGACAAGACTTTCCCCACGGTGGACTGCTCCATCTGCATCCTGGGGCCCAAGATGGTGGACGTAGGCCAACATGAGAAGATAAAACTGTGTACGTATTCAGAGATAGAAGATATCTCCGGCTATGTCGGCAACTATACCGTCAACATCAGGCGAAAGGCCACCTACGTTGACTGGGGCAAGTGCACGGGTTGCGGTCTCTGCATGGAGAAGTGCCCCAGCAAAAAGGCATATGATTACCACAACGAAGGAATCGCTGATACGACCGCCATTAATATTTCCTTTCCTCAGGCCATCCCAAAGAAGGCGACAATAGATCCCGAATATTGCCGCCAGTTCACCAAGGGGAAGTGCGGGGTTTGTGCCAAGGTCTGTCCCCTAGGGGCTATCGACTATGAGATGGAAGATGAGATTGTGGCCGAGGAAGTAGGAGCCATCATCGTGGCCACTGGGTATGGCCTTCTGAACATGGAAGAATTGGGAGAATACGGCGCAGGGCGATATCCAGATGTGATTACCGGCATCCAGTACGAGCGGTTCCTCAATGCATCCGGTCCGACGCAAGGACACGTCGTTCGCCCCTCAGATGGCGAAGAACCGAAGCGGGTGGTTTTCATATCCTGTGCAGGGTCTCGAGATGCCTCGCTGGACCGTCCATACTGTTCCAACTTTTGCTGCATGTATATTGCGAAACAAGCCATTCTGACCAGAGATCACATCCCCGATTCTGAGGTCTATGTCTTCTATATGGACACCCGTTCCCCCAGCAAGGGGTATGAGGAGTTCATCCGCCGGGCCCAAGAGGAATATGGGGTGCAGTACGTCAGGGGCCGCGTCTCCCGGATTTATCCTAAAGGCAAGCGGATGGTAGTGAGGGGTGCAGATACCCTCCTGGGGACACAGGTGGAAGTTGAAACGGATCTGGTGGTCCTGGCGACAGCAGCGACATGTGCCCCCGAGGCCGAGGAACTGGCCGAAAAGCTCAGGATCTCCTACGACGAGTATGGCTTCTACATGGAGAGCCACCCGAAGCTCAGGCCGGTAGAGACCAATACATCAGGGGTATTTTTGGCCGGTGCCTGTCAAGGGCCGAAAGACATACCTGCTGCAGTCGGTCAGGGGAGCGCTGCAGCCAGCAAGGTCCTGTCGCTCTTCTCCAAAGACCAGTTGGAATCCGATCCCCAGATCGCCCAGGTGATGGAGCTCAGGTGTGTGGGATGCCTCAAGTGCGCCGACACCTGCCCTTTTCAGGCTATTGAGGAGAAGGAGCTTCCAGACGGGAGGGTGGTGGGCCATGTCATCGAGACGGTCTGTCAGGGGTGTGGCCTCTGTACGTCAATCTGCCCTTCTGGGGCCATTCAGCTACAACAGTGCACTGATAACCAGCTTATCGCGGAGGTAGAGGCTTTATGCCAGGCATGGAGGGAACGGAGCTCAGGATAATAGGATTCCTCTGCAACTGGTGCTCGTATGGCGGTGCTGACACCGCCGGTGTCTCCCGTTTCAAGCAACCGACCGATCTGAGGATCATCCGCGTCCCCTGTTCAGGGAGGGTGGATCCCCTATTGGTGGTCAAGGCCTTCATGGAGGGGGCTGACGGAGTGCTGGTCTCCGGCTGCCACCCGCGCGATTGTCACTATTCTGAGGGAAACTTCTACGCCCGACGCCGGCTCGAGGTACTGAAACGATTTCTCCCGTTTATGGGGATTGAGCCCGGCAGGTTCGAATACACCTGGGTTTCTGCCTCCGAAGGGGCCCGTTGGCAGAAGGTGGTAACGGACTTTACTGACCAGGTTCACGCGCTAGGACCACGTCGCAACTTTGGTGAAGGAAACGGCGGTGGCGATATTAGATAAATTAAAGGATGGTGTCCAACGAGAGTTGGAGGGCCTTGAGTTCGTCATTGGCTGGGAGCAGGGGTATGATCCGTTACACGCCTCACCTCTCTTTATCCGCACCCCGGGGGATATCGACCGACTGATCTGGAACCCGCTCTGTGTACACAATCTTGCGTCCTATCTCCCTTCGTTGAAGGGGAGAAGGGTGGGAATTCTGCTCAAGGGGTGCGACAGTCGCTCCGTAATCCAACTTCTGCAGGAGGGGCTCATCAAGAGAGAGGAAATAGTGATTTTCGGGATACCGTGTCGCGGAGTTGTTGACCTATCTAAGATCAAGTCCCGAATAGATACCTCTCAGATGAGGGCAGTATCCTTGATGGATGATGCTGTGGTCATCGAAATCCCTCAAGGGCGGGAAGAGATCCCTCTGGACGATGTTCTGGCAACGAAGTGCCTTTCCTGTCAGTATCCGACTCCCTTAATCTATGACCACCTAGCTGGAGAGGTCCTGCCCCCTCAGAGGCCGACTGAAGTCCTCTATAAAGAAGTAGAGGTGATAGAAGAGCTGGATGTGCAGGACCGGTTGGCACATTGGGAACGTGAACTGGATCGATGCATCCGCTGTTACGCCTGTCGGAATGCGTGCCCACTATGTGTCTGCCAGGATTATTGTGCGGCCGAATCGAGAAATCCACGGTGGCTCAGCCAGCGGGCAGGAGTCAGCGAGAAGGTCATGTGGCACATCATGCATGCCCTGCACTTGGCAGGTCGCTGCACCGACTGCGGGGAATGCGAACGGGCTTGTCCAATGGACATTCCTATCCAGCGCATCCGCCGGAAGATCAACAAAGAGATCAAAGAGCTCTTTGGTTATGAGGCGGGAGTAAATCCAGAGGATACACCGCCGTTGTATACCTTCAAAGTGGAGGAGCCGACGATTCAGGAGAGAGAGTGGTGAGTCGAGAAGCACGATTTCTGGCGACCGACAACATACCAGCATTGCTGAGAAGGCTCGGTAATACGTATCGGGTCTTTGCGCCGGTGAAGGTATCAGACACCATCGTACTCTTTCAGGAATTCGCGGAGAGTGCTGGGCTTGCCCTCGACGAGCAGACTACCCTTCCCCCAAAGGAGCTCCTTTTTCCCCAGACTGAAGGTCTCGTCAGCTATAGGTACCGTAAGGACGCAGAAGATCTGGAAAAATCCGAGGTCCAGGTTGAAGAGACGCTAGAAGCTCCTCCAACCATCATCTTTGGGGTACGTCCGTGCGATGCGCGCGGTCTCACGGTCTTTGACGCAGTCTTTACCGATGGCCAGTGGAGGGACCCTTATTATAAGGCCCGGCGGGAGGCAACGACAATAGTCACCGTACTCTGCACCCAGCCGGAAAGCACGTGTTTCTGCACCAGTGTCGGTGGAAGTCCAACCGGCATAGAGGGATCAGACATCATTCTAACTATTGTGACGGGAGGATACGTTGCTGAGCCGGTTACTGAAAAGGGGGAGACGTTGCTCCAGGATGAGGCTTTCACGCCAGCCGGCGACAAGGCAGGGGAAGCTGGGGAGGCTCGAGAGAAGGTCAGCGTGGAAAGAGAGCTCGAGTTGGATGGCATCGCTGAACAATTGTTGGATATTTTCGGTACTGATTTTTGGGAACAGGTCACTGCCAAGTGCATCAGTTGTGCCGCTTGTACGTACGTGTGCCCCACCTGTTTTTGCTTCACCATCACCGACGACACTACAGGGATAGAGGGGTCAAGGATCCGTACGTGGGACTCCTGTATGTTCTACCTCTACACCTTAGAAGCCAGCGGGCACAATCCTCGTCCGACGAAGACCGAACGGTACAGAAATCGCATCGGGCATAAGTTCAGCTATCATCCGACCAGTTATGAGGGGATGTTCGGCTGTAGTGGCTGTGGCCGTTGTATTAAGGTGTGTCCTGCGTCCCTCGACATCCGACAGGTCCTCCGGGAGGCAAAGGCTCATGGATAACTCCGGAAATCCATTTCTCCCGGACATTGGCACGGTAGGAAAGGTCATCCATGAGGCCCCTAACATCAAGTCCTTGCAGGTAGTGCTGAACGATCAGCATCGTATGCAGTCGTTTCGCTTTGAACCCGGGCAGGTGGCTCAGTTGTCGATTTTCGGTGTGGGAGAAGCAACCTTCGTCATCAACTCCCCGCCCACTCGGATGGAATACCTGCAGTTCAGCATTATGCGAGCGGGTGAGGTGACGGAACGACTCCACCAGCTCAAGGAAGCAGATCCCGTCGGGGTGAGGGGCCCTTTGGGGAATTGGTTTCCCTACGAGGAAATGAAGGGTAAAGACATCTACTTTATCGGGGGAGGTATCGGTATGGCCCCCCTGAGGACCCTCTTGCTCTTCATGCTGGATAACCGTGAGGACTACGGTAACATCACCCTTTTGTACGGTGCCCGCTCACCTCAGGATCTCTGTTATAAAGAGGAATTGAAGGATTGGGAAGGCCGGGATGACATGGAGCTCATCCTCACCGTGGACCGGGAATTCCCAGACTGGGATAGAAGGGTGGGGTTGGTCCCCAACGTGCTCAAAGAGCTCGCTCCCTCCCCTGAAGGAAAGGTGGCCGTAACCTGCGGTCCGCCCATTATGATCCGTTTCACCTTACAGGCCCTTGATGGGCTCGGGTTCAAAGACGATCAGGTCATCACCACCTTAGAGCGGAGAATGAAGTGCGGGATTGGACTCTGCGGACGGTGCAATATCGGCACCAAGTACGTCTGCACTGATGGTCCCGTCTTCTCCCTCGCCCAGCTCAAGGAGCTTCCCCCTGAGCTTTAACCAAACGGATTGAAGCTACGGCTGACTGCTGAACGCTTATATTATTTTTTTGGGAGCACCGGTTTTATCACCTCAATCGGGGCCTGCAGAGTCCTTTTTAGCAATCCCCAGAGAGCAGACCCTATGGCCGATGGAGGAAGGGGGGTTATCTTGGGGTCGTTGACGGGTCCCTTGACACTGAAGGGTATAGAGATAAAGGTACCGCTTTTCCCAGTGAAGATCTTTCCTAAGATGGGTATATGGTCCATGACGATGTCCACCGTCTTCAGGGGCGCCAGGAGGACTATCAGATCTGTTTCTCCTTTGTAAAGGTCGATCTTTCCCTCCCCCACGATCTTCATCGCCGGACCATCTATTACTGCCTCCTCTAAATGGAGCGTTGCATTTCTTATATCCCCTTTTAGTGTGAACCTATCGTACCGGAACCCCTCCTGGGTAAAGTCGGGGAATTTCCCTTTAAAATATTCTATTACGTTTAGAAGGGAAAAAAGCCGGGAGAGGAGGGTCCAACGGTAAATTCTGCCCTGGTGTGAATGGAAGAGGAGGCTTCCCTGAGAGCCCTCTCTGATGGGGTCCTCTTTGCCTTTGGCCGTTATATTCCCATCCAAGAGGAACTTTCCCTCAATGTGGGCTTCCCTGCCCAGACAGGGTATGGCTGAGGAGAGCTCGGCCTCCTGTGTCCTGAATCGAAAGCCGAGAGTGGTCGACTCTCTTCCTTGGGATATAGTCCCCTGACAGTTAATATCGCAGAGAGTTGCCCTGACGACTGTTAACTCGGTCCCCTGCCTCCCAAAGGTGACAATTCCTTCGGCGTCTCTCCAGCTGTAATCCCTCCATGATATGGCATCGGCCCCCCAGGTAAGCTTCCCGGAAGGCTTGACCTTCCCATCCCTTAATTCATTCAGAATAACACCACTGGTGCATCTGACTTCCCCTCCCTTCAAGAAAACGGGAATGGGGGAAAAGGATGAATGGATGGCCACATCGCCAGGGCGCGCAAGAAAGGAAATGTCCTCCACTTGGAAGGGATTGAGAGCAGCCCTGAGCTTTAAATCCTTGAGTTCAAGGTCTCCCGTTATGCTTTTCAAGCACTCCAGCCCAAAACTTTCCTTTATCCATGACCCTATCTCATCCAGAGTGATTTTTCCCCTAAGGGAAGAGACCTCCAGAGAAGGCCTTCCATCCAGAAAAGAGAGCCTACCCACCCCATGCGAGAGGGTGCTCCTTCCAAGCTTTCCCTTTAACCCCTTCCAAGTCAGCACCTCCTCCTGGAGGGAGAGGTCTCCCCCCTCCAGGAAAACGGGAAAGGGGGTAAATGATTGATGGATGGCCACATCGGAAGGCCGCCCGTGAAAGGAAATGTCCTTTACTCGGAGGGGATTGAGGGTGGCTTTGAGCTTCAGGGTCTTTAGTTTGAGATCTCCTTTTACGGATTTCAGCCCCTTCAGCCCTACATCCTCTTTTAACCATGCTCCCATCTCCTCTAAGGCCATATTCCCTTGGAGGTGAGAGATCTCCAGGGATGGTCTCTTCCCCGATAAGGAGGCCTTCACCGTTCCAGAAGACAGGGTGCTGCTGCCCAGCCTCCCCTTTACCCCATTCCAGTTCAGCATACCCTCCCGGAGGGTCAGGTTTCCTCCCTCCAGGGAGAGGGGCCAGGGAAAAAGCTCATGGCGGAACGAAACTTGAACATCATCGATCTCCACCCATGG
>CP070817.1:540045-558954 GCA_020344255.1 Deltaproteobacteria bacterium | reverse complement strand
AAGAGTGAGGGAAATTAAGGTAGGACTCATCGGCTTCGGCACCGTCGGCACTGGGGTGGTAAAGTTACTTCGGGAGAATGCCCCCTTGATAGAGGGGCGCTTGGGAGGGAGAATTCGCTTACACAAGATCGTTGACATTGATCTGGAGAGGGATAGAGGAGTGGCCGTACCGAGGGAGGTGTTGACCTCAGACGCCCATGAAGTAATCAGGGACCCTGAGATATCCATAATGCTCGAATTGATGGGTGGGGTTGAACCGGCGCGTACTTATATCTTGAAGGCCATGGAAAATGGCAAACACGTGGTCACGGCCAATAAGGCCCTGCTGGCCCTTCACGGAGAGGAGATATTCGCCGCCGCCCAAAGATATGGGGTGAGGATTGGATTTGAGGCAAGTGTGGGAGGGGGTATCCCCATCATCCGCTCCGTCCGGGAGGGACTGGTGGCCAATCGAATCATCTCTATTTTTGGAATACTCAACGGTACCTCTAATTACATCTTGACCAGAATGACCCAAGAGCGAAAGAGGTTTCGTGAGACCTTGAAGGAGGCGCAGCGCTTGGGTTTTGCCGAGGCAGATCCTACCCTTGATGTGGAGGGGATAGATGCCGCCCATAAACTCTCCATTCTGGCAGCTCTGGCCTTTGGCACTAAGGTGAACTTTCACGATATCTTTGTGGAAGGAATATCGCGCATCACTCCACTAGACATCCAGTACAGCCTTGAGTTCGGCTATCGGGTTAAACTCTTGGCCATAGGGAAGTGGGATGGCGAAAGGGTTGAGCTCCGGGTCCATCCCACCATGCTCCCGGCCCATCACCTCCTCTCTACGGTGGAGGGTGTTTTCAATGCCATCTATGTCTCCGGGGATGCCGTTGGGCCCACCATGTTTTACGGGCAGGGGGCAGGAGGAATGCCCACCGGGAGCGCTGTGGTGAGTGACTTGGTGGACCTTTGCCGGGACATAATCAAAGATGTCAAGGAACAGGAACCCATTGCCCCCTTTTGGTCGTCTCAGGGGAGGGTGATGAAGGATATGGAGGAGGTAGTAAATCCTTACTATCTGAGGTTTACCGCCGTGGACCGTCCCGGAGTCCTCTCCAAGATCTCGGGCATCCTGGGGAACCATGAGATCAGCATCGCCTCGGTAATACAGAAGGGAAGGAGGGTAAAGGGGGCGGTACCCATCGTTATGATGACCCACGAGGCCAAGGAGAAGAATATACGCCAAGCCCTTTGGAAGATAAACAAGCTTGACATCATCCAGGCAAAAACTACCTTGATCAGGGTAGAGGAGGGATCTGCTCCCTCAACCTAGATCGCCGAAGCAGCGCCTCTTTTTGTTCGTCTTGGGTCTTTTTCCGGAAATTCCTATACAATAGATTAAACTGAGGGCAAAAAGAGAAGAAGGGGCTATCCCCGGTTTTAGGCCTTGCTCTCCTTAAGCCCTAGAACATCGCCCATGTCATAGAGACCTGGTTTCCGCCCTACTACCCACTTGGCCGCTCGAACAGCTCCCCTGGCGAAGGTATCCCTGGTGTGGGCTCGGTGGGTGACCTCTATCCTCTCCCCCATCCCCCCGAAGAACACCGTATGCTCTCCTACGATATCACCTGCCCTGATCGCCTGAATCCCAATTTCCGCATTAGTACGTTCACCGACCATCCCCTTTCTGCCATAGACGCCTACTTCTTCCCAATCCCTTCCCAGGGCCCGGGCGATCACCTCACCCAAACGCAGGGCGGTCCCGCTGGGGGCGTCCTTTTTCATGCGATGGTGAGCTTCAACTATCTCCACATCGTAGTCTTGCCCCAAGACCCGAGCAATCTCCTCCACTATCCTGAACAGCAGATTTACCCCAACGCTCATGTTTGGGGAGATGACGCACGGCATCTCTTTCGTGAGCCTCCTCACATCATCCATCTGTTTCGCTGAAAAACCGGTACTGCCCACCACCATGGGCTTGTGATATCCGGCAGCCACCTCGATATTCCCCAAAGAAGCCTCGGCCGAGGTAAAGTCTACGATGACATCACCCTGCTGGATCACCGATTTGAGATCATCCTGTATCCTCACCCCCAGCTCGCCTAGACCGGCCACCACTCCAGCATCCCGTCCTAGAGAGGGATGTCCAACGGCCTCCACTGCCCCACGGCATGAGATACCATCAGAGTTTTGAATGGCGTTTACCACCATACGCCCCATTCGACCGGCAGCCCCTACGACAACAGCGTTAATCATTTCATCACCTCAAACATGAGTCTATTTTTAAAGTTCTTCTCCAAAAAAGTTGCTAAATTTGAACCCTTTAACCTCGCTCAAAACTTGACCCTTTGAATCCTCTTAACTTCACCAATCGAGTTGGCAAAGATCCATTCTTAGATCAGACTGGTGCTGAAGTACCTCTCTGCCCGGTCGGGCAGCACGGTGACGATATTTCCCCCTCCCCTTTCAGCCAGCCGTATAGCGGCCCAGACATTGGCCCCTGAAGAAGTCCCTACCAGGAGGCCCTCCTCTTTAGCAAGCCGACGGGTAGTCTCGATGGCATCCTCATCGGTTACCGTAACCACCCCATCGATAAGGGAAGTGTCCAGTACAGACGGAATGAAACCGTCACCGATGCCCTGGATCTGATGGAGCCCTGGTTCATGACCGAGGAGGGCCGCGCTGTTCTGGGGCTCTACAGCGATGAGCTTAATCCGGCGATTCATCTCCTTGAGGAACTTCCCTACTCCACCCAGGGTACCCCCGCTTCCCACCCCAGCAACAAAGAAGTCAACCTTTCCCCCCATCTGATCCCATATCTCTGGACCGGTGCTCAGGTAGTGGATCTCCGGGTTCTTAGGGTTTTCAAATTGCTGGGGGACATAGATATCAGGGTCTTTTGCGGCCAGTTCCATGGTCTTCTCAACTGCCCCTTCGATCCCTGCCTCTGCAGAAGTCAGAATCAGCTCCCCCCCAAAGGCCCGGATGATCTTCTTGCGCTCCTCGCTCATATTCTCAGGCATGACGATGATAACCCGATACCCTTTCTGCACCCCTACCAAGGTTATCCCAATACCCGTATTCCCCGAAGATGGTTCCATGATGATGGAACCCTTCCTCAGTTTCCCGTCCTTTTCCGCCTCCTCAATGAGGTACTTTGCTACCCGGTCCTTGATGCTACCTCCTGGGCTGAGATACTCCGCCTTGGCGAATACCTCGTACTGTGTTATCTCCTTCAATCTCACCACAGGAGTATTGCCAACAGCACCTAAGATAGTGTCCAAGACCTTCAAGCTATACTTTCCTCCCCAAGCTAACCTTGACAGACCATCCTCAATCGCTCCCAGCTAGACTTCTCCCATATCCTCCTATCATTGAAAGAGATACTTTCGCCACCGTCAACCTTGACGATGTCCCCATTGGCCTCCGCAGATTCAAGGTATTACTAAAAAAAGGCCCGTGGACCCAAATCCAACACATCGATCTTCCCCTTCCAGTTGCCCCTGAGGATGTAATCATTGATCCCACCCGTCAATTGAGACGACTCAATCCATTCCATCAATCACCCCTTCAGATAGGGGGGATCATCTCCCCTCGGATCAGGTCTTCGTAAGATTCTCGTTCCCTGATCACAAAGAATTCCCCGTCTTTTACCAAGACCTCCGGCACCCTGGGACGGGAGTTATAGTTGGAGGACATGGAGAAACCATAGGCCCCAGCGCTCATCACTGCCACTAGATCCCCTGGCTCGAAACGGGCCATTAACCTGTCCTGAGCCAAAAAGTCGCCCGATTCGCAGATGGGGCCCACCATATCGGCCACCATCTCATCCCCCCCTTTTTCAGTAACCGAGACGATCCCCTGATAGGCCCCATATAAGGTAGGTCGGACGAGGTCGTTCATGGCCCCATCGACAACGACAAAGTTCTTCTCCCCCTCTTTAGTATAGAGGACACGCGTAACCAGAATCCCGGCATTGCCCACAATTACCCTACCGGGCTCAAAGATGTAGGTGCAGGGTAAATCCTTCCCTTCCCCGATGATGGCCAGGGCATATTCCTGGGGATGGGGTGGCTCCTCTTGGTGGTATGTGATCCCCAACCCCCCTCCCAGATCCACGTATTCCACCCCCATTCCCTCGTTCCTCAGTTTGAGGGCCAGCTCTTTCACCCTTTTCATAGCCTCCACAAAAGGTCCTAGTTCAGTGAGCTGAGAGCCTATGTGGCAGCTCACCCCCCTTATCTCCAGGTGAGGTAATTCCTTGGCCTCCCTATACCACCGCAGCGCCTGTTCGATATCGATTCCAAACTTGGCCTGCCTTATACCAGTGGCGATATAGGGGTGGGTTTGAGGGTCAATGTCGGGATTGACCCGGAACGATATCGGAGCCTTGATCCCTAATTTACCTGCGATGCCGTTGATGAGATGGAATTCCTGATAGGACTCCACATTGAGCATCAAGATCCCCTCCAGCAGGGCATACCTGATCTCATCCTCCCGTTTTCCCACCCCGGAATAGACGATCTTGGAAGGATCGGCCCCCGCACGCAGGGCTCGGAAGAGCTCTCCGGCTGAGACTACATCCACCCCACCTCCCAAATTAATAAAGGTTTTGAGCACTGCCAAATTGGAGTTAGCCTTAGCCGAATAGCAGATCAGGTGGGGGAGCTCACTGAAGGCTGAGTCAAAGGCCCGGAAGTGACGGACCAAGGTCCGGTGACTGTAAAGGTAAAAGGGCGTCCCTACCTGGCGGGCTATGTCCTCCACCAAGACCTCTTCGCAGTATAGACGACCATCTTTGTATTGGAAATAATGCATCTGTTACATCACATGAGAAGTTGTTGGTTATGGTAACACACAACTACGCAAAATCAAACTCTTCTCGCTTATTTCCTGAGGGTCGCCCGATGTCTGAGCGGCTTCAAGAGAAGGTCTAGGGCGTCCAGGACATCACTGACCACCACATCGGCGTTGGAGATCGTTTCCTTGGCTGCCCCCTCCCTGCCGATAATGGCTATGCCCAGGACTGCTTCCTTCACCATCAGGTGGTCGTTATACCCGTTTCCCACAGCGATGGTCCCCTCCGCTCCTATCTCCCTTATAAACCTCCCCTTCTGAGAGGCCTCCTCGCCTTCATCAAGCTTCACCAGTTCTGCCTCGATACGACCTAGTCTCTCCTGGGCATCTCCTCGTGTATCGGCGGTGAGAATATAAACAGTAAGCTTCTTGGCGAGAAGGTTAACCTTGTCCTTGACCTTGGCTGAGATCCTCCCGTCAGTGGAGATGGTCCCGTTCATATCCAAGACCAAGAACTCTATCTTGTGCTCCCCCCTTCCTGGTATCTCCATGTTAAGCATATTATCCTCCGCCGATGTGGAAAGAATCAATTATTCTACCGTGAAAATATCACGGTAAAATTAGGCTCGCAAGCTTTTGTTGACTCTGCAGATTCTTGAACCACAGTACTGGGGAAAGGCCCCTAAAGAATTTTATGTAAGAGATTCATCCTGGAAATCACCGCAGGAAATCAGCCTTGACATATGAAAATAAAACATTATCTATAATACGAGGACATTTATGAAACAGAGAACCTGCATAAATTCATTATTATGAAATCGTTTTCTTGACTTTTGTTATTATGATGTTATACTTTATAGTTTAAGCAAATTATAATTTCCGATGGAGCCTCTATGCAAATTAAGGATAGATTGATGGAAGATATGAAAAGGGCCGCCAAAGAAAAGGACAAATCGAGGCTCTCAATTATTAGGCTGGCCCTGGCGGCTTTACAAAACAAAGAGAAAGAACTCCGGAGGGAGTTGTCCGACGAGGAGCTAATCCAGGTAATATCTGGATTGGTAAAGAAAAACAGGGAGTCCATAGAGCAGTTTAAGGCTGGTCAGAGGGACGACCTGGTGGCCAAAGAGGAGAAGGAGATAGAAGTCCTCCAGTCCTTCTTACCGCAACAACTCAGTCCTGAAGAACTGGAGGTGGAGATTTCTAGGGTGTTAGAGGAGACAGGCGCCTCTACTCCTCAGGACCTGGGGAAGGTCATGAAGGTCTTAATGCCCCGGATTGTCGGCAGGGCTGAAGGAAGGATGGTCAACGAGCTTGTCCGAAAGAGGCTTTCGGGGTAATCAGCAGACCCCATTTTCTTGCTTCTCTAGTCCGATCACGTGATCCAAAAAAGTCAAGGAGCGTAGCTAAAATCTATTTCCCCAAGGGGCGTGATGTTCCATTGCCCCCTTGGAAAGCACCCAAGTGATGGACGCCCACACTCTATCCTCTCTGGAGTTTTACGAGATATTGAGGATCCTCAAGGATTTTGCCGCGTCCGAGCTGGGTAAGAGGGAGTGCGAGAGGATCCGTCCCCTCGATATTCCCCAGCAGGTAGAGGGGCTCCTTACGGAGGTTACGGAGCTCAAGGAAGTCATAGAAGGAGGGCTAGATCTTCCCCTGCACGGAATAGAAGACATCGAACCTGTCCTCCAGCGCACCCACCTTGAGGGAGCAATCCTCACCGCCCAAGAGCTCTGGGGGGTAGGCGCCTCAGTGAGGGTGTCGTGCTCTCTGAAAGGATCTCTCCGACATCTAGGGGAGCGATTTTCTCGGTTGAAGGAGATTGGTGAGGAATTCTCTGCCCCTAGGCAACTGGCCCAAGAGATAGAGAGGGCTATTGGCCCGGGGGGTGATATATATGATGAGGCAAGCCCCCATCTGAAAGAGGTAAGGGGAAGGATAAAAAGGGTCCGTGGGGTTGTCCAAGAGAAGCTGGAACACCTTTTAGGACGCAAGGACTTAAGGAGAGCCTTCCAGGACGAGGTGATCACCCAACGGAATGGCCGCTATGTGATCCTAATAAGGGCCGATTTCAAGGGGAGGGTGAAGGGAATCGTGCACGACTACTCCCAGTCTAGGATGAGCCTATACTTGGAGCCTATGGGGGTGGTAGAGTTCAACAATGAGTTAAACGTCCTGCAAAGAGAGCAAGAAGAAGAGGAGGAGAAGGTCCTCAGGAGGCTGACTGCTTTGGTCCGAGAGCGTAGGGAGGAACTCCTCCATGACCTGGTCCTACAGGGAAGGGTAGATGCCATCTATGCCAAGGCCAGATTCAGCGTTTCCTTCCATGGCGTCCAGCCAGCTCTAAATACTGAAGGGCGGGTGAGGCTGATGGCAGCGAGACACCCCTTGTTGATCCAGGCCCAGCAGCAGGAAGGGGAAGACGAGGTAGTCCCCATAGATCTGTACATGGACCGAGGTCAGAGAATACTGGTCATCAGTGGGGCCAATACAGGCGGGAAGACCGTAGCTCTGAAGACTTTGGGCCTTTTATCCCTCATGGTACAGGCGGGATTACACATTCCCGCTGCCCCAGACAGTGAGGTGAATCTATTCCAAGACATATTCGCCCATATAGGGGACGAACAGAATCTACAGGAACATCTCAGTACCTTTTCCTCCTTTATCCTGTGGCTGAATCGAGTCCTCGATGGGATAAGCGGTACATCCTTGCTGCTCATAGATGAGATCGGGGTGGGGACAGAGTATTCTCAGGGAGCGGCCTTGGCTATGGGACTTTTGGACTACGTAAGACAGAAGGGTGGATATGCCGTGGTCACCAGTCACTTCAACCCCTTGAAGGCCTATGCCTATCGCCACGGAGATGTGGCCAATGTGGCCGTGGAGTTTGATGAGGAGACCCTCGAACCCACCTATCGTCTTCTCTACGGGAGACCGGGGACGAGTCAGACTTTCCTCATCGCTGAGAGGTTGGGTCTCAAAGGGGAGGTCTTGGAGAGGGCAAGGGATTGTCAGGAAGGAGTCCAAGGTGATCTGGAGCATCTCATGGGAGAGCTGGAACACCTGCACCGGGGCCTGGAGAGGGAGAAGATAGAGGCGATTCGGGTCAGAGAGGATGCAATGCAAGAACGGGACCGGTTGCGCCGAGCGGCAGAAGAAATACAGGAAAAGAGGAGGAAGCTTGTCAAAAGGACTGAGGAAGACGGCAAAAGGATCACTAGTTCGCTGGAGGCGCGCCTCAGGGAGGTTTTAAAGAAGGCCGAGGAGAGGAAGGAGAAAGTACCGGAGTTAAAGGGAGAGTTCAAACGCATAAAAGAAGATTTCATGCACCACTTCCCTAAGAGGAGGCGAAGGGGAGGGGGTGAAGAGATCAGAGAGGGGGACCAGGTGGAGGTCATAAGCCTGGGCAAACAGGGAGCGGTGGTGGAACTCTCCCATGATCCTCTTCGGGCAGAGGTATCGATTGGCGGGATACGAGTCAAGGCCCCTCTTCAAGAGCTGAGGTTCGTTTCCCGGGAAGAGGAGATGAAGGGGGAAGAAATGCATTATCAGCTCACCCTGGATCCCTCGGATCACCCTCCCCATGGGGAGCTAAATGTGATCGGTTTGAGGGTAGATGAGGCCCTCCCCAAGGTGGAAAAGTTCTTGGATGATGCCCTCTTAAAGGGGTGGGAAAGGGTCCATATCATCCATGGGATTGGATCCGGGAGACTGCGGGAGGCGATCCAAGGACATCTGAAGGGACATAAATGGGTGAAGGAATCCAGGGGAGGGGAGTTGAATGAAGGTGGCCTGGGAGTCACCGTAGTAGAGTTGAGGTGAGGGTATGGGGGGTTTAATCCCTGATGAGGTTTTGGAGGAGATCAGGCAGCGGGCGGATATTGTGGAGGTGATCTCCGATTACGTGGCCCTCAAAAAGGCCGGGAAGAACTATAAAGGGCTCTGCCCCTTTCATCAGGAAAAAACCCCTTCTTTTGTGGTGAGTGAAGAGAAGCAGCTATTCCATTGCTTTGGGTGTGAAGCCGGGGGAAATGTCTTCACCTTCCTCATGAGGTATGAGCAGATCTCTTTTGCGGAGGCGGCCAAGACCTTAGCCCAGAGGTATGGGGTGAAAATACCCGAAGTTAGGGTGTCGGCAAAGGATGAGAGGAGGGAGGGCTTATTTAAGATCAATGCCTTGGCGTTGGAGTTCTACATCAACAAGATAATGGAGGGTAGGGAGGGGAAGGTCGCCAGAGACTATCTGGAGCGCAGAGGGATAGACAGGGGCGTCTGGGAGGAGTACAAGATCGGATATGCGCCCTCCCAATGGGATGCCTTGCTGAACCATCTTAAGAAGAAAGGGGTAAATCTAAAAGAGGCGGAGGCCCTCGGTCTTATTATACCCAAGAAAGGGGGGTGGTATGATAGGTTCCGGGACCGGATCATCTTCCCCATCTTTGACCTGCGGGACAGGGTGATCGGGTTTGGAGGTCGGGTCTTGGATGAAAAAGGGGAACCTAAATACCTCAACTCACCGGAGTCGTCCCTCTATAAAAAAGGTGGAAGTCTTTATGGACTAAATATCGCAAAGAAATATATCCAGAGGGAGGGGGGAAGGGTTTTCATTGTGGAGGGATATTTTGACCTCCTCAGTATGTCGCAGAGAGGAGTGAACAACGTGGTGGCTACGTTGGGGACCGCCCTCACCACTCAGCAGGTAAGCCTTTTACGGAGATTTGGGAAAGAGTTTTTCCTCCTCTTCGACCCCGATGAGGCCGGCATAAAGGCAGCCCTCAGGGCCTTGGAGACTTTCATCCAGGAGGATGCATTTCCAGCAATGATCCCCTTGCCTGATGGACTAGACCCGGATACCTATTTTCAAAGAGGGTTTACCCTCCAGGCGTTAGAGGAGAGGGCAGTACCAGGGGTGGAGTACGCCATGGAGGTCTTGATGGAAGGGTATGACCTGAGCACAGTGGAGGGCAGGGCCAAGTCAGTAGAGGCTGTCCTTCCTTTTCTTCTCCAAATCAGGGATAGCTTGCGCAGAGGTCTCTATCTCAAGCGCCTGGCCGAAATTGTAGGGGTGGAGGAGAGGGAAATCTTAGACGCTGCTCGTAGAATGCATAAGGACCGGAAGGAGGCCCCAGATAAGGGGTTAATCACCAGGATACACATATCAAACGAAAAAAAGTTGGTACAGATGATGATCCAAAATCCACAGTTCATTCCGCTCGTGGCCCAAGAGGGGGTTGTGGATACGCTAGAGGACCAAGACCTCCGGGCCTTGGCCGAATTGGTGATCCATGATTTCCAGCTCCACGAGAATCTTTCCTTGGACAGATTACCTCCACAATTGGAGGAGAGAGGCCTCAGTGAGATGGCCTTCAATCTAGCTTTTCAGGAAGAGGAGCTAGAGGAAGGGATGGCAGAAAAGATCATCATGGACTGCCTTCGTCAGGTCAAGTTGAAGGCGCTTAAGAGAGAGCTGAAAGGCATCACGAAGAGAATCGAAGAGGCACAAGAAAGGGGGGATGAAGCCTTGTTACATTCCTTGTTGTTGCGCAAACAGACCTTAAAAATGCAAGAATAGTCAAGAACATCTTAACCCGGGATATTTATTATATGTATGGTAAAATATAACCATAATGCCAAAAAAGGAGAAGGAGATTATGACCCTGAAGGATAAAGGGCTCCTCGATTTTGATGAGATTGATCAAATCAAGACATCGGATGATGTCTCCTCCGAACAATTGGAAGATATGTTGACCATGTTCGATGAGATGGACATCGAGGTCATCGACGATGACAAAGGGGTTGGCGTGCAGAAAGTGGAGGAGGAGTTCATCGAAGAGGAGAAAGCGAGGGAGATTGAGGACCTTGATCTCATCGGCAAGACCAGTGATCCCGTGAGGTTATATCTCCGGGAGATGGGACGGGTGTCACTTTTGACCCGAGAAGGAGAGGTGACCATTGCCAAGAGGATAGAAGAGGGTAAGAAGGAGGTGATTAGGGTAATCCTCAACTGCCCGGTAACGGTGAAAGAAGTATTGAATATAGGTGAGGCCCTACGTCAGTGCAGGATAGATATTAGGGATGTCATCAATGACATCGAGGATGACGAAGGCTATGCCGAGGAGGAGGAGGAGGAGTTCTATACAGAGAAGATTCTAGTAATCGTAGATCAGGTTGAGCTCCTCGATGAGGAGATCCGCAGGTTGAAGGCAAAGGGAGAGGCTGGTGAGGAAGAATTGCAGAGGAGACGGGAGGAGATGGTCACGCTCCTCACTCAAATTAACCTCAGGGAACGCCAGCTTGAGGCCATCGTAGACAAATTGAGGGGGCTAGTACGCAGGATCGAGAAGGCAGAGGAAGATCTCGCCTCGATAGCCAAGAGGTTAGGGGTGCCAACACAGAAGTTGAGATCTTTTCTGCGAGACGTTAAGAGGGACCCCGGGAGGAAGAAGTCTCTCTTCAAGGAGAAGAGGCTAAACGAAGAGGAGTTTGTGGAACTTGAGAAGGGAATGAAAAATGCCTATCGGAAGATCCAGCGGATTGAACAGGAAGCCAGCCTCTATGCAGGTGGGCTGAAGAAGGCCATCGAAGGTATTGTTCAAGGGGAATCCATGGCCAAGGAGGCGAAGAACGAATTGGTCAAGGCCAACCTGAGGCTGGTGGTGAGCATCGCTAAAAAATATACCAACCGGGGTCTACAGTTTCTCGATCTTATCCAGGAGGGCAACATCGGATTGATGAAGGCCGTAGATAAATTTGAGTACACCCGGGGTTACAAATTCAGCACCTATGCCACTTGGTGGATCCGGCAGGCCATTACCAGGGCGATCGCCGACCAGGCTAGGACCATTAGGATCCCCGTACATATGATCGAGACCATCAATAAGTTGATCAGGACATCCCGTTATCTCGTGCAAGAATTGGGGCGGGAGCCTCATCCGGAAGAGATCGGCGACAGGATGGAGTTGTCTGTGGACAAAGTCCGCAAGATCCTCAAGATAGCCAAAGAGCCCATCTCTTTGGAAACCCCCATAGGGGAGGATGAAGACAGCCACTTGGGTGATTTCATCGAAGATAAAAAAGCCGTGTCCCCTGGTGAGGCCGCCGTGACCAAAAACTTAGTTGAGCAGGTCAAGAGGACCTTGGCTACTCTCACCCCTCGGGAGGAAAAAGTCTTGCGGATGAGATTTGGCATCAGTGAGAAATATGACCACACCTTAGAGGAAGTAGGACAGGATTTCTCCGTGACCAGAGAGAGGATCCGCCAGATCGAGGCCAAGGCCTTGCGTAAACTGCGCCATCCGAGCAGGAGTAAAAGATTAAAGAGTTTTTTTGATTATTAAAGAGATCCTTCTATCCGGCTGATAACCTCTTCGAAGACGCCTGGGAGGGGGATCTCTTGCTGTCTCCTTCCTTCCATATCCCTGAGGATTGCCTTTCCCTCTCGCAGTTCATCCTCACCGATAATCAGCACGTAGCGAGCGCCAAACTTGTTCGCCCTGCGCATCTGCGCCTTGAGGCTGCGTCCTTCAAAACCCATCATCGCCCTCACCCCGGCCACATTGAGCCTGTAGCTCAAGCTGAAGGCCTCCCGTTGAGCAACCTCTCCCAAGGCGGCGATAAATAATGATGGGCCAGAAGGGCAAGGCTCCTCAGGCAGAATCAGCAACAGGCGCTCCATCCCGATGGAAAAGCCAATACCAGGGATATTCGGCCCACCCAACTCCTCTATGAGGCGATCATATCTTCCCCCTCCCGCCACGGCATTTTGTGCACCCAGGGCCTCTGCCACCACCTCAAAGGCAGTCTTGGTGTAATAATCCAACCCCCGTACCATCCTTGGGTTTATCATATAGGGGACATCGAGGGTTTCCAGATAGGCCTTTACCCCAGCGAAATGCTCGTCGCATTCCTGGCAAAGATAATTCCCTATTAGGGGGGCCTCTGACATCACCTCTTGGCATCCCTGGACCTTGCAGTCGAAGACCCGCAGGGGATTTATCTCCATCCTCCTTCGGCAATCTGGACAGAGCTGGGAGCGATGATCTCTGAGGAAGGCCTTCAAGTCCTCCTTGTAAGGTACGCGGCAGGTGGGGCAGCCGAGGGATGTAATCTGGAGTTCGCAACCCTTGACCCCTAAAACGGACAAATAGTGCATTAAAATTGCCATGACCTCGGCATCTACCATGGGGTGAGAGACCCCGAATACCTCCACATCAACCTGGTGAAACTGGCGATATCTCCCCTTTTGTGGCCTCTCATGCCTGAACATGGGGCCGATAGAATAGAGCTTGGCCATCGGGTCATGGGCATACATCTTGTGCTCTATGTAGGCCCTGGCCAGGGAGGCAGTAGCCTCGGGGCGCAGCGTGACGAGGTCCCCGCTGCGGTCCTGAAAGGTATACATCTCCTTCTCCACGATATCCGTCTCCTCACCGATGCTCCGTGAGAAGAGCTCTGTCTTCTCCAGGATGGGCACCCTTATCTCGGAGAAACCGAACCCCTCCAGGACCTCCCGGGCGCGCTCCTCCACCACCCTCCATTGCCCTGTCTCAGTAGGAAGGATATCGTTGAATCCCCTGATGGCCTTTAGCTCCAACGCCTCACCCTCCTTTCTTAAGCCTTTTATCCCAAACAGTGGGAAAAGTCAAACCTCCCTACTGGTCAAGATTTTGAACCCAATATGAGTAAGTGACATTATTTGTCACAACCATAAAACCTGAATGTGAAAACAGAGGATTTTCAAGTGAAAAAATACGTCACCATGATGGACACCAATAAGCAACTTGCCCTCTTAATCTTTTGAACCCATTAATTTTTAAGACATTTTTACTTTGGAGAAAATACTCATAACTGGCATAAAAAATGCTTCAACATCCAGATGAGGATCTTGGCGACATAACAAGATGAAAAGGGATGATGCACCTTGAAATGAACGAAAAGAGGTGAAAGGCATGAATTACAAAGGAATAAAGGAATATTGCAAGAACACGAAGGCATTCAGGGACCTGGTCATGATCTATACGGTTGCCGTTCTTATATTTGTATTGGCAACAGTTTTAGATGCATTGGAGACGATTTCTGAGTGGTCTCAGAAATATGGCGAATGGAGATTTGATGTTTTTCTCACCCTGCTTGTTTTCTTGGCCTTTTCTTTTGGCATTTTTTCACTACGGAGATGGAGAGAGCTGAGACGAGAAGTCGCGGAGCGAAAGCGTGTGGAGGATGCCCTACGGGAGAGCGAAATGCGGTTTCGGACTATTATTGAAAAGAATGCGGACCCTATAGTCATTGTAGATAAGAAAGGTATTGTTCGTTTTGTAAACCCGGCTGCGGAAGTCCTCTTCGGTCGCAAAGCTGAGGAAATACTGGCAGAATCGTTCGGCTATCCTGTGGTAGCAGGTGAAACAACTGAGATTGACGTCGTTCGCAATGGTGGAAGAGAAGCCGTAGCTGAAATGCGCGTGGTGGAAATGAATTGGAGGGGAGAAAATGTCCACCTCGCATCGCTGCGTGATATCACCGATCACAAACGCATCCTGGCGGAACTAGAACAGACCCGACAACAGCAGCTACAAATGAAGGATCAGTTTCTCTCTAAGGTCTCGTACGAACTCCGTTCACCCCTGAGCGTTATCCATCAGTTCACTACCATTATGATAGATGGAATAGCTGGTGACCTCAGCCAACAGCAGCGGGAGTATCTGGAGATCGTGTTAGGAAACGTGGACCAACTCCGAACCATGATCGACGACCTCTTAGCGGTGACCCGAGCTGATACGAGCGGGCTAACCGTTGAGCCTCATTCTGTCTCCGTGGCCGATCTTATCGACGAAACCATGAGCATGAATCGCGCAATCGCCGATGCCAAAGACATTACCCTCTCCGCTGACTTTCCGGACAACCTCCCTCCTGCCTATGCAGATCCATGCCGTGTCCGACAGATTCTCATCAACCTGATCGATAATGGAATCAAATTTACGCCTGCAAATGGAACCATTACCGTCCGGGCCCAGGTGTTCGACGAAGATCCTAACTTCCTTTGTGTGTCGGTGGCCGATACCGGATGTGGTATCGGTCCTGAGGAGAGCGAGAAGATTTTTGAATATCTTTACCAGTCAAACGATACCATCGAAATTTGCCGCAAGGGTCTCGGGATAGGTCTCTACATCTCCAAGGAGTTGGTCTCTCGCCATAATGGAAGAATCTGGGTGGAGAGCCAGCTCGGGCGAGGCAGCACCTTTTTCTTTACTCTGCCGATTTTTTCGCTGGTGGACGGACTTGTACGTATCCTTACCCCTAAAAACCTTCGGAATGGCTCCGTAGCGCTTGTTACTGTTGAGGTATTCCCCACTGAGAAACGTCCTCTTACAAAAACTGATGAAACGGTGCTGGAGGAGGTTTGGAAACTTCTTAATCGCTGTATTCTCCCAGATGTGGAGGTCCTCTTACCTAGAATGGCCCACTTGGAACTGGGAGAGGTCTCCTTCGCAGTCGTGTGTGCCAATCAAAGCACGGCAACGTCTCTCCTGCGCCGAATTCAGGGGCACTTAGCACGCTGCGACGATCTTCACAATGACGGCCTCGATACAGCTGTTTCCTTTACTATGGTGGATTTCCCTTCGGTGACGGATGACAAACCGGTGGAAGAAGTAGTGGAAGATATCGCAGCCAGCATTGAAGACCGGCTGAAAAGCCCTTTCGCAAAAAGGAGGCACTTCTATGGCCAGAGAAAAAATTCTCATCGTGGATGACGACAGAGACCTGCTAAACGGACTGAACGTACGCTTAAAGGCCAACGGCTATAACGTGTTCTTTGCCACTGATGCTGCCTCTGCCGTCGCCATGGCCCGAAAAGAGAGGCCCGATGTGATCATCCTTGACATCGGCCTGCCCGGCGGCGACGGCTTCATGGTTATGGAACGCCTGAGAGCCCTGGAGCTCACCGCTCCCATTCCCATCATCATCCTAACGGCCAAAGATCCATCGACCAACAGGGAGCGAGCACTCAAGGCTGGCGCAAAGGCCTTCTTCACCAAACCCGCCAAGAATGAAGAACTCTTAACCGCCATTCGGAAAGCCGTGGGAGAACCGATATGAAAGCTAGAGATATCTAAAGATATTAGGTTAAGAGAAAGAGTTCCCTTCAACTGAGAAGCTCATCCCATTTTGTGACCGGCGGGCAGTAGATGCGTGTTTGAGGGTGTTGACGGAAGATCAACCCTTGTCGCCTCAGAATACTCGATAAGTTCTACCTCACCCCAATTCCCAAGTGACTCCAGGAAGGCCTCGGCCCTGCCCACCACTACGATAATGAGGTCTTCCGGATGGAGATAGGTTGAGGCCAAGTTGTTGACCTCCTCAAGAGTCACCTTCTTTATGGCCTCACGGTAAGTGGACAGATAACTGAAAGGAATGCCGTAAAGCTCTAGTTCCAAGATCTCCCTGGACATCTGCCCCGGGGTTTCCAACTTCATGGGGAAGCTCCCCATAAAATAGCGCTTCGCTTCGTCAAGCTCCTGAGCCCTTGCCCCCTCCTTGATGTATTCGGCCATCAATTTCAGGATCTCCTCCACTACCAACACGGTATTGGCTGTCGGGGTATAGGTGGAGATGATGAAGGACCCCGCTATATGGCCAGCCTTAAAGGAGCTGGTAATACCATAAGTGTACCCTTGCTCGGCCCTTATCCGCTGCATGAGCCGAGATGAAAACCCCCCTCCGCCAAAGATATAGTTCATCACCTTAAAGGGGATATAATCTTCATCTTTTCTCTTGATCCCCAGCAAACCCAATCTTATCTGGCTCTGGGTTAAGTCAGGGCGATTCACTGCGATGATCTTCCTCCCTTTCCGCCTCGCAGGCGATAGGTGCTGATCATCAATCCCCACTTCGACATTCCACCTCCCCAAGAGATTCTCGGCCTCCCCCCATATCTTTTCAGGGTAAACATCGCCCACCACCAGCATGACGGTGTCTCGAGGGGAATAATAATGGAGATAAAAAGACCTGGGATCTCCTTCCTCAATACCTTGGAGGGAGGCGACGGTGCCGTAAGTGGGATGCGCATAAGGGGTCCCTACAAGGAGGTGCTGGACGATCATCTCATCGGCGATGACCTCTGCCTGGTCCCGTTGTTGTATCAACCGGGAGATCCTCCTCTGTCGGGATTGACTCATCTCCCGGTGCGAAAAGGCGGGATCCAAGAGCATATCGCCCAATAAGTCCATCAAGGTGCTGAAGTCTTCCGAGAGTCCCAGGACCTCTAGAAAGGAGGCGTCCCAACCGGAGCTGTGGGAATACCTCGCCCCCACCTTCTCCATCTCTAGGGCCAGCCGCTGGCTGTCCCTCTTCTCTGTACCCAGAGTCAGCATCTCGGCGGTGAGGTCGGCTAACCCCCCCTTCCCCTCAGGGTCGCTCTCAGCTCCCCTCTTTATCATCAAGGTGATATATACCAGAGGTAGCTTGTGATATTCTAGGCCCATTAGCGTTAGGCCAGTGGGAACCCTCACCTTTTTTATATCCGATTCTTGCAAAGGAAACATCTCTTATTCCATCGGCCCCAGGAGTTCGTTCTCCTCTGGAGTAATCGGTTTCAAGGTGACAACTGTCCGGTTGTCCTCATTGAGGCACTGCCGGGCTACCCTCTGGACATCTTCCATGCTCACTCCCTCGTACCCTCGTAGCAAGTTGTTGACCATCTCCCAGCCACCTGCCTTTATTTCATAGAGTCCCCCAGCCAATCCCCGAAAGAAGCTGGACTGCAGCCCCATGATGAATGAAGCCTTCAGCCCCCTTTTGGCCTTGTCGAGTTCCTGGTTAAATTCCCCCTCTTTTATCTCCTCGATGGCCTCCCACATCTCCTCCTCCAAGTCCCCTATCTTCACCCCGGGTGCCGCAATGGCATAAACCTGCAGCAGTCCTGGATCCATGGGCCAAAAGGGCGGGGCCTCCGCCTCCACCTTGGCCTCTACGGCCTTGCCGGGTTTGACAAAACGTTGATAAAAACGGGAAGATCTCCCATAGGAGAGGATATGGCTGAGGGCGAGCAGGGGGAAAATGTCGGTGTCTTTGATCCCCGGGACATGGAAGCCGGCGAAAAAGGCCTCCAGCTGAGATACCTTTTTGTAGATGCAGCGCCTTTCTCCTCTCTGGGGTCTCTCCTGAGCTGGCACTTGCTCCAAAGGAGCTTCTGGTTTGAGGTGGCCGTAGTATTTCTTGACCAAGGACAGGGCCTCGTCTCTTTGGAAATCACCGATGATGACCATCACCGCGTTATTCGGGGCATATCCCCTCTGGTAATATTCCAAGCAGTCATCCAGCGTCAATCGCCTCAGGTCGCGATCCCACCCGATTACCGGCCACTGATAGGGGTGTTGCTCAAAGGCCAGGGCGAAGAGTTGCTCTATGAGGAGACCGAAGGGAGAGTTGACGACCCGCAGCTTCCTCTCACTTCTAACCACCTCCCTCTCAGTGTCCAGGTTTTCTTGGGTCAGACGGAGGTACTCAAGCCTCTCGGCCTCCAGTCTGATGGCCAGTTCCAGTTTATCGGCGGGGAGGTTCTCGAAGTAGGTGGTATTATCGACGGTGGTAAAGGCATTGAGGGTCCCACCGTTGGCCTGGATGATGCGGGCGAACTCCTCAGGTCCCAATTCCTTGGACCCCCTGAACATCATGTGTTCAAAGAGGTGGGACATGCCGGTAACCCCGGGCCTCTCGTTCCTGGAACCTGTGGCAAAGTGTACCTGGAAGGATACAATCGGATCCGAATGATCCTCCAGGGTCAAGATCTTCAAGCTGTTTGCTAGATGGTCCCGATGAAAATCTAAACTGAGATCCCGCATAATGGCCCTAAAAATATCATTAACCCCTTGGGGTGTCAACAGATTCTCAGTTTGCGAGTTTTCGGCTGAATACGACTCATGAGGCGTCCAGAAACAGAAAGAAAGGTCTTGATCGCCGTTGTTCTCATGACTACAATGGTTTTCTGAACGATTCTTGGGGCAAAATGTCCATACATTGAAGGAGGAGCATGATGACACGTGAAAAGGGTATGATCTCGATGATGGAGGAAACCAGAAGGTTTTACCCTCCTGAGGAGTCGAAGAAACGGGCCCACATTAAGAGCAT